>JAEFAB010000055.1 GCA_016292095.1 Eubacterium sp. | reverse complement strand
GCAAAAGAGTTTTGCTTTGAAAAAATAGAACAATTTGTTTTTGTAAAAAAGATAAAAAAATCTGATATTGAAGAATTGATTATTGTTCGGGAACAATTGTTGAAAAAGGGACGAGGAAGACAATGACGAGAAGTCTAGTTGACAAATTACAATAATAATTCTATAATGACCACTGTTATAACGGGAGTGCTTAAGGAATTAGGCTGAGAGATGGCATAGACCTGCCGTCAATCCTATTACCTGATCCGGATAATGCCGGCGGAGGGAGTTGACAGATTGTGTATAAGATGTGCGGAATATTATGCAACGCATTATATTGATATACATGCAGAATTTAGAAACTCACTTCGTAAAGAAGTGAGTTTCTTTGTATGTCAACGAGAAAATTTAAAGATTTAGGAGGAAACGAAATGAATGCAAATGTAGCAATTCAGGTTTTGCCTGCAGTGCAGGGAGACGAAGAGGTAGTAAGAGTTGTCGATGAGGTAATCGACTACATCAAAAGTACAGGGGTTACTTATTATGTAGGACCATGCGAAACTGCTATGGAAGGCGATTACGAGCAGCTTATGGAAATCGTAAAGCAGTGCCAGTATATCGCGGTTAAGGCCGGCGCACCAAGTGTTATGAGCTATGTGAAGATCGGTTATAAACCGGAAGGTGATATTCTTACCATTGAAAAGAAGACTTCAAAGCATCACTTAGATGATTAAAACTGGCATGAGATGCAAAGGAGTAATCAATGAATAAAAAAAGTAATATTGTGCCGGTTGTCGTGATAATATTATTACTTGGTTTATGGCAGACTGCCTGTACTTTCGAATGGGTACCGGGATATATGTTGCCTTCCCCAATTATGGTAGTAAATGCTTTCGTCACAGATTTTTCGCTGTTGATGGAACATGCCGGAGTAACTTTGTTGGAAGCTGTTTTGGGACTGTTCTTCGGAATCCTTTTGGGATTTGTATGTGCAGTTTTGATGGATACATTCCCAATCGTTAAGAAGGGGCTTTATCCAATCCTTGTAATCAGTCAGACGATACCGGCGGTAGCAATCGCACCGTTGCTGATCTTATGGTTTTCATATGGGATGACACCAAAGGTAATCCTTGTGGTGTTAGTGTCATTTTTCCCAATGGCGGTTGGGTTGCTTGATGGACTTGAATCTGTTGATGAAGATATGATCAAGTTAATGCACTCTATGAAAGCTACAAGATGGCAGATATTTAAGTATGTGAAATTTCCGGCAGCGCTTCCGGAATTCTTTTCAGGAGTAAGAATCGCGGTAGCTTATTCGGTAGTGGGTGCTGTGATTTCCGAGTGGCTTGGTGGCTTCTCAGGGCTTGGGGTTTATATGACCCGGGTTAAGAAATCAATGGCTTATGATAAAATGTTTGCGGTAATATTCTTCGTATCAGCAATCAGTCTGGTACTTATGGCGCTTGTGAGCGGATTCCAGAAGAGGGCTATGCCGTGGGCTCAGAAAAACTAAACTTGAAATATTTAATGATGATGTAGGAGAATAAAACAATGAGAAAGAATAAAATTTTAGTAGCAATATTAATGATAACAGCAATGTCGTTATCTCTTTTTGGCTGTGGAAAAGAGGATAAAAAAGAGAGTAAAAATGATAATCTTAAAGAGATTACCCTTGTTCTTGACTGGACACCGAACACAAACCACACAGGGTTCTATGTGGCGTTAAATGAAGGATATTATGAAGCAGAAGGTCTTAAAGTAAATATCGTTCAGCCACCAGAAGATGGAGCAACAACAATGGTTGCAAGTGGACAGGCAGAGTTTGGTGTGGACTTCCAGGATTATCTTGCACCGGTATTTACATCAGAGGAAAAAATTCCAATCACAGCTGTTGCTGCAATGATTCAGCATAATACTTCCGGTATTATTTCTCTTAAGGAGGATAAAATCAATTCTCCTAAGGATTTAGAGGGAAAGAATTATGCAACATGGGATCTTCCTGTTGAAAAGGCAATGATGAAGAATATTGTTGAAGCGGATGGCGGAGATTTTTCAAAGGTGAACCTGATTCCGGAATACGTGGAAAATGAAGCAGCTGCTTTGCAGCAGGACATCGATGCAATATGGATTTATTATGCATGGGCAGGAATTTCCACAAAGCAGGCGGGACTTGATACGAACACAATGTTCTTTAAGGATTTAAATCCTGCATTTGATTTTTACAGCCCTGTAATTGTTTCTAATACAGACTGGCTTGAAAAAAATCCAGAGGTTGCTAAGGCATTCCTTCGTGCAACAAAGAAAGGTTATGAATATGCAATCAATGATCCTGATGCAGCTGCAGAGATTCTTGTAAAGCAGGTGCCTGAGCTTAGCATTGACCTGGTTAAGGAAAGCCAGGAGTGGTTATCGCCTGAATATAAGGCAGAAGTGGAACAGTGGGGATATATCGACCAGACAAGATGGGATACTTTTTATAAATGGTTGTCTGACAATAAATTGTCCGATGAAATTCCTGCAGGTTTTGGTTTCACAAACGAGTACCTTCCGGAATAAAGTCCGGGAGTTTGTGCTTAGCTTTGGAAAGGCATTAATATGAAAACAATCTTAACTGTAAATAATATTTCAAAATCCTATGGTGATAAGCAAGTCATTAAGGATATCAACATCACTTTAAATCAAGGAGAACTTGTCAGCATCCTGGGAGTAAGCGGAGTCGGAAAGACAACATTGTTTAACGTACTTTCCGGTCTTACTTCTCCTGATTCGGGAAATGTGATGTTGTATTCCAAAACAGATGAAGACGGAATCAATATCACCGGAAAAAATGGTTATCTAAGCTATATGCTTCAAAAAGATTTGTTGCTTCCTCATAAGACAGTCATAGAAAATGCAGCACTTCCCCTTTTGCTAGAGCATGTGCCTAAGAAAAAGGCATTGGAGATAGCGGGAAAAGAATTTAAACATTTTGGTCTTGATGGGACTCAGAAGCAATATCCTTCAGAATTGTCCGGAGGAATGAGACAGCGTGTGGCACTTCTTAGAACTTATTTATGTAACAAGGAAGTGGCACTTCTTGATGAACCGTTCAGTGCTTTGGATACCATAACGCGTGCCTCAATGCAGCAGTGGTATCTTGATATGATGAAAGATATTAAACTTTCATCATTATTCATAACCCATGACATGGATGAAGCAATCCTGCTTTCGGACAGAATTTATATCATGAAGGGAAGTCCGGCAACAATTGTAGAAGAAATTGTTGTTGATGAAGAAAGACCAAGAACAGTTGATTTTACATTTACAGAAAAGTTTTTGGGATATAAGAAGAGAATCAGGGAGTTGCTTTAAAGGTGGCGAAATGAGTAATTAAGAGAGAACCTCAGAATGATTTCTGGGGTTCTTTAATTTTGCAAAAAAAAGCTATTGACTTGGAGTTAACTCTAAGTAGTATAATCGAATCAACAAAGGTAATTGCAGAGCAAATCCATAACGAGGAGGGAGCTTAAATGACGATTAAAGAGGTATGTGAAAAGTTTGATATCACACCGGATACATTACGGTATTATGAACGTGTGGGAGTAATCCCTGAAGTGAATCGCACTCCGGGTGGAATCAGAGATTACAAAGAAGAAGATATTGCGTGGGTAGAAAATGCAGTCTGCATGAGAAGTGCAGGAGTCCCGGTAGAAATGTTGATTGAATACGTAAAACTTTATCAGCAGGGAGATGAAACGTTAGAAGCCAGAAAGAATCTGTTGATGGAGGCAAAGAATGAAGTTCAAAAGCAACTCGACAAATATCAGGCTACCATGGACAGACTTAACTTTAAAATCTCAAGATATGAGGAGGCTGTTAAAACAGGTATCCTGTCATGGGAAACTGACGAGGAGGGATAGGCGTTAAGATGAAAAGCAAGAAAAAAATACTTATGATGTTATTGGCCATTGGCATTCTGCTAACACTAGGGAATATCAAGACATCAGCAAAAGTGAAACTAAATAAGACTAAAGTGACGATTCATGTTGGAGAAAGTTACAAGTTAAAAGTTAAAGGGACAAAGAAAAAAGTAACATGGAAGTCTTCTAAGAAGAGTGTTGTCACTGTAAACAAAAAAGGTGTCGTCACAGGAAAGAAAGCAGGGAAAAGTACAATCACTGCTAAGGTAGGTAAGAAGAAACTGAAATGTAAAATAACTGTAATAGTAAAAGCGAAAAACAATTCTGAAACAAGTAACGGTACTACAGAAAATCAGAGTAAAAAGATTGTAATGACAATTGATGGAAAAGAAATATCGGTAACTTGGAAAGACAATGATTCGGTAAAAGCACTGAAAGAGTTGCTAAAAGATAAATCGATAGTAATTAAGATGTCTAAGTATGGTGGTTTTGAACAGGTCGGTTCTATTGGGAAGACTCTTCCAAGCAATGATAAAAACATCACTACAAAGCCCGGAGATATCGTTTTGTATTCTGATGATCAGATTGTAATGTTCTATGGTTCTAATACGTGGGATTACACGAGACTTGGAACAATCAACTTATCAGAATCAGAATTGAAATCATTATTAGGGAATAAAAATGTAATATTAAAATTAGAATTAAAATAAATGGAGGTACAAAAATGTTAGGAAATTTTAGTTACAAAAATGCGACAAAACTTTATTTTGGAGATGATTCTCTGAAATACTTAAACGAGGAATTACCAAAGTACGGAAAGAATATTCAGCTCATTTATGGAGGAGGTTCTATAAAGAAAAACGGTCTTTATGATGAGATTATTAAGATTCTTAAAGATAACGGAAAGAACATAATTGAAGATGCCGGTGTTATGCCAAACCCTACTGTTGAAAAACTGAGAGAGGGAGTTAAACTAGCCAAAGATAATAACGCGGATTTATTGCTTGCAGTGGGCGGTGGCTCCTGCTGTGATTACGCAAAGGCAGTTTCAGTATCTGTAAATTGTGATGAAGATCCATGGGATAAGTACTATATCAGATTTGAAGAACCTACATGCGAAATAGTTCCTGTTGGATGTATTCTTACAATGGCAGGCACAGGTTCTGAGATGAATGGCGGAGCTGTTATAACAAATCATGAACAGAAACTGAAAATAGGTCATGTATTTGGTGAAGAGGTCATGCCAAAGTTTTCTATCCTCAATCCGAAGTATACATTTTCACTTCCAAAAAGACAGATGGTAGCAGGTATTTATGATATCTTCAATCACATTTGTGAACAGTATTTTTCCGGCGATGATGATAACACAAGCGACTATATAGCAGAGGCGTTGATGAAGTCGGTGATTCACAGTTCATTAATTGCAATCGAAAATCCAGAAGATTATGAAGCACGTTCTAATATTATGTGGACGGCAACTTGGGCATTAAACACTCTTATTTCAAGAGGTAAAACGACAGATTGGATGGTTCACATGATAGGACAGTCAGTAGGAGCCTATACTGATGCAACACACGGCATGACTTTATCTGCGGTATCGCTACCATATTATAGATTTATTATGCCTTATGGTCTGAATAAATTTAAAAGATTTGCAACAGAAGTCTGGGGAATTTGTGCAGAAGGAAAGACTGATGAGCAGATTGCAGAGGAAGGACTTCAGGCAATGGAAAATTGGATGAAACAGATTGGCGTTGCATTAAAAATATCTGAATTGGGTGCGACTGAAGATATGATTGATGGAATTACTGA
This sequence comes from Eubacterium sp., assembly GCA_016292095.1. Lineage (GTDB taxonomy): Bacteria > Bacillota > Clostridia > Lachnospirales > Lachnospiraceae > Eubacterium_G. The sequence continues at coordinate 14,398 of JAEFAB010000055.1, read as the reverse complement.
AGGAACACTTATTCTTGAAGGTGGATATAAAGTTTTATCAAAAGATGAAGTAAAACAAATAATTAAAGCGAGTATGTAGAAGATGGTGATGCGTTGCCAATAGTTACATAGACAGAAATCTTCATCAGTTGAAACGTGTGTGGACCACGGGCACACAAAAGATTTTGAGAGGAGAGAAATAAGATGAAAGAAAAAATAGTGCAGACAGCAGGAAGAAATCAGCTTGGGGAATTTGCACCGATGTTCGCACATTTAAATGATGATGTGCTGTTCGGTGAGGTATGGAATGAAGAAGCAATTGACGTAAAAAACAAATGTATTATCACGGTGGTTTCACTTATGGCTTCCGGAATAACGGATTCTTCTTTGACATATCATCTTAAGAATGCGAAGGCACATGGGGTAACTAAGGAAGAAATCGCAGCGATAATCACACATGCCACCATGTACGTAGGCTGGCCGAAGGGCTGGGCAGTATTTCGCCTGGCAAAAGAAGTATGGGATGAAGAAGTTCCGAAACTCACAGAAAAAGATAAATATCAGAACTCGATTGTCTTCCCGATAGGGGATGAAAATCCTTACGGACAGTTCTTTGTAGGTCAAAGTTATCTTGCTCCCGTTTCAACAGAGCAAGTACCGGTATTTAATGTGACTTTTGAACCGGGATGCCGTAATAACTGGCATATCCATCATGCAAAGAGCGGTGGCGGACAGATGTTACTATGTATCGGAGGAAGAGGATATTATCAGGAATGGGGCAAGGAAGCTGTGGAGATGATTCCGGGCAAAGTGATTAACATTCCTGCAGAAGTAAAGCACTGGCACGGAGCAGCACCGGATTCATGGTTCTCTCATCTTGCAATAGAGGTTGCAGGGGAAGAAACAAGCAATGAATGGCTGGAAGCCGTATCAGATGAAGATTACGGTAAACTGAAATAGGGGTTAAGAAAATGTTAAAATGGAATTGCAAAAACACGTAAACCTCTAGTAATTAACGCTGCAAAATCAGATTTATCGCGGTGCCATTCGTGCAGCATAGCTGCACTTATGTCGCGCTGTCGCGCTAATGCATCTTCGCAGATGTTTTTTATACAGCCTTTTGTACGTTTTGCCTTTTCAAAGATATTTAAGAGAGAGTTGATGTTGGAAATGAAAATGACCAAATAGGCTGATTGAAACAATATGCTAAAAGACTTGAAAGCATTTAGAGGTCTAAAATAATACCAAGGTTTTTGGCGTCTTTCTTGATTTCTTCTATGGCATATCCTGGCTTGAAATGGTTATGACTTTGAGCCATGTGCATAGGACTTCCGGGTTTGTATATCAGGTTTTTCATGACAACTCCCATGAACTTTGGGGGAAGTATGCTCATGGCAATCAGAAGCCCATTCTTTTTGAAGTTTTTTGCCTTAAGGTATGGAGTCATTTTTCGTATGTTCAGGACCATGTGAGAGAGTGCTTCGCTTGAGGAAATTGCTTCGCGAAATCCACCTGCTTCTACAGCTGCTCCTTCCATGGCAGCATTCATAAGATAATGGATGAAAAGCCATTGTTCAATATCTTTTTGCATGGAAATTTTGAATCCGGCGCTTTTGAATAGGTTTATGACTTCTTGTTCTCTGGAAGATGGGACCGTACCGGTGCAACCGATTTCCACGGACTTCAATAAAATTCCATAGAGGTCGTTTCCTTCATATCCCCCACCGGCACCGGGAAAACCAAATACGACTTGATTGGAAGGAATGGAACCGATTGCTTCGTAGACATTTCGTCCGTAGTTACAGAAGAAGAGCAAGGTGGCATTTCCGATTTTGGAAGTTAAATAATCCATGGCAGCCGGAACCTGTTCCGGGTTCACACTTAGGAAAATTAAATCGTATTCGTTTGGTATAGGGATTTCATCTATGATACAATTGTTCCAGTGAAATTTTCGGTAATCCTTAATTCTTCCGTCGTAAATCGTGGCGTTTATGCCTTGTGCATAGACGTCTTTTTTTCCTTTTCTGGCATAAAAATCTACTGTGTGTCCAGCTTGTTCGAAGGCCCATCCGTATTGTGAACCAATTACGCCTCTTCCAAATATTAATATCTTCATAGTGTGATTTCTCCTTTACTATATGCGTGTTGAATAATTAATACGTGTTTGATATCCTAATCATATAAGTATAGATAATCGGAAACAATCGTTAAAAATGTGCAGATGTTGAAAACTGAACAAAATAGTAAAAATGTTGATTAACAGGAGGATTATGGATAGAAGGGTACAGCGTACAAGAAAACTGATTTTAGAAACCTTTATGGTTCTACTTAAAGAAAAGGGATTTGAAAAGATTACAGTGAATGATATTGCTGAAAGAGCGGATATTAACAGAGGAACTGTGTATCTTCATTTTCTGGACAAGTATGATATTTTTGAAAAATGTATTGATATATACATTGATGAACTCCTATCACATTGTAGTGCTAATGAAGAAATTCATCTTCAGGAAGAGGCCATGCGAAAGGTTTTTTTCTATTTAGAGGAACACATAGATTTGTACAAATTGATTCATAAAAATGATAAGTATGGAATGTTTAGAAAAAAGTTCACGAATGCTCTGCTAGAACAAGTTGCAATAGCTATGGAAGTGATACCAGAAGAAATTGCCATATCACATGATATAGCATCACAGTTCCTGGTCAATGGACTTCTAGGAGTAATAGAATGGTGGATTGGTAATGACATGCCTTGCAGCGCAGAGGAGACTACGGAAAAACTGTTAGCCTTTTTAAAACCATTCACGGACTATATTCCAAAGTGAATTGTATGTGGAAATCCCGTATGCCTTGGCTGCTGTTATTAATGATTTCAGCTACGTTTACAGGGTCAATCATTAATGGATTTGAAAATGCGTTGCAAAAGTTTTCAATTCTGACAGGCTACATTCCTGTGCTTATGGATACCGGTGGAAATTCAGGATCTCAGGCATCGGTTACTGTAATTCGTGGTATTTCTCTTAAGGAAGTTGATTTTGAAGATTTAGTGAAAGTTATTTGGAAGGAAATCAGAGTATGAGAGGAAAGCCATATGGAGAAAAAAATCATAACAGAGAGCCTTATTTATATTGAAAAAAATATTACACGGAAACTGAGCATCGAGGAAATCGCAGACTATGCGGGCTATTCGAGATTTCATTTTGCCAGGGAGTTCAAGCAGGAAATGAATATTTCTGTTATGGAATATGTCAAGGAACGGAAGATTATTCACGCTTCGGAGGCAATTCTTGAAGGGGATAAAATTCTTGATGTGGCGATTCAGTATGGATGGGAATCCCATGGTGGATTCATTAAGGCGTTTAAAAGTTATTATGCTTTTTATGAAAAGATTAACGAACACGCGCCCAAAGAAGTTTTAGTTAAAATGCTAAAAGAAAAGATGCTTGAAAACCGAATGGACATTTCAGAATTAGAAAATGCTTATAAGTTCTGTCAGAAGTTGTACGGGAATAGGAAAAGATATTCGGGGGATGAATATATTACCCATTTACTTCATGTCTCATTGCTTCTTTTGCAAATGGGAGCAGAAGCTAAAGTGGTTTATGCAGGAATGTTTTGTGATGTGTTCCGAAAGACAGAGGTTACGGCGAAAGAACTCCAGAAAAAATTGCCAAAGGATGTTGCAGAAATTATCATAAGATTAAAGGAATATGATATTGAGGCAGGCGGTCTGGGTGATGAAGAATGTGCAATCATAAAGCTGGCGGAACGACTCCATAATATGCGAACAGTAGAGTATATGGATGAAGGAGAAATAAAGAGAAGAGCTCAGGAAACAATTTCAAACTTTATGCCGGTTGCAAGAAAATTGAACAATGAAAGAATTGTAGGGGAACTAAGTAATCTTTCGGTAAGATATCTTGAATGATGTGAAAAATACATGTGGTAAAATAAGTGTGTCGGGATATTTTGAAAAAATTTCAAAATACCTCGACACATTTCCTGTTTGATTTGTATCTATTATGAAGGAGGTAAAAAATGAATAGTGAATTGTTACGTACGGACAAAGAGTTATTTTCGGAAATTTACCATAAATATGTAGATACAATATTCAGAATCAGTTTCAGTTTTTTGAAAAATGAGGACGATGCAAAAGATGCGGTTCAGGAAGTATTCATAAAATTGCTTAACAGCAAAAAAGAATATGAGAATGAAGAACATTTAAAGGCTTGGCTAATCGTTACGACATCCAATTATTGTAAAAATATTGTATCAAGCTGGTGGTGGAAAAGGAAAAACATAGAAGAAAATGCGGCTTATAGGGAGGGCACAGCCGGGGAGGACGAGCTTCTTTCGTTAGTGTTAGAGCTCCCAGATAAATATAAAATCCCGGTGTACCTGTATTATTATGAGGGATATAATAGTCGGGAAATATCTCGCATATGGGGAAAACCAGAGTCCACCATCAGAACATACCTTCAAAAAGCAAAAAAATTGTTAAAGGAGGAATTAGAGTGATGTCTAAAATTATTAAAAATACATTTGAAGCGCTTAAATTGGATGATTCAGAAAAAGAACAGATCTTTGAAAATATTTGGGATAATAAAGATGTTCACTCTGAGAAAACGAATATGAGGATGAATAAATTTATGAGAACGGCAGCAGCCGTGGCAGTTATTACAGTACTTGGAGTAGGAACAGTAAGTGGATATCAATACGTAAAGAAGCTTTTGTCGCCAAAGAAAGTCGTTCAGATTGTAACCGAAGACAATGAGCTGGCGAAGAAGTTTGGCAAGACTTCCCAAGACGTTATGGTTCAGGAGTGCAATGGATATAGGGTGACCTATTTAGGTTATGTTACGACGAAGGACGTAAAGGATGCGAAACTGAGACAGGATTTGAACGGCATGCTCATGGATGGAGTTACAAATGTTGTTTTTGCAGTAGAGCCGACAGAGAAAACCAAAACAGATTTTGCTGGAAAAGCATTTAGTATCGTTCCAATGATTAAGGGACTAGTTCCATTTCAGTTTGCGCAAAACTGGATGGGTAATGCAAATATTATCGACGGAGTTTACTACTGTGTAGCCACTGTAAATAGTGATTGGGATGTTTTTGGATACGATAAAGTATATTTAGGTGTAGCTGATACAAGCAATCCTGTTGCATATTATGTTGCAAAGAACGGAGAAATTAAGAGACAGGAACAGACCGATACATTGAATGCCCTTTTTGAAGTCAAGACTGACAAGTCTAAGGCTGATCAAGAAAAAGCGAAAGAAGCTTTAATTGAAATGAATTATGGGGACAATGATCCGGAAGCAATTGAAGATGAAGTAAATACCGGAGATGTACAAGCAACAGAAGAAGATTTCGAAACTGCAATCTCCAATTCCGAGTTGTTATTAGAGGATGATGAATTACCTGTGGATGTTCTGGGAAGACCAATCTATGGTACCCCGGAATTAGGACAATGGTCAGCAAGAAAGAATTACCTGGAAAAAACAGGAAAAGTTGATTATGAGTGGGATTATAATAGAGATGAAAATGTATTGCACATCATTGCAGTAGAACTCAGAGATGGAAAATATTATCAGAATGTATATCAATACAAGGGAGATGCAAAGAAGGACCTTAAATGGATTCAGAGTTATTGTGATTTTTATCCATATTAAGAAAGTGATGAACAGAAAAGCAGCCGGAGGGCTGCTTTTTCGGTAGTGATTCAGCCGAATGATGGTGTAGAAAAAGAAATGATATTTACACCGCTGGAACCATATGAGACTCCGAATGTGGAGGAAGAATTATGTGAGCGATTTAATAAAACAATCTTAAAAAATTATTGACCAAATAACCTTTTGATTCGTGTTATTGATGAGGAGGTTGATAGATGAAAGCGAAAATGAGTACTCAGGAATTTGAGCAAATCTACGAAAAATATAAGTCGACTTTATACAGAATTGCATTTACATATCTGAAAAACAATCAAGATGTTCAAGATGTTCTTCAGGAAGTTTTCATGAAGCGTTATCAATGCAAAAAGAAATTTCAAGATGATGAGCATGAAAAAAGCTGGATGATAAGAGTCACTATAAATCATTCCAAGGATTTAGTGAAAAGCTTTTGGAAAAGAAACATCGGAAGCATTGAGGATGATTCGTTTAACGAAGCAGCGTCACAATGGGGATTTTCAGAAGACGAAAAAGAATTGTTTAAACAGGTAATGGTATTACCGGATAAAAATAAGATAGCCATTTACTTACATTATTACGAAGGATATTCCTGCAAAGAGATAGCCGAAATGCTAAAGTGTAGTGAATCAGCTGTAAAAATGAGAATGAAAAAAGGTCGAGAATTACTGAAAGTAAGAATAGAGGAGGGATGGGCTTGAATACAAAGAAGTACAAGGACATGATGGATAAGATGAAAATGACGGATCAGATAGACCAGGAAATAAAGAGCAGCGTATTGTCGCATGAGAAAAATAAACGAACCATCAGATTTAAAAAAGCGATTTATGCGATAGGAAGTGTAGCCGCTGTGTTTGCTATTGTATTGACAGTGGGAATCACTAATCCGGCGATGGCAAAAAAAATTCCACTGATCGGATATATTTTTGAAGATGTTCGTGAAGATGTAAACTATAAAGGTGATTATCGTGGAATCGGTACACAGCTGAAAGATGAAAACAATAAAGACAAATATCAGAAGGCATCAGAAGGCATTACGATTAATCTGTCAGAAGTGTATTGTAACAAGCAGGCGTTATACATTCTACTGGAGATTAATACTAAAGAAAAATTGCCGGAAACCGAAAATCTGCAATTATTCACAGAAGAACAATATAGCTTTAGTTCCAATGTCAAATATGATGCGTTGGAATTTGAAGGGCATAAGGTTGACGACCACACATATGTTGGTTTGGTAAGATTAAACCTGAACGAGAAAATAGATGATATGAATGACTTACCGAATTCATTTGGCCTGGACTTAAAGGTAGAAAAAATAAAAGGTTTATTGTCAGATGTGGTTTTTGACGAAAATGCATCGGAAGGCAATGAATACGTCGTCCTTAATGGCCCTTGGAATTTTAATCTTAATGTGGATGTTAATCTGGATGATACTGTAGAAATTAATTTGAAAGACAGAGCGAAGGATGGACTGGGATTTTCTTCAATTATTAAAGACAGATTTGAACTGACTGTTTACAGTCTGGCTGATGATCCGCTGAATTTCGGAGAGTACATCCCGGTAGTTTTAAATGCTGATGGCAGAGTTATGAGTGTAGGGGGAAGTGGTCTCGTTAATACCTATGCAATCGGGAATGAAGATACTTCTTATGTGGAACTGTTCCTGTTTGATGGGTGTGAGTGGCTGGATGATATTAAGACAAACTACTGGATTACAAGTGAAGGTCTGACCGATAAAAATGAACTGGCAGCCTTTAGAAAAACAATGCTTAACAGATGCAAATATTATACAAAGGTTGAGTTTGAAAAATAAGTTTTGTTACACCATTAAAGTGCAATCTTATTCCCCGGATAAATAACCTAAAATGATATCGAGGTCTCTTTTGAGACCTCGTATTTTATTATGGGTCGTGACCCTGTTGAGCGCGCAAAGCGTGCGAAATATCAACCACCCGCTATGCGGGTGCGCGGTGTTTGTTATACAAAGTTTAATTTATGGTGTACGTATTATTGGACAGCCGGCGTGGTAATTTAGGGTTAGGAGGAGGGAAATAACCCATCCAGAAACTTTAAGAAAATGGGTGAGGAGGATACGATTATGATGAAGAAGATTTATTTTACAATAACAGGAATGCACTTTTTTGAGGGAGACGAATTTATTGAGCCGGGGATGGAAGTGATGCTCGAAAAGGAACCGGATAACAAGAAAAAATAGACGACTTAATCGTTCGCCCGAAACAGAAAATATCCTACGGAAAGACCGTAGGGTATTTGTTTTATTATGTAGAATGAAAAAGCAGGTTATGGTAAAATGTTTCTATGAGATTTTGAACGGAAAAAGCATGAGAAAAGGGTCGGCTGAACCAAGTGAAACGGCAGGTGATGGAAATGTTTTTTAGTAAGAAAAAACGAGAAGAAGTCCCGAAATACGATGTGGAAAACAAGGAACCAATCATAAAAGCCAGTATATGCAATGGAGAACAAGTGGCAGGATTTCGCGATATTCATACCGGCGAATTTAAAGAGGTAATGTTTATACGGGATGGGCATGATTTGGAAGCGTTTAAGTTGAGGTATGGAATTTCCGAGGAGATAAGGAAAATTTATTAGATAAAAGGAATAGACATTATAATTATAAAAAACGATGGAAATAATTAGGCGTTTGTTGATAATGACAGAAATATAAAGAAAGTGTCAAACAAAAAGAATTCATTTTTACAGCACTCGAAAGACGTATGCTATAATAAACCTAAATATTGAACGGACAAATTTAAAAATTACAAATTTTTCAGGAGGCGCATCATGAAACTATATTTACTAGACATCAACAAACACATCACAGACCTCTGGAACCTATATTTTAAAGATGAACCGAATGTGGAAATTGTCCTAGATGACTTCCAGCACTTCATGGATACCCATGAGGTGGACTGTGTCGTTTCGCCGGCGAACTCCTATGGCCTGATGGACGGTGGATACGACCTGGCCATCACGAAATACTTTGGAAGAGAGCTGCCGCGTAAAGTCCAGAATTATATCTTGGATCATTATTACGGTGAGCAACCGGTGGGAACCAGTTTTCTCATTGACACCGGTGTGAAGAACATAAAACTGATTCATACACCAACAATGAGAATTCCATCGTCAATCAAAGAGCCAATGGTGGTTTACCAGGCTATGCGTTCCACGTTAATTACTGCATTGGAGCACGATATAAAAAGCATTGTGATTCCTGCATTTGGTGGACGTTGTGGAATGATGGATCCGCAGGAGTTGTGTGAATTAATGTACGAAGGATATAAGCAGATTCAGAACCCACCGAAAGAACTGAATTGGAGCTATGCCGAGCGTTGGAGCCCGGAAAACTAGCCCCCTGGAATATGGTATAAATGACGAAATTGCGTTATAATTATTCATAAGATTACAGGTTCGGATGAAATGCAGAAGGTGGGGGAAAAGTTATGGTTGAATCATTTTATTATTCAGGGATAGCGTTATTTGCCATTCTGATGCTGGTGATGCAGAACTATGAGATTTTGCTGAAGCCACTTTATAAAATTGAAAATAAGGTCTGGAAAGATTATAAGAAGCTGTTGTATTCGATTATATTGTTTCATATGACAGACGTTGTTTGGGGTATTTTTGATGCCTATAAAATCACACAGGTTCTTTTTGTTGATTCATTGTTTTACTTTGGGTCAATGTCTTTGTGCGTGCTTTTCTGGACCCGGTATGCTGTAATTTACATCGATGACCACAGCATTTGGGGTAAGATTCTCAGATGTTTGGGAGAAATATTTTTCGTGACCTTTACGACTATGGTTCTCGTGAATGTGTTCAGACCGGTCATCTTTTCCATTGATGAAAATGGAGGATATCATGTAACTAACATAAGGTGGGTGATGCACGGTATTCAGATTGCGTTGCTGGTTAGTATTTCCGTCTTTGGTTTTACCATCAATCTCAGACAAACAGGTCCGATTAAAAAGCGATATCGTACCATTGCCTGGTTTGGCATGGTAATGTCCATTTTCCTGTTTGTGCAGCTCTGGTTCCCGCTTCTTCCACTTTATACCATTGGATATATGCTGGGAATCTGTATGGTGAAGACCTTCGTCGTAAATGATGAGAAAGAGGAATATCGAATCGAGTTGGAACAGACTCTTGAAAGAGAAAAACAGCATTTAAATGATTTGCAAACTACCCGAGAAATTGCATACAAAGATCCGTTAACAGGAGTGAAAAGTAAAGTCGCTTATGCTGAATTTGAAAGTCAGAAGGATATTCAAATCAGAGAAGGTAGCGCAGAAAGCTTTGCCGTTGCAGTCTTTGATATCAACGGACTCAAGAAAATCAACGATACCCATGGACATAAAAAGGGAGACGAATATATTAAAACGGCCTGTGGAATTATCTGTGATATGTTCAAGCACAGCCCTGTTTTCCGAATAGGTGGTGATGAGTTCGTTGTAATTCTTGAAAACAATGACTTCGAGAACCGAAAGGACTTGGAGAAAAAATTCAATGAACTAATGGACAAACAAAAAATTGAAAAACAGGTTGTCATTGCAATGGGAATGGCAGAGTATAGTGAAGGGGAGGATTACACTTTTGAAGATGTGTTCTCTAGAGCTGATAAAAAAATGTATATTCAAAAGCGTGCGTTGAAAGAGGATTTTTGAAAATAATAAAAAATGCTGAATTGAGGCGGTTAATTCTACCGAAGATAAACTCTTTTAAAAAAGATAGTTTATCTTCGGTATTTTAAAAATATGGCAAGTCAATGAGTTATGTTAAAGGAGGCTAATCTATATGAAAGATATGATGGAAATCATAGAAGCAAGACATAGTGTAAGACAATATACAGACAAGAAAATCCCAGAGGATATTAGGAAGCAGCTGAATGAATACACAGAAAAATTAAATCAGGAAGGCAATTTGAATTTGCAAATCATATATGATGAGCCAGAGTGTTTTAATTCTAGAATGGCTCATTATGGGAAATTTGAAAATGCAAATAATTATATTGCAGTTATTGGGAAAAAGGCTTCAGACCTTGAAGAACGCTGTGGCTATTATGGGGAAAAACTTGTTCTAAAAGCACAGGAACTTGGATTGAATACCTGCTGGGTGGCATTGACGCATGGAAAAAGTAAGGCGGTCATCGGAGAGAAAGAAAAAGAAGTTATCATCATTTCTTTGGGATATGGAAAAACGCAAGGTAGTAACAGGAAGAGTAAAAAGGCCTCTGATGTTAGTAATATTGGAGAGGAGGCACCTGAGTGGTTTGCAACAGGTTTGAAAGCTGCATTGCTTGCTCCGACTGCAATCAATCAGCAGAAGTTTAAATTTGAATTAAAAGATAATAATATTGTATCTGCAAAAGCAGGATTCCTTGGAACAAATTTGAAAATTGATCTTGGAATCGTAAAATGTCATTTTGAACTTGGAGCAGGGAAGGATAACTTTGAGTGGGAGTAAGCTGGACAGAAAACGGCTTTCCCAGATTATTAATCATTTTTAAAGGAGGCAATGATGAGTATTACAGTAAATTTACGTTACAAAGGAACGGATGGTTCTGCAAAAAGATTTGCAGAGGAAATGATAAGTAGTGGAACCGTAGATAAAATCCGAAAGGAAGAAGGAAATCTGAGGTATGAATATTTTCAGGCACTGGATGACCCAGAGACGATACTTCTGATTGACAGCTGGAAAGACCAGGAATCCATTGATATTCATCATGACTCCCCGATGATGAACACGATTATGAAACTTAGGGAAAAATATGATCTTCATATGACCGTGGAAAGATATAAATCTGATGAAGGCATGCCTGAGAAGGATGCTGCTTTTATAAGAAAATAAAGGCTCGAAAGGAGAATAGTAATGGAAAATTTTGATTTTTATGCACCCACGTATTTTGCATTCGGTAAAGGACGAGAAAACGATTGTGGAGAATTGGTAAAAAGATTTGGTGGAAGCAAGGTGCTAATTCACTATGGTGGAGGTTCCGTAGTGCGTTCAGGACTCCTTGACCGGGTAAAAAAATCCCTTGCGGAGGCGTCTGTGGAATACGTGGAACTTGGCGGTGTTATGCCGAATCCAAGAAGTGGTTTGGTCTATGAGGGCATTGAACTTTGCAAGAAGGAACAGGTAGATTTCATCCTGGCTGTAGGCGGCGGAAGTACCATTGATTCTTCCAAGGCAATCGCAGCAGGCGTGGTGTATGATGGAGACTTTTGGGATTTCTATCAGGGCAAAAGAATTGAGGAAGCACTACCTGTGGGAACGGTGCTGACCATTGCGGCAGCAGGTTCAGAGGGCTCGCCGGATTCTGTAATCACCAATGAAGACGGCATGATTAAGAGAGGAGCGTCCGGCGATGCAATCAGACCGAAATTCTCCGTGCTCAATCCGGAACTGACTGAGACCCTTCCGGCATATCAGACCGCTTGCGGAATTACGGATATCATTGCTCATCTTTACGAACGTTACCTCACCAATTCCAAGGATGTGGAGGTGACTGACCGACTGATTGAGTCCCTGATTCTCACAATGAAAACAGAGGCGCCGAAGGTTATGGCAAATCTTCAGGACTATGAGGCAAGAGCCAATATCATGTGGGCAGGAATGGTGGCTCACAATAACATTGTTGGTGTGGGACGTTCACAGGATTGGACCAGCCATCAGATTGAACATGAATTGTCGGCACTGTACGATTGCGCCCACGGAGCGGGCCTGGCAGTAACCATGCCGGCGGTATTTACCTACAATCTGTCTCATGACGTTATGCGATTCGCCCAGATTGCAGTGAGAGTGTGGGGATGCCAGATGGATTTTGCAAATCCGGAAGTGACGGCGAGAGAAGGAATTGAAGCATTGCGCAATTTCCTGATTTCCATCGGAATGCCAAAGAACTTTGAAGAACTGGGAGCAAAGGAAGAGGACATCGAAAAACTTGCGTATACATGCTGCTACGGAAAGGGCAATGAAGGCGGAACAATCGGCGGATTTGTGGCCTTGGAGCAGAAGGATGTGGAGGCAATTTATCGGTTGATGGTGTAGGAAAGTAAATACAACAAAACTTATTAAAATCAAGGAACACAGGCGGCAACCTGAGTTCCTTTTTTTGTGCCCCGCGGAGGAAAAGTACACATTATGGGACACCGACTGTAGTAATTTTAAGTTAGAAGGAAGGGATACCTCTTTCCAGGAACTCTAGGATAAAGAAAAATGAGTTAGGAGGATACGGTTATGATGAAGAAGATTTATTTTACAATAACAGGGATGCACTATTTTGAAGGAGACGAATTTATTGAACCGGGCATGGAAGTGATGCTTGAGAAGGAACCGGATAACAAGTTTGACAAGGAAGCAATCCTCGTGAAACTTCCGGGAGTGACAACGATCGGGCATGTGGCTAACAGCTGCCATACTGTAATCGGTGAGTGCTATAGCGCAGGCAGGCTTTACGACAAGATTGGTGACGTGGCTTATGGCAAAGTAATGTACAAGATGGACAGAGGCGTGGTGTGTGAGCTGATTATGGAACTGGTAGTATATGAGGCAGCTAGCAACGAAAAAAAGAGTGGGAAAAAGAAAAACTAGAAGAGTATAAAAAGAATTTGAAAAAAGAGACATTAAATGAAGTAATAAAGGATTACGAAAAAAATGAGATGACCAACAAAAAGTTATGGACTTCTTATTAGAAGATATTTTTGTTGAGAATAATTGCATGACGATGGATTGAAAAACGAAAGGAGATAACCCATTTTTCGAAGTGTGAGAATGGGACTGATTACTATGCCGAACTTAACACATCATTCTAAAAGAAGAATGCACGAACGTATAGGTATCACGAGAGGAAATGCAAAGAAATACGCCAAAAAAGTTCTTGAAAACGGGATACATCATAAAGATACAACTGGGGAGTTAAATCTATGGATGAATAGAGAATTCCTAAGACATGGGTCAGCGAACAATATGCGCTACTATGCCGGAAATCTTTACATTTTTTCGGATTTGCTTTTGATAACAGTATTAAAGGCAAGACCTGAAATAGAGAACAATCTTTCGGAATATGTAGTTCCTGATGCTCTCAAAAAATACAGGCAACATCGTGCATCAAAAGATAGAAAAACAAAAGAGCAAATGAAAAAAATAGAGCAGCAAGAGATAGCAAGTAATATCCTTGAAGCTGTAAGAAATTATGCAGAATCTGAAGAGAAAGATATAACAATCTGTAATGTGTGTTTCATTCGTGATTACGTAGTAAGAGTTACATATGTATCAGATTCCAACGTCAAAGATTGGCATAAACATACTGATATTATAACGTTCATAAAAGAGTATTTTTATGTCGGGGTATATCTAACAAAGATAAAGAATAAGGAAGGGAAGTATGTTACAAGGGAAGAATGGAATAAGCTAAGAAAGTAGAAGACTCAGGCAGAAATGCCTGAGTCTTCTTTTGCTTGGAAGAAGCTGAATTTAAGTGAAAATTAGGTGTTTTTTTGACTCCCTCAGGTAAATGTATGGTATAATGTTTTTATATTTAGTGAACGGATACAATTGAATATTTTGAAATAGAAAAAATTATATTACAGTCGGAGGTAAGTAAAATGACCAAGGACAATGATACAAAAAAAGACAAAAAGAATATTTCCGCCGAAAACCCGTTCATGCAGGCAGCAATTGAGGAAGCGCTGGAAGGTGTTGGGAAGGGACATGGT
>JAEFAB010000054.1 GCA_016292095.1 Eubacterium sp. | reverse complement strand
TTTACTTTCCAAATAGTTCAATTTTTTAGGAAGTTTAATTCTTAATTCCAAATATCTATAATTTAAGGATTTGATTTCCACAGGGATTTTTCTGTCTCCTCTGGCTGTTTCAAATCTTCCACATCCTGTCATACTTTTTATCATCTGTTCCACCTTGTATGATTAATTTCTTTGGTTTCCTTTGATTATGAAATTCTCCATTAATCCATAATCTTAAATATTTTATACTATTGTCCTTATATCGTCAAGGTTTCAAGGGCAAAAAGCCGTTCTTTATTGATTTCCTACAGAATAAATAATATAATTTTACAAGAAAAATTATTGTGAGGTTATATTATGGCATTCGACGGAATTACAGTCGCTGCATTAGTCAGCGAATTCAATCATACATTAAGCGAAGGACGCATTTACAAAATTGCTCAGACGGAGCAGGATGAATTAACAATTACCTTTAAGGCACAGAAGTCACAGTATAAAATGTTAATCAGTGCCAATGCCAGTCTTCCGTTAATTTATTTTACGGAAAAGGCAAAGCCATCACCAATGACAGCACCGAATTTTTGTATGCTCCTGCGTAAACATATCGGAAGCGGACGAATTGTTAGCATTTCTCAGCCCGGGCTGGAACGTATTATTGATTTTGAAATCCAGCATCTGAACGAATTGGGAGACATTAAAATCAAGCATCTGATTGTGGAATTGATGGGAAAACACAGTAATATTATCTTTGTGGATGAAGACGGAACGATTATTGACAGCATCAAACACGTTAACTCCCTGATGAGTTCAGTACGTCAGGTGCTTCCGGGAAGAAAGTATTTCATTCCGGATACAACCGGAAAACTAAATCCTCTGGAGGTGGAAAAAGAGGTATTCCTCTCCACTGTTTTTTCAAAAACGCTTCCACTTTCCAAGGCAATTTATACGTCCTTTACAGGAATCAGTCCGACCATTGCGGAAAACATCTGCTTTGAAACCAAATTGGATTCCACACAAGGAGCAAACACCTTTGCACCGGGAGATCAGAATCTGGTATGGATGAGTTTCTATCAATTGAAAAATAAAATTCTTCAAGACGAATTTACTCCGGTAATTTACGAGAAAGGCGATAAACCGGAAGAGTTTTGCGCGTTGCCGTTGAAAACTTATTCCGATTGCAATGAAATTCCTTTTGAAAGTATTAGTACGTTGCTGGAAACATTCTACGCAAAAAAGGATCTCTATACGAGAATGCGTCAAAAATCCGTAGACTTAAGAAAAGTGGTTACCAATGCCATTGAGCGTGAATCGAAAAAGTTATCCATTCAGGAAAAACAAATGAAAGATACGGAAAAGAAAGACAAATTCAAAGTATACGGAGAAGTATTATCTGCTTTTGGTTACTCCATTGAACCGGGTACCAAAGAATATGAAGGAGAAAACTTCTATACGGGAGAACCCATTAAAATCCCATTGGATCCTACTCTCTCTCCGATTGATAATGCGAAAAAATACTTTGATAAATATGCAAAACTGAAACGAACTCAGGATGCCTTAAGCGACATACTTATTGAAACAAAACAGTCTTTGGAATATTTGGAATCTACCCTTGTTTCCATCGATATTGCTACTACCGAGGATGATCTGAAAGCAATCAGCGCGGAGTTATCCCAGACCGGATATATTAAGAAAAAATACCAGGGCAACAAAAAAGAAAAAATTAAGAGTAAGCCGCTCCACTACGTTTCCTCTGACGGATACGATATGTATGTCGGAAAGAATAATCTTCAAAATGAAGAAATTACCTTTAAACTTGCCAATGGAAACGACTGGTGGTTCCACAGCAAGACCTTCCCGGGCTCTCATGTCATTGTAAAAGGGGACGGTTCGGAGTTACCGGATAAAACCTTTGAAGAAGCTGCCAGACTGGCCGCCCACTATTCCAAGGGTGCCAATCAGGGGCAGGTGGAAATTGACTATACGAAGCGAAAAAACCTGAAAAAAGTTGCCGGGGCAATGCCCGGATTTGTAATTTATCACACCAATTACTCCATGAGCATTTCACCGGACATTCAGGGTATCAAGGAACTATAAAAAAAGTCGCCACACGGCGACTTTTTTAATTTCCTTTTTATCCAATCAGGCTTTTATACAATTCTTCATATTTTTCAGCAGATACTTTCCATGAGAAGTCAACGTTCATGGCTCTGTCTACCATCTTATTCCAGTCTCTCTTCTTGTCATAGTAAACATGCTCTGCATATCTAACAGTGCTCATCATTTCATGTGCATTGTAATTACAGAATGAGAAGCCGGTTCCTTTATTTTCATATTCGTTGTATGGCTCTACAGTATCTTTCAAACCACCTGTTTCACGAACGATTGGTAAAGTACCGTATCTCAAACTCATTAACTGGCTTAATCCGCAAGGTTCAAACAGGGATGGCATTAAGAACGCATCGCAGGCTGCATAAATCTTGTGGGACAGTTTTTCTGAATAATAAATATTTGCTGAAACAGAATTTCCATATTTCCAGTCAAAGTGACGGAACATATTTTCGTACTGCTCTTCACCGGTTCCAAGGATTACAAACTGAACTGCGTCCTGACATAACTCATCCATAACACAGGCTATTAAATCCAGTCCCTTCTGATCCGTCAATCGGCTAACAAGACCAATCATCATCTTCTTCGGATCAACTTCCAAACCTAATTCTTTTTGTAACGCCACTTTATTTTTTACCTTCAGTTTTCTAAAGTTTTCTTTCGAAAAATTCTTTTCGATATACGGATCGGATGCCGGATCATATTCATCATAATCAATTCCGTTTACAATACCACTTAAATCTCCGGATCTGGCTCTCATCAATCCATCTAAGCCTTCTCCAAAGAACGGCGTCTTAATTTCTTCTGCATAGGTATCACTTACTGTGGTTACTTTGTCTGCATAAACAATTCCACCCTTTAAGTAGTTTCCGTTATCATAATCTTTTAATTTATCATCAGTGAAATAGTAATCGGAAAGTCCGGCTAAATCCTTAATGGTAGCCACATCCCAAACACCCTGGAATTTCAGGTTATGAATGGTCATGATGGATTTAATTCCCTGGTAGAATTCTCCCCATCCAAAACTGTCCTTCAAATATACCGGAATTAATCCTGTCTGCCAGTCATGACAATGGATAATGTCCGGTTTAAAATCGATTACCGGCAATGCTGATAACACTGCCCTAGAGAAGAAAGCAAATTTTTCCAAATCATATCTCATATCTGTATATGGCTTCGGACCTGAGAAATAATATTCATTATCAATGAAATAAAACTTTACCCCTTCATATTCCATTTCCATAATTCCAACATACTGTCTTCTCCAGCATAAATCCATATAGAAATGATTTACGTAGGTCATCTGATTTTTCCATTTTTCGTCCATACACATATATTTTGGAATCATTACCCTAACGTCATATTCATCTTTATTAAAGCACTTTGGAAGAGAACCAACAACGTCTGCCAATCCACCTGTTTTAATAAACGGTACACACTCTGATGCTGCAAATAAAATCTTCTTCATATAGCTTCCTCCCTGGTATGTTTTTTCTTATGTATATCATACTAAAATTTTAAAATAATAGATAGTATATTTTTTACTTTTTTCTTATCGACACTTATATTCCAAACGAATCTTATCGGAAATCAACGCAATAAATTCCGAATTGGTCGGCTTCCCTTTTTCCACGTTAATGGTATAGCCGAATAAGTCATCAATGGTTTCCATTTTGCCTCGATTCCACGCCACTTCAATTGCATGACGAATTGCCCGTTCCACTCTGCTTGGTGTGGTTTGGAATTTCTTTGCAATTCCCGGATAAAGAATTTTCGTAATGGAATTTAACATTTCATTATCATTCACACACATAATAATTGCTTCGCGAAGATACTGATATCCCTTAATGTGTGCCGGAACCCCCACATCATGTATGATGCTTGTAACATCACTTTCAATGTTCCTGTTCATAAACTTTTTCCGGTCTTCGCTGGCTCCGACGATTTTCTTGTTTTCCGGAATGTTTCTTTTATAGTTTCTGGAGCTTTTGATTCGGTCGGTAATCATTTCCGTTTCAAATGGTTTTAACAGATAGTATCCGGCGCCGTTTCCAAAAGCATCCTGTATTACTTTTTCATTACTGATTGCGGAAGTTACAATAAAAAACGGAAGTTTAATCATTGCACCATCATTTTGAACCTTGTCCATCAGGGACAACCCGTCCATTTTCGGCATAATCAAATCCAGTACAACAACATCAGGACTGGTCTTTTTTATTAAGGTGAATGCTTCCTCTCCGTTTTTTGCTTTTCCTATAATGTTTATTTCATCATCTTTCTCTAATGTACTACAAATTGTTTCGAGAATTTTCTCATTATCGTCAACAACTGCCACATTAATTTTGTTCATTTTTCCTCCTAAATATCAAATTACAGTACTGTTTGAATTAATTTGACAAAGTTGATTATAATTTGTAATCCAAGGAGTTTCAACTTAAATAAATCGCACATTTTGCCATAATTCGACATTTGGTTTACAGAACATTAATCCACATAAACAATCAGTTTATCCTTATCGGAAAGTTGAATTTCAGAGCCGTCACGCAGCTCGTAATAAACCTTTGGTTTTAACTCTTTTCCATTTAGTTTTGTGCCGTTTGTTGAGTCATAATCGGCAATTTTATATCTTCCGTCCTTATATGAAATAATAGCATGAACCTTTGAAATATAAGTTTCCGGAATCGTAATATCCGTACCGGCACGACCAATTGTAAATGGAGACTTTGCGATGTTGTATCGCTGATTATTGTACACAATCATTGCTCTCAAGTTGTCCCCACCAAAAGCACTCGGTGTCGGCTTTACATAACTCTTTGTAGTGCTGGACGGTGATGTTCTTTTTTTTCTCAATTCCATATTGGAATCTGTAAACGGATTGATTACAATTCCATGTAATTCATCCGATTCGTTCATAAACGCATACGCTGATGATGCAGACATACGAACCAAAGAAAATTTTTCCATATAATCAATCGGAATCTGCTCGTAAGTAGTGAATACCGGAAGCAATCTGGTACTGTAACCGTCTTTTACAACATCCGGTTTCAAAGTCACTTCTTCGATATATTCGTCATAAATCTGATTATCCCCTAAATTAGCCCGACATGGAACGATAATTTCCGCTTCCTGAAAAAGTTCCACAATCTCTCTTTTTTTGATTTTTTTCTCTGGCTTTTTGTTATACTTTTTAATAAGTTCCTCAATTTCTTTTACAAGTTCTGAATTATTTACAGCCATGTTTCCCCTCCTAAAAAAGTGTCTGAATCATCTCGTTTTGAAATAACCCAATTTATTATACTACATTTTTCGAGTTATTTCTATTTATTGGGTAATTTTGTCAATTATTATACCATAACCGTAATTTGGTTCCTGAACCATTACATGAGTAACCACCCCAACCAGGCAATTATTTTGTATAATCGGGCAGCCACTCATCCCCTGAACAATTCCGTTTGTTTCTTTTAAGAGTTTCTTGTCGGTAATTTTTATTACCATGTTCTTTTCCTCTAAATCCGGGTCAATATGAACAATCTCAATATCATAGTATTGCACTTTTCCGTTAAATATGAGTTTAATCTGCGCTTTCCCTTTTTGAACATCCTTTCCGTACCGGACTTTCAATCGTTCCGTTTTCATGGCACGAATTTTATCCGAGGTAATTTTCCCCCATACTCCACAGGATGTATTCAGCGTGATTGCCCCCACCTTCTTGTTTTCACTGTAATCAATGGAACCGCAAAGCCCTCCCGGCGCTCCGGCTTTTCCTTTCTTGATCCCCCAAATATCTGCTTCATAAAGAAACCCTTCATTCGAAGACAACAGTTTTCCCGTATCAACATCACAAATCCCATGTCCTAACGAGAAAAACCGGTCATTTCCGGTAAGAAAACTAATAGTGCCGATACTTTGCATATCATCCCGAATCCATAACCCGATTTGATACTTTCCTTCTCTGTTTTTAACCGGACAAACCTCCACGGTTTTCATTCCTTTTTTGGAAATCACCGACAAGGTTAGCGGCTTGCCCTGATTCTTCTCAATCAAATACAAAAGTTTTGCTTTATTTCCTACTGTAATATCATTCATTTTTGTAATGTAGTCTCCCGACTGAATTTCTTTTTTTGTCGGATGAACCATCTTCCCCTGTTCATCTTCCACAGAAACCGTATCAATCACCATAACACCACTGGTTTTCAAATAAATTCCGGCAGGCAATCCAATCGGGTACACATATTCGTCTTCCAGTGACGAATGAACTGCCAGGGTTTTTATGGGATGATCCTTCTCATATAAAATTGCCGAAACAATTCCCATCAGCAAGATTCCCAACAGGAAATAGCCAAAATATTTCTTAAGATGTCTCATAGAATCCTCCATTCCATCCTTCTCTTTTTTCAAAATTTGAAAAATAAAAAGAAGGAAGATTTTCTCCTCCTTCTTAGTATGTGGATTCTATCCTTATTAACCCAGTCTAGATTTTACGTTTTCTGCCATTTCTTTCATTTCTTCCGCCTGTTTTACGGAAGCTTCAGTAACTGTTCCGCCACCGTTAATTCGAACAATTTCCTCAATGGATTGCTGACGGTCTAACTGTTTAATATTTGTAAATGTTCTATCATCCACCATATTTTTTTCAATCAAATAATGATGATCTGCCATAGCAGCAATCTGGGATAAATGGGAAATACAAATCACCTGATGTTTCATGCTGATTTTTGCCATTTTTTCTGCAACCATCTGTGCTGTTTTTCCACTGATTCCGGTATCAATTTCATCAAAAATCAATGTGTCCACATCTTCTTCTGATGCCAGAATGGATTTGATTGCCAACATTATTCGGGACAATTCACCACCGGATGCCACTTTCGACAATGGCTTCAACGGCTCTCCCGGATTTGTGGAAATTAAAAATTCAATCTGATCGTATCCCGTTTCTGATATTTCTTCTTTTCGGGTAATCGCAATATCAAAGGCCACAGAAAGAAAATTCAATTCCGTTAAGGCTGTAACCACTTTCTCCTTCAGAATATCCGCTTCCCTCTGACGAACGGATGAGATTTTTCCGCAGAGTTCTTCCATTGTATTGTATGATTGTTGAATTTCTTTTGTTAGCAGTTCAATTTCTGCATCCAGATTCTGTAACTGCTCCAGTTTTTCCTGTTTATCTTTCGCATAATTTTGAATTTCCTCAATGGACTGTCCGTATTTTAATTTTAAATGATTGATTAAGTTCAGTCTGGAAGACAGTTCATCCGCATAAGCCGGATCAAACTCAATCTCTCTGTTATAATCCTGAATTTCCGTTGCAAGATTTCTACACAATTCATCCAGTTCAAACAACATTTTCTGAAAATCTTCAATTTTATCATCCATGTCGGAAACACCGGATATGGCACGAATTGCTCTGCCAATGGCTTCTCCTGCACCGCAATCGGAATCATATCCGATTTCACGATATGCTTCTGCCATGGCTTCCAGAATATT
>JAEFAB010000053.1 GCA_016292095.1 Eubacterium sp. | reverse complement strand
TTTCCCCGGTAACAGATTTCCAATCCCGTTTTTTATCTGGTTCATGGGAAGCATAATATTCTTATGACTTTTATTCGGTGCCAATTCCTTCAGACTCTGCTGTGTGGGAAGTTCCAGATTGACACTCATACGGTCTGCCAGAAAGCCTACCCGTTCAATCACTTCCGGTGATGCTCCCGGAATGGCTTTTACATGAATATATCCGAAAA
Source organism: Eubacterium sp. (assembly GCA_016292095.1). Taxonomy (GTDB): domain Bacteria; phylum Bacillota; class Clostridia; order Lachnospirales; family Lachnospiraceae; genus Eubacterium_G. The sequence continues at coordinate 138,331 of JAEFAB010000053.1, read as the reverse complement.
AATGATGCTGATTTCGCAATTTCCACAATGCCTCATAAATCAAACACATGGTATAATCCGGATTTTTAATAATTCCGGAGCTGAGAAACAGTCCTTCAATATAATTTCTCCGATAAAACTGCATCGTCAGTTCACATACTTCGTCCGGCGTAAAGGAAGCTCTCGGAACATCATTCGATTTTCTGTTAATGCAATACTTACAATCAAAGATACACTCATTGGTAAACAGAATCTTCAGCAACGATACACACCTTCCATCGGCAGAAAAAGTATGGCAAATTCCACAGGCATGCGCATCTCCCATTCCTTTCCCCTGATTTTTCCGGTCCACACCACTGCTGGTGCATGCCACATCATATTTTGCCGCATCCGTAAGAATTTTCAGTTTTTCTCCCAGTAATAATTCCTTTTTTACTTCCATATCGCACCTCTCTACAAAAAGAAAAGAAATAGAACATATGTTCTATTTCTTTATATTAACACTTTCTATTTTTGAATGCAACGGTAAGTTTTGGAACTTCTCAATCCGTCAATTCTTATTTAATTTTCTTACGAATAACCTTACTCCATTCTTTGGAATAGAAGCGTTTGCCGTCTTTAAACAGATATGCTTTGATTCTGAAGTAGTAATATTTTCTTGGTTTCAAACCACTGATATACATAGATGTTCCATTGGTATATCGTGTCACGTACTTCTTAAATTTCTTACTTCCGGAATACTGAAGTTTATATCCTACAGCCTTTTTGCGATGAGACCAGGTGACGGTCGCCCAACGTCTTCCGGTGGTTACTTTCTTTACAACAACCTTTGCAGGGCGTTTTACTTTTGGTGCTACGTAAATGTTGTAATCACTGGTTCGAACCTGATCATACCAGAAATTCAAGTCCGTGTATCCACTGATTCCCTTTACTTTATCCGTAGCAGAACACTGCCACATCTGATACACCCCTTTGTATCCACACTTTGTTCCGTAACGCGCCACCCATTTGTAGTAAACATATTTTTCAATGGATTTTAAATATGTTGTCCACCAATTCAGATTTGCATAAACACCGCATTCATATCCATGCTGTGTAATAATTCCAAGAAAAGTTTCTGCAATCTTCTTCTTCTTTTTATTTGAAAGCCGTGCCTGAATGTTATCTTCCATATCATAGTAAATCGGGAAACTCATCTTCAATCCCTTTACCATTCGAAGAACATGTTCCGCTTCACTTCTAGCCTCCGCTACCGATGTGGCGTAGGAATAAATATAAACACCGTACGGGATTTTATATTTTTCACAACCGGCAATATTCCGTTTCCACTTCTGGTCATCCTGTTTTTTTGTATTGGTTCCGTAACCGCAACGGATAATCGCGTAATCGATATCCGATGCAGCTACTTTCTTCCAATTAATATTTCCATTGTGATGACTTACGTCAATTCCCTTCATGGTCGCATTTTTTACCACTTTTCCATTCCAGGTAATTTTCTTTGTTTTGGTTTTCTTTGTTGTTTCCTCTGTGGTAATTTCTTTTGTTGTTACTTCCGAACTTTCTTCCTGTGGTGCTTCGGTTGTACTTTCATCTTCCGGAAGGTCCATCTCATCCATGTAATGAATAATGTCCTCTCCGCTTACTTCATCTGCCGCCGAAACTTTTGTGAGTCCCTGGGATGAAATACTCCCTGCCACCAATGCCATAACCAACATTCTGCATACATTCTGTCTAATCTGTCGTCTCATAATTTCTCCATTCTGCTCTTCTTTGGTCTCTGAAAGTCCTTTTTATTTTATTTTTTCGCAGATCATATTCAAAATATCTTCTGCAACTTTTTCTTTTGATTCCAGTGGCAACTCTCTCATTTCCTCCGCTGTAATCACTGTAACCACATTGGTATCCACGCCAAATCCGGCGCCTTCTACCTTAAGGTTGTTTGCACAAATCATATCCAGTTTTTTCTTTTCCAGCTTTGCCTTGGAATTTTCAATCATATTTTCTGTCTCCATAGAAAATCCGCAAATAAACTGCTTCGTCTTTAACCGGGAAATTGTTGCCAGAATATCCGTCGTTCTTTCCAATGCCAAAGAAAGATCCCCATCTTTTTTCTTCATTTTTTCGTCAGCCTGTACTGCCGGTTTGTAGTCGGCTACGGCTGCACTCATAATTAAAACGTCAGAATCTGCAAAATTATTGCAAACACTTTCATACATATCCTGAGCACTCTCGATTTCCACCACCTTCACAAAAGGCGGCTTTGCAATCTGTGTTTTTCCTGTAATCAAGGTTACATCCGCGCCGCGAAGCATTGCATTTTTTGCAATGGCATATCCCATCTTTCCTGTGGAATGATTGCTTAAGAAGCGTACCGGATCCAGTCGTTCCATCGTAGGTCCGGCTGTTACAAGAACCTTCTTTCCTGCCAAATCTTTTTCAAAAGCTATTTCTTTTAAGATATGCTCTAAAAGTTCTTCCGGTTCCGGCATTTTTCCTTTTCCGGTATCACCGCAGGCAAGATACCCCTCCGCAGGGTTTACGACCTTGAATCCATACTGTTTCAGTTTCTCAATATTATCCTGAACAATAGGATTTTCAAACATATTTGTATTCATTGCCGGTGCTATGATTTTTGGACATTTTGCTGCCATAATCGTTGTTGTCAGCATATCATCAGCAATACCGCCGGCGATTTTTCCAATTACATTCGCACTGGCAGGAGCAACCATAAAAACATCTGCTTTCTTTGCCAAAGACACATGTTCTACATTGAACTGAAAGTTCCTGTCAAAGGTATCTACCAGACATTTATTTCCTGTTAAAGTTTCAAAAGTAATCGGATTAATAAAATTTGTTGCATTCTTTGTCATGATTACATGAACATCTGCATTTTTCTTTTTCAGTGCACTGGCAAGATTTGCAATCTTATAAGCTGCAATACTTCCGGTAACACCTAATACAACGGTCTTATTCTTTAACATACTTCTTTTCCTTTCGTTCATTTTCCAAACTGCTATGCTCCTATTTTAACAATTTCGGCAATGACTTTAAACCTCTAAATCAAATAAACGACCATGTTTTTCATAATTTGTTAATCGGGTCATTTTATTCTTATCATCTACAAAAACAACCTTTGGCTTGTTTTCTTTCACTTCCTCCGGTGTCATCTGTGCATAGCACATAATAATAATCTTGTCTCCAATGCTTACTTTGTGTGCTGCTGCACCGTTTAAACAAATCATACCGGAACCGCGTTCTCCTGCAATCACGTAGGTTTCAAAACGATTTCCGTTATCTACGTCTGCAATCTGAACCTTTTCATATTCATAAATTCCTGCTGCTTCCATTAATTCTTCATCAACAGTGATACTTCCTACATAATCCAATTCCGCCTGTACTACTGTGGCACGATGGATTTTACTCTTAAGCATATTTACTAACATTTTTTCTCTCCTTCTCGAATTCAATACCATTTCTCGCTCCTGATTTAGCGAGCCAGGGAGCTCGAAACGCTTTGCGTTTCTCGCTCCGTCGGCTTCGCCGACTACCCGGAACGGCAACACGCGCTTTTGTATGCAAGCATCCAAAAGTGCGGATGCCGTTCCGGGTACTGGCTCTACTAAATCAAGAAGTTATCTATAAGTCTCGTCTTTCCGATGTATACAGCCATAGCAACTAACATTGGTGCTTTCACTTCTTTCTGCTGCTGCATGGTTAAGCCGTTAACTGCTTTTACGTAATCAATTTTTGCCAACGGTTCTGTTTCGATGTTGGCTTTCATTTTAGATACTAATACTTCGGCATCTGTTTCACCTTCTGCCACCAGTTTCTTTCCAAGTTCGATGGTTTTGCTTAATATTAATGCTGCCTTTCTTTCTTCTTCTGAAAGGTAAGTATTTCTGGAACTCTTTGCAAGTCCGTCCGCTTCACGAACAATCGGACATCCCACAACATTAATATCCATATTCAAATCCTGTACCATATGTTTGATAATGGCAAGCTGCTGTGCATCCTTCTCTCCGAAGTAAGCATTGTCCGGCTGTACAATATTAAATAACTTGTTTACTACAGTACATACGCCTCTGAAGTGTACCGGACGGGAAAGTCCGCACAATTCTTCTGTTAATACAGACATATCTACGTAAGTGCTGAAATCATCATGATACATTTCTTCCGGAGTCGGATGGAAAATCAAATCTGCTCCAAGGCTCTCGCAAAAAGCGCTGTCCTTTGCCAAATCTCTCGGATAACTTTCCAAATCTTCTGTTGGTCCGAACTGCATTGGATTTACAAAGATACTTACAACCACTTTGTCATTGTTTTCTCTTGCCTTTGTAATCAAACTTCCATGTCCTTCATGAAGGTAACCCATTGTCGGTACGAATCCAACGCTCTGTCCTTCCTTCTTCCATGCTTTTACCAAATCTCTTACTTCTTTTACTGTCTCAACAACTTTCATTTTATCTTCTCCTTTTGCTTCAGCAATTAATATAATTTTTCAATAATATCATCATCGATTGCATATGTGTGTTCCTGTGCCGGGAATGTCCCTTCCTGGATTTCATCCAAAAATCCCCGGAACGCTCCTTTCATCACATCCCCTACAGATGCAAACTGTTTTACGAATTTCGGTACATAATCGCTAAACATGCCAAGCATATCCTGATATACAAGAACCTGTCCGTCACAATCCGCGCCTGCACCGATTCCAATGGTAGGAATGCTGAGTTTTTCCGTTACTAACTTCGCAAGTTTTGCCGGAACGCCTTCCAATACCACCATAGATGCTCCCGCTTCCTGTACCGCATAAGCATCTTCAATTAATTTCTTTGCTGCTGCCTCTGTTTTTCCCTGAACCTTGTAACCGCCAAAGGAATTAATGGACTGCGGTGTAAGTCCTAAATGTGCACATACCGGAATGGATGCCTTAACAATGGCTTCAATCTGCGGGCAAACTTCCTTGCCACCTTCCAATTTAACCATGTTGGCATGCCCTTCTTTCACAAGACGTCCTGCATTGACTACGGCGTCATAGACAGAAGTCTGGTAAGACATAAACGGCATATCACAAACCAATAATATATCTTTAATACCACGGGATACCGCTGCACAATGGTGAATCATATCTTCCATTGTAACCTGTAATGTATTCTCGTAGCCTAACATTGTATTTCCAAGAGAATCTCCGACCAAAATGCAATTTACGCCAACTTCTTCCATTAACTTTGCTGTAGAGTAATCATAGCAGGTAAGCATGGAAATTTTGTTGCCTTCCTGTTTCTGCTTCAAAATTGTCGTTACTGTATTTTTCATGATAATACCTCCTCCATTTCATCATAATTACGTTCCGGATATTTTTCCTTTGCAATTTCTACCAGTCTTCCGGAAACGGATCTGTAAATTTCCAATTCCTGTTCCGTCAATACGGACAAATGTTTCTTTACCGTGGAAACATCATTTCTTTCAATTGGTCCCGTCAATGCATTGACACTTCCCTGCCGGATAATGTTTTCCACATTTCCCCGAATGATGGGAGCCAGTGCTTTGCTTGCCTGTTGTCCTTCAAAACCGCAATCCTGCATTAATTTCTCTGCCATGTTCAATACGCCCACAACGAGATTGCTGGCGGTAGCTGCTGCTGCATGATATTTAATCTTGTCTTCCTTTGAAATCACGCAGACAGAATTTCCAAACCCCTCAAACAATGCTTTCATTTGAGCCAGGCATGCCTCTGTTCCTTCAATTGTAAAAAAACTATTGGATAAATCTTTGTATGATGTGTATTTATCGCTTACTGCGAATAATGGATGGATTGAATATCCAAAGCTCTCCCGCTCTGATATTCCTTCGAAGATTTCTGATGATAATGCGCCACTGGTATGACACACAATCTTATTTGCAAAATGATAAGTCTTCAACTGATTCCATAGTTTTCCAATCAGCCCGTCGGGAACTGTCAGAAAAATAACATCACTGTCCTGTAGCAACTGTTCCATATTTTCATAGGAACGTGAACCTGTAAACTGTGCTGCCTCTATGGCATCTTCATAAAACTCGCTGTAATAACCGGTTACTTCCTGATTGTTTACAGCCAAATACTTTCCCAGAGAAAATCCTACTTTCCCTGCTCCTATAAACCCAAACTTCATCGGCATCCCTCCTTTCACGGAAGGACAATGAGTCTCATTCTTTCTCAGCAGTAGAATTCTTCTCTGCTGCCATTGATATGAGCTACGGCGATCAGCTGTCATTTTATAGAAATCCTACGGTATGGTTTAATTCCAAATACCATCCGCAGTAAATTTACCACACTCATTTTAAAAGTGCAAGTGAAATATCTGTGAACTTTACCTTATCATTTGCACAAAAAAAGCGGATTCTTTCGAATCCGCCTTGTGTTTCGATCTTATTTTGCTTCTGTTGTTTCAACTTCTTCAGCAGAAGGAGCTTCTGTTGTCGGAGCAGAACCTTCTTTTACTGTTACGTTGTTTGAGAAGTATTCCTGAACCTTCTGGTAAAGAATAGCATATTCAACTTCTTCTTTTCCGTACTGATCTTCTAAATCTTTTACCTTAGCTGTCATTCCTTCAGCCATTGTAGCTGCTTCTTTCTTGTATACTTCATCAGTTAATTCTAATTTATAAGCCTTTGCTACTGCCTGAATGATAATTCTGCTCTTCATATCAGCAATAACACTGTCTTCAACCTGCTTATCCCAGTCTTTCTGTGACATAGAGCAAGCTTCTAAGTAATCTTTTAAAGTACTCTGATAATTTGTCTGTAACATTTCTTCCTGCTTCTTGTTGTATTCTTCGATTTTATCTTTCTTAACATCACTGTTTACAGATACAACTACACATGAGTTTACATAATCTTCCCAATTTGCATTTACAACATTTGAAATTCTCATCTGCTTATATGCGTAATCTTTGAAAGAATCTACATCAGTAACACCGTATGCTCCAAAATGTTCTTTTACAAAAGCATCATCTAATTCAGGAGTTTTTGTAACCTGAAGAGATTTGATTGTGTATGTAAACCATACCGCCTGTCCTGCTAAAGAAACCTTCTTACCATCAATTGTAGTATCCTTATCATATGACTTAGGGAATTTCAATTTTTCTGTAAACTTATCTCCTACCTTATGTCCTTTTAAGCAAGATACAAATCCTTCAATATACTGTCCTTCATCCGTTGCAAGGTTGATTGTTGCATCTTCTGCCTGACCACCGTCGAAAGAAACTTTCTTTCCGTCAACTTCAATCTGTCCGCTGTAATCAACAACAACTGTAGAATCTTTTTCTACTTTACCTTTTTTTACTGTGTCTGTTGTAGCATACTGGCTGCAAATGTTCTTTACAGCTTCTTTGTAAGCTTCTTTTGTAACCTTTACATCATCTTCGTAAGCGATTACGTCTTCAATCTTTGCAAGCTTTACTACACCGTAGTCTACTTCGATTTCTTCATCACTTGCTTTGTAAGGTCCTGTTGTAGCATCTTCAGCTACCGCTACAGTTTCCTGACTTGCTTTTTTGTCATCTTTGGAACCACAGGCAATGAGTCCGAATGCCATTGTCACTGTTAAAGCTCCTGCTAATAATTTCTTATACATTTCTTTTTCTCCTCTTTTTTGATTTTTTGAATCAGTCATACGTCAGATTTTAGCACAATCCACGTAAGAATAAAAGCGTTTCATTGATTTTTCAAATTTATTCACAGAAAAATCACATTCCTACACGTTGATTGTTGCTGACAATCCAAGAAGTTCTTTGTTTGCATCCAGAATCGGCTGAATTTCTTCCTTCAGGAATTCTTCTACCTGTTCCGGAGAACGTCCAACATACTTGCTTGGATCCATTGTCTTCTGTAAATCTTCATATGACATATTAAATGCATCATCATTGGCAATTAATTCAAGAAGGTTGTTGTCTAATCCCTTCTGTTTTACATTAGCGCCTGCCTGCATTGAAAGTTCACGAATCTTTTCGTGCATTTCCTGTCTGTCGCCGCCCATCTTTACTGCATCCATCATGATGTTTTCAGTTGCCATGAATGGAAGTTCGCTCATTAATCTCTTTGTGATTACCTTATCGTAAACAACTAATCCGTCTACAACGTTCAGGTATAAATCTAAAATACCGTCAATTGCAAGGAAGGATTCCGGAACACTTAATCTCTTGTTTGCAGAATCATCTAATGTTCTTTCAAACCACTGTGTTGAAGAAGTGATTGCCGGATTTAATGCGGTTACCATAACGTAATTTGCCAAAGATGCAATACGTTCACTTCTCATAGGATTTCTCTTATATGCCATCGCAGAAGAGCCAATCTGATTCTTTTCAAATGGTTCTTCGATTTCTTTCAAGTGCTGAAGAAGTCTGATGTCATTTGAGAACTTATGTGCACTTGCAGCAATTCCTGCAAGAATATTTAACACTCTTGTATCCATCTTTCTGGAATAAGTCTGTCCTGAAACAGGGAAGCACTTCTGATATCCCATCTTTTCAGCAATCTTCTTTTCCAATTCTTTAATCTTTGCATGGTCGCCTTCAAAGAGTTCTAAGAAGCTTGCCTGTGTTCCTGTTGTTCCCTTAGAACCAAGAAGCATCATATTATCCAGAATATAATCAAGATCATCTAAATCAAGTTTTAATTCCATTAACCATAAAGTAGCTCTTTTACCAACAGTAGTTGGCTGTGCCGGCTGGAAATGTGTAAAAGCAAGTGTTGGCTGTGCTTTATACTTTTCAGCGAATTTTGCGAGTTCATTAATTACGTTAATTAATTTCTTACGAACTAACTTTAATCCTTCGGTCATAATGATGATATCTGTGTTATCACCTACGTAGCAGGAAGTTGCTCCTAAGTGGATAATTCCCTTTGCCTTTGGACACTGTAATCCATAAGCATATACGTGAGACATTACATCATGACGTACCAGTTTTTCTCTTTCCTTTGCATCTTCGTAGTTAATATTATCTGCATTTGCTTTTAACTCATCAATCTGTTCCTGGGTAATATTCAGACCCAATTCCATTTCAGATTCTGCTAAAGCAATCCAAAGTTTTCTCCATGTTTTAAATTTCATGTCAGGGGAAAAGATGTACTGCATTTCTTTACTTGCATATCTTTCTGACAGTGGGCTTACGTACTTATCGTTCATAATCCTTCTCCTTTTAAATTTGATATTTTCCACGAATCCCTTCCGGACTCTCAGTATCTTTTGCGGGTGCGCCGCTTTTCGGACACAATCCACGTCCCATTATAAAACTAAAGAAAGAGAAAATCAACTTATGACTTTCTCTTTCCCGATTGTTATTTATGAATCGCTTCGAAAATTAATTTCCGAAGGACTGTAATGCTGTACTGATTTCATAATCGTAATCAGCCTTATTTGGTGAAATTAAATCTTCATACATGTCTTTTCCGTTTGTGTAGCCCTTAACTTTGCTCCACCAGCTGTATTCAAGTTTTGTTTCACCTTCAATGCTTCCATAGCTGTCTCTTTCATATGAGATTGTTCCGTCTACAGCTTTTACAATCTTTGTGAATTTCACAGGAAGGTATACCTTTGTTGCTTTGAACTTCTTGTCTGATCCTTTTTCTTTGGAAGCAACAGTTGCGGAATAGATTACATATACAGTGTTGTATCCATACCAATCATCTCCGTTTTTGTTCTTTAACATATAGCATCCTTCATATTTCAGGCCATCCTGCTTGATGTATTCTTTTTCGTCTGCAAAGTATGATGTGATTACATCTTCTGTTTCTTTCTTCAGATTTTCCAATGCATCACTTTCTACTTCAGCCAATGTTGTTAAGTAAGAATTAACGTCAGATACAGTGTATTCTTTCGTTGTTGCTGTCAACTGTACTTTTTCACTTTCCAATGTGTAATCGGAAATATCACAGGTAACTGTAACCTTATCTCCGGATTTAAGTTCGGTCTTTTCTTCAACCGAGAAATCGTAGGAATAAATGAAGTTTTCAGAACCGTTATATTCTGTCTTCACTTCTACGAATGGAGCATTTCCTTCAAAAGTTACATCTAAACCGTCAAACGGATCAACTTTTCTTAATTCTTCCAAACCTTTAACTGTCATTTCATAAGATTCGCCTTCGAATTTAATTCCGTGTTCTCCGGCAACATCATTATCAAATTTGATTTTTACTTTAACCTTGTCTCCATTGGACAATTCTTCTGTCTTATCAGCTTTTATGCTAATGGAATCCATAATATCCGTATATGCCTCATATGCTTTCCATGCATCATCACCGGAAATGTCATCTACATCTTCTTCATCATATCCCATCGCTTCCAGGATTGCTTTATCTAATGCATCTTCTTTCCATGAAACATCTGCTTCACCACTTCCATCATAACCTTCTACTGAAACCTTAACATACTCTTCCAGATTAATTGTTGTCTTGTGATTTGAAACAATGATAGACACTACAATGATTACTGCAAGAATACCACCAAGGATTGCTGCAAGTTTTGCAGTTCCGAAAGTTTTAATCTTCTTCATAAGTTCGCTTTCCTGTCCCGGTGTTGCTGTAACAGGCTGTGCAGGCTGTGTCGGCTGTGCAACCGGTGCTGCTTCCTGAACAACGTTCTGTACAGGTTCTTCTGCCTTTTCAACAGCTTCTTCTGCTTTTTCTTCTGCTGTTTCTGTTGCTGTTTCAACCTTTTCCTCAACAGGTTCTGCAACTGCTGCTGTTGTTTCTTCTACAGTTTCTTCTACAGTTTCTTCTACAGTTTCTGCAACTGTTTCCGGCTTTTCTTCCTGCTTATCTACAGGTGCTCCACAATTTGGGCAGAACATAATTCCTTCTACAAGGACTGCTCCACACTGGCTACATACGTTTTTATTGTTTTCCATAAAAACCTCCGTTTCCTTTTTTCCTATGTATTTTTTTGTTTTTCTATGACATTATAGCATAAATGTGTAGAGGCTGAAACCTCTTTTTCCTTCCACCGTTTTGATATTCATGTACACCTTATCTGTTCAATATTTTAGTACACTTATTTACGAAAAGAGGTGATGTTCAGTGGATTCAGGAACAAGATTGAAAATGCTCAGAAAACAGGCAGGTATGACACAACAGCAGGTTGCAGACCGCATCGGCGTAACAAAATCCGTGATTTCGTTTTACGAGTTGAAGGAACGCTGTCCTTCTCCCGATGTATTAATAAAGTATGCTAAGATCTTTCATGTAACTACTGATTATCTGTTAGGAGTAGAACGAGAGCAAATGATTGACGTCTCAGGATTAAACGAAGAAGAGATCGCTGCAATCAAATCAGTAATCGATGCTTTTAAAAAATCAAAGAAAACAAAATAAGTGTCGTAAATCATAAAAAATCCACCAATCAGTTGAATGGTGGATTTTTTATTGTTTAAATCATTTCTTTTAAAAGTTTGTTTACAACTCCCGGGTTTGCTTTCCCCTGTGTTGCTTTCATTGTCTGACCGACTAACGCACCGATTGCTTTTCCTTTACCGCTTCGTACATCTTCTACGGCTTTTGGATTTTCTTCAATGACCTTTGCCACGATAGCACGCAACGCATCTTCGTCATTGTCCTGCTTCATTCCATGTTCTTCCACGTACTGTTCCGGATCAACATCCGTCTTAAACATTTCTTCAAACACTTCCTTTGCAGCCCCACGGTTAATTACGCTGTCTTCAATCAGGTGAATTAATTTTGAAAGATTAGTTGCAGAGAATCGAATCTGATCCGGTTCAATGCCTTCTTCCTTGCAAAGTCTCATGGTTTCACCCATAATCCAGTTGCTGACTTCCTTCGGTTTATTTCCAAGAGCAACTGTCTCTTCAAATAAATCTGCCAACGGTTTATATAAAGTAATAATGTCTGCATCATATTCCGGAAGTTCAAATTCTTCCATATAACGTTCCATCTTTTCATCTCTGAATTCCGGTTCTTTCGCTTTAACTTCTTCCATCCATTCATCACTGATAATGATTGGAACCAAGTCAGGATCCGGGAAGTAACGATAATCCTGTGCATCTTCTTTCGAACGCATTGCATAGGAATATTCCTTTGTATCATCCCAACGTCTTGTTTCCTGAACAACTTCTTCGCCACTTTCGATCAAGTCAATCTGACGTTCTTTTTCATTCTCAATGGCACGGGCAATTGCCTTAAAGGAATTCAGGTTCTTCATTTCTGTTCTTGTGCCGAATTCTTCCGCACCGACTTCACGAACCGATAAGTTCACGTCTGCACGCATGGAACCTTCGTTCAATTTACAATCTGATGCACCCAGGTACTGAATAATCAGACGAAGTTTTTCCAAATAGGCAATGACTTCATCAGAACTTCTCATATCCGGTTCGGATACAATTTCAATCAATGGTACACCGGAACGGTTTAAATCTACCAGTGAGCAGTCATTCCAATCATCATGTACCAGTTTTCCCGCATCTTCTTCCATATGAATTTCATGAATTCTGACTTTCTTCGGATTTCCGTCTGCATCTTTGATTTCCACATAACCATCGGTACAGATTGGTTTATACAACTGAGAAATCTGATAGTTCTGCGGATTATCCGGATAGAAATAATTCTTTCTGTCAAACTTACAATTCTGTGTAATGTTACAGTTTGTTGCCATACCTACTGCCATGGCATATTCTACAACCTGCTTATTCAATACAGGAAGTGATCCCGGCATACCTGTACAAACCGGGCATGTATGTGTGTTTGGCGCTCCACCAAACTCTGTAGAACAGGAACAGAAAATCTTTGTTTTTGTCGCAAGTTCTACGTGAACTTCAAGTCCAATGACTGTTTCGTACTGTTTCATTGCTGTTCCCTCCTAATCTCTCTGTGCTGCTGTGCTGTGAGCATATTCTCTTGTCTGCTCATAAGCATACGCTGCTCTGATAATATTGTTTTCTTTAAAGCAGTCTCCAATAATCTGCATTCCGATTGGAAGTCCTTCAGAGTCCATACCACATGGAACGGAAATTCCCGGAAGACCTGCTAAGTTTACTGAAATGGTATAAATGTCGCCTAAGTACATCTTGATTGGATCTGCCAGACTGGAACCAAGCTTTGGTGCTGTTGTCGGAGCAGCAGGTCCGATAATCACATCATACTTAGCAAACGCTTCATCAAAAGCTTTCTTAATTAATGCCTTTGTACGAAGTGCTTTCAAATAGTAAGCATCATAGTATCCTGAACTGAGAACGAAAGAACCAAGCATGATTCGACGCTTTACTTCTTCCCCAAATCCTTCAGAACGGGATTTCTTATACATATTGTGAAGTCCGCGATAATCCTCTGTACGGTATCCGTACTTCACACCATCAAAACGTGCAAGGTTGGAGCTTGCTTCCGCATCTGCAATAACGTAATAAGCCGGAATGGCATATTCCACCAAACTCAAATCAAACTCTTCTACAATAGCACCTTTTTCTTCTAAAACTTTTACTGCGTTTAAAACCGCATCTTTTACTTCTTTATTTAAACCGTCTCCAAAGTATCCTTTTGGAATACCGATTTTCAATCCTTTTACATCATCCACTAAAGCTGATGTAAAATTGTAATCCTCTCTTTTTACGGAAGTAGAGTCTTTTTCATCATAGCTTGCAATTGCTTCAAGGATTGTAGCACAGTCTGTAACGTCCTTTGCTACCGGTCCGATCTGGTCTAAAGAAGAACCATAAGCAATCAGTCCGTAACGGGACACTGTTCCGTAAGTCGGCTTAATTCCTGTAACACCACAGAATGAACTAGGCTGTCTGATTGACCCACCGGTATCAGAACCTAATGCATAAGAACATTCTTCCGCTGCAACTGCCGCACAGCTTCCTCCGGAAGATCCGCCCGGAACATGTTCAAGATTCCATGGGTTCTTTGTTGGTCCGAAATGAGAAGTTTCTGTAGTACTTCCCATGGCAAATTCGTCCATATTTGTCTTTCCGATAATTACAGCACCGGCTTTTTCCAGATTTACAACTGCCTCTGCAGAATAAGTCGGATAAAAGTTTCCTAAAATCTTAGAACTACATGTTGTCAGATTTCCTTTGGTACACATATTATCTTTGATTGCCACAGGAACTCCGGCTAACGGTCCGGTCAATTCACCCTGATCAATCTTCTGCTGAATTTCTTCTGCATTTTTCAGCACTCTTTCTTTTTCATATACAGTTACATAACTGTTCATATCTTTTTCCACAGCTTCAATCTGTGCGAAAGCATCATTTACGGCATCAACTACTTTTACTTCACCGGATTTGATTTTCTTTCCCAGTTCCACTGCTGTTAAACTCATCAAATTCATTGTATTATCTCCTTATCTCTCATGCGCTTCGCAAATGGTTTTCTTAATCAAATGTCTTTGGAACAATGAAGGATTCTTCATTGTGTTCCGGTGCATTCTTAAGGATGTTTTCCCTGTCATCTCCATTGGTAACAACATCTTCGCGAAATACATTATGAACCGGGAATACATGACTCATTGGTTCCACCGCACCGGTGTCCAACTCGTTTAACTTATCAATATAGTCAAGCATCTCGCCCATATCTTTTTTTGCTTTTTCTTTTTCTTCGTCAGATAATTCCAGTTTTGCCAGAATTCCAACGTATTCGATTGTTTCATCCGAAATAATGTTAGCCATTATAACCTCCTCCATTTTCTGTGATGGATTTTTACCTTATATATAAGAAACATATATAATTAACACACTTAATCAATATCTTATAAATAATAGGCGGAAAAGTCAACTAAATCGGCGATTTCTCCCCTATAACATTTCTGCCGGAACCGTGTTGTTTAATTCCCTTTTTGTGTTATAATAATGGGTAGATTGTGATAAAAGAGCGTGAAACATATTAAATTAAGAAAGGAATATCGATTTCGTCGATTAGAATATGAAACTTAGAACGAAAAAAATACTATTTACAGCCAGTTCCGCTTTCGTGTTATTCGGTTCTGCTGCTTTATCTTACAGACTGTCTTTATCGGAAAAGCCGGTCTCTCACCTGGATCCTGCATTGGCTTCATTGAATATGGCCGTTGCACAGGACAGCATCATTGATTCTTTCAATGATTCCCCGTTTTCTGCAAAGCAGTTACAGGTGTTCAAATCTCAACCTACGGAAGTTTCCGTCAAAAAGGAAAAACCAAAGAAAAAGAAACTGACCAAAGTCGAAAAGTACAAAAATCAGATTTCCCGTATGGCAGTGACCGATTTAGGGGAAAGCGATGACGAAGCTTTGGAAATTCATAAAAAAGCAAATAAGAAATCAAAAGTAACCGGATATCTGGCTGATGGTGCCGTGATGACCATTGTGGAACAGGACAAAAAATGGTATCGCATTAAGTCCGGTAAGATTAACGGTTATGTTTCCAAAAAATATGTAGTTAAGAACAAAAAAGTGGAAACATCCATGATGGAAAACAAGAACGTCTCTGCCGTGATTACGGAAAAGAGTGTTCCGGTTCGAAGCAAAACTCAGAAAAGCAGTTCTGTCGTTGGTATGGGTTATAAGAACGGCGAATATCCGATTCTCGACCTTAGCAAGAACGAAAAGTATGCGTTAATTGAACGAACCGATACAATTTCCGGATGGGTTCCGATTTCCGATATCGACATCAAGATTACCGCACCAAAGGCTATGACAAAAGAAGAATATGATGAGTATCAGGAAGAGCTTGCCTACGAGGAAGAACAGGCACTGAACAGTTATTTGAATTTATCCATTGGTTCTACCGGAAATCCTTTACAGGATAAAATCATTAAATTGATTGCACATAACGAATCCGGAAACTATATGGCAGCAAGAAATCCAAAGACTTCCGGGGAAAAGACCATTACCGTCGGAGCATGGCAGTGGTACGGTGAAAACGCTCACGGCATTTTAAAAATGATTGTGGCAGCCAATACCGACAAAGCAAAATCCATCCTCAAAGATTCTTTCCACGGAAAGAAAGGGGAGGAAAAAGCCACCGATTTGTACAAAGACATTGTTGGAGGTGATAACTGGGAACAGTCCAAACGGCTTTTTACCAATCCGGAATTGATTGCAATTAAAGCATTGTTAGGAAGTAATCAGGGACTTCAGGTGCAGAACTCAAGAATCCGTTCAGATATTCAGGCAAAAATCCGCGTTGCTATCAGTACCTACAAACTAAGCGATGACGGACTGACCGCTTACTTCTGCGATTTGTTCTGGCAAAACCCACAAAATGCAAGAGCCATTATTAATGAATGTATCGACCACTTCGGAAGTGCAAAGAAATTCTGTGAAGATGAAGATGCATTAAAGTACTTACATAAAACAGCTTTGAAGAATGGTGTTCTTGGGAAATATTCCCAGCGAAGAAACTACACCTATTCTTATTGTAAAGGTTTATAAGATTACAAATCCCTTGTCTTTCATTCAGAAAGACAGGGGATTTTTTTCTTCCTATTTACATATTATGTCAAAAAGCCCCCGAATATTTTATTGACTTTTTAGCGTTGTCGGAATAAGATATTCTTGTTGCTGTGCGTTTTGATGCACAATTCAAAAAAATATCAGGAGGATTTTCTTTTTATTTTCTTATTATAAAGAGAAAAAACAGATGTCATGAATTTTATATCCAAAATGAGCGATAAAACGATTAAGATTATTTTGTATGTATTATTTGCAGCCGCAACGATTTATTCGTCCATGCAGTTGCTCGTTCCGGGCGTTTTAGATGAAATCGGAACAATTTCAAATACTGCACACCTTGCAGGAGATGATTGGATTCGATGTATTCAGAGTATGGGCGGTTTTTACTATAAATACGGACAGGTTATTTTCTACTATCCATTCTATATTCTTTTAAGAGATGACCCTTATTTAATTTATCCGGTGCTGGTTTCCGTTCAGATGGTATTTGTCAGCTTCATTCCGGTTATCGCTTACCACATTGCACGCGTTTATTTAAAAATTGATTCTAAAGTCAGTGCTTTATTGATTGCTTTAGGCGGCAGTGGTATTTCTTCAATTTGGTTATATGCAGAATACACCAGAGGGGAATTTATGTTGATTTTCCTTCCATGGGTATTAAGCTTACTCTTTTTAAAATTATCCACTTTAGAAGATGAAACAGACAGCAAACAGCGCAAGATTTACTCTGTTCTGTTATCGCTTGTTTCTGTTTACGCATACATGGCACATTCCAGAGGAATTGTTCTTGTAATTGCA
This sequence comes from Eubacterium sp., assembly GCA_016292095.1. Taxonomy (GTDB): domain Bacteria; phylum Bacillota; class Clostridia; order Lachnospirales; family Lachnospiraceae; genus Eubacterium_G. Next base: position 121,141 of record JAEFAB010000053.1, on the reverse strand, counting down.
ACAGTAATGACAGTCTTTTTCATTTCTGTTTTTGTAAAGAAGCATATTGTAAATTACTGGTTTTATATTCCATCTACAGCATTATTCCTGTTGATTGATAAAATGTTAACCCGTTATTTCAAACATGCAACATTCGCTAATTACGAACCGCGTCACGGTGGTTTTGACAGTTTCGATGTCGATACATTTGTAAACATCTTTACATTCAAAGGATTCTTGATTTACGGAAAGCTTGCAACCGGTTGGATTTTCAATCTTTGTGCTTCCACTATGGGTCTTGTAATCCTTGGATTTGCAGCAACACTGTATCTGACACTTCGTTTGATTTTTAAGAAGAAACAGAAAAACGAATTCTCAACACAGGCAACAATTCTTTCTGTATTTGCATTAGTGGTATTACTTGGTGTATTTTTCATGGGATCTTTATTCTTCTACCCAAGTGTTTACAACTTATTCTACGGAATTAAAGTTACCCGTGCTGACAGAGCAGTCTTCGGACGTTATACCGTAAGTGCCGTAGGACCGATTTGTTTCCTTGCACTTTACTTCCTGATTGAGAAAAAAGATACACTGATCCGTTGGAAAACAAAGATTCTCAGTATTCTTTTCTTCATCACGATTATTGTGGGATTCAAGTTCTTTGTCGGACCATCCCTGGATGATGTTGGAAGAACCAATGCACGTTATTTCCTTTCATTAACTGCATTTTTGAAAATCGAAGACGGCCATACTTCTGCGTCGTTCCCGGATTTGAACGACACGTTGGTATTTACCGCCATCGTATCATTGTGTATTTTCCTTGTAATTCTTGCACTCTCCTGTGCTAAGAAAAAGAAATTGTTATTAACCATTGCCGGTATTGTCTTTACGATTTCCGTTGTAAACTACACTTATGTATTTTCCAACGTTCGTATTGCTCATGACAGATATATCTATGGCAGTGTTAATGAAGTTGTTACGCAGATTTCAGACATTAACCATAAGGCTCATGTCTCTACAAAGTACAACGGTGTTTATGTTGCTTCCGAAGGTAGCGTGAAGTACTATCAGATTGACAGCAACGGAAAACCATTTAAGAACACTTCAAAGGACGTAAAACACTATCAGCTTTTACTTCCGAGATTTGATTTCAGTAGATTACCGTTCCTGCAGGATACAAAGGACCAGAAAGAATTCTTTATTATCTGCAGAAGATCTGCTATTCACAACGCAGCAAATTATGTAAAAGAACAATATCCTGATGCAGAATTCTATACAATCGATAACTTCGATTACAAGAACGCTGCCCGCGATGTTGTATTTATTCAGGGTAAAAACCTGGCAAAAGAGGTTGAAGCCGCTGGTTTCAGCGTAACACCTTTTAATTATAAAAAAATTGAATTATAGGAGGCATACAAATGAAACTTATCATTCAGGTTCCTTGTTATAACGAGGCAGAAACATTGGAAATTGCATTAAATGATTTGCCAAAACATATTGATGGCATTGATACCATTGAATATTTGATTATTAATGACGGTAGTCAGGATGCAACTGTAGAAGTAGCAAAAAAATGGGGAGTTCACTATGTAGTTAACTTCAAGAAAAATAAAGGATTAGCAAAAGGATTTATGGCTGGTCTTGATGCCTGCCTCAGAAACGGTGCTGACATTATTGTTAACACAGATGCAGACAATCAGTACAACGGTGATGACATTGAAAAATTGGTTCGCCCAATTATCGATGAAAAGGCTGATATTGTAATCGGCGAAAGACCAATTGATCAAACAGAACATTTCTCACCATTAAAGAAAAAATTACAGCACTTGGGAAGCTGGACTGTTCGTGTAGCTTCGAAATCCGATATTCCGGATGCTCCAAGTGGATTCAGAGCATACAGCAGAGATGCTGCAATGCGTTTAAATGTTACCAACGAATATACTTATACTTTGGAAACAATCATCCAGGCAGGTCGTCAGAAGATTGCTATGGAATCTGTTCCAATCAGAACCAATCCGGAGCTTCGTAAATCCAGACTTTTCAGCAGTATGTTTGGTTATGTAAAACGTTCTATGGTAACAATTGTTCGTTCCTTTATTATGTACAAGCCACTTCGTTTCTTCGGCACCATCGGAATTCTTTTATTCCTCATTGGTATCGGAATCGGCGTACGTTTCCTTGTATATTTAGGAATGGGACATGGTTCCGGACACGTACAGTCACTTATTTTATCCAGCACATTCATTCTGATGGGTGTTCAGACTTACATTATTGCTTTATTAGCTGATGTTATTGCTTCCAGCAGAAAGATTTTAGAAGATGTTCAGTATCATGTTCGTAAAATTGATTATGATAAAACAGAGGATAAAAAAGGAGAATAATTAAGAATGCGAGATATTTATATCGGTATTACAGCTGCCAGCTACAGCGGTAACAAGGGTGCGGCTGCAATGCTTCAAAGCTCTATTACTCAGTTACATCAGAAATACGGTGACAGACTGAATATCAATCTTATGTCTGTGTACCCGGGAGAAGACAAGAAACAGCTTCCGTTTGACTTTATTAATATTACAAGTACAAAACCGGAACAGCTGATGTTTGTTGCTTTCCCACTTGCAATCCTTTACAAACTTTTTAAATGGTGTCCGCCAATTAAAAAGTTGATTGCAAAAAATAAAATTATCAAGACTTATTTAAAAACCGATTTGGTAGTCGACGAAGCAGGAATTTCCTTCGTAGACAGCCGTGGTTTTGTAATGAATACCTATGCTTTCATCTGTGCTGCTGTTCCGCTTTTGGTAGGCACACCGGTCGTAAAGTATTCTCAGGCACTGGGAACATTCAAAAATCCATATAACAAGTTCCTTGCAAAATGGATTCTTCCAAAATTGAAATTGATTTGTGCCAGAGGTCAGGGAACTTACGATAACCTGATGGGCATTGGCATCAAGGACAATGTAAAGCTTTGTGCCGACGGTGCTTTCTCCATGGAAGACAGCCCTTCCTGGAACCGGAAGGTAGATGAGCTTTGTGCCGGCGATTCTTTCTATAACGACAATGTCATCGGTTTATCCATTAGTTCCGTTGTAGAAAAGAAATGTAATAAGATGAAAATCAACTACAAAGATACTATGGTTTCTTTTGTAGATTACTTAAACGAACAGGGTTACAACGTAATGCTTATTGCAAACGCAGCCCGTATTAACAGTGAAAAGTCCAGAAATAATGACTTAATGGTAGGCGATGCGATTTATGATGCAGTCAAGAACAAAGACAAGGTTCGCTGGTATCATGAAGAAATGGATGCAGAACAGATTCGTGCATTTATCGGAAAATGTCGTTTCTTAATCGCTTCCCGTTTCCACGCTATGATTGGTTCCCTGGAACAGAAAGTTCCTGTACTGCTGATTGGCTGGAGCCACAAATATCAGGAAGTTCTTGATATGTTTGAATTGGGTCAGTATGCCATTGACTTTTCAAAGCTCGAATTAAATGAATTAGAGAAGAGTTTCCAGGAATTTGTTTCTAATGAAGCAGATATCCGCGAAAAACTGGATAAGAATTTGGATAAGGTTTTGGAAAGTTCCAGAGATAATATTCGTTATATCAGCGAAATCATCGATGACATTATGGAAAAACCTTATAAGCGTCCCAGGCTGTTAGATTTTAAAAATCCGGACAAATACATCGGGGAACACATTGGTTGTAAAAAAGGATACGCTTTGGATGAAACCATTCGTCAGAATGCCGCTTCCGGTGGTATGGTGACTGCCCTTCTCTGCAATATGTTACGACATGGAGATATTGACGGTGCCTGGGTTTCCAAAACAGCCTTTGAAAACGGCGAATTAACTTACAAAACTTATGTAGCTACTACCGAAGAAGAAATTCGCAATGCTTCTTCCAGTATCTATATGAACATTCCGATTTTGAAGCACATTGATGTGATTAAGAACTTTGATGGCAAGGTTGCCGTTGTTATGGTTCCTTGTATGCTTCGCGGATTAGATGCAATTTTAGCAAAAGACGAAGAATTAAGAGAAAAGGTTGTCTTAAAGCTTGGACTTTACTGCAGCGGTACTCATTCCGTAAAAGCCACAACCCTTTCCATGGAAAAATCCGGAATTCCTAGTGAAAATGCTGAACGTCTTTACTACAGACGCGGTCACTGGAGAGGAACTTCCAGCGTGATTTACAAAGATAAATCCGAAAAGAATTTCTCTTATTCCAAAACAATTTGTGCTTACAAGAACGCCTACTACTTTGAAAACGGTAGTTGTATGTACTGTCAGGATCAGTATGGTCGTGCCAGTGATATCAGTTTCGGCGATGTATGGCTGAAAGAAATGAAGAGTGAAACAATTAAACACACCAGCTGTGTAATCCGCTCTCAGAAAGCTTATGACTTTATGAACCGCGCCATTGCCGAAGGCGACATTCATGCAACTCATTTAAGCAGCCGCGATATGGTGAGAAGCCAGAAGCGTGCTTTGGTATTTAAATTTAATGCGGCAGGTGCCAAAGGAAACCAGACTTTGGATACTACTTCAAAATGTAAATGGAATCACAAACTGGCTTATCGCTTGGCGGAACGCAACAAAAAATATTCTGAAGAAAAGTATGATAAATTAGCAAAGAAACCAACCTGGTTTATTTACTACTACATGTGCTTTATCAGAGTATTGCTGAGTTTCTAAATTTAATACAGACTTAGAATTACACTTGGGCATCTTTGGTGTCCAAGTGTTTTATACGGATAAGAACTTTTATCCAACCTAGGAGGATTAAGAAATGAAAAAGATGCAATTAAACAAAGCTACAATTATGAAATGGTTAAAAATTCTGTTTCTTGTGCTTGTTGTTTACTTTTTAGTTCGATATTTTAAGAAAAACATAAATGAAATCAAAGAACTTAACTTCAAACCAAACTGGGGAATCTTTGCCGGTTCCATGCTGCTCTACTTTGCTTACAAAATCACACTGGCATCCTTATGGCACTATATCACTTACTTAAATGATTCATCCATTACTTACAAGAATGCCGTTGTTTGCTACCTATATTCAATTCTTGGAAAATACATTCCCGGAAAAGTATTTATGCTGGCTGCAAGATTTCCGGCTTATGAAAAGGAAGGTGTAAAACTTAGTAAAGTGACCATCTGTTTCTTTTTGGAAAACATCTGTACTCTGCTGGGTGCAGCGTTCCTGTTCCTGATTTCGTTGTTCTTCTTCCCAAGAAAAGCGTTGATGGATTTGGCACACAAAGTAGTTCCAAATGCTTCCAATGAAACAGCATTATATATCTTTATTGGTTTGCTGATTCTTTTGATTGTAGCATTCTTTATCTGCATCAATCCAAAGATTATCAATTTCTTCCTAAGAACTTTTGGAAAGCTGATTAAAAAACAGGATATGGAAATACCGATTACTTATCCACAGATGATTAAGGTTGTATTACTGTTTATTGCAAACTGGATCATTGTCGGTGCAGGTTTCTATCTGCTTGTAAGGTCCATTTACCCGGTTCCTTTAAGTGAATCATTGTACTGTGCGGGTATTTACGGCATTTCCGCAATTATTGGTATTTTAGCCGTTTTTACAGTTTCCGGATTAGGTGTTCGAGAAGGAATTATTGGTGTTGGTCTTGCTTTAATTATTCCTAGTGAACCAACCATAGTAATTATTTCTGTTATTTCCAGACTTTGGGCTACTGTTGCAGAACTGATTTTAATCTTCATCGCCTTCCTCTTTACACAGATTACTAATCTACGTGAGAAAAAACTGGAAAAAACAGATTAGAGTAAATTGATTAAAATACACAGGAGTTATGAAAAATGAAAAAACTAAAATATTTTATTCCTTGCAGTTTACTAATAGGCTTTACAACCTTCCTAATAGGAGTAAGCATCTTCCGATATACTTGTTCGGATGAAGTTATTGCACAGGTAAAAATGCAAACTTATTATACATACTCTTCGCCTCATCAAGGGGAGGTGCGACCGACACTTTGTTATCAATATAAGGGCGTTACTTATGATAATGTTAATGTCATTATGCTTCCCGGTAACGTAACAAATGGCTCTTTGGTTTCTGTCAGAGTTCTTCGTGCAAATCCGAGACTCTGTTATACCATGAAAGCAATTACTCTGTTTCCGACTGCTTTCAGCATCGTTACCATTTTGGCCGTAGGATTCTCAATATTGATGGTTTCCGACAAAAACAAAAAAGTGGAAGCCTCAACGGATTCCGACGATGATGATTTTTATTATGATTACAACGAACCGGAAAGCATTTATAATTCCCCCGTGAATTATGGTGCTGTAGATGATTATTTATTCTACCATGAGGAACCACAGGTCAATACGAAGCCGGATTCTGCAGCAAATGCTGCAACCGAACAAGAACAAATAATTCCAGATACTCCGAAAGAACCGGTTGAAGAAAAGGAACCTTTCTCTTACGAGCCACCGGAAACGGTCTTAGGAACTTATGATAAAATCTATAACAATCCTTCTCCGGAACCGGAACAAACCGTTGACCCACTGAAAAATTATAACCCAAATGACTACGGAACGGATTTAGAAGAATTGCAGGATGCCTACAACAAGTATTTTAATTACAATGAAGATTCTGTCGAAGATGATAAATACGATTATTTTTTCAAAAAAAGATAAAAACTCATAAAAAAAAGACCGCTTATTCTAATTCAAAGCGGTCTCCATACATTATCCAAGTTAACGGAGGTTCTAAAGAAAAGTTTTTCTCTCGAATAAACTTTCTTTGAGCCTCCGTTCTTGATAAATCAGAATGTGCTTCTTCTCGAAGCATAATTTGTTCTCTTTTTTCAATGAACTTCAGCAGGTAGGCACTTTCATCGCCACCTTTTGCCGGTACCTTTACTTCAGTAATTGCAGCCTTTCGAATTCCTCCAAAGCTTTCCTCATCTTCTCCGGGACCATGCATTACCAACGCATCATAATAAATAAACTGTCCTAAAGAGCTTAATCCATCTTCCTTTGCATACTGTTCCGCCGGAAGATAATACATTTCATCCACAATATCATTTTGCGCCTGAACCATTGCTTTATCCGAAGAAACCGCAATCCAATCTGAAACAAAATTATCCCCAAGACCTGTATGAGAATCCGTACCATTCACTGTTCTCAATGCCGGAAGATATTTTTCCAAAGGATTGTTGTCCGGTTTTAATTCCACATACCGTTCCACGACTTCCAGCAAATCACCGGTGCCTGAAGTAAATCCTACCAAGCCTGCCGTATATCCGCGACCATCACCGATATCTTCAATGTATCCATATTGTGCCTTATAATCTAAAGAGGAATTTTCCGCACTAGACACCAAGGAATACATTACACTCCGCAAATCTTTCTGCTTTGTTTTTTCAGCAGTTTCCTGTTCTTTTCCACAACTGGTCAAAACAATTAAACAAAAAACTAATCCAATAAATATTTTTCTTCGAAGCATTACTTTAAGTTCTCAATCCAGGTCTTCATAACAACCTCATCATCTCCCGGTTTGAACAACTTGGAGCTAATAATTTCTGCACCTTCGCTTAAGAACGGTTGCAACCGGTCTGCTGATTTTGAAATATCGCTTCCACCGGATGTGGCAAATAAAGCAATTTTCTTTCCTGAGAAATCATATCCTTTCACAAAGGTATTGATAATGTTCGGTGCTGCAAAATACCAAATCGGGAATCCAATACAAATTAAATCATATTCTTCCATATTCTCTACTTTGCCAACCACAGGGACATCTTTCTTTCCCATCTTTTCCTTGTTACATCTTGCCACCGGATTCATCCATGTAATGTCCGCCTTTGTATAAGGCACTTCCGGTACAATTTCGAACAAATCCGCTTCCGCTACTGCTGCCAGTTTTTCTGCCACTTTCTTTGTAACTCCTGTGGCACTGAAGTAAGTTACTAACGTTTTTCCCATCTTGTAAACCTCCTTTAAAAGTTTCCTGCTAAAAAGAAATACTGCCATAATCCGGATTACATTTTTTCAGGATATTATCAAACAAATAGTTATGCTCCATTGCGGTATTCATCATCTTGTTCTGATATAAAGCATCTGCAATGCTGTAAATACTTTTTGTCTGTACCTCACTGTAAACATAACTTCCATCCGCTAATTTTGCATAAGCTCGTGTCATAATTCCCGTTTTATAGTATGTGCTGTTTTTTATAAACTTCACAGTAATGGCATAAGTCTGAATGGTTCCTTTGTTAAAAGAACTATCCTTCACGACTCCGTTTTCTGTCGCCGCTACCGTGTACACTGTATTCGCACGGCTGTTTACAGTCAAATCTGTAGCCTTTGCATAGCCCTCCAAACCAAAAATCAGCCCTTTTTCGACGATTTCGGCATTTGGGTCATCAACGGTGTACACAACACGATGTCCTTCCTTATTTGTGCTAATTTGATATCCTTTAATATCAACCCGGGCATATTTCTTTTCTGTTGTTGTTTCTTCTATCTTATCACTTCTAATCAAAATACGGAAGGTGTGTCCATCCACAGCACTATTTGCCTGAAATACATTTTCGCCCTGTTTCAGTGCACTGTATGAAATGTAAATTCCTGCTCCTGCCTGCTGATTAAAGTTTTGACCGTTTAATTTGGTTTCAGAAAAATCCGGCCAAATTGGTTTTTTTCCTTCTGCCACCTTTGGAATAATCAACATCTGTGTCTGTTGGTCTTCTAATGTCTGGAATTCAAATTCGTTGTTTTGTGCCGCTACATAATAAGGAGTATTTCCCACCTGATACCAAACCGTATCCACCGGTTCCTGCTGCTGTGTTGTTTGTTCTGCCTGTTTCGTAGTCTGTTCTACTTTCTTCGTTGTCTGTTCCTGTGTCGTTGCTTCCACCACTTCCTGAATTCTCATATTGCTGAATTTCAATGTGGTTCCCGGTTGAACACCTCTTCCTAGTTCAAACATAACCTTCATGGAGTTCTGATCCATGGTATAGGTTCCTGTCAAAGTAACAGTACTTCCGGCACTGATATTCGTGTAAACCTGACTGCTTCCTCCATTGGAAATATCTTCCTTGATTCCTACAGAAGCTGCCTTGTCTGAATGTACATCCACGGATACCTGATATTTCTTTCCTGCTGTAACAGCTGTTTCATATTTTGCCTGAATCAGCCAATCCACACCGGTATTCGCTGTTTTTACATAAACTTCATAAGAATTATCACTATTAAGTTTATATCCACCTGTAGTGGAACCGGACCAATTGCCAAAATAACTTCCCCAGTTTCCGGATTCCGTCCAAAGTCCGTCTGCACTTGCCTGAAATCCTGCCGGCAGGTTATTTGAAACCGTTGTTGGCGGTTCCGTTATCGGCTCTTTCTGTGTTTCTGTTTCTCCGCTTAGCTTTGTAAAGGTAAACGCTTCCCAAGCACCTGCTATGGAATCACTGGAAGCACGCAGTTCTCCCATATTGTCTGTATATCCAAAGTCTGCTTTTACATACTTACCGTTTGCACAGCAATAAATACCATACTGATTTCCCGATATCTGAACCAGTTTAAATTTTTCCCAATCATTAATTGCATTGCTTCTTGCGAGAAGCTGATTATTTTCATCAATCACAGCACAGACATATTTTCCGTTAATAACCGATTTAAAAGAAATTGTTCCGTCTGCATTGTTAATCACCTGAAGAGTTTCCCATGCACCATCACAGGAAGTTCTGTTTGCTACTAACGGTTCTTCTCCGGAATTTTCCGCACAAACCACTTTGGTTCCGTCACTGCCTGTGGCAGAAAGATAATAGTTCCCGCCGGCAATGTTTGCATAATTTACTGTCTGAACCGTTCCCGGTGTATATTTTTTCAAAACATTTGTAATATAGGTATTTTCATAATCAGACCCTACTTCGCTCCACTTTGCGTAAATGGTATCATAAGAGTCGTTTTCCAAATCCACTTCACTTGCGGAATATTTGTAAAGTCCCCAGTTATCATTGGATACCTTTGCTTTGTAGGTCCATGTAGTCCAATGAAGTCCGTTGTCCCGAAGCATCTGTAATCCGGTATCCCAGGCTCCATCGCTATTAAAGAGATTGAACTCTCCCAAATAACTTGGAACATTGTGATTCATTGCAAAAATATTGTTAATCTTATTCTGAAGACTGGAAATCTGTACATTGTCTTCGTTAGAATAATGACTGTATTCGTACTGATGATATTCATACATCACATTAGACCAACCGTAATCCGATGGGTTTGGTAAATCCCAGGAATCCCAGGTTGCTTCCATAATAATCATATGATCCGGATCAATTGCACGGATTCTGTCGTAGGCAATATCATAAACATTCCACAAAATAGAGTGTAACTGTGATTCCCCCACACCGGAACTATAGCGGTATGTACAAAACGGTTCGTTCAACAAATCGTATCCTGCTACAGCCGGATTTCCTTTGAAATGTGCTGCAATCTTTTCCCACATCTGATAGTACTTTTCCTGATTCGATGCGGCGTTGTTTCCAAAGAAAAACTGAGATGCCGCTTCTTTTGCATCTAATCCATCAACACCGGAATGGTCGCTACCGTTCTGGGAACCGTAAGCACCATGCATATCAATAATGACATAGATTCCCCGTTTTCCCGCTTCAGAAACAAACCAGTCTACATAATCCCAACAGTCACTGAGCCAGTTTCCATTGGAATCTACAAAATCCCGGTACCACAATGGTAATCGAATTACGTTCAATCCCATCTGTGCACAGTGATCAAAATCCTCCGTGGTAAAATAGCATTCCATATAGCGACGAATCAGTTTTCGTGCGTTCTCTTCTCCGAAGCGTTGTGTCAAAACACGCCAGATATCCCACTGATCCTTCACGTTATTGCTCCACTTAAATGTACACATCCAGTTTTCCTGTACACTTAAGCTACCCGCATTCGTCCCTCGCAAATAAACAACTTCACCGTTTCCGTAGTTGTTCCTTACATTTTTTCCATTGGCTTTTAAAAATCCTGTGGAATCAATGCCTGCAGAAGCCGCAGATACCGATTGTGTTCCCTTTCCCTGAAACATCAATCCGGATAACACCATAGACAAAACCAATAACAGTGCAATTTGTTTTTTCATTGTTCTTTTCCTTTCAACTTTCCCTTTATTTCTGGTCTATTCCTGCCTGATTTCTCATTTCTCCCATGTTCTTTTGGAAAGCATTTCTCAGACCGCCTTTTTTAGTATAAAAAAATGTTTCATTTATTTAAACTTCTCATTTTTTAGTTTTAAATCTCATTTTTTTGTTGTATAATAATTTTATTACAGTGAACGGATAAAATGCGCCTTTTGGTGCGCCTACATAGTAGGGTAACACAACTAAATATTACTTAAAGGAGGGATTTTTATGCTAGCCGAAAACAGAATCATCAAATATTATTCCCGAAAGGACCCGAATATTGCAATCAAAACAATACCCGGACATTTTGTTACGAGAAACTCGCACTTGAATCAGTACCTTGACATGACCACAATGAAGACACGTCAGAACGAAGCAGAACGTATCGCCATTGCTATGAAAGATTACTATAATGTAATGGGCAAACCAATTGACACCATTGTATGCCTGGAGGGTTGTGAAGTCATTGGTGCATTTCTAGCCAGCGAACTCAGCCGTGCCGGTGTATTATCTATGAATGCACATAAGACCATCTATGTAGTTACACCGGAATATGATTCCAATGGTCAGATGTTCTTCAGAGATAATCTGAAACATGAAGTAAAGAACAGAAATGTTTTATTACTTTTGGCTTCTGCCACTACCGGAAAAACTATTCGAAACAGCATCGAATGTGTTGAATATTATGGCGGTATTTTACAGGGAATTTCAGCAATCTTCAGTGCCGTAGATTCCATCGACGGTCATCGTGTGGACGCACTGTTCCGTGCAGATGATATTCCACATTATGAGGCTTATGACCATCATGACTGTCCACTGTGCAAAGCCGGTGAAAAGATTGAAGCTTTAGTAAACGGTTATGGCTATAGTGAATTATAATAAAAAAACTGTTGTTGGTGAAAAAACCAACAACAGTTTTTTATTATAACTTTCAAGACGTTTATTGATATCCAAAGTATTTTTCAATCCCCTTGGCAATTCCATCTACCATTTTCTTTTGTCCTTCTGCCGATGACATATAACGGTCATCGGACGCATTTGTCATAAATCCCATTTCTAACAAGGTCACCGGAATGGTACTCCAATTAGTTCCGGACAAATCATTTCTTGCAGAAAGTCCACGACTACGGATTCCCGTTGCTTCACAATATGCATTCAATACGCACTCAGATAATCGTTTGCTTTTTGGTGCCAGTTTTCCAACGTAAGGATTAGAGGCCGGTGCATATAATGCGCTTGCTCCCTGGGCAGAAGCCGGTCCGCCGTCTGCATGAAGTCGAATTGCAATATTACACTTCTTATTCAGTTTCTGTGCTCTTTGAATATTGGTAATATTCACATCATGGCTTGTCCTGGTCATAACCACTTTATAACCTTGATTTATCAGTTTTTTCTTTAGTTTTGTTGCGATTTCCAAAGTCAAAACAAACTCCGGCTTTTTGGTAAATACCCCAGCTGTGCCGCCGGATACCTTTGGTTTTTTCGTACTTGCTCCCGGTCCGATTGCTTCTAAGCCATTGTTTCCCTGTCTCTGATGGCCGGCATCAATACCGATAACTTTCTTCGGTAATACTTTTACCTTCGCCTTCACAACCTTTTTCCCGACTTTTGCGGAAATCCAAACTTTCCCGTAACGCTTTGCTTTCACTACGCCTTTTTTAGAAACGCCGGCGATTTTTTTATTGGAAGAAGTCCACTTCACTCCTTTTAAATTCACCTTGAATTTCTTTGATTTTCCCGCAGTAATCGTCTTGTATTTCTTTTTGAAAACCAACGGTACCTCTTTCTTCTTTTCTTTTTTGGTTGTAGTTTCCGGAGTTACAGTTGTTGTTTCCACGGTTGTCTGAACACTTGTTGTCTGTGTTTCCGCTCCGAATACCTTTCCCTTCATATTTCCTGTCAGTGCAACTGCCATTGCCATAAATGTTGCACCAATCATGAGCGTCGTCATTCGTTTCATAATTCTTAATCTCCCTATCAATAATCATTTAAAAAGAGGAATCATAAATGACTCCTCTTTAATCATATTATAAGTTTTTGATTCTTTCAATTGCCTTTAATGTATTTTCATAAGTACCGAATGCAGTCAGTCGGAAGTATCCTTCACCGCTTGGTCCGAATCCGGAACCCGGAGTACCAACAATGTTTGCATTAGTAAGCAGGTGATCAAAGAATTCCCAGGATGTCATTCCGTTTGGAGTCTGTAACCAAACGTATGGTGCATTCACACCACCACTTACAGAATAACCGGCTGCCTTTAATCCTTCAATAATTGTCTTAGCATTGTTCATGTAGTAAGCAACCTGTTCCTTTGTCTGTGCCTTTCCGGCTTCAGAGTAAACAGCTTCTCCGGCTCTCTGAATAATATATGGAGCACCATTGAATTTGGTTCCCTGTCTTCTTGCCCAAAGTGCATTCAATTTTGTTCCGTTTGCTTCCAATTCTTTTGGAATTACAGTAAATCCAAGACGTGTTCCTGTAAATCCGGCATTCTTTGAGAAGCTGCGAAGTTCGATTGCACAAGTCTTTGCGCCATCACATTCATAGATTGTATGAGGAACATCATCCTCTGAAATATATGCTTCATAGGCAGCATCATAAATAATCACGGCGCCCACTTTATTTGCATAGTCTACCCATTCCTGTAACTGAGCTTTTGTAATTGTAGAACCTGTCGGATTATTCGGGAAGCAAAGATAAATAATATCCGGTGTTTCCTTCGGTAATTCCGGTGCAAAGTTTGTTTCCTTTGTACATGGCATATAAATTACATTGCTCCAGCTTTCGCTTTCCTTCAGGAATTCTCCTGTTCTTCCTGCCATAACGTTGGTGTCTACATAAACAGGATAAACCGGATCACAAACAGCGATACGATTGTTTTCTCCAAAGATGTCACCAATGTTTCCGGAGTCAGACTTTGCTCCGTCGCTAATGAAAATTTCATCTAAATCCAGTTCAACACCTCTTGCCTGATAATCATTTTTGCGAATTGCGGAACGTAAAAATTCATATCCCAAGTCCGGTGCATAACCTCTGAAAGTTTCTGCCACTGCCATTTCATCTACAGCCTTATGAAGTGCTTCGATAACAGCCGGGCAAAGAGGCTGTGTTACGTCACCGATTCCGAGACTAATCACTTCTCTTTCCGGATTTGCTTCTTTATAAGCAGCAACCTTTTTCGCAATATTGGAAAATAAATAACTTCCCTGCAATTTCAAATAGTTTTCATTAATTTTGTACATTTTTCAGTCCTCCTTGTACCTAAAAATTAATCTAACATTTTTTCACACTTTCTTATTATATATTCCTTGTCTGAGAATTTCCACCTCTTTTATAAAAAAAGAATCATGCCGGAAAACTCTTTTTTGAATTTTCCGACATGATTTTTAATCCTGATCCATAATGGTAAGAATCATACTTGCTGTTTCCACCATATTTCTTCCACTGTCCATCGCGGACTTTTGAATATACCGATGTGCATCCTGTTCGGACATCTGGTTCATTTCCATCAGTATTTTTTTAGCCTCATCAATAATCTGCTGTTCTTCCGGCGAACGCTGTCCCGGTTTTCTTTTCTTTTTATGAAGCCTTTCATAGATGTTCGTATCCATCATTTCCACGGAATTTAAGAAATCCCTCACTTTTAATGGCATTTCGAGCATCGCAATTCCAGGCTCTTCATCCAGACTTTCTTTGCTCATGGATGTGATTAACAGCATTTCGAACTGGCTACCCACATTCTCATAAATCTCACGATACGGCATATCCGGAAGTTTATATCCACTTACAATAATTCCTTCCCCTAAATTGTCTGCCATATTGATTGCTTTCGCTCCGCTGGTACAACAAGTAACATTACTGTATCCATTTCGTATGAGCAAATGTTTAATCGACTGAGCATCTTCCAATTTCGGGAACACTACAATAATACCTGACAACCCTGTTCCTCCGAATCAATGATACTGAATTAAATATTATCTAAATATCTGTCAATTTCCCAATCTGTAACCTGAGAAGTGTATTCCATCCATTCTTCGGATTTTGCACGAATATACTTCTTGAATACATCTTTTCCAAGAACATCTTTGACAAACTGAGATTTTTTCATTTCTTCAATTGCTTCATAAAGATTCTTTGGAAGATTTTCAATCTTAGCTTCTTCTCTTTCTTCTTCGGTCATTTCGAAAATGTCCTTCTGTACACTTTCAACCGGTGTAAGTCCTCTCTTAATTCCGTCAAGACCTGCTGCAATTGTTACTGCAATTGCAAGATATGGGTTACATGCACAGTCAGGGCAACGAAGCTCTACTCTTGTACCTGCACCTCTTGCTGCCGGAATACGGATTAACGGACTTCTGTTTGTTGCAGACCATGCAATATATGTTGGTGCTTCAAATCCCGGTACCAATCTCTTGTAAGAGTTTACGATTGGATTGGTAATTGCTGTGATGGAACGCATATGTTCCATTAAACCTGCAACAAAGCTGTATGCCGGTGCAGAAAGACCTCTTTCGTCATCTTCCTTCGCAAATAAGTTGTTTCCATCCATATCTGCCATAGAAATGTTGATATGCATACCGGAACCGCAAACACCGTATTTTGGCTTTGGCATAAAGGATGCATATAATCCGTGACGCTTTGCAATAGTCTTTACTGTTAACTTATATGTCATAATTTTGTCTGCTGCTTCTAAAGCTTCACAGTACTTGAAATCAATTTCGTGCTGTGCCGGTGCTACTTCATGGTGAGATGCTTCCACAATGAATCCCATCTTTTCCAGATTTAAGACAATATCTCTACGAGCGTTTTCTCCCAAATCAATTGGTCCTAAATCAAAGTAGCTTCCTTTTTCATGTGTTGTGGTTGTAGGGCAACCATTATCATCTGTGTGGAATAAGAAGAATTCACATTCAGGACCAACATTAAATTTGTATCCCATATCTTCTGCTTCCTTCAATACTTTCTTCAGAATACAACGTGGATCGTTTTCCAACTGTGTGCCATCCGGTTTGTATACATCACAAATCATTCTGGCAACTTTTCCCTGATGTGGTCTGAATGGTAAAATTTCAAATGTATCGTAATCCGGATATAAGTACATGTCTGATTCTTCAATTCTTGCAAATCCATCAATAGATGAACCGTCAAACATAATCTTATTGTCCAGAGCTTTGCCTAACTGACTTTTTGTAATAGCTACATTTTTCAATGTACCAAAAAGGTCTGTGAACTGAAGACGAATAAACTCTACATCTTCCTGTTCTGCAATGTTTAAAATTTCCTGTTTTGTGTATCCCATATTAATCTCCTTTCGATATGTACACATTTTCCATTACAAATAATAACAAATCACACCCATTACGTCAATTATTGATAGGGTTATACTTAATAAAATTAAGTCAAAACCCATTTTTGCCCATTTTTTCCTTTCTGGGCTTTATAAAACTTCCTATTATAAATGTTATCTATCTATTGCAAATCTTCCCATAAAAATATAGAATAAGATAGCGACAAAAAAAATGGAGAAACAAATGAAAAAAAGAAGAAAATTAAAGTCTTGGGTGCGCATCTTACTTTGCGTGTTAATCCCTGTTTTGACTTTTTCTGTTATAATCATGTCCTGTGGTAAACAGGAAACAACAAAGAACAACTCAGAAACTACCGCGGAAGAACAAACTGCTCTTCCTGAAAAAGAAACTACCATTGAAGAAACTACCGAACCGGAGGAAACCACAGAGGAATTTACAACTCAGGATTATGATGCCTTGATTGATTATGATGCTGATTATCCTTTCTTTATTAAGGTAAACCGCGATGAACATTTCGCCACGGTTTACGGTATGGATTATGAAGGCAAATATTCGATTCCTTATAAGGTTTTTGTCTGTTCCACAGCCAAAGAGCCGGAGGATACTCCGTTAGGAACTTTTGAAATTTCCGAAAAGCTTCGTTGGAATTACATGGTAGACGGTACATATACCCAATACGCAATTCGTATTTACGGACAAATCATGTTACATTCCATTCCTTACAAGTATATGTCCAAAGACTCTATGCTTTACAAGGAATATAATAAATTGGGAACAGCTGCATCTCATGGATGTGTCCGTTTCCAGGTGAAAGATGTAAAATGGATTTTTGAAAACTGTCCGGAAGGAACCAACGTGGAAATTTATTGCGACCCGAATGAAAAACCGGAACTCCCATTGGAGACCATTGAGAAAATATCCAAAAAAGATTCCAGAAAGGGATGGGACCCTACCGATTCTGACAAACGAAATCCTTGGAAGGACGAAGAATAAAGAAAGGGAATTGTATGGCTAAGAAATATTATGCAGTAAAAGTCGGACAGACTACCGGCATTTTTGAAACATGGGAAGAATGCAAAGCCAGTGTAGACGGTTATCCCGGAGCACTTTACAAGAGCTTCAAAACCCTTGCGGAAGCACATGCCTATATGGGTTGGGACGGTCAGCAGTTAAATCTTTTCGACATGGCCGGTACGATGGAAGACCTTGCAAACGAAAAAATTGATTATACGCCGGAACAAAATGAGGCTACCCCAACAGAAAAACCATTTTCCAATTCATTAACGGCAGTAGCCTATGTAGACGGAAGTTTCAATGCTTCTACCGGAGTTTTCGGATATGGTGTTGTAATGTTTTACAACGGTCAGGAATATCATTTAAACGATTCCTTCAGTGACGAAGAAATGGCATCTATGCGAAATGTTGCCGGAGAAATCTATGGTTCCATGGCGGCAATGGAATATGCCATTCAGCACAATATCAAAAACCTTACTATTTATTACGACTATATGGGCATCTCAAAATGGTGTCTGGGCGAATGGAAGACGAATAAAAAAGGAACCATTGCTTATAAAAAGTATTATGATCAGGCGAAAAAGAAAGTTCATATTTCCTTTGAAAAAGTGAAAGGTCATTCGGGAGATACATATAATGACCTTGCTGACAAATTGGCAAAGGAAGCCTGTGGAATAGAATAAGAGGAGAATTTACTATGGGTCTTTTTTACAAAGAAACCGAATGGGTTGAAGACAACCCGGTAGAAAACGACGACGAATACGTAGAGATTTTCGGGAAAGGAAAAGGTCATCCGGTTCGCACGTTTTTCAGATTGTACAAAGGAACTTATTGGCGCTTTTTACTTGCCGGTTTTCTTTTCATTTTGAAAAACAGTCCGGTATGGGTATTGCCGGTGGTTACATCCAATATTATTAATATTGCCACCAAGCCGGCGGACCATTCAACCAGCGAAATTGTATTGAATATCGCTGTAATCATTACATTGATTGCCTTTAACTTCCCGCTGAACTACTTATTCAATGTATGTCAGAGTACTGCAACCCGTGCCGTTGAAGCGCACCTGCGCAGTTCTTTGGTAAGAAAATTGCAGCAGTTATCTATTTCCTTTCATAAGGAAACCGAGTCCGGAAGACTCCAGTCAAAGATTATTCGTGACGTAGAAGCCATTCAGGCACTTTCATCACAGATTTTCACTCAAATGTTGACAATCTTTTTGAATATTTTTGTTGCCCTGGCTGTTACCGTTACCAGAAGTTTAATCGTCTTTGTCTTCTTCCTTGTTACCGTACCGATTGCCGGTGCTACCATCGGAATGTTCCGAAAAGGTATTCGTCGAAGCAACCGTGCTTTCCGTAAACAAATGGAAGAAACATCCACCCGTGTTGTGGAAATGGTGGACTTGATTCCGGTTACCCGTGCTCACGCTTTGGAAAACGAAGAAATCAAAAAGATGGGCGATTTCTTAAACGGTGTTGCCTATCGTGGTTATAAACTGGATATTATTCATGCCAATTTTGGTGCCATCAGTTGGTGTATGTTCCAGACGTTCCAAGTAGTCTGTTTGGCGTTTACCGGTTATATGGCATTTAAATCCAAAATTTCCGTGGGTGAAATTGCCATGTATCAAAGTTACTTTACAACCATTGTAAATCAGGTTGCCGGATTGATTATGATGTTGCCAAGCATTGCCAAAGGTACCGAATCAATCAACAGTATCGGGGAAGTCCTTCTTTCCGACGATGTGGAAGATTACACCGGAAAAGAAAAGCTCACTACCATCCGTGGCGACTTCAAATTTAAAGATGTTACCTTCCACTACGCAGATGCTGTAGAAAAGGATATTCTTTATAAATTCAATCTGGATGTTAACGCCGGAGAGACCATCGCCTTGGTTGGCGAATCCGGTGCCGGAAAAACAACCATTCTTAATTTGTTAATCGGCTTTATCCGCCCAACTTCCGGAAAGATCTTTTTGGACGGAAAAGATTTAGAAAATTTGAACTTGCGTACTTACCGTGACTTTATTTCGGTAGTACCGCAAAATACTATTTTGTTCTCCGGCAGCATCCGTGACAATATTACCTACGGTATGCCGGACGTCACAGACGAACAGCTTTGGGCTGCCATTGAATCAGCCAATCTGAAAAAGTTCATCTCTGAATTGCCAAAGGGCTTGGACACTATGATTGGAGAAAACGGTGGCAAACTTTCCGGCGGACAGCGTCAGCGTCTTGCCATTGCCAGAGCTCTGGTCCGTGACCCGAAAATCATTATTTTCGACGAAGCAACTTCTGCCCTGGACAGTACATCAGAGCACGAAATTCAGCTTGCTATCGAAAATATGACAAACACCCGAACCACCTTTATTGTAGCTCACCGCCTGTCAACTATTCGCAACGCTGACAAGATTGCAGTGATTGGAAACGGTGGCTGTACTGAATTTGGTACCTATGATGAGTTAATGGAATTGCAGGGTGAATTCTATCACATGAGACAATTACAGTCAGAATAAAATAAAAGCCGCGGACTTGAAGTCCACGGCTTTTTTCACCTACTAGAACCAAAACCGTTTTTTAGATGAACTCAACAAGTTCCATCGGTTCTGAAATAATCGCCTTCGGCTCCAGACTTTTCAGCAAGTCTAATTTCCGAAATCCCCATTCACATAGCACACAATCCAGACCGGAGTTATCTGCAGTGGCCTTATCCACATCAGAATCTCCTACGTAAACTGTATCTTCCGGCGAGACACCTAATCGTTCCATTGCAAGATGTACCATGTCCGGTGCCGGTTTCTTCTTGATCCCCGCTTCTTCATTTTCACCATAGACCACATCCATGTACTCTTTAAAATATGTATCGTAAAGTTTCAACACTGCGGGATGTGCTTTGTTTGAAACAATAGCCATTTTAATCTGCTTTTCTTTTAATGCTGCCAGAAGTTCCCTTATTCCCGGATACAAATCTGTCAGTTCCTCACAATGTTCCTGATAATATGTTTTGAAAGTCAAAAAGGCCTCCTCCAACAAGGGATTGCTTTCTCCCTCCGGGATAGAACGAATGATTAAATTGCGAATTCCATTTCCCACATGCTGTTTTACGACTTCTGTGGAATCTTCCTCCCAGCCAAACTTGCGCTGTACATAGCGTACCGCATTTGCCAAATCATCAATCGTATTCAGTAATGTTCCGTCTAAATCAAAAATAACTGCCTGATACATGTTACTCCTCCAACTGCAAACTGCGAATATTATTAAAGTCTATTTTTTTATTAACAATCTGGATGAATCCGGAGTTTACATCCAATTTACCAACCATTCCCGTTGCCTTCAGATAAACTCCTTCTTCTCCGCTATTTTTATCCTTTTCAAAGTAAATTGCCGTGGCAATCGGATGTTCTTTGTTTTCCAAATGATATTTTATTTTCTGAAACTGTTCATCCAATGCTTCCATCATATCTTCCGACAATTCTACTTTTTCCACGGTAACCCGCTTCTGCTCTTCAATCGCTTCTTCATAACCATTCAATGCTGCAAAGGGGAGAAAAATTTTAGCACGATCCACCATCGCCATGGAACGTCGCTTTTTCGTTCCGGTCCAAGTCGTATGAATGATATCCTGATATTCTTCAATCATGCCTTATGTCCTCCTATCTGCTTATTTCGTTCAACGGTCATTGCGCCTTCCTGCAAATCTGTTCCTTTCAGAATTGCATTCTTTCCAAACCGTTTGTGGATGTTGAGCATTGCCTTCTGCATCTTTCGCTCCTTCTCCAACTGCTCCGGGTTAGAGAAAATATTCAACTGTTCAAATCCCCTCGGAGTCACGTTATTTGCAGAAATATTGATTCTTCGGATATACAACGATGCATCGGTTATTTCCTCAAACAATCGCATCACCGCCTCCACAATCTCTGCTGTGGAAGATGTCGGTGCTCCCAGATTAGCGGTTCCATGGGTCGGTTTCGGAACAGTCCTTCCATAATAATCGGTTTTAACTTCCCGATTATAGTTTCCCTCATCCACATTTACCCGGTCGTAGCCAATGTGCAATGTCAAAGACTCTGTCACCAAATCCTTGTCCACCAAATCCAACACCAGCAATTCCGTCATTTCCCGAACAATCATCTTTGCCATGCTGTTCTTGTACGGTTCCTGCAATACCTGCCCGGAAGTGATACTGTTACTTTTCGGTTTATATCGTTTAATATCAGCAATGGTACAAGGTTCATATCCCCAGGCATGATCTACTAAAATTTCAGCATCCACCCCAAAAATTTTGTAAAGCCACTCCTCATTTTGCAGGGACATACGTGCCACGTCTCCCATAGTATACATTCCGTGCTGCTCCAATTTTCTTGTAATACCGGGGCCGGTTCTCCAAAAATCCGTCAACGGACGATGGTTCCACATTTCTTTTCGAAAACTGATTTCATCCAGTTCCGCAATGCGCACGCCGTCTTCGTCCGGCAAAATATGTTTCGCTCCGATATCCATGGCAATCTTGCAAAGGTACAGATTGGTTCCAAGACCTACCGTCGCAGTAATTCCCGTAGTTTGATAAACATCCAGCACAATCTTTTTTGCCAGTTCTTTGGCACTCATTTGATACAACGACAGATAATGGGTAACATCCATAAAGACCTCATCAATACTGTAAACATGAATGTCTTCCGAGCTGACATATTTCAAATAGATACTGTAGATTGCTGCGGAATATTTAATATACAGAGCCATACGGGGTGTAGCCGTAATATATTCAATAGTCTGTCCTGTTGCCCTCTTAATTTCTTTCACCTTTTGTTCCACTTCAAACAATCTGCTTCTGCCGGACAGCCCATACTTCTTTAAAGACGGTGTAACCGCCAGACAAATGGTTTTAGAAGTTCTGGAGGCGTCTGCCACCACCAGATTGGTCGTTAGGGGATTCAGCCCCCGTTCCACACATTCCACGGAGGCATAAAATGATTTTAAGTCAATTGCAATATACGTTTTTTCTTTCATTGAAACCTCCTTTTTTTCGTGAATGTTGTTATTATACCACATAGTTTTTTCAAAATACAAAAGGTCAGGAAAAATTTCCTGACCTTTCAAAATTCTCATTATTTCTTCCGTAATTTATTTTCTGCAATGATTGTCACTGCTCCGTATAATACGCCGGTAACCGGCCAGATTGCCCAGCTGATTCTCCAGCAGTTGAACACAAAACTGACTCCCAGATATATTGCAGTAACAATACACCAGTAAACGCCTGCCCATTTTTCAACTTCCTGATTTGCTTCTTTGCGCTCTACCGTGTAATTTTCCCTCTGAAGCAACTGGTCATAAGCACTCTTTTTCATGCCACTGGAAACAAAGAGAAATACCGCACATGCAACGATCACTAACAAAAGTCCCACAGCCATCACTGATAACACTTCCTTTTCCAGTACCCCACATGTGACTACCGGAATCACAGAAATGATACACATCCCTACGCCGATGGCAATATTTCTTGCAAATCCCGGAAGGAAGAACTCGCTTTCTTCGAGAACTTCTTTTTCCATTTCCGCATCTAACAGAATTTCTTCCTTTTTCAAATATTCATATTTACTAAGAGTCATACCGGTAACAATGAAACAGGCTACTGCAATCGTTACTAAAACAAAGAGTACACAAAGCCCACCTAACACTGCCATGTTTTCACTGAGATATTGATATGGCTTCTGAGATAATCCCAATAAAACCAAAAGTGTAACCGGGGACATAATACAAAGCCATACCCCAAGGGCAATTTTCTTAGCTGCCTGCTTTTGGGTGGAAATAAAGTTTCTTGCCTCTTCCTTGGATACGAAACGCTTCGGTGTTTCTTTTTCTGTTGATGCTCCTGTATCGGAACTGATTTCTTCATCATCTTTTAATAAGTAATCTGTGGAGATTCCAAAAATTTTACTTAACAGAAGAATTTTATCAAGATCCGGGGTGCTGGCTCCGCTTTCCCATTTTGAAACCGATTGTCTTGATACATCCATCTGTGCTGCCAGTTCTTCCTGAGACCAACCTTTTTGTTTTCTCAATGAAATAATTTTATCCGCTAAATTCATAACAAATCCTCCATTCTTATATTATAACTGTGCAAATGCGAAACCTGCAAGTTCTTCATTGAAGTCGAATACTTTTCAACGACAATGCTTCAGCTGATGGTGAAAATATAGCATTTTTAGCGGTTGCGCACCACCAAGTTGACTTATCAATTTGTCAACCGACGGTTGCAAATGCCGATTTTTCCTATGTTTTTTACATTTTGGGCAAAAAAAAGATCTTGCAAAACCTGCAAGACCTTTTCCTTATCCTATGAACTCAGTTTCTAGAAATATCCTCTTCTAAAATAGAATCCTGAACTGTGTTTATATGTATTTTTAACCTTCTTAGCGAATACCGGCTGAATTCTTACATAGTAAGATGTGTATGATAATGCCTTTCCGTAACACTTGCTGATTATAATTTTCTTTCCCGGCTTTACTGTTCCGACTGTCTTGTATCCACTCTTCTGCTTCTTGGAAATTGTAACTTTAAATTTCTTAACACCCTTTACTTTTGGAAGTTTGTAGTATACCTTCATAGACTTTCCAACCTGCTTTGGTTCTACATTCTTTAAAGAAACAAATCCAATCTTCTTTGACCAGCTTGATACCGGTGTTCCGTCTGCTTCAACAGCTCTGTAACGTGCGCAATATGCAGTGTTCTTCTTTAAGCCCAGGAAGTTTGCTGCTGTTGCACCTTTGTAATATGTCTTTGTGTCAACAACTTTTCCGTTAGCCTTTGAAAGTTCTACTTCAGTATAGTATTTTGGTGATTTTTTCAAATTAATTGTTACTGAAGTTCCTGTTGTTGGAATGTAACTAACTTCAAACTTCTGTGCTGCAGATGCCTGCTTTGGTGTTGCAAAAGCAATTGCTGTCATAACGATTGCCAATGCTGCTACTTTGATAGTCTTTTTCATTTTTCTTTCCTCATTTCTTGTAAGATTTTATCGACAGTATTACTGTCTTACTTTAATGTGTACTTCGCGGAGCTGCTGTTCTGTAACTTCTCCCGGAGCACCACACATTAAGTCCTGTGCATTACCATTCATTGGGAATGGAATTACTTCACGAATGTTTTCTTCATCGCGAAGAAGCATAATCATTCGGTCTACTCCCGGTGCCATACCTGCGTGAGGTGGTGCACCAAACTGGAACGCATTATAGAGTGCGCCAAATTTTTCTTTCAAGTCTTCTTCTGTGTATCCTGCGATTTCAAATGCCTTCACCATAATTTCCATATCATGGTTTCTTACGGCACCTGAAGATAATTCAACACCGTTACATACGATATCGTACTGGTATGCTAAAATTTCTTCCGGGTTCTTTGTTTCCAATGCTTCCAATCCCCCCTGTGGCATTGAGAACGGATTGTGTGTAAAGATCATCTGCTTTGTTTCATTATCATATTCGTACATTGGGAAGTCGTTGATATAACAGAACTTATACTGGTTCTTCTGAATTAAATCAAGTCTTTCGCCAAGAGCGGTACGAATCTGTCCTGCATAAAGAGATGCATTCTTTTCATTGTCCGCAATAAAGAAAATAGTGTCAATTGGCTTTAAGTTTGCCTGACTTCTGATTTCATCCTTCATATCATCCGGAATGAATTTATCGATAGGTCCCTTGTAAGAACCGTCTTCTAACACTTCCAAATATCCAAGTCCGCCCATGCCGATGCTCTGTGCAAACTTCAATAATTTTTCATGCTGACCCTTAGATAACTTCTGATTAACCACGATGGCACGAACTGTCTTTCCGTGGAAAGGCTTGAATGTACATCTCTGGAAGAAATCAGTTACATCGATAATTTCCAATGGGTTTCTAAGGTCCGGCTTATCTGTACCGTATTTTAACATTGCTTCCTTAAAGCTGATTACAGGGAATGGTGCCTGTGTTACTTCATAGCCTTCCGGAGCAAACTTGTTAAATGTATCTGCTAAAACTTCTTCTCCTACACGGAAAACATCTTCCTGTGTAGCAAAGCTCATTTCAAAGTCTAACTGATAAAATTCTCCCGGTGAACGATCTGCTCTTGCATCTTCGTCTCTGAAACAAGGAGCAATCTGGAAATACTTGTCAAAGCCGGAAACCATCAGTAACTGCTTATACTGCTGTGGTGCCTGTGGCAATGCATAGAATTTTCCTTTGATTTTTCTGCTTGGTACAATGTAGTCTCTGGCACCTTCCGGAGAAGAAGCACAAAGAATTGGTGTCTGGATTTCTAAGAATCCCAAGTCTGTCATCTTCTGACGAAGATAAGAAATTACGTTGGAACGGAAAATCATATTATCACGAACCTTTGTATTTCTAAGATCTAAATAACGATATTTTAATCGAACATCTTCTCTTGTTTCCTTGGAAGTCATGATTTCAAACGGAAGCTGTCTGTATACTTTTCCTAAAATCTTTACAGATTTTGCTTCTAATTCAATTGTTCCTGTAGGAATCTTTGGATTGTATGTTTCTTCGTCTCTGTGTTCAATTGGTCCTTCCACAGAAATACAATCTTCCTTATTTAATCCTTCCAATAAAGTAGTGTCTCGCATAACGACCTGCATTACGCCGTACATATCTCTTAAGTCAATAAATGAAACTCCACCGTGGTCGCGGATGTTTTCAATCCAACCGGAAATCTTCACAGTCTGACCAACGTTAGCTTCTGAAAGCTGATCCATTGTTACATCACGATAAATGTTGTTTGTGTTAACGTCCATTGTTTTCTCTCCTTTACTAATTTTATAAATGTAAAAAGAGTTCATCCTAAAAGATTCACTCTTTCAGGACGAACTCTTTATTTATATCAATTTCATAAAAGTCCGCGGTACCACCTGATTTACTGCCAATGCAGCCCCTCACGGTCTTCGCATTTTGAAAGACCTTCTGCGTATCGTGCAGAGGACGGATCCCCTACTGAAGAAAACTCTCGTTCAGTTCACAGCTCTGAAGTGTTATTCGCCGTAATTCATTCTACAGGACTTCCACCAACGCCTGCTCTCTGTCAGCGATAAGTACGGTTACTTCTCTTCGTCGTCGCTATCGTTTCTGATTATATTATAAGAAATAATGAATGTCAAATACATCTTGATTTTTTCCACCTCTGTGCTATAATCGAAAAGTTCTTGTCCTTCGGGACTTTCTTATTTTTTAAATCTCGCCGTTTCAGGCAAAAGAATGGAGTTTATCATGCATAAAGACAAGATTAAACCAATGCTGTTCAGCACTTTAAAAAACTACTCAGGAAAACAGCTTACAACAGATATTATATCAGGAATTATTGTGGCAGTTATCGCCTTACCGTTATCCATTGCCCTGGCTCTGGCTTCCGGTGTGGGACCGGAAGAAGGTCTTTACACTGCTATTATTGCCGGCTTTATCATTTCGTTCTTAGGCGGAAGCCGTGTGCAGATTGCCGGACCAACTGCTGCCTTTGCTACAATTGTGGCGGGGATTGTTGCAAAAAACGGAATGAGCGGATTAATGATGGCAACGATTATTGCCGGTATCATTTTGATTGTTATGGGGCTTTGCCGATTAGGTACCTTAATCAAATATATTCCCTTTACCATTACTACCGGATTTACTGCCGGAATTGCGGTAACTATTTTAATCGGACAGTTGAAAGACTTCTTCGGACTGGTTTATCCGAAGGGAACAGTTACCATTGAAACAACAGAAAAAGTGGAAGCATTTGCCCACAATCTTAAGACTGTAAATCCTTACGCTTTACTGATCGGTGGTATTAGTCTTCTTATTTTAATTGTGTGGCCAAAAATCAACGAAAAAATCCCGGGCTCATTAATTGCCGTTATTGTCGGAATTCTCATTGTGAAGTTTTCCCATATGAACGTTAATACCATTGGAGACTTATACACCATCAGCAACAGTCTTCCAAAATTCCATACACCGGATTTTTCCATGGGAACAATCCGTTCCGTTCTTTCAGACGGATTTACCATTGCAATTCTTGCATCCATCGAATCTCTGCTGTCCTGTGTTGTGGCAGACAGTATGATCAACTCGCATCATCGTTCCAATATGGAACTGATTGCTCAGGGATGCGGTAATATCGGTTCCGCACTGTTCGGCGGAATACCTGCCACCGGAGCCATTGCAAGAACTGCAGCCAACATCAAAAACGGTGGACGTACACCGATTGCCGGTATCGTTCACGCCATTGTGTTAGTTCTGGTCTTAGTGATTTTAATGCCATATGCTGCATTGATTCCAATGCCAACAATCGCAGCAATCTTGTTTATTGTTGCTTACAATATGTGCCAGTGGAGAACTTTTGTATTGCTTTGTAAAGCAGCTCCAAAAAGCGACATTCTCGTTTTGGTTGCAACCTTTGGATTGACTGTTGTCTTTGATTTGGTTGTTGCCATCGAAATCGGAATGGTTCTGGCAGTCCTGTTATTCCTTAAACGAATGAGTGAAGAATCTCAGGTCAAAGGCTGGAAATATTACGATCCGGAAGAAGATCCGGACGGAATGGACTTAAAGCCGATTCCAAAACAGGTTCGTGTTTTTGAAATCTCCGGACCAATGTTCTTTGGTGATGCAGAACAGTTAGCTGCAATTGACTTTAAGGATTTCACCAAGGTCATTATTATCCGAATGCGTGGTGTGCCTGCAATTGATGCAACAGCAATGCGTTCCTTAAGACTTTGTTTCGAACGTTGTCAGAAACAGGGAATTACTTTAGTATTCTCCCATGTTAACGAGCAGCCGATGAACACTATGGAAAAGGCAGGCTTTATTGAAAAGGTTGGGCGCGAAAACTTCCAGCCTCATATTGATGATGCCATTGCATGGGCAACTAAACTTTGTGAAGAATAATAAAAGGACCAACGCATCTTACTGCGTTGGTCTTTCTTTTTCCTGTTTTAATCTTCTTTCTTTTCTTAAATTATGTACCCGGGCATATTCTTCGGGAAGCTGTGCTTTCAGCTGGTCTCGGATTTCCCTTCGGTGCTTTAACAAAATATCCATCGCTTTCGGATTTAATTCCTGCAATCTTACAACACCCCGTTCACGACGTTCCTCGATTAACTGTTCCAAATTCGAAGCATCTTCTTTTGTTATCCTTCCCTGATTTGCCAACTGTTCCAATGCAATTTCCAGATAATCCCAGAACTCATCTTCATCATATCGACCAATTAGTCCCCAAGTGGTTTTCAACTGATAGGATCCAAAAATATCTTTCTGAACGCCCTCTCCTGCCATGGCAGCCACCAGCTGTTCTGCCGTCTCCCATGCCATCTTCTCAAACCGATTTTCCGCTTCCTCTCCGAAAGCCCACTGGAATTCTGCCAGACGTTCTTCCGATTCTATAAAATTCTTTCCTTTTCCGTCTTCTTCCGGTTCCTCCAATTCATATGGCTTGCGAAGTCCGGCATCACGAAGTGCCAAGGTAATGGTACGACGCATCACCCCTTCGTCAATGAGACTTCCGCCTCCCAGAAAACGGATTCGATCATTCAGGATTCCTTCATGCTCTGTTATATAGAAATGAATGCCCTGATCCAACAAATACTTTCGGAAGACCATCAATCGATCCACTGCGGTAATGTCGATATTGTCAATTCCTCTGGCATCCACCACAATTTGTTTTGTATCCTCTTTTATTGCATTCTTAATATCATTTTCAAACCGGTCAATATTAGCAAAGAACAAATTTCCGTTAAAGCGATAAATCAATGTATTCTTGATTGGTCTTGCAGAGGTGTTTCTGTTCAAAGGATAAAAATTACCTTCTCCCGGAATTCTTCCTAAAAAGACAGCCGTTGGCACAACCGCCTTTACAGCTACAACTGCAAAGGAAAGAATACAACCAATCATTACGCCGTAAACGGTGCCCAGTAAAAGCACTCCGCCAAAAGAAATCATAAAGACGGTCCATTCATTCTTACTTGACTTGCGTAACCGTTCTGCCATGGAGAATTCAATAATTCCAATGAGTGCTGTCATAACAATTCCTGTCAAAACCGGGATTGGCAAAAACTTTAATAACGGTGTTCCAAACAGTAAAATGACAAGCATTGTTGCCGAAGCAGTTATTGACATCACTTGAGACCTGCACTTAAAAGAATCTGCCACACCGCTTCGGGAAACGGAGCCATTGATTGGACAACATCCTACCAGTCCTCCGGCGAGATTCATTCCTGCATAAGCAAGCAATTCCTGATTGTTATCAACCTGATCCTGATATTTCATTGCATAGTTTCCTGTTGCAAGCAAGGTCTGTGTCATAATTACCGCTGCAATACTCAAAGACTGAACCAAAATATCCACAGTCTCATATTTCAGCACCCTAAAATCCGGCAATACAAGATGCGGCAAGCCTCCTGCCACTTCCGGCAGCAGTTTAACGCCATGTTCATCTAAGTGAAAGACAAGCTGCAATATTACGCCTACCAGCATCATAATTACTAACATTGGAATCTTCGGAAGCCATTTTCTGCATAAGAGAATGATGAGAACCGTTCCGATTCCAAGTCCAAATGATAATAACTGAAATGAATGCCGTTCCTTTGCCATATGACGCGCCAACCGGAACAGTTCTCCGGTACCGGCGCTGCCACCCCATAGTTTCGGAACCTGCATTAAGATAATCGAAGCTCCTACACCGGAAATAAATCCTCCCATAACCGGTGTGGAAATATATTTTACAATCCTTCCCGCTCTAAACAGATAAAAAATCACAAACCAGATTGCAACCAAAATAGAAATCACCGGAACCAGTTTTAGTGCTTCCTCTGATTCTGCCTGAATCCCCATCGAAGCCAGGAGACCTCCAACCATTGCTGCCGGCATGGCATCCACCCCGACTACAAACTGTGGAGATGTGGTCAGGAAAGCAAAAACCAGAATCGGTAACAGCGAGCCATACAATCCGTAAATCACCGGAAGTCCGGCGATCTGTGCATATCCCATGGAAATCGGAATGGAAACAAGCGCAACAATGATGCCGGATAAGACATCCTGTTTCAGGTTCACTTTTCCGGCAATCCATGGCGCCGATGTTTTCTGTTTTTTTTGTGAGTTCTGCTTTGTAACCATTTTCCGTTAATCTTCCTTTGCTAAAAATTCACGAACTTTATCCAGATATTTTTCTCCCTGTTCCCGTCCGAGATAATAGGTTTCCCAAAGTTTATCCGGATTTTTTTCCACATGATTCACCGGCAATTTTTCCTTTGGTCGAATTACCAGCGCTTTATCGTGAATTTCCTGTTTTCTGATATAATGCATTTGTTCATTATACATAATGTGTCGGTTTTCTGCCGCACGGATAAAATGCGGATATTGTTTTAACTGTACCTTGATGGCACTAATTGCCCTGCTCGGTCCTTTTTCATAACCCTTTGGTTGGGTCAAAATGACAACGTTCCGATCATATCCAATACTTTCAAAATATTTTAGCGGAACCGAATCACTGACCGCTCCATCCAAAAGTTTTCGTCCCTGTACTTCCACCACTTTTGAAACCAGCGGCAAGGAAGCAGACCCCTGCAAATAGAGGAGATCGTCACCGGTTGCCGTCTTCAGTTTCCGGTAAATCGGCTGTCCGCTGACAACATCTGTACATACCGCGTAAAACTCCATTGGATTCTTCTCAAAAGTTTCCACATCAAAAGGATCCAGTCGTTCCGGAATATCATGATATCCAAAATCCACGCTGTACAGATTCCCTGTTTTAATAAATGGTTTGATTCCTACATAGTTCGGGTCATTACAATACTTCGTATTGAAACGAATTGTTCTTCCCGGCTGTTTTGATTTGTAATTACAGCCAAAAACCGCTCCCGCACTAACACCGATTGCCCCATCAAATTCAATGTTATTTTCCATAAATACATCGATGACGCCGGCGGTAAACATCCCACGCATCGCGCCACCTTCCATTACTAATCCTTTTTTCATAATATCCTCCTCGTCCGTCCAATAAACATACCTTTATTGTAACATATTTTCCGTCAAATAATACAAAAAGCCTGACACTCTTCAGGTGTCAGGCCTTACATTTTTAATATCCAACAATAATTCCATGCTTTTCCGCATAATAACTATCCAACCCTCTTGTTGGAATAATCTTAATGTCAATACTTTCAAATACCTTATCAATTGCCTCTTTTAAAGATTTGGCAAGTTCCTCATTCTGGCAATGTGAAATAATAATCGAACGACAATTTTCTCCTCGTTCTTTAATATCATTAATAATGACATCAATGACCTTCTTTCGTCCGCGGGCAATTTTCTTAACTTCAATCGTACCTTCCGCACTTCCGACTCCTACGCCGGTCAAGCTTAATTTGCTGGCAACCATTCCGGCAATCTTTGACATTCTTCCATTACGTACCAGATTATTAAATGAAGAAAGTGCAAAAACAACATGCATTGTTTTCATATAAGCATGTATTTCCTTTTTCACAACTTCAAAATCATCATTCTTTGAAATCAATTCCTGAAGTTTTCTGACAATCAAACAAAGAGTAGGGCCTGTAGACAAAGAATCCAAAATTTCAATCTGTCGATTCGGATCTTCTTCCAAAACCATCTTCTTTGCAACACTGGCACTGTTAAAGCTTCCTGACAAGCTGGAAGAAATGGTAACAACAAAACAATACTTCGCATCACCAAAAGCTTTAATCCATTCCGCCGGTGACGGACAAGATGTAAAGCTGGTCTCCTTACAGTTATCAATGGCTTCAACCACCTTTTCCGTCTGCAGTTTATCATTATCAATAAAATCGACTCCGTCAATTGAAATCACAAACGGAACACTGGCAAAGCCAACTTTTTCGTTTTTCTCCTCTAATTCATAAAAATCACAGCTTGAGTCTGCAATAATTTTCCAATCCATACAGTGGATCTCCTTTCAAAATAACAATCCTCTATTGATTCACTATACTATTATTGTAATCATTTTTTCATATTTGTCTAGGTCAAATTGTATTCAATACTACTTGTGTTTTTTCATCAAAAATCACTCGATTCCACTCCACACTCTCAATATATCATACAAATTCCGATTTTTTCTCTAAAAAAATGACATTTGTCATATCCAAATTTTGACATTTATGACATATGACATCTATCAACCTTTTTTACACATTGCTACAATATGCCTGTAAACTGTCGTACAAGGATTTTTTTAGAGGTATACATTATGAACGAAAAAACATCGGAACAGATTCAAAAAACCGTAAAGAATGTTCTGGTATACGGTCTTATTGGAATCACTGTTTACGAAATGAGCCATATTTTGCATCTCAATGATGCAGTGGGATTATTTATCGCATTTACAATTCTGCTATTATTGCAGTTTTTTATGTATAACAAAATGACATTGGCACTTCTCGGCGTCCTCGCTATTGTGGCAGAAGCATCCCAATTCTTCCGAGGAACTATCAATGACTTAACAACTATTTTGCCTTACGGCGCCGTTTGTGCCATGATTTTTGCTGTACTGGGGGGATTGAAAAACGAAAAGAAATTCTTTTTTGCAGGTACATATCAATTAGTGATGCAAGCATTTATTCTCTACTTTGCACTTTGCAGACCGACTACCGATCTTTTCCAACGCATCTTTGATTTTGTACCATTCGCAAGCTTTGTGGGTATGACGTTTTTTATGCTGTCTCTTGTTTACAAGGGACAAACGGAC
The DNA here is from genome assembly GCA_016292095.1 of Eubacterium sp. Classification (GTDB taxonomy): domain Bacteria; phylum Bacillota; class Clostridia; order Lachnospirales; family Lachnospiraceae; genus Eubacterium_G. Next base: position 87,938 of record JAEFAB010000053.1, on the reverse strand, counting down.
CAACGCATTGTAAAGACTGTGGGAACCGCAGTGCTTTTCTTTGCCTTTATATTCCTTCGGGGATTTTATCTCAATTTTGCACTCTATCTCTTTGAAGAGTGGGTTGCACTGGGTCTTCTGATTGCAATTGTGATTACAAGTCTTATTTGGTATGATAATACTGATGCGCAAAAGATGACTCTGACAATCGGTTATTACCTGATTACTGCAATTCTTCTGCTTCATAATCTTGGAGATGAGGCAGAACCTATTTGCTCTGTAATCTTTTTAATCTATTCTTTCGTTGCCATTATAGGCGGCGTTCTTAAGAATCAAAAACAGTACTGGATGATTAGTTTGATTGCTCTTGGGCTGAACTTACTCAAGATTAGCGGAACGTTCTGGGAGCAGGTTCCTTGGTGGGGCTTTTTCATCCTGGTCGGGATTATCTTTATTACAATCGCTGTCTTCTTCGAGAAGAAAGAGAAAAAAGAGGAATTTTAATTTATGGCTTTCACAATTCTGTTTATAGATTTAATCGTGACGCTGGCTGTAATTGTCAGTATGTCTGCGCTCTTTTTCCGAGGGCGAAATACACCATCTACCAAGATGTGCATTGTATGTTTGGGAATCGTAGCAATCTGGTGCAGTTCCCAATTATTGGTTGCAATGTCTCACACCGTATTTACCATAGCTCTGAGCTATTCTATCGGAGACCTGGGTATTTGTTTTATCGGAATGATTTGGATGTGGTTTGCAATACTGTATTCCGAAAGGAAGCTGACATGGAAGATCATCGCATTGACGTCGGCGATTCCACTCTTTCATTTTTTCAGTATTTTGACAAATCCACTTCATCATAAATATTATAGATATTTCACTGTGCCGGATATTAAACATGATATTCTTTTTAAAAGCAATTTCATCTTTATTTATATCTATGTGGTAATTGGCGCAGTCATTCTTTTCCGGGACGCTTCCCATAAAGAGTCTGACGATAAACACCAGCGAAACAAGGCACAGGCACTGATTGTATTATCAGTATTTATTCCAACAGTAATCAGTCTGATGAATTTGTTCCAATGGTCACCGATTCCGTATGATACCAATCCAATCGGTTTCGCCATCGCAATCTTTTTAGTCTTTCTGGCTACATTTAGATATCAGTTTTTAAATGTGGAAAGGGAACTGCAAATTACCAATGAAAAACTTTTGCTGGAGACCGAGCGAAACAGAATTGCACAGCAGGTACATGATACAACCGGGCACACTTTGACAATGATTCAGTCTTATATGAAGTTGGCACAGACTTCTGTAGGCAATGACAACAAAGACGATGCGTTGGAGTATATTCAGGGGGCGAGAGAATTAACTGCCAAGGGTATTAGAGAATTAAGAGAATCAATCAATATGCTTCGTGAAGAAAGTGAATACGAGCTGATCACACAGGGGGTTATGCATCTGGCAAACCAGGTGAAAAATATGAATGTGGAAGTCACTGTGAAAGGCGAGGATTCCGAAAAGTATTCCCATCTCACAAAAATTATTTACGACACCTTGCGGGAATCCATTACTAATTCAATAAAGCATTCGAAGGCAGATAAGATAGACATTATTCTGACCTTTAAAGAAAAGTCCGTTCAGCTTTTAATCGTGGACAACGGCGTGGGCTGTCAATCCATTGAAGAAAGCAACGGCATCCGGGGGATTAAAGAACGAGTAGAAAAATCCAAGGGAACAATTCGATTTGTCACTGCACCGAATCAGGGCTTTCTGACAAGAATTGAACTTCCAATATAATTGAAAGAGGATTTTATGAGTAAGATAAAAGTTATTATCGCAGATGACATAAAGATTTTGAGACAGGGACTTAAAGTTATTTTAGAACAGGATCCGGACATCGAAGTGCTATCATTGGCAAAGAACGGAAAAGAAGCTTATGAAATGTCACTGAAATACAAACCGGATGTGGTTCTGATGGATATGCGAATGCCGGAGTACGACGGTTCCTTCGGAATTGCAGCCATCAAAAAAGAATGTCCAAACGTGAAAGCATTAGTTCTTACCACTTTCGATGATAAGGAAACCATTGATAAAGCCATTCGCAACGGGGCTGACGGCTATATCTTAAAGGAAATGGAAGACGATAAAATTATTGCCAGCGTAAAAAGTGTTTACAACGGAATTAATGTCTTTGGTCAGGGCGTTTATAAAGTTATGTTTAACAGTTACAATCAGGTTTCCACAGGGAATACTGATGAGGGGAATGAAGAACTGAAACAAAAGCTGACAGAGAGAGAACTGGATGTCGTAAAGCTTGTAGCCGAAGGGTATGATAATAAGGAAATTGCCAAAGAACTTTTCTTAAGTGATGGCACAGTACGAAATATAATTTCCAAAATTTTGGAGAAACTCAATTTAAAGGACCGAACGCAACTGGCTGTATACGCCGTAAAGCACGGTCTGTAAGAAAAACGCTGCATTGGTACATTAACCAATACAGCGTCTTTTTTATTTCTTTTTTGGAATTTTTAAACTTCTCAAATATTCTTTCTGTTCCGGAGCAATCCGGTTACTTTCAATAGATTTTTGAATTGCCTTATTATGTGTCCATTCAGCCAACTGCTTCTCCTCAATAAACGGTAGCACCGCCTCATACTGTTTTGCAAGTGCTGTGGCAAAATACCAGGCAATCATCATATTGACATAATACTCGTCAGAACGGATTTTAGAAACCATCTCAGGATACTCCACTTTGAAGTCCTCATCCAGAAAGTGTTCCATCAACATCCCAACGGCAAATCGTACCGTGTAAGTTTCCTTTGATTTCAGCCAACCTTTGATTTCCTTCAAAAGTTCCTCTTTGTGCTTCTTAAAAATCTTCGGTGACATCTGATCACAGGTGGCCCAATTGTCCACATACGGGAGGAATTCTTTCAATTCCTTCATACACAAATCATAGTCCTTCATACCCGAAAGAATAAAAGCATGCAACTGATTTTCATCAAAGTACTGATGTGGCTTTTCCTGAAGGAATTCCCCCACATCATCGCGTTTCAAAAGTTCTTTGGCAAACTTTCGAAGTTCCGGTGTCCGCACACCTACAAAGAAATCTTTGCTCACGTTTGGAATCAGTTTCGACTGGAAATCGCGATAGGCCACATCCTGTCGTTTCAAAAGTTCCTGCTTAATTTCCTCTTTAATCACCCTTCTTCTCCTTTATGGAAGCAGATGACCTGCTGATAAGTACAACTTGTACCATTCTTCTCTAGTCAACTCGAAGCTGCACGCATCAGCAATTTCTTTCATACGGCTGATACTTGTAGTCCCTGATACAATCTGCATCTTTGCCGGATGTCTGAGAATCCATGCAGATGCAATTGTTGTCGGTGTTACGCCGTATTTTTCCGCCAAAATATCAATTTCTTTGTTTAACTCAGCGTATCTGTCATTTCCAAGGAAAACGCCCTGCCAAGCCGGCATTTGGAACGGTGACCATGCCTGAATAGTCATTTCATTCAAACGGCAATAATCCAAAACACCACCATCATGATCTACAGAACCCGGAGATTCCATATTCATTTCCATACTGCCTGCAATCATATTGGAAACAGGAAGGGAAAACTGCAACTGATTAATCACCAAATCCTGCTTCACATACTTCTTTAATAATTCAATCTGCAATGGCTTAAAGTTTGAAACCCCAAAAGTTTTTACTTTTCCGCCGGCTTCCAACCGGTCCAATGCTTCTGCAATTTCTTCCGGTTCAAACAAAGCGTCCGGTCTGTGCAATAACAGAATATCCAGATAGTCTGTCTGCAATCTATCCAAAATTCCATCTACGGAACCTAAAATATGTTCCTTAGACAAATCATAATCAATGCCCAAACGAACACCGCACTTGGACTGGATTACAATTTTCTCACGGTCAATATTGGAGTTTTCCTTTAACACTTTTCCGAACAATTCTTCACACTTTCCGTTTCCGTAAATGTCCGCATGGTCAAAGTAATCAATGCCAAGTTCCATGGCTCCGTCCACAAACTCTGCTACTTCCGCTACGCTCTTTTCAGCAAATCTCATGCACCCTGCAATCACAGCCGGTGTATTCTTTTCCACGTTTCTAATTGTTACCTGTTTCATAATACTCTCCTTTACTTTTCTCTAAAACAACTATATCGATTATATCATAAAAGCCTCTTTATTTCATTGCAGGTTCGTGCAAAAAAAGACTGCAAATCATTTCTGATTTACAGTCCTTTCAATATCATTATTTTACTTTTACTTTACATTTCAGAACAACGCCGTTTACTTTCACTTTAATTACGGCTTTGCCTTTTTTCTTTGCAACGATTACCCCTTTGGAATTAACCTTAGCAACTTTCTTCTTAGAAGATGAAAATTTTGCCTTTCCAACCTTTCCGGTAATCTTTAATTTGAATGATTTTCCAACTTTCAATTTTACTTTCTTTTTGTTCAGTTTTGGCTTTTTAACCTGAACAATGTAAATTTTCACTTTGCCATTTGAATTAACAAGAATTGTAGCTTTTCCGTTCTTAACTGCCTTAACGTTTCCGTTTTTATCTACAGTAGCAACTTTCGGATTTAAAGAAGTGTAAGTAGCATTTCCTGCTTCCTTTACGCTAAGCTGCTTGCTCATTACATAAGTAGTAGAAGGCTTAATCGTGCTTACAACACAATCCCATTCACAAATAAACGCCCATTTTTCGCGATCTAAATGACCGTCATTCCATGTTCCCTCTGGTGTAATTAAAGCAAAATCTTCGTTTAATTGATTGTTTGGTTCCCTTTCTGACCAATTTGTATACGTTGCTTTTTCTCCGGTAACCCATGCCCAGGTTCCTTCTGTTTTTTCATCAGAAAATCCAATTGAAACACCGTCATCATAGTTTTTCAAAAATGTCTCTACAAGAAAATCATTTTCTTCCTTGGATGTAATCGTTACAAGATGTCCACCAAGTTTCTCGCAATATGCTTTCGCATCCTTCCAACCGATTTCCTGTTCAAACAGCGCATATGTATGATTTTCAAAAATCTTAGACACTTTACTTCCTGCAAGAGCAGCCTCAGTCTTTGTCTGTGTCACAGCAAATGATCCCATAACCATTGCGCAAGCCAATACAGTTCCTACTAATTTTTTCATTCTCATTTTATCCTTTTCCTTTCAAGTTTTTCCAAAGTTTATTATATCGGTCCCCTAAGTTTCGGTCAAGTGTTTCGTTTTTACCTTCAAAATTGAATAATTTTCTATTTCGTGCTTTAATTTCCTTAGGAGGATTGAACTATGAACTTAGAAAAACCGGAACGATTAAAACAACAATTTGATTTTATTTTAGAAATTGATAAGGAAAAAGAAATCATTCGACAAACCTATTTAAGGGATGCCAGCCGACAGGAAACCGATGCAGAGCACGCATGGCACATGGCCGTAATGGTTATGCTTCTTTCTGAATACTCCAATGAAGAAATTGATGTACTAAAGACTATGAAGCTTTGCCTAATTCATGACCTAATTGAAATCTACGCAGGCGATACCTATGCCTACGATCAGAAAGGAAACGCCGATAAGCGTGAGCGCGAAGTAGCAGCTGCCGACCGTCTCTTTGCAATGCTCCCCCATGATCAGGGCACTATGATGCGTGACCTTTGGGAAGAATTCGAAAGCGGCGAAACACCGGAAGCCCGCTTTGCCAATACTATGGACAAAATCCAGCCACTGATGCTGAATCATTCCACCGGCGGAAAATCCTGGGTAGAACACGGAATTCACCATCAGCAGGTTTATCATCGAAACCAAACAACTGCCAAAGGCTCTGAAACATTATGGGAGTTTGCAGAAGAAAATTTCATTAAGCCACATATTGGTAAAGAGTTGAAGTAAAGAAAAAAGACTGTTGACTAGAAGTGATTAACAGTCTTTTTTTAATTATGGCGAATTCTCCACAATTATTTTCTCCACTTCCTACTATGCTTTCTTATGACTTCATGTCTTAAAAACCATTTATACAATTCATCATCCGGATAAACACCAAATAACCATTGTTCTTCTATGGTAAACATCCACTCCGGAAAAATGGTTTCCCACTCTGGCAACTGATCGTTCTCTATCTGTTTCATAATCATCTTTTCAAATTTCTTAATTTTCTTATTGTCAACATAAAATGTATTTCTTTCTCCACAATATGCACATCTTTCTTTCCATCTTCCTATTCTCTTGCCGCATGAAAGACATTTTACGGTATTTTCTTCTATTTGTTCTACGAGTTGTTTTCCTATTTCCCCTACTATTTTACATTCATATCCGTAATCTTTTAGATGAATATACATATTGGCATTATTGTTAAATATAAACCGCTCAACATCTCCAAAACAATTTTCTCCAATTTTCTCCAGTGAATCCGGAATATATACTGTGCCAATATTCATACAACCATTAAATGTTCCCTCTTTCAATTCAACCGTACCCTCTGCTATCTTTATATGATTTGATAATTCCTCACAATAATCAAATGCATACATGCCTATTGTTCCTAAAACATAGGTATCTCTTTTTGTTATTTTTTTTAGTTGAAAACAGTTCTCAAATGCATGCTCCTCGATTATAATATCGTCCGGTAATTCTATTGTTTTAAGATTTTCACACTGTAAAAATGCTCCTTTATCTATTTTTTCAATCTTCCCCTTAAAATAAACATCTGTTATATATTCATTCCATGCAAATGCCTCCCGTCCAATTTCGGTGACCTCTTCCGGTACATGCACTACACTTAATTTACTATTGTATTTTTTCAACACACCATTATGTATCTCAAATATTTCATCCTTTTGACTCAAATTTGATTCTTTTCTATCAGTTTTTTTCATACTCGTATCCGTTTTCTTAACCTGCTCTGCTTGTTTCTTTTCTTTCTCTAATATATCCGGCGTGGTGATTATTGTTTTTAATTTATCGCAATAAAGGAAAGCATCTCTACATACTTTTTTCAGATGAATCTGTTTAGCATCTGAGATTGTTTCCAAACGAGTACAACAACTAAATGCACTGCTCCCTATCCAAGTATCCTCTTGAATTATTACAGTCTTTAATTGTTCGCAAAAACCGAATGCAAAGTCACCTATTTTTTTGGATTCCAAGTCAAATCTAATCTTCGTGCTTAATTTCTTGCAATAGCTAAATGCACCATATTCTATTTTCTTTATAACAACTTCCTCATTATCTGATATTTTACTCAGTTTGATGCAAGAGTCAAAAGCTCTCTTTTCAAGTTCAATTCCATCCGGAAGATTAATGTTTTCCAGCTTTTTACAGGCAAAAAAAGCCTTTGTCCGAATACGTTTCATTGTTGTTGGTAAGATTACTGTTTTCACTTTTGTATTTCCTTGAAATACCATTTCATCAATTACTTCAACATCATCCGGTATTTTTACCACTTCATCTTTTCCATTATATTCAAACAATATTCTATCTTTTATCTTGAACTCTGACATATCATTTCTCCCACATACTATTTCTCAATTATTGATATTTTATAAAATAATTGAATTCCAGAAGTTTCCTTGATTTATTTTCATTATACCACATTCATATTTTTCAAACATATATTCCGTTTCTGCAATGTTTTCCTTATTCATTTTTACCGCATCCACCGCATACACTATTAGAAAACTCTCTTAGGAGTTCCTATGTCGACTTCCAAAACTTCCATGCTTCGTCGAAGCATCTTTTGGCTCTGTGTACTTATTGCCGTAGTGGGACTTACATACCATTACGATAAAACTCTCATTTCAGATGGCTGGGATTCCATTACCACTTCAACGCAGAAAAAAGAGCTACCGATTTACTGTGTAAAAACCGATAAGCCGCAGGTTGCAATTAGTTTTGATGCGGCTTGGGGGAATGACGATACTGCCAAAATCCTCAAAACCCTAAAAAAGTACAACATCAAAACCACCTTCTTTATGACCGGCGGTTGGGTAGAAAAATATCCGAAAGATGTAATAGCAATCCACGCTGCCGGACATGACCTTGGCAATCACAGTGAGCACCACAAGCATATGAGCGAACTGACCTATAATGAAGTCCAAGCAGAAATTAATGACGTAACCGAGAAAGTCCAAAAACTTACGGGAGAAACCATGCGATTGTTCCGCCCGCCTTACGGCGACTACGACAATCAGCTGATTTATCAATTAAGGGAATGTAACTACTACCCAATCCAATGGTCTGTGGATAGTCTTGACTGGAAAAACTACGGAGTAGACAGCATCGTTGATACCATTCTAAATCATAAAGCGTTAAAGAACGGTGCCATCATCCTGATGCACAATGGTGGAAAGTATACGGCAAAGGCGTTACCGAAGGTTATCACCGGATTACAGGAAAAAGGCTATGAGATTGTGCCGATTTCGGAATTGATTTATCAGGATAATTATCACATCGAAGCGGACGGAAGCCAGGTGCAGGAAAGCAATCCTTCTTCAATTTCCTCATCGCGTACCAAAAAAGGAGAGTGACCATTGCACTCTCCTTCATGTTAGCAGTTGCTATTTTTTGATTTTCACTTTCTTTGCCTTTGTCCATTGTCCTAAATAAACTTTTTGTGAATTAATTACGTAAGCCCTTGCTCTAACATACAACTTCTTGGCCTTCTTGAGTTTCTTTGATGAAATCACAAAAGATACTTTTTTCACTTTTTTCTGAACCAAAATCTTCTTAAATGACTTACTTCCGGAAATCTGCACTTCATAACCTGTTGCATTTTTAACCCCTGTTAAAATCACTTTTGCCTTCTTTGCAGATTTTTTCTTTGTAGCCGATTTTACTACAGTTTTTCCAACTGATATATTTCTAGAAGTTACTGTTTCTCTCTTCGTGTTTTTTTCTTGTTTATCATTCAAATCAACTTCAAATTCAACACCCTTTGAAGCCTTTCCGTTTAACACAGAGACAATCTTAATTGTATGTTTTCCAACTGATAAATTTGGAATAACATATGTCGATAAATCAACATTCATATATGCGAGCATTCCATCAATATAAATATTATATGTTTGTCCACTCTCCTTCTGTTCTGCCGTTTCAATCCACGAAATTTGAAGATTACCACCGTTTTTCTCAACGACTATTCCGCTTACATCTGTTGGGTTGGCATCTGCTGGATTAACATTTTTTAATAGAGAAAAATCTCTACAGGAAATAGACGTGCAAGCTGTAGCATCTCCATCCATATCGTTTTCTAATAATTCTTTATAATTTGTTCCAAGTAATGAATAACGATATGACGCATCTTCAGAGTCACGGTCTCCAAAATCTCCACCAATTCCAAAATATATACTGTTGGTATTGCAAGCTGCCGTAAACGTTTTGTTATATTCAATTTCTTTTCCAGCCGGTAAGAAAACCCAATCAGCAAAGGCAATATCTTGACCATCCGAAATTCTAAAATATACATATTTATCAACATTGCTTGACTTCATTTTGAATTTCAAGGAATACTCTTTTCCCTTTTCAATTTCTACACTTTTAAAGATTTTAGCACCCCATACTCCTCCCCAACCTGCAGAAATAAGGTTTGCTGTCCACGCTGTATCTTCATTTCTTGTCATATTTCCTTCTGCACCTTCATACCAATTTGAATCATTCACTCCAAAATAGCTTCCCCACACATTATTAAGTACATTCTCTTCTGTTGTTTCTTCATGTTCTGTCTGCTCTTCTGGTTGATCGACTGAATAGACTCTTACATAATCAATATACATATAGTCCCGATAGGTCTCAATATCTCCATTCGTTGCAACTTTTGTCCAACCGGTTGGGCTAACCCTTCCACCTATATTGCCTCCAATCGAACAGTTCAAAATCATATAAAATGGTAAATTAAATGGCCATATTTCTTGGTCTTCGGTTGCATTTCCTGAGAGTGAATACTTTTGAGGATTATAAGACCCTACATACTGATTATCTATATAGAAATCAATTTTATCCTTTTTCCATTCAATTCCATAAACATGATACTCCGAATCAAGATTTTCAACCTTTCTCGAGTAAAACTTTGGTCCGGAACTAAACCCCCCTCCATTAAATTTCTTACAATAAATGGATTGACCAATCATAGAGTTTCCAGAATGAGTTTGAAATATATCAATCTCTCCACAATCCGGCCATAGATTATTTTCTCCGAGCAGCCAACCCATCGCGCTTGTTCCCTGACCTTTTGGTAATTTTGCTTTAATGTCAATTCTTCCATATTTAAAGGTGACCATATTTTTTGTCCAAAGTTTTGTGGAATAATATGAAACTTCTCCTGTAGACTTATTGCGTTTAAACTCAGGCATAATAATCAGGTTTCCGTTTTCAACCTTCGAATATTCCGGCTCATAATCCTGAAGTTCACAATTTCCGTATCCACCCGCACCTGTTGCTCCTTCATATGTCCACTTTGAGATGCCGAGAGAATTTCCATCAAACTCATCACTCCAAATTAATGTGTGATTTTGTAAATTAGGATTAATCCCCTCTACGTCTGCTTTTTCAATGACTACAGGATTTCCTTCATAATCTCCTTTAACAATTTCAAAATCAGAAACGTAAATATATCCCTTCATATTAACTTCGTCAGGATAGCTTTTAAGCATTGCTCCAAGATCAAATTCCACGCCTACTGTTGTACCGGAGAAATCATTCGGAACAACAAACTCTGCTGTAACAGTCTTTGGGGCTTCATCCGCTGAATCAAGAGATATAATCCCTTTCTTATCACCGCCTGATACTGTATCAAAATTTAAACTTGGATTTCCGTCGCCTTCCGGATTATATACTTTAAGTCCTATGTGCTTAATCGTTTGTTTTGAAAATGTTCCACTTTCATTTTCATTTTTTCCTTTCAGAGTGCTTCGAACATTAAAAGAAACTGTATACCGATATCCCTTTTCAATACCGATTCCATCCCTCCAAACTTTCATTCCATACGGATTATCATTCATAAGCTGTCCCTGATAGTAACCTCCGTCTTTCCCGGAATCTACTACATAAAATTTAAACCCGGAATCTGTTGATTCTTCTGAGAAATACCCCTGCGTATAACTTTCATAATTCTCTGCTTCAGCAATTTTTTTCTGATATTCTTCATCAGATATTCTACCATACTCATAATCTCCCCATGCTGTGCTCTTTGCCTTACTTATTTCCTCTAAAAGTGCCTGATGCCATTCCGTATCTGGAAATCCGTTTAAATCATCACGGACAGAAAAGCTATCCCACACACCACTTTGCAGCGCAATCGATGGCTGTTCTTCATAATTAGGATCTAAACCTTTATCTACTATTGTAAAATCTTTTATATATACAATTCCCACATAACAACTTTCTTCTTCTGTAACAACGTCTGAAATGTCATTCCCGTCAAAATCATATACTTTTTTATCTTCTGCAACACCAAAACTCCCAAGATAAATAAATGTAGAAAAATAGTTCAATTCTTTATAATTTGTAAACTGATATGTAAATTGTTTCTCATCTGGCGTAATTGCAATAACTTGTTTACTTCCTTCTAATTCATTTTTTTCGCATACCGCAACAGACTCATCGTTAATTTTCCCTCTAAATTCGATATATGCATATTTTTTGTTTGAAGCATATGCATTAAAAGAAACTGTATAAATATGTCCTGGTTTGATTCTGATATCATCCATACTAGCTTGAATTTGCCACGGATTAATCCTCATAGGACTACTTGACCAATCACGATCCCAACCATTCCCACCAATATCAATAGTAAATCCATCAGATATTGTATTCGCTGTTTGCCTCTGTTGTTCAGGATTATTTTGTTTCCATCCGGTAATTACTTCTCCGGTAGTATTCATTGTAACTGAATTAATTTTCCCTTCATTTCCATTCAAATACTCGCCGGCGTGGTCAATACCGCCTCTCATAAATGACCACTTCGATAATTCCACCAGAGTTTCCTCAGCCTTAATTTCCTTCTGAATGCTTGGAAAATTACATATCACCAATGTAAGCGATAACATAATTGCCATAATTTTTCTCATCATACTTTTCTATCTCCCTTCTTGTATTCAATTTTAATCCGACCACTCATATACTCTCGCGAGTATATATCTACTCATATAATTATACTATTCATTGCCACTCATAGCAATAAATTCCTAGATTAACTATCATATAATTGAATTGATTACAAAAGAGGTGTTTATCATGAAAGACATTGATTATGGCTACGTTCGACTTTGTTATGCACTAGAATGTGATATCACAGATTTAATAGAATATGTTCCGGAAAAAAAGAGTAACCAGACCTAACATCTAGTTACTCTTTCTTTCACACATCTCACAAATTTTATCAAACAGCTTCCGGTAATTCTCTTTGAAGTACTCCTGCACTTCTACCTTTGGCATAATGCCTATCGCTTCCATACCTTCATCATAGTAGCCTTGTGCGATTTCACATACCTTCTTGAAACTGTCTGTCTCTTCTAATTTTTTCAGCAAAGCATCCTTATATTCTTTCGTCATGCCATCCTGCTTTACGTTCTTTGCCAGTTTTGAGATTTCTTTGTAATCCTTTCGTTCTTCTTTGGCCAGGATGATTGGCAGCGTGTATACGCCGTTGTAGAAGTCCTGGAAGGTTGGTTTTCCGATTACCGTTTCTTTGGAAAGGATGTCCAGCAGATCATCATAGATTTGGAACAACATTCCAAAGTTTCTTCCGATTTTGCTGTACTCTGTGATGGTTTCTTCTTCTGCCTCACATAAAAGCGCACCGGACATTGTTGCGATTTCAAACAGGGAGGCTGTTTTCCCTTTAATATTTTGCAGATACTCATCCTTTGTAATGGACAAATCATACAGTTTTTCGTACTGATTTAATTCTCCGTAACAAAGGTCCTGAAAGCAATCAAAAATTATTTTTGAGTTTTCTTTCAGGTTGCTTTCCATGGAATGGAAATTGTAGAGCATGGAAAACATCATATAATCGCCTAAGTAAACTGCAGATTTGATTCCGAATTTCTTCTGAACGGAAAGACGGTTTCTTCGCGTTTCTGAGTTGTCAATGACGTCGTCATGGACCAGGGATGCCATGTGAACCAGCTCAATCATTGCAGCAAATTCCGTCACATCTTTTTCTGCATCCAAAGAATACGCCGAAGCCAGCAAGAAGCGTGGACGCAACTGCTTTCCTTTGGCATCCAATACCCAACGGAGCATCTTGTTTACCATATTGCTTTTTCCATACATCAGGCGATCCATCTGTTCATCGACCTGTTTGATCTGCGTATCTAAATATTTGTTTATCGACATGTATTTCTCCCAGTTCTCTTTTTAGTCTTATCCTACATAAATGTGTGGGTTTACATTCACTCCGTTTACCTTAATACCAAAATGTAAATGCGGTCCGGTTGTCTGACCTGTTAAACCAACGTAACCAATGGTCTGTCCTGCATCCACCTTATCTCCCGGTGCCACAACAAAAGCCATCATATGCATATACTCTGTCACGACTCCTCCACCATGAGTAATTCCCACATACATTCCTGCAGAAGAGCTGTTGTAAGCCCAAATAACAGTTCCTGCGCCGGATGCCACAATCGGTGTTCCAACCGGTGCCGGAATATCAATTCCTTTATGCGGTGCTTTTCTTCCTGCGCGGTCTCCCCAATTGGACGAAATATAGGTATGCCCCGGCAATGGCCATGAGTGCGGAGTCGTCATTCCGTATTCTTCACCATTGGCTTTTCGCTCTGCCTGTTCTTTCTTGATCAGTTCACGAATTTCATTTGCCAGTGCAGTTTCATTCACATGGTTCTGAGCCATCTGACCCTTGTAAAGCTTAATTTCTGCTTCCTTCTTTTCGGACAATGTCTTCATTTTGGAAATAGACTTTTTCTGCTTTTTCTTCAACTGAACCAACTGTTTTTTATCTGCCTGCAGCCGTGCGCCGATTGCTTCAATTTTCTTTCTGGTGTCCGAAAGTTTTTGGAACATGTCCCGGTCGTATGTTGAAATATCGCTGATATATTCAGCCTTGCTCAGCATATCGCTGATACTTTCGGAATTGAAAATCAAGTCAATCATCTGCATGTCTCCGTTTTCATACATATATTGAATACGAAGTTTCATGTCCGCATACTGCTGCTCTTCCTTTTTCTGAGCCTTACTCAGTTTTCTTTTATTCTTCTTGATTGCTTTCTTTTTCTCTCTTAACTTTTCTGTAGTCTCAATGAGTTTCTCTCCCATCTTGTCCAACTTTTTGTTAAGCTGTTCCAATTCCTTTTCTGCAGAATCAGTTTTTTCCTGCAAGTCATTATTCTGTCTTTGAATATCTATAATCTTTTGACGCTTGTTTGCCGCTTCGTCACCATAAATGAAATGATTCGTGGTAAAGAAAATGGCAAAGCATAACAAAACACTAATTATTATTTTCGTGGTTTTCTTTCTTTTCATTTTTATCAATCCTCTTTGATTATTCACGTTTCATTTTAGCAGACTTGCTTGTATTTGTCATTAACCCCCTTCGATTTTATCAAAGAATGGAGAGTTCTTTACGAACTCTCCATCTTAATGTTTTTATTTCTTTTTTGGTGTTTTTACAGTTTTGATTTTTTTGCACTTACCGAAAATCTGATAACCGAACTGATAACGATAAGCTCTGACACGAATGTAATATTTTGTACCCGGTTTCAACTTTGTAATAGTGTAGGAAGTCTTTCCTGAAATCTTGCTTGTAGTCTTTGACTTCTTAAAATTCTTATCCGTTGAATACTGAATCTGATATTTGTAAACCGGTGTTACTTTACTGAATTTAATTGTCACCTGATATTTTGGCTTCTTCTTGGAAGATTTTTTCATCTTCTTTGCTTTGCTGACTTTTTTAATCTTTGTCATTCCCGTAGTGATTGCCTTTTCCGGTGTACTTGTCTTTCCGTCCGGATCCAGATAACATGCGGAAGCCATATATTTTCCGGTTACAAAATCTGTAGAATAATATACAGTGCTCTTTGCATATCTTGTTGCAATCGTACCTTCTGATTTCACACCGTTGTTTTCATAACGATACTTTCCGGAGTTGTAAAGGTCTTCATCCAAGACAGCTGTTCTTGGCTGGCTGACACTGGCCAGATGCATCAGTGTAGCTCCACTGTTATTAGAAGAAATATTTCCAATATTCAAATATGGATTATAAATCTGTTCTTCATAAGCCCAATGAGAATGTCCGGAGAAGAATGTTACATTGGCATATTTTTTCAAAAGGCTTCTTAATCTCTGTTCATCACTGTTTCCATAAGTATAAGTCAAATCATATGTATATCCCAGTGGAGTCTTAAGGTTTCCGACTGCTTTTGTAACATCTCCACCCTCAGCTGCCAAATAGGTATGGAAGTATACATAAACCTTTTTATCAGCATACTTATTTAATGTTTTGTGGAACCAGTTCAGCTGCTCTTTCGCCAACAACTCTTTGTTCTTCCCATATTTTGCCTTTGTCTGGCTCAAGAAGATATGATAGTCATTACCACTCTTGTAAACAAAATCTACACCGTTGGAGCAAACCTCAACAATATTTTTATCTGTTGTTCTTTTCTTGTTTACATTGGCTGCAAAAAGTTTTACTTCATCTTCTGCTTTTTTTGTCCAGGAAACATCATGATTTCCCATACAAGTATAAACAGTCATGTTTGGATATTTTCCAATTGCCTTATTAAATTTGTTGTAGGAATCAATTTCACCCTGATTGCTCAAATCCCCTGTCAGGAATAATTTGTCAATTCCCTGCTTGTTCACAAACGCTAAAGCGTCATCAAAGGATTTCACAGCATCATCTTTGCTAAAATCTCCATAACGGTTGAAATGCACATCACTCATTAAAGCAAACCGGTACAGCTTTTCACCTTCTGCCAACCACTTGTTTTCAGGAATATCGTAGGTGCTTACAATGTGGTCTTCACTGTCTTCCACCAGAACCTGCTTTGCTCCTTCCGGAATAACAGTATATGGTGAAATAAAACGATATTCTGCCGTCAAGTCAGCTTCTGTCGTGGTT
Source organism: Eubacterium sp. (assembly GCA_016292095.1). GTDB lineage: Bacteria > Bacillota > Clostridia > Lachnospirales > Lachnospiraceae > Eubacterium_G. The sequence goes on along the minus strand of JAEFAB010000053.1, from coordinate 71,877 downwards.
ACGGTTCCCAACTCTGTGAATTCTACATCGCCGCTTTTTAACTTTTCTCCTTCACCGTTTCCCCAATACAATTCATAGGTTCCTGCTTTTTCTGTTGCAACAGTAATTGTTCCTGCTGCCGAGCCTGCTTTGGTATTGGCAAAGTTGTATACAACATCCTCTCCGCCTCTTGCCAGTACTTCGCTGTCATGTGTTGTATAAGCTGTCAATGCAGTCGTTGCTGACAATGTCGCTGCAATTAACAATGATACTACTTTCTTGTTTCTCATTTTCTTCAACCTTCTTTCTTTTATGAGCAAAGCTTTGCTACCAACTGGTTAATGACCTTTCCGTCTGCTCTGCCTTTAAATGCAGGCATCACGGTTTTCATAATCTGTCCTTTATTTCCTGTTGCAAGAACATCTGCATATTTTTCTTTCAATTCAGCTTCCACTTCTTCTTCACTCATAAGCTTTGGTGCATATTCATTGAAGACATCATATCTTGCCTGATATTCAGCCTTTAAATCTTCACGGGAATCCGGACATCCGTCAATCTGTTCCTTTACAGACTTTAATTCCTTTAAGATTACTTTGTTGACCATTTCTTCCGGAATGTCATCACGACATCCGGCATCGATTCCGGCTTTTTTTACTGCCTGCACCAATGCTGAGATTGATTCTTTTCTAGGCTTGTCCTTTGCCTTCATTGCTGCAACCATGTCTTTCTGTAATGTTTTCAAATCCATTTTTGTAATCCTCCTGCTTTCAAGTTATATTTTTGAGGTTCCCCTCATGATGTTCCTTCTATAAAGTCACGATTTCACTCCATCCGAAATCAATCTTTCCGTATGACGGATCTACAACAGTCAAAATATTGTTATACAGATAATCGTGCTCTTCTTCCGTTTTCATACGCTGCTTCTGGTAAAGATAACTTGCAACCTTGAAAATGGAATATGAATAAATAGAACCGTATACATAAGTTCCGTCAGATAACTTTGCATACGCACGCACTTTATAATTTGCTTCATAAGCTACTTTGGAAAATTTTCCAAAAGTCATAGACATCTGGAAATATGTTGCAGTTGCGGATTTTCCGAATTGATATGTCAAAACTCCGGTTCCCTCTGTACTCTGCATATAAACATAACGATTTTCTGAGCCTGCCACCATATCTTCTTCTTTCCAGGATGTGGTAAATTTATTAAATGACTCCAACCCGTAAATCAATCCGTAATCAACTACTGATTTTCCGTTAATGACCGGTTCCACGGATGCAATAATTCGTTGGGTCCCAATCTTTGTATTAATCTGATATCCTTCCAGATCAACCGATTTCGTAGTCGTATCTTCTGCTGCACAATTTTCTTTCGGTGTCTGAACTGCAATTCCACTGACAACCATACACAGGGACAATGCTCCTGCAATAATCATATTCTTTATTCTCATCTTTTTCCCTTTCCTCTCGCTGATTTTTTCCCGGAACGATTTCTTCCTTTATTTCTGTCATTTCCTGCTTTTGTATTTCTTCCTGATTGTGTCTTTTTCTTCTTATCAAAGTTCTTTCCCTGATAATTTCCTTTTTCCTTCTTGAACTGTCGGGGTTTAATCAGACACTTCTTGTCAAATCCAATCAAATCCTCTCTGCCGGCGATATGCAGTGCTTCCTTTACCAGTTCGTAATTTGCCGGATTTCTGTACTGCATCAATGCTCGCTGCATTGCCTTCTCGTGAGGATTTTTCGGCGTGTAAACCTCTTTCATTGTTCGCGGATCCACACCGGTATAGTACATAACCGTGGACATCGTAGACGGCGTCGGATAGAAATCCTGCACCTGCTGCGGATTGTATCCAATATCTCTTAAGTACTCTGCCAGTTTCACCGCTTCCTTCATAGTGGAACCCGGATGGGAACTCATAAGGTACGGAACAACAAACTGTTTCTTTCCCGCTTTTTCGTTCAGCTTATAGTACTTTTCGATAAACTTTTCGTAAACACAGTTCTGCGGTTTCCCCATATAGGACAACACCACGTCGGAAATGTGTTCCGGTGCAACCTTCAACTGACCACTGATATGATAGTCTACCAATTCTTTGAAGAAGGTACTGTTCTTGTCTTTATCCGCCATAATGTAATCAAATCGAATTCCGGAACGGACGAATACCTTTTTCACTTTTGGCAGTTCTCTCAGTTTTCTTAACAGTTTCAAATATTCGCTGTGATCTGTATCCAAGTTTTCACATGGTTTTGGCCACAGGCATTGTTTATGTTTGCAAACACCATACTTTAACTGCTTCTTGCATGCAGGATGGTAAAAGTTCGCTGTCGGACCTCCCACATCATGAATATAGCCCTTAAAGTTTGGCATTTCGATAATTTTCTTTGCTTCCTCAATAATGGATTGATGACTTCTTGTCTGAATAATTCTTCCCTGATGAAACGTCAACGCACAAAAACTGCAGGCTCCAAAACACCCTCGGCAACTAATCAGCGAAAACTGGATTTCCTGAATTGCCGGAATTCCGCCTTTGCTTTCATAACTTGGATGATAAGTTCTTTCGTACGGAAGATCATAAACGTCATCCATTTCCTGTTGGGTCATTGGTTCCTGAGGTGGATTTTGCACTACGTAAACACCGTTCGGGTACGGCTCAACTAAGGTCTTTCCATTGAAAGGATCCGTATTCTCTGACTGTACCCGGAAGCTGTCTGCATAACGCAGTTTATTTTCTTTCATTTCATCATAACTTGGAAGTACAATCGGATCGTAAGCTAAATCCAGATTTTTTGTTTTAAAAACAGTCCCCGGAATGTAGGTAATATCACTGATATCCATTCCGCTTGCCAAAGCATCTGCCACCTGAACAATGGATTTCTCACCCATTCCGTAGGTAATCATATTTGCCTGACTGTCCAACAAAATGGAGCGTTTAAAACTGTTGCTCCAATAATCATAATGAGCCATTCTTCGAAGACTGGCTTCAATTCCACCGATTAAAATCGGCTTTGTCTTATATGTACGACGGATTAAATTACAATAAACCACCGTCGCGTGATCCGGACGTTTTCCAATTTCGCCGCCCGGGGTATAGGCATCTGTATCTCGATGTTTTTTTGAAACATAATAGTGATTCACCATGGAATCCATATTTCCGCCCATTACAAGAAAAGCCAACCGCGGCTCTCCTAATATATTAATGCTCTCCTCATCTTTCCAATCAGGCTGAGCAATGATTCCAACAGTATATCCATGCGCCTGCAACACTCTGGAAATAATTGCATGTCCAAAAGATGGATGGTCAACATAAGCATCTCCAATAACATACACGAAATCCAACTGTTCAATTCCCTGCGCTTCCATATCCTGTTTTGATATCGGTAAAAAAGACATAACGCACTCCTTCTGAATACATTATGTCTTAATAGAATTTGTTTGTCAACGAAATCAACCCGCCAACAATACTTCATTTTTTATTTTTTTGTTACCACCAATCGGTTAATGGTTTCCGCCACGTCTTTGTTGGATTTTTCGTCTGCCTGATGAATACGGTGAAGCACCGTATCCCCTAAAAACATATTGGAAACATTGGACCTCTTATATTCCTCTACCGTTCCAAAAAACGTAGCATCCTGTTTCAGGTGAAGAATATGTGTGGCATAGTCCATGGCATTTTCAATGTCATGGGTAACCATAATGACTGTCACCTGTTCCTTCTCATTCAAGACTTTAATCTGCTCATAAAATTCCATGGATGCTGCCGGATCCAATCCCGTAATCGGTTCATCCAGAATCAGTACTCCATCTGTAGCACACAATGCTCTGGCAAGAAGAACTCTCTGCTGCTGTCCACCGGACAACTCCCGGTAGCACTTTTTCTTTAACGGCATAATATGCATTTTTTCCATGTTCATTTCTGCCAGTTTCTTATCCTTCTTTGTATAGAAAGGAAGCTTTCGATTCCCACTTAATGTTCCTGACAGCACAACTTCCCACACACTTGCCGGAAAGTCTCTTTGTACGACAGTCTGCTGCGGAAGATATCCAATCCCTTTTTTCAAATCTTTATTGATAGTTCCGCGCAGTGGCTTAATCAGTCCCAACAATGTCTTAATCAAGGTACTTTTTCCTGCACCGTTCTCTCCTACGATACAAACATAATCCCCCTGATTGACACAAAAGTTCAACTCTTTTGCCACCACTAAATTGTCATATCCTAAACTTACATCTTTAAAATCAAAAATCATTTCCTGCACCTTACTTGTTACACTTGTCACATCTTCCATATAAAACCGTCTTCTTTGTGTTTACCTTAAAGTGATGATCGCTTTCTACGTGATGATACAGCTCCGCCAAATGATGACATTCCATGGTTGAAACCTCACCGCATTTTTCGCACTGAATATAAATCACATCCTGGTCTTCCTGCTCCGGCATCCACTGATAACATGCTCCGGATTTTCCTTCTACATTGACTTTGGTTACAAAACCTTCGTCAACCAAACGATCCAACTGTCTGTAAATCGTCGTCAATCCAACGGAAATATCTCTGTTTTTCAGGTAGTCCATTACCTGCTGCACTGTAACATATCCATCTTTATTTTCTTCCAGACATTTCTTGATTACTTCATTCTGTCTGGTCTTGTACTTTCCTGCCATTTTTTCCTCCGAAATTCATTCTTCAATGCAATAATAGAATTTGAAAATCTTTTTCATTTTACTACATGCAAATAGGAGTGTCAATCATTATGATTTTCGGTTCTACTTAATGCCCGTCCGGAATTTACCGGCACCATTTCCGGGATTAATTATCCTCTAGTAATTCCCCAATATTAAGTATTCTTTCACTTCCAGCAGATCCTTCAGAATCACTTCAGCCTTTTCTCTCATCTCATCATCCGGTGCAATCATATCCGGCACCATTACGGGAATCATGCCTGCATTAAAGGCTGCGCGAATTCCGTTAAATGAATCTTCGATAACAATCGTCTCTCCCGGTGTTGCGTCCAAGCCTTCCAATGCTTTCAGGAAGATGTCCGGTTCCGGCTTGCTCTTGGTTACCATATCACCACCGATAATCCGGTCAAAATACGGGCGTAATCCCGCATCAATAATCTGCTGTTCTACCAATGCACTACGGGTTGAGGAGGCAATTGCCACAAAGAATCCCTCTTCTTTCAAATATTGCAACAGTTCTTCCACACCTTTTTTCAGCGGAAGCCGCCCACCATCAAAATTTTCATGATACATTTGTGACTGTTCACTGCAATACGCATCATAAGGAAAGTCTTCTCCATAATAATCCAACATAATTTTTCGGCTTGTTGCCGCATTCACGCCAATGCATTGAAAGTAAGGAATTTCAAGATTTTCAAAACCGTACTTTTCCGCCAGTTCTTTCCACTCATCAAAAATCACTCTTTCCGAATCAAAAATTACGCCATCCATATCAAATACTATTGTTTTCATATTCCCTCCTGAATGCAAGTCCTTTTTATAAAACAAGCCGCCACAAATGTGACGGCTTATGGAAACTCTTTTTACTATTTCACCTGACTGTAAATATCGTCAGTTAACTTTTTAATAATTCTTTCAACTTCTTCGATTGTTTCGCCAACCGGTGTTTTCTGTTTATCAATCTGCTTATCACGGGTTGAAATTTCAACAGCATCTTCTGCAAGATTTCTAGGGCTCACAACAACTCTGACAGGGACACCAAGTAAGTCTGCATCTGCAAACATTGCTCCAGGTCTTGCCTTTCTGTCATCGTAGATTACTTCGATGCCCTTCTTCTGCAATGCTTCATAAATTTCATCCGCCTTTGCCTTACATTCAGCATCATCAGAACGTAAGCAGCAAAGGTGTACCTGCCAAGGTGCGATGGTAATTGGCCAGATTGGTCCGAAATCATCATGACGCACTTCACAGATAGATGCAGCCATACGGCCAACACCGATACCATAACATCCCATAATAGGATTCTGTTCTTTTCCGTTTTCATCTAAGTAAGTCAGCCCCATAGTCTTGGAATACTTTGTTCCAAGCTGGAAGATGTTACCTACTTCAATACCTCTTGAAATTGTGATTGCAGGCTTACCACAGCAAGGACAAATTCCGCCTTCTGTAATCTTTGCCAAATCAAGATATTCCACACCCGGACAATCTCTTTCCACATTGAAGCCTGTATAATGGGTATCCACCTTGTTTGCACCTGTTACAAGGAAATCAATTCCCTTCAGGGATGTATCAAATAATACAGTTACTTTTTCATTGATTCCAACAGGCCCGATAAATCCGGCTGTCAAAACGCTGTCATCTTCAATAACGCCCGGATGGATATCACATCCTACCGCATTGGTAAGTTTTGTTTCGTTAATATCCAAATCTCCACGGATAAATGCAACTACATAACTGTCATCTTCGTTTCTCTGATATACAACAGCCTTTGCAGTGTTCTTTGGATCAACCTTTAAGAATTCACACAAATCTTCAATGGTAGAAACATTTGGAGTATCTACTTCTGTTAATTCTTCTACGCCGCGAGTATTTTCATTTTCAATAATATTTGGAGCAGCTTCCACGTTTGCGCTGTATCCACATTCCGGACAGATTGCAATGGAGTCTTCTCCTGCTGCTGTTAACAACATATATTCATGAGATACGCTACCACCCATCATTCCGGAGTCAGAAGCTACTACAACAACTTCCGGAATACCGCAACGGGCAAAGATACGGTTGTACGCATCATAACACTTCTGATAATACTGTTCCAAATCTTCCTGTGATGTATGGAAAGAATAAGCATCCTTCATCGTAAATTCACGAACACGAATGAGACCTGCACGAGGTCTTGCTTCGTCACGGAACTTTGTCTGAATCTGGTAAATCATAAACGGATACTTTGCATAGCTGTTGGCATATTCACGAATCAACTGAACAGATGCTTCTTCGTGAGTCATTCCAAGTACCATCTTAGAACCGGTTCTGTCACTGAATCTTAAAAGTTCAGAACCAACGCTTTCATAACGACCGGATTCATCCCAAAGGCTAGCCGGTAACGCTACAGGGAACAATACTTCCTGTCCATCCAGCTTGTCCATTTCATCACGGATGATTGCTTCTATTTTCTGAGAAATTCTTTTCATCGGCGGGAACTGAGAGTAAATACCATTTGCTACGTTTTTGATATATCCTCCTCGAACCATTAATGCATGACTGTCAATCAAACAATTGGCAGGTCTTTCTTTAAATCTGTCTCCCACTAATTTTGATAATTTCATTTCTCTTTCTCCTTGCATAAAAAATTACTGTCCTGAAAATTTCAGAACAGTAATAGTGTAGTACAATTTCCTTTAAAAATCAATTATTCCTTTTCCTAGCATCTCCTAAACAGTCGTCAATATCAGAAAACTGTTATACACATCCAGCTTTCCATATCCCCACTGGGTGCTGGGATACACAATATCCCGGTCTCTTCGTGCTCCCCGAATGAGGTAATTCTTGATGACATTGGTTTTCATGTACGGTTCATTATCGTTCACAATCCCCCACTCTAACATTTGTGCACAGCACCCTGCAGTCAATGCTGCTGCCACGGAAGTCCCGGTCCTTCGGACATATCCGTCTGCACCAATATCTGCACCAAAGACATTCACTGCCGGAGCCACCAAATCGGGCTTCACCTCCTCGTCCGCAGAAAACCCTCGACCGGTTGCCGGGTAAATGGAATTATTCAGATGATTGTATCCTCCCACCGTAATCACATCCTCTGTGGCCGAGGGTTCTGTCAAAGTCATTTCCGGTGTTGGCTTTAGAAAATAGACCCCCTCATTGGTAAACTCCCGCAGATTTCCCCAAATGTTATATTGACCGGAAAGGATATTGTTTCCGTAAACACGAATGGTCCAGATTCCCGGCGACGGATTGATGAACCGCATCAGGATCAGTTCTGCACCGGTTCCGGATTCCACCAGAGCATAATCCACCCGGATTACCGTTTCTTCTATTAAAAAGCGCAATGTCTCACTAGCACCTTTCTTCGCCGGAATCCGTGCAGTGCTCTCCCCTAGTGGCGATACAAAAGCTACCGAATAGATGTCCGGAACATTGCCCCACAATTCCAGGACAAACCCCTTCTCATTCTCCCCTACACGCAGTTCCACATCTTCCATATCATCATTCCTAAGCAAACCGGAGTAATGAAGCCGCACATTGCCTTCATTGCCAATGCATGCCACAGCGCAGTTCCCCACATAGCTTCCAAAATTGGTAAGTACCTGATCCAACGGGGTTCCGCCACGCCGGGATCCACTACCGGTTCCAAGCCCCAGCAAATATACAATGGGTCTGTTATATTTTAACTGCAGGCTCCGAAGATACGCCAACGCCAGCATAATGTCATTTTCCTGATACACCGGTTCTTCTCCGGAAATCAGGTAATAGTCCTTCAGATATTGTTTTGCCTCCTTGAGTTTTACCATGGCAATTAAGCTTCCCGGTGCCGCTCCTTCGAAATCCTGCTGTTCCACCGCCGTGCCACAGGCAATACTTGCCATAAACGTGCCATGTCCGTTTTCATCACGGCTTGGCACGATATCGTAAGGGTTTTCACTCTCCAATGCCCGATTGATGTCTTCTCTGGTATACTCACTGCCAAAGTCAAAACCGCCCGGCAAGTTTCCGGAATCATCCGTCTGATCCCAAATGCCTAGAATCCTTGTCTGCCCGGTTGTCGTCCGGAACTCCCGTCTTTGATAATCGATGCCTGTATCAATAATTCCCAGGATAACATCCCGTCCTGTCAGATTCAGATTGGATTGATTCTGCAACCGCAGTGCTCCCGTATCTGCCACTGCAGTGGTATCCATCAATCCGTACAGTTTCGGTATATTGGCATAGGTGTAATTTTTGAAATTCATGGATTCCGGATTGGACTCCACATACAAAATCACATACTTATCATTCACAATCTGCGGGCAGTAGCCCTCGTATGTATTTTGTACCTCCACGTTACTGACACTATGGCGCACAATCAAATCCATAACATCTTCCGACGTAATATATTCTCTGCAATCAGGCATAAAAAAACTCCTGAACATACTCTGTAAAGTATATTCAGAAGTTTTCAATAAAAGTCTAATTTGTGATTTCCTGACCCCGCATTCCAATCAACGGTGCCCCTTTTCCTTCCAGATAATCCGCTGTGATTTTTACCGTTCCGATTAATTCATCTTTCGGAATTTCATACATAATATCCAGCATATGTTTTTCCAAAATGGCACGAAGGGCTCTGGCTCCCGTCTTTCGCTCCAACGCTTTCTTGGCAATGAGACGAAGGGCATCTTCCGTAAATTCCAGCTTCACTTCGTCCAACTCCAGCAATTTCTGGTACTGTTTCAAAATAGCATTCTTCGGATCTGTCAAAATACGAACCAACATATCTTCTGTCAGTCCTTCCAAAGTAAATACCATTGGAAGTCTTCCCAGAAATTCCGGAATCATTCCGAATTTACGCAAATCATCCTGAGTCACGTTTTCCAGAATATTCGGATCGTTGTCATACTTATCGGACAAATCTCCCAAGAAACCGATTGCTGCCTGTTTATTCATACGCTCTTTAATAATGTCTTCCAAATCCGGGAAGGCACCACCGCAGATGAAGAGAATATTTCTTGTATTCACTGTAGCCAATGGCACCATAGCATTCTTGCTGGTTGCTCCCACCGGTACTTCCACGTCACTACCTTCCAGCATTTTCAAAAGTCCCTGCTGTACGGATTCTCCACTGACATCACGACGTCTCTCGCTATCCTTCTTTGCAATCTTATCGATTTCGTCGATAAAAATAATACCGGTTTCTGCACGTTCCACATCATTGTCTGCTGCTGCCAACAACTTGGAAACAACACTTTCAATATCGTCACCGATATAACCTGCTTCTGTCAGGGATGTGGCATCTGTAATTGCCAAAGGCACATCCAACAGTTTCGCTAATGTCTTTACAAGATATGTCTTTCCACAACCGGTTGGTCCGATCATCAGCATATTGGATTTCTCGATTTCGATTTCATCCATGGTGTTGGTTGCCACACGCTTATAGTGATTGTAAACTGCCACGGACATAACTTTCTTTGCATATTCCTGTCCGATTACATACTCATCCAGTTTTCCCTTAATAATATGCGGAGCCGGAATTTTATTAATATCCAGCATTGGTTCTGATTTTTCTTTTTTGCTCTTTTTCTTAATTTTCTGATTTTGCGGAATCTGATTCCGAAATTCTTCCGGAGTCATCATATGAACGCCCGGGGTGTTCAGCAATTCTTCCAATTCTTCTTTGCTGATATTCACACTGGTTCCCATGCCCATATTTCCAAAGCTGTTAAAGCTTCGTTCCAGACAATCGGTACAAACACTCATACCACCCGGCATATCTACCATCTTTCCGGTTTTACTTTCCGGTCGACGACAAACAAAACAGATTTTTTCATATTCATCATCGTGATTGGATTCAGAGTGGTTTTCATGGTTGTCCTCAAGCTCTCCGTCTTTTACCTCTCTTAAATCTTCTATATCCTTTTCGTTTGTATCATTACTCATTCTATATCTCCTTTAGTGGTTCTCTAACTAAAACTTTTATGATTCTATCACAAAACAATCAAAAGAAAAAGAGCCCGCCTCGAGATTTGTCATCGACAGCAAGCTCTTTTCCTTTATGATTTTATCGTCCTAAAACGCTCTTATCACCTAATTTTACGGTAACAACCTTGTCTTCATATCCGTTTCCGGTGCTCTTCTTAATTGCAACCTTTACTTCTTCTCCTGCTTTGTAATATTCCAAAGTTTTCTGAAGTTCGCTCATGGATTTAATTTCTTTTCCATCCAGTTCCGTGATAATATCTCTTACGGCAATTCCTGCTTTTCCTGCCGGAGATTCATCAGTTACACCGGTTACAATTACACCAATTGGAATATTGTAGAATTCAGCGTCCTGTTCACTAACGTCACTTCCGTTAATTCCCAAATAGCCTCTTTCTTCTTCAGCCACCTTCTGACGGGTTTCCATAGTTTCCAAGTCACCGATAATATCCTTTACGGAAGAAATCGGAATTGCGAATCCCATTCCTTCAATGCTGGCTGCTGTTGAACCATTGGAAGAATATTTTGCTACGTTAATTCCAATGACTTCTCCTCTGGAGTTCAATAAAGCCCCACCACTGTTACCACCGTTAATTGCTGCATCTGTCTGTAACAATGTCATTGTTCCATTGTCTAATTCCACTTTTCTGTCTTTGGCACTGATGATACCGGTTGTAACGGACTGACCATAACCTAATGCGTTACCGATTGCTACAACACCATCACCAACTTCAAGAGAATCGGAATCACCGATAGTAGCTACTTTGATTTCTGCATTCTTAGGAATATCTTCCTTCTTTACTGCAACGACAGCCACGTCAGATGTAGAATTTGTTCCTTTCACATAACCATCTACTCCTTCGTCTTCGTCGCTCATACCGTTGAACTGAATTTTCAACTTATCTGCATCTTCTACAACGTGATTATTTGTTACAATTAAAAGTTCTTTATCTGTCTGCTTAATAATAATACCGGATCCTGCCGCCTGCTGTTCCTGCTTTCCGCCGTCATTTCCGTTTCCACCAAAATAGAAATCGTAAATGTCATAGTAATCACCGGATTCAACAATAGTTGTACTTGTGATTGCTACAACAGAGGACATATTCTGATTTACTACATCAGAAACGTCTGTCACATATAAGCCTTTGGAAGCTTCATAAACTTTTGTACTGTCATATGTTTCTGTGTTTTTAGATTCTTCCCCTGCTTCTTCGTCGTTACTCTGTTCCATTTTCTCTAAAAAGTTTCCGGTTTTTTCATTTCTGTTCATAACAATGTAAGCTGCTGCTCCTAACAAACATACAAATGCTCCCACAAGAACAATAATCAGCATGATTACAATTGGTCCGGATCCGTTTTTCTTCGGTGCCTGACTATTCTGTGCCTCGGCAGCTACATGAGGCCGGCTCATGGTCTGCTGTGGTTCCTGAACCGGTTCCGGTTCCTGAGCTGCTTCCGGTTCCTGAACTGTTTCCGGTTCTACGGTTTCTTCCGGTTCCGGCTGATTGATTTCTTCTGTTACGTTATTCACATTTTGAGAAAGTTCTTCGTTCTCATATTTGTTTTCTTCATTATCGTACATAACTCATTCTCCTCTCACTGATTTTTGTCATCTGCTAACTAGTTTAGACAGAAGTTGTGTTCATTTTGTGTTTTCTTTGTCAAAAAAAAGAAAACTGCAAAATGCAGTTTCCTTTTCCTAGTAGAATTCGCTTTCTCCACCGTCATCATAGTCGGTGTCTTCTTTATATTCCTGAACGGTGGTTTCTTCTTCCTCACCGTTATCTGTATTTCCTTTATAATTCAGTCCGGAGCTGTATTCTCCGTATCCGGTAAATCCTTCAACATAATTACTAATGGAATTTACCGCCTCTGTCGGTTCATAGTTTTCTTCTCCAAAGAGGAACTTATGAAGTTCTTTAACATTGGCACTGACGCCTAACGGAATAACATAGCTTGCTCCGCTAATAGTTCCTGTGGTTAAGCTGGATGGGAATCCCTGACTTCCCGTTAATTCGAAATCGATTACGATTGGAAGCATATTGACGATTTCATCCAGAGAAAAGCTGGTGGAAATAATCTTATTTCCTTTTTTCTTTCCCTTTAATACTTCCTGAACCATATCCTGAAGTTCGCCTACGCCGGCTTTCTTTGCCTTGGCAATTAACTGTGTCATTACATAACGCTGTCTTGCCGCACGACCAAAGTCATTGCTGATGGCTTCTCCTGTATCCGGATCATAGAATGTTGCCTTACGGATACGACAATAGGTTGTTGCCTGCAATCCGTTTAAGGAAATATTCTTTCCGCTATGCTTAATTCCCGGAGAGTATTCTCCGGTGGAACTGATGGTACTTCTTAAATGCTGATTCAGCTGTGCCACTTCATCATCTGTAAGATTTACCTTGATTCCGCCTAAGGAATCAATAATCTTTGCAACACCGGCAAAGTTTACCGTTACATAATCCTTAATGTCCAAATCCAGGTTCATGTTCATGGTATTGATTGCGGCTTCCGGACCGCCACCTGCATAAGCAGAGTTTACTTTAAAGTAATTGTACAGGTTTCCTTCTTTATCATAAATTCCCAACAGTGAATCTCTGTATACGGAAACCATCTTCACTTCTCCGGTAGTATTGTGAACACTGACAATCAGCATTGAATCACTGTTGGAAGCATTCACTTCTCCATGTCTGGAATCCACACCAAACAAAATGAAGTTTGTATATTCTTCAGAGTAATTATATTTCAAGTCATTTGTTTTAATATTTTCTTTTTTAAAGTTCTTATCAAAAATAACATCGTTAAAAGAATCACTTGCCATCAAGGAGATGATTTTCTGTCCGATTGCAGTGGATGCTGCCGCTTTCACTACGGCAGAACGCAATCCCGGAATAAACATTATTGCAAGATATAACACAATAACAACGCCTACCAGGCTTTCCAGGACAACCATAAATTTCTTGACGCGTTTTATCCTTTTTAACTTTTTCTCTATAACACTCTTCGCACTCATTGTTTTCTCCATCATCGTATTTTGGTATTTTTATCGATAACCATTCGGGTTATTCTTCTGCCAATTCCATGAATCAGCACACATTTCACGAATACCATACTGTGCTTCCCATCCAAGTTCCTCTTTTGCAAGGCTTGGGTCGGCATAGCATTCAGCAATATCCCCCGCTCTTCTTTCTGCAATCACATATGGAATATCAACGCCACTGGCTTCCTTAAAGTTTTCAACAACTTCCAGAACGCTGTATCCTTTTCCGGTACCTAAGTTGTATACTTTCACACCCGGATTGTCTTTGATTTTTTCCAATGCTTTAACATGGCCGATTGCCAAATCCACAACATGAATGTAATCTCTGACGCCTGTTCCATCCGGTGTCGGATAGTCATTTCCAAAGACATTTAACTGTGGAAGCTTTCCTGTAGCAACCTTAGTAATATAAGGCATCAGGTTGTTTGGAATTCCGTTTGGATCTTCTCCGATAATTCCGCTCTTATGTGCCCCGATTGGGTTAAAGTAACGTAATAAAATGACATTCCATTCAGGATCGGAATACTGAAGGTCTGTTAAAATCTGTTCCAACATAGACTTAGTCCAACCGTATGGATTTGTACACTGTCCCTTTGGACATTTCTCTGTAATTGGAATAAATTCCGGATCTCCGTAAACCGTTGCAGAAGAACTGAAAATAATATTCTTTACATTGTTCTCCTTCATAACCTGACACATAGATAATGTTCCGGCAATGTTATTTGTATAATACTCCAGGGGTTTCTGAACAGATTCCCCAACTGCTTTTAATCCTGCAAAATGAATCACTCCAAAGATATCATTTTCCTGAAAGATTTTATTCATTGCATCTTTGTCTGCAATATCATTGTTATAAAACTTCACAGTCTTTCCTGTGATTTTTTCTACTCGTTTTAAAGATTCTTCACATGAATTGCTAAGATTATCCACAACAACGACATCATACCCACTTTCTAACAATTCAACACAGGTATGGCTTCCGATAAATCCGGCTCCACCTGTAACTAAAATACTACTCATACTTCCTCCATTATTTCTTTTCTATTTTTATTTTGATGGATACATCATTCACTGTAGAGATGGAATCCGGACACTGCACGGTGGCTTTCATATCCTGAGTTCCTTCCGCTACAACCCCATTTAAGTCAATGCTGACCGATATATCCTCAGACTTCACATCATTTAAGTCTTTTTCTTTTCCGTAAAATTCAATACTAATATTTTTTGAAAGCACCTTGGCTTTAATTGCATCACTGACATTTAAAAGTGCTACATCAGTAGGATCAATGGTGATGCTCTTGTTGATGTATTTATCAATCTTGACTTCAACGGAAACGATGCTTCCACTGGTAATGGTAACTTCCTGTGGTAACAGCTTGGAAACGTCTACTGTTTTTGTAACGTCACTTTCATCCTTGGAAATGTCAATCTCTCCACTGATATCCAGGTCTGTTAATGTTTCCAGAATGTCTGCCGCCCCGATGACTGTGATTGTATTCTGCTGCATCTTTACTTCCGTAATCTCGCAGTTTTCTGCCGGTGTTCCAATATTATCAACGGTTACCGGCTTGATTTTTAACACAACCTCTTTCAGAATGCTTACATTAATCTTCACTTTTGAAATAGATAATGTAATGTTATTCTTCTTCAGACTAATGCGTTCTCCGTCTTTATCGTATAACACGATACGGCATTTTCTACCTGATACATCCTGACTTAAGTCCTCAATATCACAAATTGCCGCAACTTTATCGATACGGTCCAGTACCGAAGTCGGTGCATCAATTGTAACAGTATTTGTATATAACGAATATTCTCCTAAAACATAACCATCTGCCAGGCTTCCGTGGAATTCCGGTTCGATTTCAAAATCATTCTCCGTAATCTGTTCCACATCGACAGCAATCGTCTGAACGGACTGCTTCATAATAGTAATATTTCTGGCAATTGTCATATTCTTCGCTTCCACGCTGACCGGGATGGAGTTTACCTTGGATAAATCCTTAAGCGAAGCGGTTGCCTTAAAATCATCTGCAGTAAGATTTGTTACGATGGAACGTTTACCGGAAACCGTAATGTTCACACGGTAATTTCCTTTGGAACTGTAAACCATGTTCTGTTCCTTCAAAACATCATTATCGGTCACTTCAATCGGAATGCTATAAACCGTAACGATCTTTTCGGGATCATTAATATTTACAACCGCTAACCAGACAATAAACGCAAAAATCACTGCTGCTATTTTAATTCCAACATTATTCGTTAGCATTTTTTTCAGATTTGCGATAATCTTCTTCAATCCGATCCCTTCCTTTCCAGAATCTTCTTGTTTTCTTTTCTTCTTCCTCTACCTGAGCCTTACGCAATTCGCTCTTAATAATTGCCGCATCTGCGTAACGAATCAGTTTTCCTTCTCTTGCAATGGAAATGCTTCCTGTTTCTTCTGAAACAATAATAACAATTCCGTCTGTCACCTCGCTGATCCCCAATCCGGCACGATGACGTGTTCCCAAATCTTTGCTTAAGGAAACGCTGTCGGACAGCGGAAGGTAACAGGTTGCCGCTTTAATTTTGTTTGATTCTATAATCACAGCACCATCATGTAACGGTGTGTTCTTTTCAAAAATATTAATCAATAACTGACTGGAAATCTTCGCATCAATACGAATTCCTGTTTCAATATACTGCTGTAAATCGTGCTCCTGCTGGATTACAATCAACGCGCCTGTTTTTGCTTTTCCCATTTCCAGAGTCGCACGGGTAATTTCATCAATGGAATGATCGTCCAACTGTTCTTCGTCAGAGCTTCCTCCAAATTTCAAAACTTTGAAGAATACATTTTTCTTTCCTAATTCTTCCAAAGCTCTTCGCAGTTCCGGTTGGAAAATAATAACCAGCGCAATGATACCGGCACTTAAGGTCTTATTAATCAGCCATACAATCGTTGACAGGTTTAATAAGCCTGCCACCACCATAATAATCAAAAGAAAAGAGATTCCCTTTAATAAAGACCATGCCCTGCTTTTTCTGAACCACAAAAAGATATAGTAAAACAGAATGGCAATCAAAATAATTTCAATGACATCGCCAAAATCTAACGTTGGCACAGAAAAATATTTATTGAAAACATTTTCCAGATAGCTTCTAATTGCATTCACCGGCATCTCTCCTTTCTTTTTATAACGTAACGGGACTACATATTATTTCCCTTTTGATGCATTTTTCTTTCTTCTCTGAGCGTTAATTCTCTTAACGTTCATTTCCGGTGCGATTACATTAATCTTTGGCACCGCCTTAACGTAGTAATAATATTCATCATCCTCAAACTGTGTATGCTCTGTTCTGGAATAGTCTACAGAGAACACAAAGAAATGAAGAATGTACATTAATACTAAAGAAATGACTGTTCCCAAAATCAACCAGAAATTGGAATAATCAACCTTTAATACAATACTTCCCACAAGAATCAGAACAAAATCCAAAATTCCACCGGATACAATAGCAAGCATCCAGGAATTGTTGATGGATAATCTTCTTGTGAAATAAACAACCAAAATTGTTACGGCAAAGGATACCATAACCAGATACATTTCCACATCATGAGCCAGTAAATTCACTACTGCAAAACTTCCGGTGGATGTACTTTCTCCCAAGGAGATATTTGACAATGCCTCACGGTTGGCACTAATAATCGTAATAATATAATAAATCAATGTTCCAAAAGAAACAGAAACGACGGAAGTCGGTGCAAAAAGCAATCCTGCTGCAATCGGAATCATATACGGCACTTTCAGGAAAAATGCCAGCGGTACCAAAATCAGGAACAGTCCCTGTTCCGGTGCAAACCGGAAAAACAGCACCATCATAATTACAATTAACATCAATACAAAAGCTGCCAATTCCATGGATAACGAAAAGATGTCCATCATAATGACTGCCATAATTCCTGTTACAACCAAAGACCATGGAAGGAATGCAAACACAACAGACATTCCTAAAATAATTACCCATGAGCTTACTGCATTGCTTACATCAAACTTGTACTTAATTGTCGCAAGGGAAATAAACAAAATTATAAACTTTAAGATTGGTCTCATATATACTTCTCGCTCAGCGTAGAAGTTTTTCAGTTTTTCCTTAAATTCCAATATCTTTACCACTGTGTTTCCTCCTGTTCCTGTTCTTCCAGTTCATCAATAATTGCGTCATATTCCAATTCCTGAATTCTATGTAAGGTTTTCAGATCTCCGTTATACTCATTCAGTTTCTTTCGGGTTTGTCTGAATTTATGAGAATAAAACGCATGACAGAACGTCATATACAAAGTAACAACCACTACATAAATCAGAAACAACAGTATTACCAGATTTGTAAAGACACCGGTAGTAGATGTGAATGCAAGTAATTTATCCGCTGCATAAAGAACGGTAATTGCCAGACCCATCAGGTATGCAATCGTAATATAGACAAAGGAACTAATCATCTTTAATGACACGTAATCCCCTTTAAAATACTTACTAGTGCTAATCTGCGATTTTTGATTTTTCTGCTCGTACAATGATAACTTTGTCATTAGTATGATTTTTTCATTATTAAGCATAAAAAAGACTCCTTATCAATTCTGTTTTTTTATCAGGGCACAGATACCCATAATCGATTTATATTTTAGCATACCGCTATCCTTCGTGCAACAAAAAACGGTCGGGATTTTTCTCCCAACCGTTTCTCTGAAATTATTGTTCAATTGTTACTACTTTTCCCATAAACATTACCTGTCCTGACAGGTTGTCCACTATCATATATGCGAACGGTCTGTTCAAATAGACCTGCTTTCTCGGCGGTTTCTCTTTCTCGAGAGCAGAAGTCGCTTTCGCGATAATCGCTGTAACTGCCGCCGCCTTGGTTCCTTCTTCATCCAGTTCGATTCTTGTTGCCTGGATAACATCATCTGCATAAATGCTTTCCATCGTTTCAAGGATGTTTCCCAAAGGATTTTTTTTGTCGTCAAACATCGTGGAAACGCCATTCGCTTTCAGGAATTTTACCAGTTTCCCTTCCGAATTCCAATCATAAGAAAACTTTGGCAGTTCAATATCCACCGCATATTTTTTTGTCTTTGTTTCCAGGAACGCTTCCAGGTTTAAATCTTTTAGCGCAAAGGTTCCTTTCTTTTTCGGAAGAATCGCAATAAAGGAATAGGCTCCTTCTTCATAAGTTTTTTCAAATCCGGTTGCCTGGTCGTTTTCATAGTAAACGGATTCTTCGTCACACATCATATCGACCTTTTTCTTTGTTCCCGAAAACTGTGTAAAATCCTTTTTCTCAATCATGGACTTCTTAAAAGGCTTGGTCCATTTTGCTTTAAAGTAAAGTGCATTGACCAATACCGCTCTTGAGTATGGGTCCAATTCCTCAACGATTTTTTTAATCATTCCATCGGTCTTTTGATCTGCCCATGCATTAATTTCGTCCACTGTATTCTGATTCAGATCAGCCGCTTTTAATTCCGCCTTGTAACTATCCCCCATTGTTTTTTCAAAGGCAGATTTCAATGAATAACCTTTCTTATACCAGATTCCGTTGGCAAGATTCAGCGATTCAGATAATTCCGATTGCTTCATTAACGCTGCGACATGTTTGTTGTAATCTGTTACAGAGCTTCCCAAATACTGCTCCAATTCTTTTTTTGCATCGTTGGTTGCACCGTTGGTGGCCATTCCCAAAGCAATGTTTAAGGACAACGGGCTAAAAAGAATATTCTTTCCATCCTCTGCGAAGTCCAGCAGCTTTACCCCCTGCTGTAGTGTACTTATCGTTTCCGTTTTCCACGTGTATTTCTGTTTCTTCGTTTTTTTTGCTTTTACTGTAATCCGTACTTTATATTTCTTACCCTGATATGTTGCCGTAATTTTAACTTTTCCTACTCGTTTTGCTTTTACAATCCCCTTTTTCACCGTGGCAATTTTCTTATTGGAGCTTTTCCATTTCACTTTTTTTGCCTTGGCATGTTTTAACTTTAATTTTGTTTTCTTTCCGACGGTTAACGTAACCTTCTTTTTATTCATTACCGGCTTCTTTGCTTTTTTCTTTGTCGCCGCCTGTACTACGGTGCTTTCCCCTAAAGGCACCGGTTGCACTACCGAACAACTTAGAGCAATTGCCAGAACGATTCCCCACACTTTTTTCGTTTTCATACAATACCTCCTGCCATCTTATACATAAATTGTCTTTGATGTTTTCTTATACGTACCGAGCTTCTTTTTCTTTTTGCTGTAATAAATCACTTTTACAACTGCACGGTAATTTCCACTCTTTTTCATTTTAATGATTTCGCTGAGTGTACAGAAAAAGCTGTTTTTCGCTTTTTGGATTTTCTTAACCTTAACCCATTTTCCACCTTTATTTTTTTGTACCGTCACAATAATTTTTGTTTTCTTGGTTTTTGTTTTTCCCTGTGAAAAAACATAAATTTTCGCTCTGCGTTTTTTTTGTTTCGTAAAATTCACAACGTTGTATTTTGCAACCGCTGTGCTCTTGTCTGATACAGAGGTGTTATGATCGGCAGGCTTGTGCGGTTTTGTCACACCTGCCTCTCTGGTAATGTCTTCTCCAGGTTCATTGTTAGTCGGTTCTTGAGGCAACAAAGTGGTATCCTCCGGTTCATTGTTCGAAGTTGTCTCCTGTTCCGTTGTCTCCTCCTGTGTTAAAGTCTCTCCACTGACCATCTCTTCTGCTGAAACAGACTGACTCTTATAACTGCAAAACGCCATAAGAATAAGTATTCCAAATAAAATGTATTTGCTCTTTCTACTTTTCATTTTCATGTACTTCCTCCAACGCACCAATTACTTGATTTACTGTTTCAATTGTTGCATTTTTTCCTTCAATGGTCAACATGTGATAGTATTTGTCATCAATAAAATATGCCACAATACTGTCATCCTGAATTTCATAAGAAACGGATTTGTCTCCAACCATTTGCTGATTCTTTGCTCCGGACTCAATATCCACCAGCAATTCTTCTGTAATCGGTCCTTCCAGATACACAATGCTGTCGCCCTGATCCGATACAAAAATCTGATGAATCCATTCTGAATCCGTACTTTCATCCTCAACCGGCTGGTAATCGTCCGGTATTTCCGTAATCCGATAATTCTTTGCAACAATTGTCTCCTTTGTCGTAGAAGTTTCTTTCTGTTCAAATGATAGTTGCGTGTAGCCGGAATCACTTCCGGTAATCAGATTCCATAAACTGACATCAAAAACTTTTGCCGATACAAAATTCAATGTAAAGAAACACAGAATTACTGCAGCAGCTGTTGAGGAATAACGAAGGGTTCTTTCCATCCAAACTTTTCCACTATATTTTTTTTGCGCCCTGATATAATGTTTCATGCGACGCTCAAAGTGATTGGAAAACCTGTGTGGTTTTTGAACCTCCGGCATCTCATCCAGAAACTTTTGATTATTTAAGGCTAATGCTTCCGCTAATAGTTTTTCATTTAACATGGATTTTTCTCCTCTGAAAACTCATTTCATAAATTTCTTTACTGTGCCAACATCTTCTCTAATAATTTCCGCCCTTGAAACAACTGCTGTCTGACATTACTTTCTGTCATTCCGGCAATTTCCGAGATTTCTTTCCCCGAATATCCCATCACATACTTTAATGTCATTAATGATGAATACTTATAAGGCAATGCTTCCAACGCCTGTGCGACTTCGTTAATCGGAATGTCTTTTTGCCCCCCTGCATAGGTGTCAAAGAAGCGAATTTCCTTTCCGTCCTCTTCCATTGATAAATCCGCCTCCGTAATTTCCGCATACCTTTTTCGCTTATCATATAATTTCATTGCTTCTCTTTTTGTAATAATACCTAGGAAGTTTTTTGTTGCAGTGCTTTCGATCTCACCGATTTTATCCATATTCTTTGCCACTCGAATCAGTGCTTCCTGTACCGCATCTTCACTATCTTTGGAATGATGTAAAACTCCTTCGGCTATGTAATACATAAGATTCCGATATTTGTAGTAAAGTTTTTCAAATTTATTCTTTTGTTCTTCTTCCTCGATGAGGGATAAATATAGCGCTATCATGTTCACCTCTCATAACATATAATCCGTCATTTTCCGGAAATGTTATAAAAAATTTATTTTTTTTTTAATATTATAAAATTTTCTTGCCAAAAGGTACACCTCTTTTCCATTTTGGTCATAAAAAAACCTGCATTGGCAATTACCAACACAGGTCAATTCCTTCTTTTAATTGTTTCATGGCCTGCTCCAAAGTTTTTCTCGGACAGGCAATATTAATTCGCTGATATCCGGTGCCATCCTCACCGAAAATAGCTCCGCTGTCTAACCACAGTTTTGCTTTATTGATGATTAAATCTTCCAGTTCTTCTTTTGACAATTTTAAATTTCTGAAATCCAACCAGAGAAGATAAGTTCCTTCCGGTTCCACCAGTGTCACTTCCGGCAATTCTTTTTTCAGAAAATCTCTTACATAAGCAAGATTTTCCGTTAAATAATTCTTTAATTCATCTAACCATGGTCTGCCTTCTTCGTAGGCCGCCTGACATGCCACCAGCCCCAGGGTGTTCACCTGACTGTATCCTGCAGCATCGACCTCTTTACGGAACTTTCTACGAAGCTCTGCATTGGAAATAAAGATATTTGAAATCTGCAATCCTGCAATATTAAAAGTTTTACTTGGTGCAGTACAGGTCACGGTAATATCTGCCAGTTCTTCCGAAATAGAAGAAAGAACGGTGTGATGGTATCCCGGATAGGTAAAGTCCCCATGAATTTCATCACTGGCAATAATCACCTGATGTTGCAAACAGATTTCCCCCATACGTTTTAATTCTGCAGGGGTCCATACTCTTCCTGCAGGGTTATGTGGATTACAGAGTAGGAATAGTTTTACATGATTTTCCACAATCTTCTTTTCAAAATCTTCAAAGTCAATCTCATAATGTCCCTGAATATTCTTTAAGGAATTGTTTACAAGCTTTCTCCCATTGTCTTCAATGACTTCGCTGAAGGGATAGTACACCGGTTGCTGGATTAATACACTGTCTCCTTCCTTCGTGTACGCCTTGACTGCCATTGCCAAAGCAAATACAATTCCCGGCGTCTTAATCAACCAGTTTCGTTTTACTTCCCAATAATGGTAAGTTTGAAACCAGTTTCTGACTGCTTCAAAATAAGCTTCTTTTCCTTCCGTATATCCGAAAATTCCATGTTCCACAGCCTGATGCAAGCGGTAAATAATTTCCGGTGCTGTCTGAAAATCCATATCTGCCACCCAAAGCGGGAGAGCATCTTCTCTCATGCCCCGCTCTTTTGCAAAATCATATTTCAGAGAGTTTGTATTTCTTCTTTCTATAACCTGATTAAAATCGTATCGCATTTCTTTCCCTCATCATTTACTGATTAAGTGCCTGCTCCAAATCGGCAATTAAGTCTTCTGCACTTTCAATTCCCACAGACATCCGAAGTAATGTATCTGTAATTCCCAGTCTTTCACGAACTTCCACCGGTACGTCTGCATGCGTCTGTGTCATTGGATAAGTCATCAACGACTCCACTCCTCCCAGACTTTCTGCAAAAGCAATCAGCTTTATTCGTTCTAAAATTTGTCTTGCAGTTTCCGCATTGTCCACGCGGAAAGAAATCATACTACCGGCACCTCTTGCCTGCTTCTGATTAATTTCGTATCCCGGATGTTCCGGAAGTCCTACGTAGTATACTTCTTTAATTTTTTCCTGTTGTTTCATCCAGTTTGCAATCTTTAATGCATTGTCAGCCGATTTTTCCATACGAATTCCCAAGGTTTTTATTCCTCGAATCAACAGGAAACTATCAAAAGGCGACAAATTACTTCCTGTGGTTTTGTATAAGAAACGCAGTTTATTCGCTACATA
Organism: Eubacterium sp.; assembly: GCA_016292095.1. GTDB lineage: Bacteria > Bacillota > Clostridia > Lachnospirales > Lachnospiraceae > Eubacterium_G. The sequence goes on along the minus strand of JAEFAB010000053.1, from coordinate 48,288 downwards.
TTCGTTGTTGGTAGAGAAAAAACCCGCCAAAGTGTCGTTATGACCTCCCAGATATTTGGTTCCACTGTGAATAACTGCATCCGCTCCCAGTTTCAAAGGATTCTGGAAGTACGGTGTCAGGAATGTATTATCCACTGCCACATAAATATTGTGTTCCTTGGCCAGTTTAATGATGGCCTCCAGGTCCGTCACTTTCATAGTTGGATTGCTTGGTGTTTCAATATAGAAGGCCGCTGTATTCGGTTTGATGGCAGCCTTAACCTGCTCAATGTCGGAAGTATCCACATAAGAAAATTCCAATCCGTGAGTTTTTCCCACAGAATCAAACAAGCGCACGGACCCACCGTACAGGTCGTCTGTACAAATGATGTGGTCACCCAAATCAAACAATTCCATGCAAAGACGAATTGCCGCCATTCCACTGGAACACGCCACCGTATCTATCGCTCCTTCCAGAGAGGAAACAATTCGTTCCAATTCATCTCTGGTAGGATTGCTTTCTCTCGTGTAATTATGTCCTGTTGTTTCCCCGATTCCCGGATGGGAAAAAGTCGCAGTTTGGAAAATCGGAACCGATAATGCTCCATATGGATTTTTCTGTGCATTCTCATCTCCGTGAATACATCGGGTTTCAATATCGTATGACATTCTTTTTTCATACAGCTTCTGTTTTACTGTTTCTTCTTTAACCATCTAAACAACCTCTATAATTCCGCAAAATTTTGGAAAATAAATCGCATATTTTCCTCACTGTCTATATACTCATGCCCATGATTTTCTCCGGTAAAGACCAGCTTTCCGTTCTTATACGCTAACAATCTTGTAAATGGTACATTGTGCCATTTTTCTTTCGTCAATGGTTCTGTGGAAAACAGAACACCACCTTCTTTTTCCAGATAATATAATGAATTTTTATAATTTGTGTGGACATACATATACTCTCCGTCAAAAATCATAAAATTCAGTTTATTTCCTTTTGCCATATTTCCAATTAGGCATTCTATTATTTCAAATCGTTCCCGACCGCTTAATTTTTTTCCTTCGATCTCAGTCCGATTAATTTTATCAATCATATATAAAAGGACTCTTTCACTGTCTGTAGTTCCTTCCTGTGCCTTGATGTATTTGGACAACGGTTCAAAATCGAAAATTGTTCCATTATGAATGACCGTCCAACGGCGTCCGGATTTATCCTTCGCACTCAGGGGATGACAGTTACTGTATTCTTCATGTCCTATAGTTGCAAACCGAATATGTCCAAAAACATTCTTAGAACGAACCGGTTGCTTCAGGCGTTCCTTCAGATAATTGCTTTTTGTAGCCTGGATCGGTTCTTTTTCAATTATTGCCTCATTTCCATCCATACAAGCAAGCCCCCACCCATTGGGATTTTTCGGACTATGCTTAAAGAACGCTTTAAGGTATTCATTGATTTCATATTCATTTTCAGTACTATACCCAAATAATTCACACATTCTTCATTCCTACTTCTTTCATACATTGTCTGTTACGACCTTTTTGGCATATGCCTCGGACTGATGCAATCCGTGTGTTACATATCCTTCTTCAAAGGCATACATAATTTTCTTTACATATCGCTCTTTTGTGTTTTCCACTTTATTCTTTTGATATGCCAGTAACTTTTCGATTTCCTTGCAATTAAATTGACTGAAAAAGATTTCCATCTGTCTGAGAATCTGCAAGGTTAACTCTCGAATATTTTCACTTTGATCCCAACCGGTTTCAATTAGAATTTCTTTGTCATTAAATCGTGCGGCTTCTTTAATATTTTTTATGGCCATCACCTGTTCAAAATCTGCAATGGTTTCAAACTCTAAGGTACTCAAATAAACTAACAGCAAGTGCAAAAAATGAATATCTTCTTTCTGAATTCCGATTTCCGCCAAAGGATTTAAATCAATATTTCTGAGTTCAATATGATTCACTCCTTTGTTCTTCAGGTTTTCCAGCGAATTATCGCCTAACGGTTTCAGCCGCACCGGATAATATAATTCACCTACTGCTTTTAATTGTCCCAAATCCACATACTCCTGAATACTGTCTGTATAAGATGCCAAGTTGGAATAATCCAAAATCGGAACAAAATCATTCCAGTAGCCGATTTCACTGCATCTTCCGGAAGCATAAGGACTTAAAATATCTTTTCCCAAATCGTTATAGTCCAAAAAAGAACCATCCATTAAAGGACTGGCTGCCGTCAGATAAACAATCAACCATCCGAAACGGACAACATTCTGTGCCAGATTCAGATACAAGTGGTCTTTGAAGGCTCGAAAATCCTTTTCCTCACTTTTTTCAAATGCCTGCTCCAAATACTTTTTCGTAAAGGAAAAATTAAAGTGAATCCCGGAATACAACATTTTCTTTTTTCCGTATTTTTTGGAAAGATACTCCCGATACAATTCCTTCCCTTTTAAATGTCCGTGAAATTTTGCAATGGGAATATCGTCATCACTTTTTACATAAGGGGGGTTGGAACAATTCCAGATATATTCTCTTCCCGTTTCCAGGTGATACAGCCTTTCGACAGCAGTGTTATGTAAACTTCTTAATTCCTCATAAACTCCGTCTACACTGTCATTTACGCCGGTAATAATTTCAATCTGGTTTTCACAAAAGTCCCTGTCAATCTGAACAAGATCGTCAAAAGGATGTGGGGTATGAGATAAAAATCCCCCCTCGTCGACACGAAGACTTTCCTTTTCCAGTCCAAACTGTCCTTCTAAAATATGCTGATTAATTAATTGATTTTGAACCGCCATACCAATGCTCCTACTGTGAATTTATACTTAAAGAGAACTTTAAATATTCCCTTTAAAGTTCTCTTTTCTAAAATACTTCTATCAAACGATTACTTAGATATAATACATTTGTTCATTGAATTCGTTATTACTTTTATAGTCATTGACTAAGTCTTCTAATGTAATGTTCAAAAGCAATGCATCCATCGCTTCATTTGCTTTATCAATTATTTTTGTTTGAATAGTGATTGCTATGGCCGGGTTTTCCGAATTGCCGGTGCCATCCTCGTGGTCAATATGATAGGTTCCGTCCAATGCTTCAATAATTTCGGCAACCGTAATTGCCCCGGCCGGTTTATTTAATAAATATCCCCCCTGAGCACCTTTAATGCTCTTAATAATTTCCGCTCTTCTTAAGCTGGCAAAAACCTGTTCTAAGTATTGTAATGAGATTCCGTTACGTTCCGCAATGTGGCTTAACGCAACATGTCCCTCTTTCGAATTTACTGCTAAATCAATCAATGCTGTAATTCCGTATCTGCTTTTCTTTGATATCTTCATAGTCTTCTCCTTTAAAACCTCTTACAATTCCTATATACTTAGTAGGTATTATATTTTATTATTTCCTACTTGTCAACTAGGCTTTTGTTTTTTCTACAACTTTACCACCAATTAAGGTGAAAATTCCTGCTGCAAATAATCCTGCCAAAAGGAGAAGTCCCGGAATCAATCCGCTGTTCTGGCTTGTAAATCCAACCGTTAACGCTCCCAGGAATGTGTCCGCTACTTTTGCCCCTACCTGGATCGTTTTTGTTGCAATCACATTTTCCTGATATACCAGAGCAATTTCGTGAGTTCCCGCCGGAAGATTTTCCGGAATGGAAACTTCTGACTCAAAACTTCCATCTTCTACTGTATTCGCATATCCCAAAAGAATATGATTATCCGAATGAATTTCAATTTCAATTCCATCGACATTGCCTTCAAAATCCGTGCCGGATACAATCAGATTACTGCCGGCATGAATAATGCTTCCGTCTGCTTCATCCACCTTCAACGTTCCAACAGCTAATGCTGTTTCTTCGTCGGATGTTTCTTCGTCATCCGTTGCTTTAACCGCTGCTGATTTTCCTTTAGCGTTCTTCGTTGCCGCTTTCTTATTTTTCTTTTTATGTTTTTTCTTTTTATCCTTTTTAACTTCTGTTGTCTCTTCCGATGATGTGGTTGTTTCTTCTTCGCCGGCTTCCTTTGCTTCTGAAGATTTTCCGTTGGAGTTCTTCTTTGCGGCATTGGATGTTGTAGTACTGCTTTTTCCGGTCTTTACCTGTTCCGTCTTCCCCTTTGCCGTTTTTCCTGAAGACTGATTGGAAGTATTTCCTTTACCGGAACTACTTCCTGTGGAAGAAGAACTTTTGCTTCCGGAAGTTTTTGAGTCCTTACCCGATGAATCAGAAGCTGTGTCCTTTGGTTCTTCTTTTTTGGTGTGTGCATCCTGATAGGCCTTTACACTTTTATAAATTGTGGAATGATCCCAGTCCCCCGGAATTGCTTCTCCCTTAGTGGAGTCAAATCCAATCCATGGCACCGGATTTCCGGTATGATCATCATATCCGTCCAAATCGCAGTCTTCGATTTCAGCTGCATTTACAGTTTTCACATAGATTGGTTCTGTAATTGCAAGGGAAGAAATTAAAGCTGCACTTACTAATATATTTTTAATCCATAATCTTTTTCTCATTTCTCCTCACACTCCTTTCTATGCAGTTGCTGTCTTTTCTGTGGTCTGAATCGTTCCTGCGTTTTCAAAGATTTCATCATCCAGTTTGTTTTCCTGTCGTCCCACAATGGTTGCCGAAACAATAGCACCGGTTATGTTTGTTGCTGTTCGTCCGGTATCCGCCAAAGCTGAGATCGGGATGGTTAACACAATAATTTCAAGTGGTAATCCCAACACTGTCAGCACGCTGGCTGTCGTAATGGTTGCTGTTCCCGGTACACCGGCGGTTCCGAGAGATACAAATAATGCCACAACGATAAGTAATAGGTAATCTCCGATTCCGTACTGAAGTTGTAATCCGTTAATTCCGTATACGGCTAACAATACCGGCCAGATTCCCGCACAACCCGGCATTCCGATGGTTGTTCCAAGCGGAGTGGTCACGTTTGTTACGCTTCCGTCCACACCGATTTTGTCTGTAAGAATTTCTGTTGCCACCGGTAAGGTTCCGGCGCTGGACTGAGTAGAAAATGCAATAATCTGTGCCGGAAGAATTTTCTTAAAGAATTTCACCGGATTCAATTTTGCAAAAACGGAAATCAGCACGCCGTTAATAAACCAGATGTCAATGATAAATGCGATGAAGGAAACAATTAATAATACCAGCAGAGACCAGATAATTCCTGATTTACTTAATCCATTTCCAATGCTTGTTGCAATTAACGAAAGTACGGCATACGGTGTTAAACCGATGATGAAGTCCAATGCCTTGAAAATGATTTCCTTCAATGCTTCAATAAAATCCTTAAAAGGCTTTACCTTTTCCGGTGTCTTATTTGCTACAAGAACGTATGAAACAGCAATGAGTAATGCAAATAAAATTACCGGAATGGTGTTTTCTTCCGAAATATCGGAAATAACGTTTCTCGGGAAAAATCCGATTAACACCTCTGAAAAAGAGGTCACCTTTGCCTGAAATGTACTGGCATCCACACCGTCCAGGGAAAGATAGGAATTTCTTCCGATACCGAATGTGAGTCCTAACCCCAATGCTAAAATAATGGACAGCAATGTGGTTGATAACAGTGTTACAATGGATCTCAGTCCGATTCCCTTTAACTGTGCAGTGTTGGATAAGGATGTAATGCTACTGATAATTGCCACAATAATTAATGGTGTTACCAATGCATTCAGTACACTGACATAAATCTTTCCGATTGGCGTAATCCACGTGGTGTGTCCGCTAAAGACAACACCCACGATTACACCGGCAACTAACGTTCCCAACGTTAAAATTGTAAAATCTACTTTGTTTTTTAATTTATATATTGCTACAAACAGTCCCAGCACCACTACTAATGCCGCAGCTGACAGCCAATCAATACCACTCACTCAAATCAACTCCTTTATTTTTTAATCTTCACAGCTTTTGCGGATGACCATGCTCCGTACTGATAAGATGTTCCGTTCTTTTTAAATCCGCGAACTTTTACAAACAATTTTTTCTTTTTAGCAAATTTCTTAGAAGAAATTGTTGCTTTTTCCTTTGTAATGTTCTTTGTAAATAATGCCTTCTTTGCTTTCTTGCTTTTGAATACTTTTACCTGATAACCGTCAACCCCTGAAACTTTCTTTAAAGTAAGGCTGATTTTCTTTGCTGATTTTTTCTTTGTTGCTTTCTTTACAGAAGCTTTCTTAATCACTTTCTTGGAAGTATCCTCTGCCTTTGCAGTAGTATCTTCCTTGGAAGTGGTTGTTGCCTCGGTTGTATTTTCTGTTGTTTCTTCAGACTTATTACCGATTTCCTTGTCTCCTAATACGGTGCTTAATTCCTTGACAGCATCTGCTGCGAAATCTACAAGGCTAAGTCCGTCTCTTAATGATGTGGAAGCCTTTGCCTCATCAGTTCCAAGTACCCATGCAAGTTCTAACATATATTCTGTATAAGTTCCTTCGGTTCCTTCTGTCTTGTTTGCATGTAACCACTGCTTATTGACCTTTGGCTGTTCGTCCTTGTTATATCCGATTAAGAATGGAAGCTGAAGACGAATGGCATTCTGAACTGTTCCTTCTTCTGCACTTTCCCAAGGTTTTACGGATGTGATGGTTCCTGATAAATCACCGTTTGGATAATATGCAATACTGTTATTCTGCTTTGAGTTATTTTCTGTCCGGAAGTTTCCTAACAGCTTTGCAAGTTCTCCGTAAAGGTAGCTGATATTGTTGTTGCCGTTTGCGTTAGCATTGTTTCTTGTATTAAATGCACTGGAAGTTCCTACGACTTTATTGATATCTTCACTGTCAAATGTCAGCTGATTTCCTAAAGTTGTGTCATAGACATAAACTGTCTGAATTCCGTTTGCCTGTGCTTTTCTTGCAACTGATCCGATGATAGCCTGAGTATTATGGCACCATGATGTACCAAAGAAAATGTAATGCTGTCCCGGAGACTGAAGAATATTAATTAATTCATTGAAGTTTACCTGATGAAGTGGGAAGTTTTCCTTTTCATCTTCTGTAAAAATTTCTACCGGAGCGCCTAATCTGTTTTCGGAACGGTCCTGTCTCTGTTCCACGAAGGATGCAGAACCATTGTAATTTCTACTGAAGAACTCAAAGTCTGTACGTTCTGATGCCTGTACTACTTTTCCGTCTTTGTCCTTGAATACTTTTGCAATTTCTTCACTGATATTCTTTGGACCCGGAGCCTTGATTCCATCCTTCTGTTTGAAGAATTTTGTAATCTTCTTCTGTCCACCTTTATTTTCAAAGGCAAACAGTAAAGTGTCTTCTCCTTTGAAATTGTTAATTTCCGGATTTTCCGGAAGGGCTGCTTTAATTCTGTCCCATAATTCGGATACAGATTTGTTGTTTCCTTTAAATACCGTATCCTGATCTGTGATATCGATTTGATATCCGTCTACATATGGGTCAAAATGATAAATCTTTGTGATTCCGTTTGCTTTAGCCTGCTCATTTATTGTTGCGAGTACCGATTGAGTAGTGCTATGTTCCGGACCACCGAAGATAATGTAATAGTTTCCTTCACTTGCTAAAATGTCCAACAATCTTTCCTGTGTAACAGATTCAAAAACATGGCCGCTTTCAATTCCTTCATAAGAATCTGCAATGTAATCTCCTGTAGTTCCACCTTCAACCGGTGTCCAAGGATAAACCGCTTCTTTCTTTACTAATACTTTTTCTTCTGCTTTCACAGTACTGTTTGTAATATATGTTCCTGTAATTAAGGCTGCTGATAATGTAATCGCAAGACCTTTCTTAAAAATCTTTCTCATCTTATATCCTCCAAATATTTTATCGTTTCATTCCTTTATTTCTTAGTTGCAACATCGTATGCTACAACAGAACTTTTCCGGTATGATACGACTTGGTGTAATATTGGAAGTATTTTGTATTCTGCTCATATCTACCAAATCCTCCATCAAAGTTTCCTAAAGTCAAAAAAGGGAGCTCTCCCTTTGGAAAGCTCCCTTTTTCAATCAATCTCTATAAAATCCCAGGTCAACTGCCCACAATGGAAAAGGCAGTTTCTGAGTCGGAGCCATCCATAAATTTTTGCGCACGACAACAAGCCATGTGAAAACACTGACACATAGCTAAACACATACAACACTTTCTGTTTTTTGCTGTTTCGATTACAAAATTCATTTCTGTTTTCTCCTTCTCATATATTTCCTATCGGATTAGTAGGTATAATATCACTCTTTATTTCTTCTGTCAACACTTTCTTACGAAAATCTTAAATTTTTTATTCCGTCACAAATTCTTCTTGCTACTCTCGGGTTATTCATTGTATATAAATGTATTCCATCAATGTCATTGGCTAACAAATCGATAATCTGACTGGTTGCATAAGAAATTCCTGCATCAAACAATGCTTCTTTATTGCTCTCGTATTTGCTGATAATCTTTTGGAAACGCACCGGTAAGGACGCACCACACATCGTAATCATTCTCTTAATCTGTGCTGCATTAATAACTGGCATAATTCCCGGGATGACCGGCACATCAATTTCTGCAATCCTGCAATCATCCACAAAACGATAAAACTCATTGTTGTCGAAAAACAATTGAGACAACAGAACTTCTGCTCCGGCATCAACCTTTGTCTTCAGATTTCTCATTTCACTGACACGGTTATCGGATTCCGGATGACATTCCGGATAACAGGCTCCCGCAATACAAAAGTCTCCTTTCTGCTTCATATATGAAATCAAATCGGAGGCATGATGGAAATCATTCTTTTCCGGCACATTGGGATTTCTGTCTCCCCGTAACGCTAAGACATTTTGAATCCCTTCAGCCTTTAATACTTTTGCAAATTCATCAATTTCTTTTTGGTTGTAACTCAAGCAGGTCAAATGTACCACCGGTTCAATCTGATATTCCTCTTTGATTTTTTTTGCCAGTTCAATGGTGCGGTTGCAATTTGACCCGCCCCCCGCTCCGAAGGTGACACTGATAAAATCCGGCTTCAGTTCACTCAGAACCGATAAGGTTTCATCAATATTCTTCAACTCTTCATCTTTCTTTGGCGGAAAAATTTCAAAGGACAGGCTTCTTCCCTTTTTTTTATATACTTCTGATATTTGCATTTAAATTCCCTCTCTTTTCATCAGTGCGAGAAGCCCGCCCTGATTTCTAGTATTGTTTTCTTAAGATTTTTGCAGCTGTCACTAAGTTGATTAAGCTGGCTTCTGTTTCCGGAATTCCTCGGGTTTTCAAACCACAGTCCGGATTTACCCATAATTTGTCTTTGTCAATCTTTTCAAGCATAGTTTCCAATGCCCCCACAATTTCTTCTACGGAAGGAACTCTTGGGGAGTGGATATCATAAACACCCGGACCCACTTCGGTTTCAAAATTGCTTTCCTGAATGGCATCCAAAATCGTCAGTTTTGAACGGGATGCTTCAAAGGAAATAACGTCTGCATCCATGTTGTCAATGTCTTTAATAATTGCATTGAATTCGCTGTAGCACATGTGGGTATGAATTTGTGTTTCCGGTTTTACACCGCTGTGGCATAGACGGAATGCCGGAATTGCCCAGTCCAGATACTCGCTGTACCAATCGCTTTGACGAATCGGAAGTTTTTCCTTTAATGCTGCTTCATCAATCTGAATGATTTTGATTCCTGCTTTTTCCAAATCCAGCACCTCTTCACGAATAGCAATTCCAATCTGGTAAGCCATTTCTTTCAGAGAAACATCTTCTCTTGGGAAGGACCAGTTCAGGATGGTTACCGGACCGGTTAACATTCCTTTCACCGGCTTGTCTGTCAGGCTCTGTGCATATTCCAGATAAGATGTGGTGATTGCCTTCGTTCTCTTCACATCTCCGAAAATAATCGGCGGTTTCACGCATCTGGTACCGTAAGACTGCACCCATGCTTTTTCCGTGAACACATAGCCCTCTAAGTTTTCACCGAAGAATTCCACCATATCGTTTCGCTCGTACTCTCCGTGTACCAAAACATCAATGCCGATTTCTTCCTGCTTTTTAATGCAGTCTTTAATAAATTCATTCACCTTGCAATCGTAAGCTGCCTTGTCGATTTCCCCTTTACGATATGCTGTTCTGTTCTTTTTCACTTCGATGGTCTGTGGGAAAGATCCAATAGTTGTAGTCGGAAAGAGTGGAAGCTTTAAGGCATCCTTCTGAAGTTTCTGTCGTTCGCTTCGCTTTGGAAGTCGGATAAAGTCTTCTTCTTTCAAAGTTTCTACCTGTGCTTTCACATCCGGATTTTGGTAGAGACGTTCCTTTGTAAACAATTCCCTGTTTTCCAGATATTTATTTTCCGTTTTATAATCATCGGTCTCTGTTAACACACTCAGTTCACGCAGTTCCTGCAATTTTTCCAAAGCAAATGCAAAGTACTGTTCCACTTCCGGCTTTAAAGAAGTCTCATTCTGCAGTGTGTACGGTACATGAAGCAATGAGCAGGATGTGGATAATACGATTTCCTTCGCATACTTCTTCAGTTCTTCCAAGGTTCCCAACACCTTTTCGTAATCACTCTTCCAAATGTTCTTTCCGTTTACCAATCCCGCAAACAGAACCTTTCCTTCCGGAAATCCGAACTTCTTAATCAGGTTGAATGTCTCTTTTCCTTCCAGAAAATCCAAACCGAACCCATCAAAATCCAATGCTGCAATTTCCTGATAGTAATCTCTAAGGTCTCCGAAATAGGTCTGTAATAAAATTTTGGTAGTTCCTTTTTCCTTTAATATATTTGTATAAAGCGTATTAAATAAGTTCAAATCCTCAACAGTCAGATCCTGAACCAATGCAGGTTCATCAAACTGAATCCATTCCGCTCCAAGACTTGCAAACTTTTTCAGGATTTCCACATATCCTTTCACGAAGTCCTGAGCAAAATCTGCTGCTTTCTTTTCCCCCTGATATTTTGCCAGCTTTAAGAATGTAAACGGACCAACCAGCACCGGCTTCGTTTGAATTCCAAACTGCTTTGCCTCTACATACTCTTCAAATGGTTTTTCACCCACCAGTTTCACTTCTGTATCATCGCTGATTTCCGGCACCAGATAGTGATAGTTGGTATTAAACCACTTCTTCATTGCCAGCGCAGAAACATCTCCTGCTTCTCCCTGATAGCCTCGTGCCATTGCAAAGTAAGTATCTGTTTCATCCAAATTCAGTTCCTGATATTTTTTTGGAATTACATGAAACAATACTGCCGTATCCAATACTCCGTCATAGAATGAGAAATCATTGGAAGGAATCAGGTTAATTCCTGCACTCTTTTGGAACTTCCAATGTTCTGCGCGAAGTTCTTTTGCAACCTGATGCAATTCTTCTTTTGTCACTTCTCCACGGAAATATTTTTCTGATATAAATTTCAATTCTCTCAGTTTTCCCACTCTCGGAAAACCAACTACTGTATTATTCATTGATATCCTCCTTTATATTCCTATTTTTCCTGTAGGCTTTGTTAGGAACAAGTATAGAGAACAATGTGCTCTTTGAAAAATACATAAAAATAGAGGTTTGATATAGTTTAAAACTATTTCAAACCTCCGTTTTATATTTAATACTTATGCAATTGTTTCTTTTACAAGCAATCTTTAGATGTGTTTTTTCAGCGCTTCCATATACACTTTTCCATATCTGCTCAAGGTAGCATTCTTCTGTGTAATCACTCCGATGCGCATATATTCTTCTACCTTCAATGGCTTTGCAATAATGTTCTCCCCGTTTAATTCTTTACTAATCACACCGGAGCTGACAGTATATCCATTCAAACCAATCAATAAATTAAACAAGGTCGCTCTATCGCGAACTTTAATATTTTTCTTTCGGTCCAAAGTACTTAATATTTCCTCGGAAAAATAGAAGGAATTATAATCACCCTGTTCAAAAGAGAGATACGGATAGTCCTCTAACTCTTCCAAGGTCAACGTTTTCTTTGCTGCCAGGGGATGATTGGAATTAATAAAGACATGAGGCTTTGCCACAAACAATTCCTCAAATTGCAATTCATTCTGTTTCATCAGTTTCATCAATACTTCTTCATTCTTTGAAGAGGTATACAAAATCCCGATTTCACTTTTCAAGCGACTCACATCTTCTATGATTTCATAGGTCTGAGTTTCTCTCAAGGTAAAATCGTAACGATCCGCATCAAAAGTTCGAATCAAATCCACAAAAGCATTTACCGCGAAGGAATAATGCTGACAGGATACGGAAAACTTCGGTCTTGCTTCTTTCTTATTCAGAAACTTTTCTTCCAACAGATTTGCCTGTTCCAAAACCTGTCGGGCATATGACAGAAATTCATCTCCTTCATTGGAAATGGTTACCCCTTTATTGGTTCGATTGAAAATTGTAATCTGCATTTCCTTTTCCAGTTCCCGAATAGAATTGGTCAGGCTGGGCTGGGAAATGAAAAGTCTTTTTGCTGCTTCGGTGATATTCCCGGTTTCTGCAACCGTCACCACATATTTTAATTGCTGTAAGGTCATTTTGGGCTCCTTTTACTGAATCAGGTCCTTGATTACTTCTCCACCGATAATCAATCCCACGACAGACGGTACAAAAGAAACACTTCCCGGAATTTGTCTTCGTTCCAGGCATTTCTTTTCCGCTCCCGGCGGGCAAACGCAATTTGTTCTGCAACTGATGGTGCGATCATCAATCGGAGTTAACGCTTTTTCTTTGGAATAAACCACTTTCAGTTTTTTCACTCCACGTTTTTTCAATTCCCGACGCATAACTTTTGCCAACGGACAAACAGAAGTCTTATAAATGTCCGCTACTTCAAAAGCTGTTGGGTCCAATTTATTTCCTGCCCCCATGGAACTGATAATGGGAACTCCCGCTTCCTTTGCCGCCATCACCAACTGAATTTTTCCCGTTACCGTATCGATGGCATCCACTACATAATCGTACTGGGTGAAGTCGAACTGATCCGCTGTTTCCGGCAAATAAAAAGTCTTATATGTATTAACGGTGGCGTTTGGGTTAATAGACAATACCCGTTCCTTCGCCACATCCACTTTATTCTTTCCTACAGTGTCCATGGTAGCAATAATCTGACGATTAATATTGGTAAGACATACCTGATCATCATCAATTAAATCCAAAGTTCCTACACCACTACGAGCAAGAGTTTCCACTGTATATCCACCGACACCACCGACGCCGAAAACCGCCACTCTGGCACCGGCTAATTTATCCATATTCTCTTTTCCCAATAACAGCTGGGTTCTTGAAAACTGATTTTGCATTCCGGTCCCCTATTTTCTTATTTCGTTGAAAAACATTTCAGTGCTTCTTCAATATCTTTATCATTGGTTGCATTAATTGTAATACCAATAATCTTTTTGTCTTTTATTCTCATCAATTCCTTTACATGACTGTAGATAGTACCGTCACTACCAACCTGATATGAAAAACCAACATATTTGTCTTTTCCGATGGTATAGGTTTCATTTTCAGAAATCTTATAGCTGTCCGGGTCATTTCCGGCACTTGCTTCCAGAGATGCTTCAATTGCTTTCTTATATGCATCCACCGCTTCTTCTACCGACATTTCCCGAGAAGTTTCATCATAAAAGACGGCAATACTGGTAGTTCCTCCATAGGCTGTCATATCATAATCAGAATCATCTGTTTCAATCGTGAAACCTTCCGGCGCCGTATAAGTCAAATTAAAATAAGAGTTGGTATAGGTATTATCCGTCACTGTAGCGTTCGGTGAGGTTCTATCGACCATATCTTTCAGTCGAGACTCTGCCTCTTTCGCATTTTGGTCTGTCTTTTCCCATATTTCTTTTTCCATCTGAACATTTGGCATCTTGTTTCTATCATACTTTTTCTGTGTATTTCTATACGCCATGCGCGAAAAAAATAAAAGAATAATAAGTACCGGATAAATAATCGCAATAATTTTTTTCTTTTCCATTTTCTATTTCCTCTTCTCTGTTTGTATATGTAAGTCTTCTAACGTTAATGCTTCATCATGTTTAATTGGTTTCCATTGGGATTTTGAAAACAGTGCAATAATCGCTAACGGTGCCCCAATGGCATCAAACCACGGAAATACCAACGTATAAAAAAATAACTTCACTTTTGAACAACGGATTCTTTTTCTTTCTCTCAAAATAATCATAAAACCACTGAGCTCTGTTTTAACAATTGTAAACCAATGAGTTGTTAGCATTACCCAAGCAGTCATCCATACCGGTTTAGAAGCACCTGTCCCGGCTCCCACTCCCATCTTTTCTCCGACAAACAATGCCAAAATAACACTAATCACTTTTGCAAGAATTGGGAACAGGATAATACGTAGTCCATAGTATGTACTATTAGGGAATGCATACACAATCATATCATAACAGGACAATGTTTTTCTCCATCCCCTTAAGAAAATATTTTTCCGTTTTCCTTCCTCTTCCTCAACAATCAAGGATTGTTTTCCAAAAATAGAAAAGAGCCCCTTTGTTGTTTTAGGCAATGTTGAAAAGAAGGAATAAAGTCGTCCACGAATCCATCGGATTCGCTGTCGCATCATAACCTTTATTTCATAAGGCTGCTCATCAAAAAACTCTGCTGCTTCACAATATGCAATGCGCTCTCCTTGTGCTGCACAATTAAGTGTAAGCTGAGAATCCTCTGTCAGACAGGTGTAGTGCCAACCATCCTTTAGCAATCTGGAGGCAATTACAAATCCCGTTCCGGCAATATGTGTACTAATTCCCAACCATGCTCTCGGACGATGATATGCCACCACGCTTTGGTAAAAATGAATTCCATATCCGGCGGAAATAAAATTCGTATCAAAGTTTTTTGTATTTCGATAACCTACTGCAATTCCCACACCGGTATCAAATGCCTTGTTCAATTCCTCAACAAAAGTAGGATTCAATAAGTTATCCGCATCAAAAACAATATATCCATCATAACTATCAATCCCATAGTCTTCTATAATTCGATCAAACAAAAATTCCATGGCATAACCCTTTCGGGCATGTACCTGATCAAATCGTTCATAGACAATACATCCCTTGTCTCGACATATTTGTGCTGTATCATCCGTACAATTATCTGCCACAACAAAAATGTCCATCTTATCCTGATCATAAGTTTGTGCATAGATTGAATCAATCAGGTTTCCAATAACCAAACGTTCGTTTCTGGCACAAATAATAATCCCATAGCGGTACTTATTTTCTGTTTCCGGATACTTCTTTTCCGGTGCAAAAAGTCCAATAAGCAAATAGATATTTTTATATTTTCTTAGCCATGCCAATACCTGATCCATTATCGGAAAAAACACAGACAGTTTATCCGTCAGGGTATTCCACGCCTTCATCAGTTGCATTTTGAAATTCATCTAATAATTCCTTTCATTCGAATTCGCAGTATTATTTTGCCATAGGACAGAATGACTGTCAACATAAGGAAAAGAGCAAAAATAATGTCATAACATTGATTTTCACTCTTCCTTATCTACTTCTCTATGGCAATTACTTTCGCTCTTTTTTCTTCTTCCACAACAAACTTTACTTCAACCCCTGCAAAGGAAAATCCATAAACCCGGGTTTCATCACTTTGATATCCCGGTCTCGGGTCCAGTTCCAACACTTTCATCAATGCAGCTTCTTTTCCTTCCGGAACTATTTTCCGAAGTTCTTCCGGGAATTCCACTGAAAGTTTCTTGTCCTTGGTTTTCTGCGTAAATCCATTTGCTGCATCAGGAATAGAATCTGCATATGGTAAATACGGTTTCACATCAAAAATCGGTGTTCCATCTACCAGATCTGCGCCAGCCACATGCAGTATTGGTCCCTTCTCCTTGGAGAATTCAATCCGGTCCAGCTTCACACAGGACAGTCCAATGGGATTTGGTCGAAAGGGAGAACGTGTAGCAAAAACGCCTTTCCGAACATTCCCTCCCAACTTCGGTGGGCGAACAGTCGGTGTCCATCCGGCTTCCTTGTTTTCCGAAAATTCCCATAGAAGCCAAAGATGAGAAAAATCTTCCAATCCGCGGAATGCTTCCCGGTTCCGGTATTCCTCTTCAAATATAATTTTTCCTTTTAATTCTTCTACCAGATTTCCCTGTCTGGGAATTCCAAACTTTGTAGGGAAATCTGTATATATCGTTGCTATTTTTTTCATATTTTTCTACTTACAGATGTCTGCCATTTCAACCGGCACAACTTTCTTCAAATCCTCAAACGCCAGCTCCACCTGAAATCCTATTTTTCCACCACTGAACATAATAGTATCATGCTGATCTGCTCCGTTCTGAATCATTGTCTTAAATAATTTCTTCATTCCAATAGGAGAACATCCCCCATGAATATATCCGGTCAATCCCAGCAATTCTTTTGATTTCAGCATTTCAATGGACTTTTCTCCCACAGCCTTTGCTGCCTTCTTCAAATCCAGTTCCTCTGCCACCGGAACCATAAACACATAATGTGTTCCGGTTTTTCCTGTGGTTACTAGCGTTTTATAAGCTCTGTCCGGTTCCTGTCCCAAAGCTTCAATTACTTCCATCCCACTGATGGCATCTGTATCTCCATAATAATGTTCCGTATACGTGATTTTCTTGCTGTCCAAGACACGCATTACATTGGTTTTATCTTTCTTTTTCATTTGATTAGTCCTTTTAACACCTGATTTAATCTTCCGATTGGCAATCCAACCACATTGTTGTAATCACCGTAAATCATTTCCACATACTTGCCGAATTCCCCTTGAATTCCGTAGGCACCTGCTTTATCCATGCAGTCTCCCGTATCCACATATTCCCAAATTTCTTCTTCCGACATTGGAAATACCGTAACCTGCGTTCCTTCCACAAAAGAAGAGCGCATTATGCGCTGGGTTTCTTTTCGAAACAGCATAACCGTTACTCCGGTAAAAACAAAATGGCTGCTTCCCTGAATATTTTGAATCATGGCAAAAGCTTCATCCCGGGTAGCAGGTTTCCCCATCACTTCCTCTTCCACAGCAACAACCGTATCCGCACCGATTACCAGATAGTCCTGTTCCGGATTTTCGGAAACCAACCGTTCTGTAATATCCATGGCTTTGCGGAAAGATAATTCTTCCACCAAAGTTTCTGCATCTGTTTCATCAATATTCTCATCCACATCTGACGTAATAATCTCAAAGTCAATTCCCAAACGACCTAACAATTCCTTTCGTCTGGGTGACTGGGATGCTAACACAATCTTCAATTTTCTTCCCTCCACTATTCTCCAGTCCTTTTTCAATCCTATAAAATCTTGCAGACAAATGTAATTTCTCCATTTGCCCATTCTACCTTTATATTGCCCAAATGCTGTCTGCAAATACTCTCTGCAATAGAAAGTCCAATTCCATATCCGCCACGGTCGATATTATGAGCTTTGTCCTGTCGATAGAAACGATCAAAGAAACGCTTATAATCTACCGTTGCTCCTTCTGCATAGGTATTGGAGATTTTTAAAATCATTCCTTTCCCCTTCTTTGCCGAAGAAAGGTTTACTTTAATTATACCCTCATTATCACAATATTTTATGGCATTATCTACCAAAATCGTTGTTAATTGTCGAATTTTCATTCCATCAACAATAGCATGAACATTCTCTTCAATGGCTACATCCAGCGACAGATGTTCCTGATGAACAACTGCTTCGAAAGGTTCCACCGATTCTCTCACAATATCCGATACATTTTCATAGGCCATCACTTTTTTATCTTCACTTTCATCCGCCTTGGCAATCATAACCAAATTCTGAATCAACCCATTCATATGATCAATCTGCTTAATGGTCGATTTTGAAAGTTCCGTTTCGCCATTCAGAATTTCTTCCGTTTCGACATTGGCACGAATCACCGCCAACGGAGTCTTTAATTCATGACTGGCATTAGTAATAAACTGTTTCTGCCGTTTCGCATTCTCGATTTCCGGCTGAATCAGTTTCTTGGAGAAAATCCATACCAGACAAAATGTAATCAACAATCCTACCAGGCAAATTGCCACGGTCCAATACGCCAATCGTGTAATCGCAGTAATTTCATTGGTGGCGTCCAACACCACAACTATCGCTTCGTGCGTGGAAGTTTCTCCCTTCATAAAATAGTAGGTTCCATAACGCACCATTTCCCTGTCGCTCTCTACCACTTTTTTTGCATAGGACTGAATTGTCGCATCGTCAATTTCATTAACTTCTATTTTGTTAATGTATTTAATCAGATTTCCGTCATCATCAAAAATGCAGGAATAGTACTGATATCTTCCGTAGTTCAAACGAAATGCATCGGAGAAACCGGTTCCCTGCTTCAGAGAATTATTGTAATTATCTGCTCGCATGTCCAATTCCCCATCATTTTCAATAATGTGATTCATTACCTGGCGGATCATTATTTTAGAAGTATTAAAGTTTGCAATATTAATCATGGCACTGATAAACACCATTGCCATAAACAATGAAATCATTGCAACAAAAATAAATTTTCTTCTTAATTGTTTAATCGCTGCCGTGTTCATTGGAATCCCTCCGTTTTATCCGGTAATCAGTCGGAAACTTCCGCCTTTTTCGCCGGAAATATCCACGACCGATCCTACTGCTCTCAGTTTTCCTTTCAAATAGGAAATATACAACCACACTGTGTTTTCATCTGCTTCTTCGCCATTCCAGACATGTTCCAAAATATACTTTGTGGAAAGGTCTACTTCCGTATTGGCAATCAATGTCTGCATTAGGGCAAATTCTTTAATCGACAACCGAATGGAATTTCCGGAAGTCAAAGCAAAGTTTTCCGCATTCAGCGAAATATCCTTGTACTGCATCTGCTTTTCACCGTAATCATCTCTTCGGCGAATCATGGAACGAACCCTTGCCAACAATTCCTTCATGACAAACGGCTTTGCCAGGTAATCATCCGCTCCGGCATCCAGTCCCGCAACCCGGTCATCTACTTCCGCCTTCGCCGTCAATAACAGCACCGGTGTCAAAATATGATGCTGACGCATCTGTGTC
This sequence comes from Eubacterium sp., assembly GCA_016292095.1. Taxonomy (GTDB): domain Bacteria; phylum Bacillota; class Clostridia; order Lachnospirales; family Lachnospiraceae; genus Eubacterium_G. The sequence goes on along the minus strand of JAEFAB010000053.1, from coordinate 29,286 downwards.
AACACTTCCAATCCTGTTTTCTTTGGCATCATAATATCCAAAATTACGCCGTCGTAACTGTTTTCCTGTAAAAAGTTCCACGCCTGCTCACCATCCAGCGCAGAATCCACTTCATATCCTTCATGTTCTAATATCATTGTAACTGTGCGATTTAAGTCCGCTGTATCTTCTGCAAATAATAATTTCATAACGGCCTCCATCTATTTTTTTAAACAATCATACTTTTATCTTATGTCTATTCTGTGAAAATCATATCCTTGATAATCTGCATGGAGACATCCGTTGAAGCCAATTCATCCGCGCAACGTTTCAGTTCACTGACAATGAGTGCTTCGTTGGCAATTACATTTTTCTTGTACTTTAAATGATGCTCCAATGCCGCCCAAGTATCCATGGAAATCGTTCGAAGCTGTACTTCAATATAGTAGCCGTCCCTTGTCTGCAAAATCATATGATAACTGCGATATCCGTTCGGCTTTGCTTTCTTGATATAATCCTTTTCCTCAATAACCGTTAAAAAATCCAGTTCCGTCAAATAGTTTCTCACCATATAAACATCATTGACAAAGGCACATACAATACGAAATCCGATAGCGTCTTTGATTTCCGTCAAAGCATTTTCTGTCGTTTCTTCCAGTCCTCTTCTGCGACATTTTTCCCGCATGCTGCTTTCTGTTTTAATACGCGACAGGCAATGTTCAATAGGGTCCATCCCCTGCTGCTCTTTAATTTCTGCACGAAGTTTTTGTATCTGCGCATCAATTTCATCCTTGATTTCCTTCATGCGCGGCAAATGTTCTCCGTAAATCTTATAACCTTCCATTTTTATTCCTCTTAATATTCTATCTTAAAAATGTCCGCCACCTCCGCCATGGCTTCTTCCGGAAGAAGAATGATGGGTCGAACTTCCTCCACCGCTATTGCTTGACTTTGGAGTCTTCTTGGTAATAAAGTATAAAAACCGGTCTGATGAATTCGTGATATTCAAACTGTCTTCCACGACATAATCGCCGGCATTATTCTTCGGTCGAATGGTGTTTAACTGAGCCTTCATGGTTAAGCAGGAAATTGCTGCCACTGCAGCTCCAATGCCTAATGCAATCAGAATATGAGTGAATCCTAAATCTGACTTTGGCATATTTCCCACATCATATGGGGTCCCGTTTTTTGCCTGTTTGACATAGTCATCACACATATTTGCAAAGGTTTCAAAGGCTTCCTCATAATCTCCGTCCGTCAAATCAGGTTGTATCTGCTCTTTGATATATTCAATCCCTGCATCTGTCATGGCCGTAATTCCAAATCCGCAGGTTGAAATCCAGTAATCCCGTTCTTCCATTCCAATGGCAAGAATCACACCATCGTAAGACTCTCCATAACCATATCCGTTATAATCAAAATAATCGTCTGCGAAATCCATCGGATCCTTTGTGACGCCATCCACGGTAAAACTCGGGGTCGTAACAATCACAATATCAAATTGATTTTCTTCACTGTATTTTGTTAACAGCGCTTCAATATGCTCCCGTTCCGAAACGGTAAGAAGCCCTGCATCATCCACCAGTTTTTCTCTGTTCTCTGCATGTACGCTTTGATTTGTAATTCCTGTAATAAAGAGAAAACAAATCATGTATAACACAGTAATCGACAGAATTTTTGAAATTTTATTTTTCATTTTCGTCTCCTTTTCTCTCTTTATCGAAGGAAAATATACATCACCATGTAGGCAAGCACTGCTACGCCTACTGTAATTCCTGCAAACCAACGCCAAAAGGCAGCCCAATCCACCGGTAATGAACCGGCAATTTTTCCGGTCTGTCCATTGACTGCAAAGGTAAATCGTTCATTTTTCCATTTTGTATTCAGCATCCACACCGGGTACAATGCATACTTTGCTTTTCCGTTTTCCACATGGATACTGCTATACTCCGTTTCGACCGTAGCATAACCGGTTACCGTACTTTTAAAAGTATCTTCCGTACTCTGTTTCATTCGCTGGTTGACACGCTCGATGCTGTCTTCCGATGAAACGTCATACTTGTCTGCAAAAAAGCCCGCCAGATATGCGGTCTGAAAATCTACTGCATCTGAAAAATAAAACGGCTCCAGTGATTCCATCATATCATCTGCCATTTTGGAGGACCCGTCTGCCGGCACATTTGCAAACTGCAGTTTTCCTTCTCGAACAATGGAAAACACACTGGTCTGCGTATAGTTGTATTTGCTGTCACTCCAATGACCGGTTACCCTGGTCGCTTTATAACGGACTTTTCCTTCCGTATCAGCATCAAACAGCCAATAAGGAACATAAATTCCTTTGATTTCATCGATATGATTTTCATCCTTAAATGTTTTCGGAAGCAATTTTTTTCCGCGGTAAAAATCGCGCAATACCTGCTTTGCTTCTTCCTTATCCAATTTAAACGGTATCACATAATCCGGCTTCAATACTCCGGTAAACTGCTGCATCATTACAACAGGATTGTCACAATACGGACAGGTTGTTGCCGCGGTATTTGCATCCCCTACAATTTCTCCACCACAGGACTCACAAACATATAACCGCATTCCGGAAGCTTCATCTTCCGTCCAGTTCGCCCCTGCTGAGACATCCCAGTGAATATGATCCGGTTCATCTTGCTGGAGTTCCTGGTCATATTCCTGCATTCCCGCTACATCAAATTCCGTGTCACAATACGGACACTTCATCTTCTGCAATTCCGTATTAAATTCTATTGCCCCTCCGCAATTAGGGCATTTGTATTCTAACAAAGAGGGCATTTTTCCACCATCCTTTTCGTTTTTCTCTCTATAAAAATATATGGGCGTGACAGCACGCCCATATCCTCTGTTTCTTATCCTCTAGGCTTTCCGCATTCTGTACAGAAGTTTCCTGTATTTACTGTTCCACAGGAACATGTCCACTGTGCCGGTGCCGGCTTTGGCAATCCACACTGAGAACAGAACTTTCCTGTTGCTGTAGCACCACAAGTACATAACCATGTATCACCTGCCGGTGCTGCCTGCTGCTGAGGCTGTGTCTGTGCCTGCTGCTGTCCCATTGCAAACAATGCCTGTGCATTGTTTCCTCCTGCATTCTGTGCCATTCCCATTCCCATAAATCCGGTCATAGCACCACCGGAGTTTTCTGCAGCTGCTTTCATTGCATCGGCCTGTGCACCAACTAATGTTGCACCTGCCATATTCGGATCACGAAGCATTGCGTTACGCTGAGCAAGCTTGATTGCTTCTGCATCTTCTTCCGGAAGAGTAATTGGATTCATTGCAATGGAAATTACATCCAGACCTCTTAATTCTCCCCACTTCTGACTCAAAGCTTCGTTCATTGCTTCCGCTAATTCTTCTGCATGTCCCGGAATTTCATTCGGACGCATCTGCAATCCTGATAATTTTGCAAATGCCGGCTGAAGAGCACTGATAAATTCTGTCTTCAACTGTCCGTCAATTTCATCTCTGCGATATTCTCCTGATACATTTCCGCATACATTGGTATAGAACAACAGCGGATCTGTAATCTTATAGGAATATACACCGGAACAACGTACTGCACTGTCTAAATCCAATCCAATGTTTCTATCAACAATTCTAAACGGAATCGGATTTGGTGTACCAAACTTATTATCAATTAATTCCTTTGTATTAAAGTAATAAACTCTCTGATCTTTTCCAGGTTCTCCACCGTATGTAAAACGCTTTCCAACCTGTTTGAAAGTTTCAATAATAGATTTCTTTAATGAGCCTGTGAAAATACTTGGTTCCAGACTTGTATCATATGTAAACTCACCCGGTTCCGCACAAACTTCTACGATTTTTCCCTGTTCCACAATGATCATACACTGTCCGTCAGCTACCACAATACCGGAACCATTTGAAATTACATTATCTGATCCCTTTGTATTGGAAGAACGGTTTCCAACGCGCTTTTCTCCTTTTACAACCAGTACGTCCTTATCAATTGCTTCACAATAGAAAAATTCCTTCCACTGATCTGCCAATGTGCCTCCAAGAGCACCTAATCCTGCCTTAATTAAACCCATAATTAAAACTCCTTTCTTTTCTGTTTTTTATAAAAGTATGTCTATTGATATAATAGTACTTTTCTTGCAATAAAGTTCCACAACAATACGATTGCAGCCGCAATCACTTTCGCTATCATATAGTGAATTCCCAGCCACTCTAACTGAACGAACATCAGTAATTCCGTAAAGAGCAGTCCCTGTACGCCAATCACGCCATAGGCAATAAACTCACCTACCGCGTTAGTCTTCTCAGATTTTTCCTGAAACACCAGCCACTTGGAAAGAATGAAATTTACAATCAGCCCCACAATAAATGCAACAGCCACTGCCACATATTCATTCATCCCTGCCATTACACCAAGCACCATGGTTCCCCAATCCGCCACAAAAGCAAAGCCTCCTACAAACACGTAGCGAAAGAGCTGAACCAATCCGTCATCGGTCTGTTCCCGAAAAATAATCTTGATATTTCCTGTCTTTAATCGTCTAACTAATTCGTCCATTTTTATCACCGTACTTTAAACCTCATCTAGTTGTATATTATACCATTTTTCCATGTTTAATGAAACCTGATTTTCGTTAACCTTTATGCATAAAATAGAGCCCCAGCTTCAATTTCTATGCAGTATTTCCACCCTGTTCGGCGGGTTGATGCATAGATTTCCACGCAATCGCCATTTTCTATGCAAACAACCCGTCCTGCCCGACAGATTGGTGCATAGATTTCCGCGCAATCATCTTTTTCTATGCAAACATCTCGCCCTGCCCGACAGATTGGTGCATAGATTTCTGCGCAATCATCTTTTTCTATGCAAACATCTCGCCCTGCCCGACAGATTGGTGCATAGATTTCCGCGCAATCATCTTTTTCTATGCATTTCTCCATAAAAAAAAATCCCCAGCTTTACAAAAGCTGAGGAGTTTTTTACTATTTATGACATTTTCCACTCATAGGGCATCCGGCACAGCCGCAACTGCAGGAGGACTTCCCACTTTTTTTATCTTTTATCATTTTGAAAACAACCAATCCTACAACAACTACCAGGATTGCTGAAACAATAATGTTTCCTAAATTCATTAAAATCCAAGAGATCATAGAATCACCTCCGATATCTGTTTAGAACTATATTACTTTGTCTTCACCTGAATATCAAGTTTCTTTGCTTCCTGATATTTTTTAATAAAGAGCATGTAAACTGCAAATGCAATTGCAGCAAGAGCAACTACGAAGCCTACCGGATGAATGTTTCCGGTTACAGCGGAACCAATCTGGTAGATTACCAGAGAAACCGCATATGCTAAAACACACTGGTATGATATCGCAAAGATAGTCCATTTTGCAGAATTCATTTCTCTTCGAATTGCACCGATTGCCGCAAAACAAGGAGCGCATAACAAGTTAAATGCAAGGAACGAGTATGCTGCAAGCTTTGACATTTCCACGAAATCCAAAACACCGAATACACCGACAACTTCTTCTTTTGCTACCAATCCCATGATGGTGGCAATCGTCGCTGTTGCATCATTGAAGCCAAGTGGTGCGAAAATCCATTTAATTCCGTTACCAATGTGACCTAAAATGCTGTCAGCCAATTCCATATCTGCATTAAAACCAAAACTTCCGTCTGTCCATCCAAAGACAGAACCCAACCAAATCAGAATTGATGAAATCAAGATGATAGTGCCCGCTTTCTTGATGAAGGACCATCCACGTTCCCACATAGAACGAAGAACATTTCCAACCGTTGGTAAATGATAAGCAGGAAGTTCCATAACAAACGGAGCCGGGTCACCGGCAAACATCTTCGTTTTCTTCAGCATAATACCGGAAATGATAATTGCACCCATGCCAAGGAAGTAGGCACTCGGCGCCACCCACCATGCGCCATCAAACAGAGCTGTAGCAATCATGGCAATGATTGGGAGTTTTGCTCCACAAGGAATAAATGTAGTTGTCATAATGGTCATACGACGGTCACGCTCATTTTCAATGGTTCTAGAAGCCATAATTCCCGGGATTCCACAACCGGTTCCGATCAACATCGGAATGAAGGACTTTCCGGAAAGACCAAACTTTCTGAAAATTCTATCCATGACAAAAGCAATACGAGCCATATATCCACAGCTCTCCAGAAACGCCAGGAAAATAAACAGTACGAAAATCTGTGGTACGAATCCAAGGACTGCGCCAACGCCGCCAACAATTCCTTCTACAACCAATCCCTGTAGCCATTCTGCACAATGAATTTTCTCCAATCCGTTTGCCACCGCGGTCTTGATTCCCGGAATCCATACTCCATAATCTGCTGAATCCGGAGCGCCGTCCCATTCACCTTCTTCATCTAATGGGAGTGCAGCATCTAAGTCGTATCCATTTTCAGCCAAGTCCTCTCCGTAAGCTCCATAGGCCTCATCAAAGGCGCCAAAATCTTTTTCCTCAAAAGCCCCAAGCAAATCATCAACGCCAACAACCTTGTCATCCTTGGCCGCCTGATCCAGAACTACTTTTACGTCATCCACAAAGACAGTTTCTTCTGCCCATTTTGCTTCTGCGTCTTCATACTCTGAAGTGCCGATTCCAAATAAGTGCCAGCCATCGCCATCACCACCGAACAAACCATCATTTGCCCAATCGGTTGCCCAGCTTCCTACAGTAGAAACCGAAATATAATAAACCAGAATCATGACAGCAGCAAAAATCGGAAGTGCTGCAAAACGGTTTGTAACAACACGGTCAATCTTATCAGATAGCGACAATTTTCCTTTATTCTTCTTTTTGTAACATCCCTTCAGCACCGATGCGATATAAACATAACGTTCATTGGTGATAATACTTTCTGCATCATCATCCAATTCCTTTTCAGCTGCCTGAATATCTTTTTCAATATGCTCTAAAGTTTTGGCATCCAGATTCATTTTCTCCAGAACTTTTTCGTCCCGTTCAAAGATTTTGATGGCATACCAACGCTGCTGTTCTTCCGGCATATTATGCACAGCAGCTTCTTCAATATGTGCAAGGGCATGTTCCACTGCACCGCTAAAACTATGCTGTGGAATTGTCTTTGCTCCTTTCGCAGCCTGAACTGCCGCCTTAGCAGCTTCTTCAATTCCTGTTCCTTTCAGAGCAGAAATTTCTACAATTTCGCATCCTAACTGAACAGCCAACTGTTCAGTATCTAATTTGTCACCATTCTTTCGAATGATGTCCATCATATTGATTGCAATAACAACCGGAATTCCCAGCTCAACAAGCTGTGTCGTCAAATACAAATTACGTTCCAAGTTAGTACCATCAATAATATTCAGGATGACATCCGGACGCTCCTCAATCAGATAATTTCTTGCAACCACTTCTTCCAAAGTATACGGCGACAGGGAATAAATTCCCGGCAAGTCTGTTACAATTACATCATTATATTTTTTTAATTTTCCCTCTTTCTTTTCAACTGTAACCCCCGGCCAGTTTCCAACAAACTGATTGGAACCGGTTAACGCATTAAACAATGTGGTCTTACCACTATTCGGATTTCCTGCAAGTGCAATCCTTATTTTTCCTTCCATAATCTCTTCCTCTCTTTTAACATATTTCATCCGGAACATTCACTATTCCACTTCAATCATCTCTGCATCAGCTTTTCTGATAGAAAGTTCATAACCTCGTACGGTAATTTCAATCGGGTCGCCCAGCGGTGCTTCTTTACGCACAAAAACTTCTACACCCTTTGTAATCCCCATATCCATAATTCTTCTTTTGACAGCACCGTCGCCATGTAATTTCACAACTTTAACCGTGTCACCAATTTTTGTGGTTCTTAATGTTTTCATTTTGTTCTCCTTTTTATTAAACATAGATTTTGTTTGCCATTTCTTCGCTGATAGCAATGCGGGATTCCTTTACATTCACAATGATGTTTCCAGCCGTCATTGAAATGATAGACACTTCACCGCCTGCCACAAATCCTAAATCTTCTAAATGTTTTTTCACCTCAGGAGTTCCGCTGACTCTTTTAATAATGTTTGTCTCCCCCGGATCTGCTAGTCTTAAAGGCATCATAAACATCTCCTTTGTTTGTTGTGACTATTTTAGATTAGCCTCTACTATTTATTATTAGTTTTGACTAACCGTTGGTTTTAAAGAACGGGTTAGGCCACCCTAACCCGCTTCATATTCTACGACGTTTTTGGTTATTCGTCAAGAGAATTTTAAACTTTACTTATTTTTTGATTTTACATTTTTTCTTCGTTATTTTTATTCAGTTCGTTTTTATTAAAATCATTCTGAATTAAATGTATCACTTAAATATACTCTTTTCAAGATATTATTCCCAATCACCGAAAAAAGGAACGACGCCAAACCGCATCGTTCCTTTTCTTTTTCTAAGTCTATTTCACCTTTGCCCAATATTCATTATTGTATATATCTGTAAACTTATAAGAAATTACTATCTTCTCATTTTCCAGCTTCACGTTGGCGATTTTCAGTTCCCCATTCACGGTCATCTGTTCTCCTAAATAGTAGCTGTCTTGGTATTTTCCGTCTTCGCTGTAGTAATCACAAATAAAGTCAATCTTGTCACCGTCTTTGATTTTCGTCATATTCTTCGCTACGGCATCGGTTTCATTCTGGACATATGCTGATTCTGCCCCTGCCACATAGCCGCTCTCATGAGCGTTATCAAAAACTAAAATCAACTTCACACGGTTGCCGTTTAAGAGTGCCGGAACATAACCGGTAATGGTATATTGTTCTCCAACCTGAGTAGTATCCGTATGGTAATATGCCACCGGCTGACCGTTGATGCCAAGCCATGTTGCTTCGGTGGAAGCAATCATATCTCCGTCTTCTGTGAAGTCAAAGACATTGTCTAATCCCATGTCCATATAGCCGGAGCCATCATAGACAAAAAGATTCTGATCTGCGGAATGCACCAACTTCCACCGGTCTTCACTCAGGTGAAGGATTTTTTCTCCGTCTTCGTCTTTAAATTTGAAATCGGATTCCTGTAAATGATTTGCCGCAACAATTTCAGCCAATTCATTTTCGGAGAAATCACAATCCTTTAAGAAATTTGTATTTCCCGTATTTAATCCGGAAATTGTAATGTTACGGTCTGCGCCACTTGTAAATCCGGAGAGCATCCCGATAATAGTTCCCACATCAAAGGATGCATCGGAAGTACTTCCACCTAAAAGGGTTCCTATTGGCGAAGAACTTCCTCCGGCAGAAATCTGTCCTGTGGTTTCTACTGCCGCAAACTGCTTAATACATTTGCTGTATTCGCTGTCCAATCCGATTGCTTCATAGTTCTGACATGCCTTGTCCACATAAGATGTCTTCTTATACGGGAAGTAAATGGATACGCCGTAGGAATTTGTCATGTTGGAAGACGTCTTGTTATACTTCACAGCATTTTTCACTGCCTTGCTTAACGCCTTGGCTTCCTCACTTCCTACTTTGTCTGCCATATCTGCCAGGTCAATCTGGTCAATCTTGGAACGCTGTGCAAATTCTCTGGTAGAATTTCTTGCATCAGAAATATCGGAATATTTCTTTGCTGCAATTTTCTCGCTGATAGAACTTGAAAATCCCTTTAATGCCGACGGCACGGTGTTCGAAAATTCTGCCAAGTCGATAATCGACAAGGTTGTTTTCTGACCCGGACATTTTTTCTGGCACTGACTGGTATAATCATCAATTATATTTTTTCCAATAGACGTTGTTTCCATGGAAGTATCCTGAGACAGTTTTGTCAGCCAGTTGGTGTAATACCAACCAATTCCCGGCTCCGTTTCTTCTGAAGCAATCATGTAGTCCGCGTATTTATCAAGCATCAATGCGGTTTCTGCCGTTGCCATCAGACAGGCATCAAATCCGATAAAATCAAAGGTTGTTCCTGCACTTCTCAGTGCTGTATTAATTTTGGAAAGAGTCATGGAAGAACCTTTCCCGTTTTTCTCATCATATCCGTATCCTGTAACAGAGCCGCCGCCATGATCCCAGAGAATCAGGCTTCTTCTGTTTGCCGGATACTTTTCGTTACACCATTTGATGAATCCGGTTAAGGTCGATGCCTCTACCATGGATTTATTTCCGTCATTTTCCACCAGACATTTCAGTTTTCCGTTTTTCACCTGATAAATCTGGTTTGTTTTGTTGCTGATACCGGATTTCCACTTGTTACATCCACCGGTGTAAACAATCACATTCACGTCTTCGGAAAGAGTTGCAGAAGCCATTTCAGCCAAATCATTGCTGGCCATTCCGCTTCTTGATTCCAAATCCGTTCCGCACATATAAACCATTATGGTATGGTTGTCCTGACCATTTCCTTTGACAACAGTTCTCTTTGCTCTGCTGCCGCTGGCAACGGAAGTATTCACCGCACTCATGCTGGCATTGCTTCCGCCATAATCTCCCGAAAGAGAAGTCATATTTCCCAAACTGGAAAGGGAAGAATCTCCTCCCAGAGAACCGCCGAAAATCTGAAAAAGGATAAAGAGAATGGCAATTATGCCGATACCTCCACCGCCGGCTGCACCTGCACGGGTCATTCCTCTTCCACTGCTACTGTGCCCAGAAGAACTGCTGCTTGTTCGCTTTCCCACAGGACCGGTTCCTAAACCTTCTCCTCGTTTTGAAACTTTTGCGCTCTGACCGGAGTCAAATCGCTTTCTGTTTAACGGTCTTTTCTGTTCCATACCTCTGTTCTCCTAACTATCTGTCTTTAAAATGAAAACTCTTCTTTCCCGTTGCATAATCATCTACAATCTGTCCGCTTCCGTAGAGTTTGTATTTATATGTCATCAATCCTTCCAAACCAACCGGTCCGCGGGCATGAATTTTGCTTGTGCTGATTCCTACTTCCGCACCAAATCCATAACGGAATCCGTCAGCAAATCTAGTGGAGCAGTTCTGGTATACTCCCGCAGAATCAACCATCTGCATAAAGTATTCAGCAGTTTCCTTGTTTTCTGTCACAATGGCATCTGTATGGTGAGATCCGAATCTGTTAATGTGGTCCACTGCTTCTTCCACACCATCCACTAATTTCACAGAAAGAACCAATTCCAGATATTCTGTATTGAATTCATCTTCTCCCATTTCTTCTGCATTGATTAATCCGGCAACTTCTTTTGTTCCGCGAAGTTTTACTCCGGCATCTTCCAATGCCTTTGCTACCTTTGGTAAAAATTCACCGGCAATCTTTCTGTTTACCAACAATGTTTCCACTGCGTTGCAGGCAGCGGTATACTGAATTTTTGCATCCACAACAATTGGAACTGCCTTTTCAAAATCCGCATCTTCATCCACATAAACGTGGCAGATTCCATCCGCATGTCCCATGACTGGAATCTTTGTATTGTTCATGATGTACTGAACAAATGCATTGGACCCACGTGGAATTAACAAATCTACATCTTTTTCGCACTGAAGCAATTCATCGATTTCATTATGGAGTTCTGCCTGAAGAAGACATCCCTTTGGAAGTCCTGCTTCAATGACACTTTCATTAATAATCCGGAACAATACCTTGTTTGTTGTTACGGTCTCTTTACCGCCCTTTAAAATCGCACAGTTTCCGCTCTTAATACAAAGAGAAGAAATCTGAACCAATGCATCTGGACGTGCCTCAAAAATAACACCGATAACACCGATTGGGCAGGAAATTCTATTAAGCACCAGCCCTTCATCCAATTCTCTTTCAAAAATCACTTTTCCTACAGGATCTTCCAACTTTGTAAGCTGGTCCAATCCTTCCAAAACTGATTTCAGTTTTCCTTCATCAAATTTCAATCGTTTATATACTGCATCAGAAATTCCATTCTCCTTTGCATTCTTCAGGTCAATCTGATTGGCTGCAAAGATTTCATCCTTCTTTGCTTCCAATGCCTTCGCTACCATTCTTAACGCTTCGTTTCTCTCCTCATTACTTGTTGCAGCAAGCTTTGGGGAAATTAATTTCATCTGATGTGCTTCTTCACGAATATTCATAATAAAACCTCTCTTTATAAAAATTTTACGCCTTGTAAAAACAAGGCGTAAAGATTAAACATCTCACACGATGTCTCCTAATACAATAGTATGACATCTTTAGAGAATTTTGTCTATATAATTCCAAAAGCTCCCAATAATAAAAGTACAAGTAAAATCGGCGCAATCACTTTAACCATAATGGTGTAAAGAATTCTTCTACCAAATTGTTCACCATTTCTGGTAACTTCATCAATGACATATTTTGGCTTAGCAACCCATCCAATTAAAATACAGGTTCCGATGGCAACTAATGGCATCAGAATATTGTTTGAAATGTAATCAAAAATGTCTAACAGCTGTGCGCTGCCATCTTTCGGAGTGTTCGGAAGCTTTGCTTCAAAATACAGAAGATTGTATCCCAAACAAATGATAACTCCAATCACTAAAGCTATGGTTGTTTCAATAATTGTTGCTCTTCTTCTGGAAATCTTAAATTTATCCATCAGACTGGCAACAACTGCTTCCAACACAGAAACTGAACTAGTCAACGCGGCAAACAATACCATAATAAAGAACAATGCTCCAACAATCTGTCCAACCGCGCCCATTTCTTCAAAGACCTTTGGAATGGCAATAAACATCAGTCCCGGACCCTTGGTCATTCCCTGCGGTCCCATGAAAACATAAACTGCCGGAATAATCATGATACCTGCCAAAACAGCAACAATAGTATCAAAAAATTCAATCTGGTTCACCGCACCCATCAAATTATCTTCTTTTTTCACATATGAACCATATGTAATCATGATACCCATGGCAACACTAATACTATAAAAGAGCTGTCCCATGGCATCCATCACAATCATAAAGAACCCTTTTGCTGTAATCCCGTCAAAATCAGGAATCAGAAAGACCTTTAATCCTTGAACTCCGGTTCTTCCGGATTCAGGGTCCTTTGTAAACACACCAAAGATAGCGATTCCAATAACTAAAAAGAAAAGAATCGGCATCAATATTTTTGACATAGATTCAATTCCTTTGTTAACACCGCGGAACACAACAAAAGCAGTAGCAATCATAAAAATTGCCGTGAAAATAATCGGTGCATATTGCTGGGTAATAAATCCGCTAAAGTATTCCTTACCTGCTGTCTCTATACCTCTTCCTGTAGTAAATGCAACTGTATATTTCAGTACCCAACCACCAATAATGCAGTAATATGGCAAGATCATAAACGGAACAATAGCAGAAAATAATCCCACAATCTTAAATCGCTTATCAATCTTTCCATAAGCGGTCAGCGAACTCTGCTTTGTTTTTCTTCCGATTGCCACTTCAGATACCAAAAGTGTAAAACCAAAACTCAAAGCGAGGATAATATAAACAATTAAAAACACTCCACCACCATCTTTTGCTGCCAGATAAGGAAATCTCCAAATATTTCCCAATCCCACTGCACTTCCTGCAGCAGCAAGAATAAAGCCAAGTGTTCCTGAAAACGAATTTCGCTTTTCTTTCATTATAACCTCCCACAATTTATAATCATCATTTTGAAAAAAGAATGTCGGTGTAGTAGACACCGGCATTCTTTCGACATATTTCTATCACATCTACCCAATCAAGTATACACACATTCTTCCTATAATGCAAGAACCCCTTGATTTGTCATTTTATTCCAATCTAGCCTTTTCCAACCTGCAGTAAGAATATCCACCTTCTTCGTAGACATTAAATATCCCTTTAACACGAACCTTTTCTCCGTCTTTCGGATACTTTCCTTTCGCCAGTTGGTACTCGATTCCTTGGGCACAACAAGCAGTTGCGTCCTGAATCACACAGGAATAATATACTTTTCCTGAAACACTCTCAGTGTAAATTCCATTAACGCCTTCCATAATAATTTCTTTTCCAATATATTGATCCGGATACATTACGATATCATTGACCTGGGAATACACCATGGTGGAGGACATCTTTGTCAAATCAATAGTATCCTCAATTACCGCAGTTTCCCGAATATCCTCGATATCCGGTGCTGTTGTAACTTCTTCTATTGTAATTTCCCGGGTGGTAACTCCCTCCTGCTTTGCAATCTCCTGATCTACAAAACGGTTTCCCGTTCCGCATCCGGAAAGAAATACCATCCCCAAAATAACACTGACCAATCTTCTCTTCATTAAGCTCTTCCTCCAATTTTTCCAATCAGACTGCACAGAAGAAATACTACAATATCAATTGCAACAATCGTTGAGCCCACCGGAGTTCCGTAAAGAATAGAAATCAAAATTCCCGATACGGAACAAATAATGGACAATACAGCCGAACAAACTGTTACAGAGAAGAAACTCTTGAAAATTCTCATTGCTGAAAGTGCCGGGAAGATAATCAATGCCGATACCAGCAGGGAACCTACCAGATTCATTGCCAGCACAATAATCACTGCAATAATAATCGCAATCAATAAATTGAAGGAATTAACTTTCGTTCCGATTGCCTTTGAAAAATTCTCATCAAAAGTTACTGCGAAAATTCTATTATAAAAGAAAACAAACAAAATCACCACAATCACAGACAAGACAATACATAAAATCACTTCTGATTGTTTCAGTGTCAGAATGGATGTAGAACCAAATAAGGTAGAACATACATCGCCGGACACATTGGTGGATGTCGAGAACAGATTCATCAGCAAATATCCGATTGCCAAGGCACCAACGGAAATCATTGCCACCGCTGCATCTCCTTTGATTTTGGCATTCTGGCCGGTCCAAAGCAACAGCACCGCGCAGATTACCGTAATCGGCAATACCAGTACCATATCGTCCGCCAATCCAACTACCGCCGAAATCGCCATGGCGCCAAATGCCACATGGGATAAGCCGTCACCGATAAAGGAGAATCTTTTCAGCACCAATGTTACTCCCAGGAGAGAGGAACACAGCGCAATCAGAACTCCTACGATTAACGCATACCTTACAAAAGGATATTCAAAATAAAATGCTAATGTATCCAACATAATTCTTACTCCGTTTTTATTTTAATGCCTGTTCCAAAACTTTCAGATTGTCTTCCATAATAGACAAATAGGTCACACCTTTTTCTACGTCTACCGAAGTCACGCCCTGCATGGAATTCATTGTAGCAATGGTCTGATTCTTTGACTTCGTATTTTCCACAACCGTCTCTGCAATCTTTTTATCGGAACCATCAATGGTCAATATAGTACTTAACCCCAATTCGTCTACTTTCTTTGCCAGAAACACCACGGTTTCAAAGCTTGCTTCCGTCTCAGCACTACAGCCTACAAAAGCCGCATAGTAAGATAAATTGTAGTCGTCTGTAAAGTATCGGAACGGGAATCTGTCTGCAAAAAGAAGTGTTTTCTTTGTACTGTTTTCAACAGTCTCTTTGAATTTGGAATCCAAAGCCTCCAATTTGCTCAGATATTCTTCCGTATTTTTCTTGTATTTTTCTGCATTCTTTTCATCAACCTGTACCAATGCATCAGAAATCTTCTGCACCAGTGTTTCCGCATTTTTTAAAGAAAGCCATACATGCTCATCATATTCCGGTTCTTCTTCGCCTTCTTCCTCTTCTTCAGCCTGCATTCCTTCTACGACTTCTTCTTCTTTAACCTGTCCTTTCAAGGCATTCATCAGATTGATTACTTTCATATCTTTATTCACAGCTTCATCCAACGCACCTTCTACCCATGCATCGGATTCGCCTCCTACGTAGAGAAATAAATCACAAGTGGATATTTTCATAATATCTTCTGCTGTCGGCTGATAGCTGTGTAAATCCACGCCATTATCCAAAAGCATTGTAATTTCAACGTCATCATTTTCGCCAACAACCTGTCTTACCCAATCATACTCCGGATAGATTGTTGTTACAATATGAATCTTCCCATTATCCTTTTTACTCCCTGCACCGCAGGCTGTCAACCCTAATGCCAAAATCACTGTTAAAATCAAACTAATTACTCGTCTCATAGTTCCTCCATCATTCAATTTGAAAATCATTATCAAATTATACAAAGAGTCTCTTTTCTTGTCAAGATTTGAAAACTATTTTCATTTTCGCCTTGTCAAAAGAAAAGCCGTTGCATTGCAACAGCTTTTTCACTAGTTTCTCTTATTTGAAAAATCTAATCTTACAATTTTCAACTTAAATGTTTTATCAGCTAATTTTGCATAGAAGCGATAACTCTTTGGAATCGTATCATCTTTAATATCGCTATATTTCTTCATATAACTCTTTTCGCTGATTTTTGTATTCTTAATCCATGGTCGAATATCCCAACGGGTATCATCCACACTGAACAATGTTTCAATATTTTCAACACCGTTTTCCTTCGCCCAGTTTTTCAGTCTCATCTTAGACGCTGTCTTTCCAATCGTATCGAAAACAATTCTTCCACCCGGGAATCTCAATGCCATAGCATTAAACAATTTTTTAATATCTTCCTTTATCATATAGGTAAATACGCCGGAAGCAAAGAAAAGTACTCCGTTTTCCGTATTGATTTCATCAAACCAGGCCATATCCATAATGTCATAATCCAGGTTTCGGATTCTGTCTGTTTCAGGCAACAATTCATTTCTGAAGTCCATTCTGTCCGGACTGTCCAGATTATAAATCATGCATCTCCCATTATCGCACTTATCTGCTGTCTGATCCAAACCACAACCAATATTTACAATCGCAGCATCCGGATGTTCTGATAAATATTCCAGAATTTCTGCTTCTATATCATTTTGTCTCTGAGCAGCTTCCATTGTTTCAAACTGCTGAACTTTTCCACTTTCTGCTTTTTCTACTTCTTCAGCATTATACTCCAGTCGACTGATTAAATCTAAAGCGAATTCATCATGAAATAATGTCGGGAACTTTTCAATACAAATTTTCTTTCTATAAAGTGGAATTACCATTTCTTCCTGCAATGTTCCCTTTTCAATCTGCACCGTTTCCATTTCATCCTCCTGTACTATAAAAGTATTCCTTCATCATCATACTCTGACTACTAATTTACCACATTTCCTGTATTTTTCCAAGATTTTGCCTTATTTTCTATAACACTTTTCCCCTTAAATATGGTATTATATTATTAATTATTATTGCACGGAGATAATAAAATTGAATATTGAGACTAGGAGGACAAACTATGAAGAAATTATTAATCGTAGTGGACATGCAGAACGACTTCATTGACGGTTCTTTGGGAACACCGGATGCAGTTGCAATCATTCCAAACGCAGTCAAAAAAATTGAAAACTTTGACGGCGAAGTAATTGCTACCATTGACTCGCATTACGAAGACTATTTTGAGTCCGAGGAAGGAAAAAATCTCCCGGTTCCTCACTGTATCAGAGGTACCAAAGGTTGGGAACTCCATCCGGATATTAAAAAGGCTTGTGAGGACAAAAATTACGTTGCAGTTGAGAAATTAACTTTCGGTAGCCGTGATTTACCGGAAATGGTTTATGAATTACTGGGTGAAGATGATTTGACCATTGAAATTATTGGTTTATGTACAGACATCAGCGTTATTTCCAACGCACTGATGTTGAAAGCATTCTTCCCTGAAGTAGAAATCACGGTAGACTCGTCCTGTTGTGCAGGTTTCACTCCTGAAACCCACGAACCGGCATTACAGATTATGAGATCCTGCCAGATTATTGTAATTTAAATAAGATGAGAATTTAGAAAGAAGCTATGGTATTCATCCATAGCTTCTTTTTTACCTTTCAAACAAAAAATTCTCCTTACCTGATGAGAATTCAATATTATACTAAATTATATTTCTGTGCCAAATAAGCAAACACTGCACCGAATACTAACATTGCAATACCCAATGCCATCAATCCACCGCTTTCACGAGGATCATTTTTCAAAAGACGGAATTCCGTCGGATCATCATAATTGATTTTTATACGGACCTTCTGTCCGATTTTCGGGATTTTTCTGTTAATAAAAATACCATTGGACAGGAAATATGTTTTTCCGTTGAAGTCAATTTCATAAACAGGACATTTATATGGTCCGTCAAAACGTCGTTCCTGTAAATCGTTACATACTGCCAACATTTCATAATTACATCTGCTTCTGAAAGTGCTGATATAGCAAAAATGTGCAATGGTCAGAAATGCACCGAACGCCATCAAGAAAACAGGAACTGCTTTATAAACGGCAGTTTTAAAATCCATTAAATCTTTCAGTTCACTGAACTTTCTGACTTCTACAATATCCTTCATTGATACAACGCCTAAAGTCTCAAGTGCACCGACGGAAAACAATACGCTTCCCAAGAAAATCAGAAAAATTGCAAATGTGGTATGTCCTCTTCGCTCAATTTTTCTGGCTACATATAATGCAAAACCAACTACGGCAAATGCCTGTGATGTAATTCGCAGCGCATTCAGATAATCTTTCTGAATTACAAAATAGGCAATTCCTACAATGGTCGCCACAATCCAAACGTATCCGATGATACTAAAAACTACATTTCTAATTCTACGTAATATTCCCATATTTTATCTCCCTTTCCGTACCAACAAACCTATATTTATTCTATTCCACATCTACCACATTTTCAACAAAATCTTACAAATCGGAACAGAATTTTTTACTTATTTTCTACCCAAATATAACCAAAGGCATTCGGTCCCCAATGGCACGCAAGTGCAGGATCTAAATTGTCATATTCACCCATATATTCCCGATACTTCGGATCGGTCATTTCAATCAATTCATCCAGATTATCTTTATTGTACGTGTAGGACGGAACAATCTTGTATTCCGGATCGTGTCCGGTCTCGTAAAGACGCTCTACAATCTCTTTCATTGCCTTTTTCAAGCCACGAACCTTTCCTACCAGTTTCACTTCTCCGCTAATGCTGTCAAGTGAAATCAACGGCTTAATATTCATCAGATTTCCGGCCAAATAAGCTGCCTTGCTAAGTCTTCCACCCTTATATAAATATTCCAACGACTCCGGAATTGCAATAACCTTCAATCGCGGAATCAGTTCATTAACTTTCTTTTCCACAAAGTCCAAAGACTTGTCACGATATTTGTTAATTTCTTCCACCAAAATTCGAATGCCCCCTACAGCACTTCTCGTATCGATTACACGAACCTTTGGTTCTTCGCTAAACAGCATCTTCAACGAAGAATATGTTCCTGAAATTTTGGATGAAATCGGAAGAACAATCACTTCATCTCCCATCTCAATAAATTTCTTAATCATATTCTGTGCCATTTCCAATGATGGCAGGGATGTCTTCGGGAAGATTTTTTCTCCGATAAAAATCTTGTAAAACTCATCAATGGAGAGATTTACACCATCCAGATATTCTGTTTCTCCCATCAATATTTTTAACGGCAGAATATCCACATTCAATTTTTCTTTTTCTTCCTGTTTAATACTGCTTCCGGAATCTACAAGTACTCTAATCATAACGGTCCTCTTTTCCTTTTTTTTCATCAACTTTTTCTATTATACCACTAATTCTCAAGATAATCTCACATTTCTAAACAAAAAATAAATTTCTTTTGCTACAGAAAAAGAGCCCAAACCCTGAACCGGGTCTGAGCTCTTAATAATCCTTTTATATTGCCTTATGGTTTTACAACCGGTGCATCTTCACTCCATGCATAGTCAATCTGTTCGTAGGCCGGATTTACCGCCTTCAAGATTGTATTATAAAGATAATTGTGTTCTGCTTCACTATCCATCATCAGGTTCTGATAGAGTGTATTGCTGATGCTGTAAATTGAAAACTGAGAAATATTACTGTATACGTAAGAACCGTCTTTTAACTGAGCGTATGCTCTTACTTTGATGGTTGAAGTATAGAACGGAACCTTCTTCAGTAACTTCATTGTCATAGCATAGCTGGAAGAATTATTTAATTTTCCGTAATGCTTTGACAGTTTTCCGTAAGCATTTGCTTCATAGTCGTAAACAGTCTTCGCATTGCTTCCTACAACCATATCTGCATCTGTTGCATAATCAGCCAAACCGTAAACCAGTCCTTTTTTCACTACATCATCTGATTCTGTTACGCTGTAAACAACACGATATCCTTCTTTCTTTACATTCATCTGACAACCGTTGATTTCAACCTGAACAGATTCTTTTTCAGTGGTTTCTTCTTTAGTTGTAACTTCCTTTGTTGTAACTTCTTTGGTTGTTTCCTCGGAAGTCACTTCCTTTGTTGTTTCGGTTTCACCAACTTCACTCTTAACCTTCAAGGTTGTAGTGCCACCGGCATAAGTAATTACAACTGCGTTTTCCCCATGATTTAAAACGGTCAATGGGATAATCAATCCGGCACCCTGAATATTCTGTGAATTTAATGTTGCACCGTTTACTGTTACTCCGCTGATTCCTGCAGGAACGTTTGCGTAGATACCACGTTCCGGTGTAAATCCGGGAGACTGGATATTTACAACGGTTGCAAGAGATCCGCTTTCATAATAGTACTGTGTTGGCTGTCCGCCATCATCGTAAATCTGTACCCATCCTGCGTTCACTGCAGATGTTTCCTCCTTCTTTGTTGTCGCTTCCTGAGATGTCACTTCTTTCGTTGTCTGAGGTGCAGCTGTTGTTGCCGATGCAGAAGTTTCTTCATTCTTTTTCGTAATAGAGAAATCGGTTACATTACAAGCACCATCTTTGGATGTAATTGTCAGCTTATATGTTCCCTTTGCAGCAAAATTAATTTCTGCAATATGAGGGATAAATGTTTCCCATCCTGTACTTGCCTGAACAGGAACATTGACTGTTGTTCCGTCATTTAAAGTAACAATCATTGCACTGGTATTCCACTGTGCATTTCCTGCTGCAAGATTCAAAGTAATGTTGTACTTTCCTGCCTCAGCTACATGAATATAATAATCCATGGTAGAGCCTGTTGTTAATCCGCCTGCGTAAGTGATTCCATTCGCTGTTGTATATGAAATTCCACTGGATTTTGAAGCGCAGGAATCTACTTTCACAGTTCCCGGAACTTCTGTTACTGTGGCTTCCGTAATGCTACCTTCTCCCACAATTGGAAGGATGGTGTCATAGATTGCGTTTAACAAACTCAATGAACTATTTGTAGAATCCTGACTAATTTCCCAAATCATAATTCCACCAGCATTGTTTGCAGCGTAAGTAGCTTTCTGCTTCATCGTTGGAATTCCATTATAGTAAACGGTAGTTCCGTTAATCACTGCAGAATCTGTTTGGGCATATGCTGAATTCTTTGCAACGATATCTGCATAAGAAGCCCAGTTTGGTTTTTCGTAGAAAGGTACACCGATTACTAGCTTATTTGCAGGAACGCCCATGGTATTTTTCCAATAATTAAAGGACTCTGTTGCAAAACTATATGGAGAGTGCCCTACACCGTCACTACCGTTATCACCGTCATATGCCATAAGGTTGACGAAGTCTAACAGATTTAAAACTTCACTGGTAAATCCGGCACCGCTGGTAGCAGCTACGGCAACTGTTAAAATCATATCGTTCTGATTGCAAAGCGTTCTCAATTTCTTCATGAAGTCCACGTACTGTGACTGTGTTGAAGAAGTTGGGTATTCCCAGTCAATATCAATTCCTTTGAAGCCCTGTGCTTTTGCTTGGCTTACAATGCTGTTTGCCAAAGACTGACGTTTTGCTTCCGTATTGGTGTTCAGTGCAAAAACTGTTCTACACAATCCGTCCGATGCGCCGGAATGAGACCATCCACCAACGGAAAGAACCGGTACAACATTATGCTGATTACAAGCATTAATCATTGCCTTAATGTTTGAAGACTCTCCACTGATGCTTGTCATAGTTCCGTTTCCACTGGCATCCGGAAGACCGAATGCATAATATGCATGGGTCAGTTTGTCCCACTGAACCTGACTAGTGTAATTTCCATACCAGTTTGGATAATACGCAACAACCTTAAAGTCATTTCCGAATTTTGTAGAAGATGTATTCTTTGGAATATCCACAGACACTTCTTCCTTCTGAGTCTGTGCTTCACTCTGATTTTCTGTTACCTGTTCATTTCCTGCACCCGGAATTGTTGCAACACCGGTTACGGAGTTCAAATTAAAGGTTTCCCAAGTTCCAACAGTATCTGCACAGGCATGTAAAATTCCTGCTTTTGTATCGTTAATGTCTGCCTGAACATATTTTCCATTGGCATTTGCCTTAATTGCATAAGTTCCGTTAGACTGTTTTTCCAATGAGAATTTTTCCCAGTCACTGATTTTGTTGCTTCGTGCAATAACCGGATTTTCAGTGTCCGTATCGTCAATTACTGCACAAAGATATTTATTGTTTGCTCTTGCCTGGAAGGAATAAGTTCCGTCGCTGTTTCTGATAATTCTGAACTGTTCCCATCCACCGGCTGAATCTCTGTCCGCAATCAGGTTGGATTCGCCGTAATCTTCTGAACAAACATATTTGGAATTGATCGTTGCCTGAATTCCAAAATAACTATCATTTGTTAACGCAGTATCGGCAAAAACAACGGTTCCAGGTAATTTGGGTTTCATATTGTTATATGTTATGCCCCTTTCACTGTTGTTTGTTCCGATATTACTGCTACCCCATTTTGTTCGGATGGATGATTCAGAGTCGCTGGAAGGATTTACTTTTCCTGCATTTGCGTATTCATGATAAATACCCCAGCTTCCCATGCCATTTGATTTATAAGACCAGTTGGTATAATGCCAGCCGGCTTTATTCATCTTATCAAGAACATACTTCCATTTTGCATCACCGTCAAAACAGTTAAACTCACCGATATAAGTCGGTACTCCGTAATTTGCACTGTTAACGCTGCTTACAAGATTGTTAATTGCATTAACCTGTCCGGTGTAGTTGGCATCTGTATCCGCTACGTAGTCCCATGGATAATGATGATACTCATACATTACATTTGTCCAGCCATACTTTGAAGGATTTGGAAGGTTTCCTGTTCCCCAGCATGATTCCATAATAATAATATGATCCGGATCAACGGAACGAATTGTATCATACATCTGGTCATAAAATGCCCAATGCTTTTCACCGGTACTTCCGGCTTTTTCTCCCGGCTCATTTAATGTGTCATATCCTGCTACCGCCGGATTGCCTGCGTAATGCTGTGCCACAGTTCTCCACAGGTCTAAAGTCTGATTCTTTAATGTGTCGTTACTGAAGAATGTAACCTTTTCAACACTGTCAATGACCTCTCCGGAATGGTCCTGCCCGTTTTGTGAACCGAATGCACCGTGAAGATCTAAGATTACATAGATTCCTCTCTGGCTACACTGTTCCACAATCCAGTCCAGACGGGTAAATGCATCGCTTCGCAATACCCAGCTGTTACCAGATTTCTTGTACAGATTCATATAAGTAAAAGGAACTCTGATTACCGACATCCCCATATTCTTACAATTGTCTAAATCATCTGTTGTAAAGTAATTACTCTCATAGTATTCCAAAAGTTCCAATGCCTTATCCTGGCCAAACTGGTTGGTTAACCCTTCCAGAATTGTCTTCTGATCCGCAGCGGATGTAGAACTCATCCAGCTTTCCTGAACGAAAAGATTTCCGATGTTTGTTCCACGAAGATAAACATTGTTTCCTTTTCCGTAATTGTTCTTTACATAAGTTCCGTCGACTTTCAAAAAGTCATTTTTTGTAAAACCGGTGGACGCTGCCTTAACCGTTTTTACGCTTTTCTCCATTCCTATTCCGGTCATTAATCCGGTGGTGAGACACATTGCCATGGAGCAGGCAAATGCCTTTTTCGCAATTTCTTTGATTTTCCGCATTTTTTCCTCCATCCTTGCGTTGCTTCAAGATTTATAAATCTTACCGGTTTGTCATTTTAGCGAGATTTATATTTCTGTTTTTGTTTTTTCTTACCCTGCCCCTTTATATTACTTACGCCTCCAATCAGCAATTTTCGTTTGTTTTTCTCCTGCTGATTTTCGGCGTGTAATAACTTTTCTAATCGTCCAAATTGACGATGGTGCGATTCCAGTTGTAATCGCAATATTCGTAGTTCGAATCAACTACTTTCAAAATCTGCTGATACAGATAATTATGCGCTGCTTCCACTGCACATTGCTGTTTCACTCCTGAAAAATACAGAATCATCAACAAAACAGCAAGCACAGACACATATTTTTTTTTCATAATTTTCCCTTTAAATTGTCCTTATTATTTTACTAATGTCTTATCCCAGTCAAAATCTACGCTCTCATAGTTTGGATTTACTACCTTCAAAATACACTGATATAAGTAGTTATGTGCTGAATAATTTGTCATCAGGCGATTCTGATATAAATAATTTGCCAAATTATATACCGTCAATTTTTTCACTCCACTATAGATATAAGAACCATTCTTCAATTTTGCATAAGCTCTGACACTAATCTGTGCTGTATAGAATTGTGCCGTTTTAATGTTCTTCATTATCATTGCAAAACTCTTTCCATTTGGATATGAACTTAGGTTTCCACTAAGCACTCCTTGCTCACCACTATCATAAGAGTGAACAGATGTATTTTTACTTCCCACAACCATTTCACTGTCTTCAGTTCTGTCTGCCAAACCATAAATCAATCCGGTACTTACAATTTCATTGTCCGGATCATTCGATGAAAAGACAACACGGAATCCTTCGTAGGTCGTACTAATCTGATATCCGTTAATTTCAACCTGAGCCCTGCTAAAAGTAGTTGGTTCCTCTGTAGTTATTTCTTCCGTTGTTTCCTCTGCAGTTGTTTCTTCGGTTGGCTGTTCTGTAGTTGGTTCCGGAGTCTCAATCTCTCCATTGCGAACCAAATTAAAATCGGCCACATTTACTGCTCCTCCTTTTGCCATAACAGAAATCTTATATGTTCCTGCCGCTCCGGCATTAAAGTCACAACTGTGATTTACAAACGCTTCCCAACCGGTACTTGCAGTAATCGGTAGTGTCTGAAGTTCCTGATCATTAACTTTCACAACAATGCTTTCCGCATTCCACTGAGCATCACCTGCTGCCAACGGCAGATTGATTGTATAAGAACCTTTTTGTTTAACGTTTACGTAAAAATCTAAATATGAATTATTGTTTAATCCACCCGCATAGGTTACTCCACCATTCGTTGTCGTAAAAGTAATTGCACTGGATTTGTCATAATAATCTTTGACATTTACTGTGCCCGGAACATCAGTAATAATGGTTCCACCGGTATTTCCGTCTCTCCAAGCAGTCTGTCCGTCATAGATTCCATCCTGTATTACTTTCAGTAGCGAAGTTGAATCCGTTGTATCCTGCGTCAATTCCCAGTTCATAACACCTGCATAACTCTTTGCTAACGGCATAATCCCTTTCACTCTGTTATACAGGCTGTCCCCTCTGCTCTGACCAACAATGTCACTATATGCTGTATATGGTCCGTCAGCATAGAAAGGAACACCTAAAACAATCTTTTCTTTCGGAACACCTTTAGTATTCATGAAATAGTTTATTCTTGATGGATAATTACTTGCGCTACAATCGTATTCCATCAACATTACATAATCAAAATACGTTAATGCCTTATTTGTTACGTTTCCTGCATACCATTGTCCAATTGCAGTTGTGAAAGATAAATTATTTTCTTTACATTTTGCACTTAGGGTACGCATCCACGCTTCATAATTGTTCCATACTTCCTGAGATGTGTGACTATCACCCTCAATATCAATGTCAATTCCATCTAAATTATATTTCTTTGCGAAGGCAATAATTTGATCATTAAAGCTGTCCATTCTGGATGGTGTAACCAGAGCTGTATAATTATCACCATAATCCGCACCACCTAACGATGCACAAACTTTAACCCCATTTCGATGTGCTGTTTCAACAATATTCTTTGTTAATGTGTCATTACTATAACTTAAATTTCCGTTTGTATCCGGATTGCAAAATGCCAAACAAATATGAGTCAAAGCAGACCAGTTAATCTTCTGATAGAAACCAGATGCTGACCAGTTTGGTAAATATCCTACAGAAAGATATTTTCCGGAATTATTTGTTGAGCCTTCCTCTGGTGCAGTCACCGGTTCAAATACATTTACCGGGTTCTGCTCCTGCGCCTTTGTTGTTTCTTCCACTGTTGTAGCTTCCTCAGTTGGTTTTTCTGTCGTTGTCTCTTCTGTCTGCAAAAGTTCCATTGTGAAACTATTCATATTGCAGGCTCCGCCACCGCCATTTGTTGTCAATGAGATGGTGTGCTTTCCTCCTGAAAGATTAAACTGTGTCATATGATTAATGAATGCATCCCACGCTGTACTTCCGGTTACCGGAATACTGGCAACCTGCGTTCCGTCTACAGAAACAATAATGTTTGATGCATTGTACTGCGCATTTCCTGCTGCTAAAGGAAGAGTCATCTTATAAGTTCCTGCAACTGCATTTACCTTATAAGAAATGGATGAACCATTGTTAAAGTTTCCTGCATAAGCATCTACGGTAACTCCTGAAGAAGCGTCGGAATAATTTGTAATCTGTACTATTCCCGGAATTGTAGTAATCACTGCGCTACTTCCTGAAATTTCTTCTCCCGGCATTGCAGATTCCTGTGTCGGTGTTTTTTCTACCACACCGTCTTCCGGTGTGCCATATGCTTCAATTTCATAAAGAGAATTTCCGTAAGTGGTAGCACGCTTTGTCATGTCCACTTTAATGTAACGTGCTGTTTTGTTTACATTTGTTACATCTAAAATTGCTCCCTGTGCACCGTTTGTAACAGTACGAATGGTTTCCCAATGACTATCATCGGTAGAAACCTGTACGGTGTAATCTGCAGCCGATGCTGCTTCCCAAGTTAATTTAATCTCATCTAAATTGTAGTTCTTTTCCAAATCAACTTTTGCCCACTGACTATCACTCCATTCAGATTCCCAGCGACATCCGTCTTTGGATTTATTACCATCGGTAAGTTTATCTGCTGTATAATCAGCATTCTGCATTTTGGCATCAGTACTTCTTGTCGATGATACCGTTGCCGGCTTATTCAATGCAATGTCTCCAATGGAAATTTCCTTGGAATTTATTGCACTGTCTGTCTGACCGTCCAGATAAGCCATTGCCTTGATTGTTGCAGACTTACTTAACTGAAATGGTCCACTGTATGTGGTTCCGTTTGTTTTGGATGGTGTAGAACCATCGGTTGTATATTTAATGGTTGCTCCCGGGGTGTTGGTTTTTAATACAACACTCTGAGCTTCTCTGTAACATTCATTAGAAGGTTCAATGGTTGGTGCTGCAACGCCGGAACCGTAGTTTATAATGTACTGTCTTGCTCCACCGCTATATACACCGCCACCGGTATTATTAATGACGTGGTCTGTTCCCGGATTTCCCGTTAACATAACAGAACAGATATTGTGTACTGTAACCCCTGCCACATCCGGAACTTCCATCACGGTGTTCTGGGTTACTGCCGCATCTCTGTTATATAAGTACATTCCCAATCCGTATGCCTGGTGAGAAATTACTTTATCGGATACTTTATAAGAAGCATACCCGTTCACGCCGTTGTGAGTCCAGGAACTCTGGTTTGGAACATCATATGGCATTTCACTCTGATACATATAAGTTCTTCCACCGTTTCCGTTCCAGATGGTCTGGTATTGATGGAAATGTTCCACCATCAACCCGTAAATGGTTACATTATTTCCATTTACGACAATTCCGTTTGTCGTCTTGTTGGTATTCCAACCCACGCCGTATGTATGATCTGCACGCCATACCCAGAAGTTATCTCCAATCACATCATTGGAGTTGATAATAATACAGGTATCTGCCGCAGTTGCCACATTTTCCACACCACCGACACGGAAGAAAACATCTCCGATGAAAATCGGGTTGGAGCCGTGATTTCTTGCAGAACCGGGTTCTCCAATCTGAAGCATAGTTCTTGTATTTTTTGTACCTGCATCAAATAAAAGTCCTGCAATCTTAATGCCGTCTGCATCTGCTGTTTTAATACATACATTTCCGTTAGTAGACTTTAAGGAAGCGAGACCGATTCCCAAAACTACCGTATTTTTGTTCTTTACTTCAATTGGTTTGTTGATGTTATAAATGCCCGGTGTGAAGATTAGATGTTTTCCTTTCTTCAACTCGCTATTAATGGTGTCCACCGAATCAGATGGTTTTGCCACAAAGCATTTATCAATGGAAATGAATGTTCCGTTATTATTTCCTGCCCAGGAAACGCCCTTTGAATTGGTTCTTCTTTCCGGAACGAAAATTCCATATTCTCCATTGTTGTACACTAAGAATGGTTTTTCATAAGAATCCGGAGTCTGTGCAATCGGCGTGTAGTGTGCCTGTCCATCTTCGTTTGGTGTATTGGTACATCCTACGAAGTTCATATTCCAGTTGGAACCACTCCAGCTTGCCCATTCTGTATTTCTTGAAATCCACTGCTGCTGTGATCCGGAGTTTGTAGAACCGGTTACCTTGGTGTCTGCTAAAAATCCTCCACTTGCCCATCCGCCGTTATCATGTAAATCAAGATTTCCGTTAATCTGCATTCTTCTAAGAGAAACCGCCTGAGATGTTGCCCACATCATGCTGCTGTCCACCGTCAGGTTTTCAGCCATTCTCCAAAAGTTACAGGTTGCATTGTGGTTACTGTCACCGCCCAGCCATCTGGCGGTGCAGTTCATTTTACCCACATGGGTATCGGTAGGTTTTAAGCCCAACCCCGATACCTGTGTGTAAAATCCAACGTAGAAATCGAGAGAGGAATAATTTCCCGGTTTAAAATAAAATGCATATCGGTCGCTGCCGAACTGATTGTTTTCCTGTTTGCTCCATGTACTTGATAAAATGGACTGCACTTTTGACATGTCATCATTTTTATCAAAGATATATACATTGTTTCCAAACAACTGAATTTCTTCTGAAATCGGATCAGAATCTCCGGACTCGCCGCTACTTAACTGTGTTCTTACTTTATAGTAATAAGACCCTGCCGTTTCATCGATGTAACTGTTTGTTGAAGATGTAGCAATCTTTGTATAAGTGCCGTATCGGCTGTTGCTACGATAAATATTGTACCCTGTTGCTCCGTTCACACTCCCCCAGCTAATTGTTTTCTTATTTCCGTTCTTTGAAAATTGTAAGTTTGTCGGTGCATTCTGTTCTGCTCCGTAGGCAACTTTTGCAAATTCCAATTCCCCAATGCCTGCACTTGTAAATACCATTGCGGCAATTGCCAAAATACATACAATTTTCTTCCATA
>JAEFAB010000052.1 GCA_016292095.1 Eubacterium sp. | reverse complement strand
TAACTCAATTGAAGACTCTCCATCTAAAAACAATTTTGATACCATTTCTCTAAACTCTGGAGTAAATGGGGATTTTGACATAAAAAACCTCCTTAAGTAGATTTGGTTATTTACCTTGTCTACTTAAGGAGGATCATATCATCGCAAACAAAACATCCTCTTTTTCTCTACCAGTCATCATCATCGTCATCATCATCCCAACCGAAATCATCATGGTCATCATCAGAGTCCCAAAGATCTGAATCCGAGTCACCACCCCGATTCTCCAGGTCTTCTACAATGAACCCAAGTTCTGCCGCCTTTTCCAGATCATCTAGTTTACCGTCTCCATTGAAATCAAACAAATCATCTAATGCCCCAAACATCATACCGTCCTCCTTATTTCTTCCGCGCACTGACGAAGCTTCCTTCGTCATCCCTACATATTTATTATAACAGTTCCGATAAGTTATTTCAGTCGTACAATTTTTAGAATTACTCTACAATTTTATATTCTATGCCGCTCTCAACTTACCAGCAATCGCCTGAATCTTCTGATACAATTCCTCACCACTCATCCGGTAGTCCACCCGAAATCCGCCGTGGGCTCTCCAGGTTCCCTTCGTCCCATTAATGCCGTTTTCAAATTTAATCCCATAAAATCCGGTGCCTTCCTTTTCCCATTCAAAAAGGTTCTTTGAGAAATCATCTATCAAAAGATTAATTCCCTGATGTTCCACATAGTTTCCTTTGGACTCCCCACAAGGTACAAAGCAGGTCTCAACATTTCCAAGACCACGTGCTTTCAGCCAACGCTGTTTTTCCTCTAAGGAATGATCATCCTGAAACACTGCGGTAAGAATAACCACACGAAATCCTTCGTCCTGAAGCAGGTGTCTCACCAGCTGGATTGTATTGTGGTGAACCGGTCGATTTAAAAAGTAGCCTCTCTGTTCCATAGTCTCTACCGTGTCCTCGGAACCATATACAGCCTGAACCCCATCCATATCAATATAAATATTAACCTTCTTTTCCATATCAAAGCCTCCCTTCTTCCTTGCTTGTTTTTAGCCTAACAGGTTCATTGTCCTATTTTTTGTACTTTCCCTTAGATTTCATTCTCATTTTTCCATCAATTTTCTATTCCTATTTGCTCAAAAACCCCAAATAAGCCTTTAGCAAAATTACAACAAAGCACACTATCCAAATTTCTTTTTTGTACAATATGGCGATTTTGTACATACCCTATTGTAAAAACGTTTTTATCGTGCTATTATCTCCACCGATGGCTTAAACAGGTACTTTTTTTCTCTCTTAAGCGACAACATCATTCATTTTTACCTGTTTTTTAAAAATGTTTTTACCCGTTTAAGCCAATTTTTCAAAAACGAAAGGGTTTAGAGAAATGAGAAAAGAAATCAAGAAATTATTTGCTGTAACTTTGGCAACAGCTGTTATGGTCACCTCTGTTGTCACAAACAAAACAATTGAAACAAAAGCATCTACTGTTGAAACAGTAAACCATGCATTAACTGCTACAATTACAACATCCAGCAACGAGTCAGCTGATTTAGCAGGACAGTACGCTGCTGATAACAACATGAACACCAGATGGTCTTCTTCTTTTAATAATGGAGAATGGATTCAGTTAGACTTCGGTAAAGTTGTTACTGTCGGAGCAGTTCAGATTTTCTGGGAAGCTGCTTACGCAAGCGAATATGAAATCAAGTGGTCTCAGGACGGTACAACATGGAACACTGCTGTTCAGAGAGGTGTTTCAAGATACACAGCTGATACTGTAGATATGTTCTATAACAGACCTGTAAGATACATTCGTGTCGTATCCGTTCGTCGCGGAACACAGTACGGAACATCTATTTACGAAATCAAAGCACTCGGTGATGTGGTTGTCGAAGATGAAACAACTGAAACTACTACTGAAGAAACTACTACTGAAGAAACTACTACTGAAGTTGTTACTGAAACAACAACAGAAGCCGCTACAGCTACAACAGGCGTTATGAACCTTGCTTCTGAAGCAACTGCTACAGCTTCCAGCGTAGAAGGTACAGATTACACTGCTGCAAAAGCAATTGACGGCAACATGAACACCAGATGGTCTTCTTCTTTCAACGATGGAGAATTCATCACATTGGATTTAGGAAGCATTTGCACTGTTGGAAGCATCCAGATTTTCTGGGAAGCTGCTTACTCTGCAAGATATAAAATTGATTGGTCACAGGATGGTACAACATGGAACACTGCTGTTCAGAGAGGTGTTTCACATTACACAGCCGATACTGTAGATATGTTCTATAACAGACCTGTAAGATATATCCGTATCACTTCCCTTCAGAGAGGAACACAGTACGGAACATCCATTTATGAAATCGTTGTATCCGGTGAAAAGCAGGCTACAACAACACAGAACACTGTAGAAACAACTACTGAAGCTACTACTGCTGAAGTAACTACAGAAGTTGAAACTACTACAGAAGAAACTACTACTGAGGCAGTTGCTCCGGCAGCTCCATTGGAAGTTCTTGGTGCTTCCGTAACAACACCAAGAGCAAACACTATTGCAGTAGTTTGGGGGCAGGACGCTGAAAGAATTAACAGCGGATGTAGATATAACGTATACGTCAATGGGGTTAAGAAATTAGATCATGTAATTTGTAACTATTATGAATTAACCGATTTGGGAATCGGTACAGCATTGGTTGTAATCAAATCCGTATTAAACGATGTAGAATCAACCGGATCAACCTTTACTGTAACAGTTACAGGTGAACAGGTAACAACAAACGTTGCATTAGGTGCTTCCATTACCGCTACCAACGTCTTTGGCGATGACGTTGCAGAAAACTTAATCGACGGAAATTTAGATACAGGTTGGAGAGCATTACAGACATTCCCATCTGTAACAATTGACTTGGGTTCTGAAAGATATGTGAAGTCCATGGAAATCTCATGGTTCGGTGAATATGATGCACCAAAAGGATTTACATACTTCTACTCTAACGATGGCGAAAACTGGACATTAGGCGCCAACATCGACAAGATGATTTTCCAGTATCAGGACACTGTTTCCGTAAATGTTCAGGCTAGATACTTCCTTGTTTGCATGGGAAGATATGCAAATCCTGCACACTTCTACGGTGCCCGCGAAATTAAGCTTCTCAACTATTAATTTTCTCATAGAAAGGGAACTGTCTACATCCTCTGTAGCAGTTCCCGCTTTTTTTGTTCTAATAGATATAATTCTTTTCGACATAATTCGGATTCACTTTTTTCAAAATGAAATCATACAGGTATTGATGTCCTTCCTTGGTAGGCATTCCATAATTCTGATAAAAATAATCTGCCATATCGTAAATAATATAATAATTGATTGGTCCCTGTACAATGGTTCCATCTGAAAGTTTTGCATAAGCCCGAACATACCATGTCGTCTGAAATTCCTTTTTCGTACCTGCCGCGAACTTCAAAGTCATTGCATAACTGGTTCCCGCAGTAAGAGTATTGGAATGATTCGTCTTCATTGGTCCTCTTGCATCTGCTGCAAAGCTGGCAACATATTCCGAAGAACTTCCATAAGTCACATCATTAAGATTTGCATAGCCGCCAACTCCATAGGTCAGTCCCCGTTCGACAACTTTTTTCCCATAAATAGTGTCTGTCACCGTGTAAATTGTTCGGACACCACCACAGTTCGCATTTACCTGACAACCGTTCACTTCCAAGCCTTCCACAATTTCTTCCGTGGTCTGTTCCTGCGTCGTTACTTCTTTTGTGGTAGTTTCTGCTGTGGTCACTTCTTTTGTGGTGGTCTCTGACGTAGTAACTTCCTTCGTTGTCACCTCCGATGTGGTCATTTCCTGCGTAGATGTTTCCGGCGAAGTTCTGGTTACATTTAGAGTCACTGTGGAAATAGAAGGTCTTCCTATTTTTCCTTCTGTCAGCATTCCGCCTCCGTCATAATAAAATACGGAAATATATTCCCCGGAATCTTCCGGTTTAAAAGAACTGATATTGAAATAATCATAATCATTTGTGGCCCTTACAAAGCCATTATATGTCGCCGAATCAAAAGCCATGGTTCCATAATAACCATTGGTTCCGTCCCCTTTAATTTTAAAGAGTTTAATTCTTTCAATATTGGAAACAGAACGGAATACTCTGAAATATCCGGAATCCCCTTCCAACACATTACTCTTGGAAACCTGCAACATATTATAACGATCGTATGTGTTTGTTTTGATATTGTACGGAACAACAATTCTGCTTAGAATGCCTCTCTTATCTGTTACATTTTCCGGCAATTCAGAAGCATCAACCGAGTTTACATAACAATGATTTGTTTCATCCAATGTCCATCTTCCATGAACCGGAAGTGTCATTTTTCTTCCTGTATCCGTAACAACTTCTACTTCCATTCCAAGTACTGCTGCTGCTTTTTTTAAATAGGTAGTATTCACTGCGCCATCGTAGAAAGCCAATTCCTCAAATCCAATTATGTTGGCACTATTCACAAAAGTAGCTGCATACAAGCTCTCATCAAAGAACTTTACATGATAGGTTAACGTTGCCTCACTGTTGGTCTGTGCATCTGTCAGTCCGGTAATCTCTACCGTGTAATTGTCTGAATATCGATTTCCCTTTGCATCCCGCGGCTGGATAAACGTCAGGCTCGGATTGCTGTACTGAGCACTTCCCTCTGCCACGCTACGTGTATAAACCGTACCGGTAGAATCATTGGTAATTTTAACCTGAACACCTGAAGCGTTGGTAATCTTCAAATAGGAACTGTTCAAATCCACATGCCATCCACATTCGTTGGCATTGACCAGTCCTTTTGGCATATAACCTGCTGCCGGGAATGCAGAAAAGGCTTCATGATAATTGTGTCCGTTTTTCTGGGTATATTTCCCAATGGCGATGTTTCCACAATAACCAAACTGCTGCACCACATTTTTCGGTCGTACCAAAGCATATCGATGTCCATAAGTATCCCAAGAACCGTTCTCTAAGTTGTATCCTTCATTCATCCAACCGGTAACCGCCCCCTGAGGCGTATAATTCCACGCCAGAATATTATGATCACATTCAAATCCCAAATCCCACAGTGCCTGAGGCATATCTGCCGGTTTGCTGGAATTACTGATGACATGATTAAATTCAAAATAACGGTCCAACGCCTGATACTGCAACGATTCGTTCTGCACACAATCTTCCGTCAATCCGTCAACACCGGTCAGCCAACGGTAAAATTCCGTCATTCCCTGCATTGCCCGCAAAGTGTCATCACTTAAAATTCCCTGATAATAGGGAGAGCTGACGGATGCCGGGGATTTATAATAAGTATTTGAATTCCCATCTTCATAGCTATCTCCGGCATATTTTCCGGCGGAATAATGTGCCGCAACCTGCTCTTTGGTTCGTTGCGAAAACTCTGTATTTTCATCCGTATAATTAACAACTGCACTGGCCGAAACACTCCACGCCAACGCAAAAAAAGTAACAAAAATAAACGTATAAATATATTTCCCGGTTTTAACCATTTACACCCCTTCTTTCCTGTGATTATTCTTCTATCCAAAACCTCCCTCTTGTATTTTTCACGTTCAATTCTCTATCTATATTTATAACATAAAACGGGTTGGATGTTAACTCCAACCCGTCATTTTAATTCTTTTTAAATTCGCTTAATTCTAATCCTTCATTTCGTTCCAGCATCATTCGAATGGACCATTCATTGGAGAACAGAACCAAAGGATTTCCCTTCATATCTTTTACTTTCTTTGTATCACTTGGGCACTTCAGGGAATTCAAATCAATTCCTTCATTATCCACCCAACGGATATATCCATACGGCAACGGCTCCAATCGCACGTCACAGTTGTATTCATTTTCCAATCGATACTTCAAAACGTCAAACTGCAGTGTACCTACAACCCCGACAATAATCTCTGACATTTCCAGATTGTAATCCTGGAACATCTGAATGGCACCTTCCTGTGCAATCTGGGTAACACCCTTCATAAACTGCTTTCTCTTCATGGAGTCCAATGCCACCAATCGACAGAAATGTTCCGGCGCGAAGGTCGGAATTCCTTCATAAGCAAACTTCTTGCCCGGTGTACAAATGGTATCACCAATGGAAAAAATACCCGGATCAAAAATCCCCATAACGTCACCGGCATAAGCTTCATCAATTACCTTACGGTCCTGAGCCATAATCTGCTGCGGTCTGGACAATTTCATTTTTCTTCCACTCTGTACATGGAACACATCTTTCGTAGCATCAAATCTACCGGAACAAATTCGCATAAAGGCAATTCGGTCATGATGTGACTTGTTCATGTTCGCCTGAATTTTGAAAATAAATCCGGAGAAGTTTTCCTCTTCCATCGGATCAATCAAGCCTGCATCCGACATTCTCGGCAGAGGCGACTCTGTCATACGAAGGAAGTGCTCTAAGAATGTTTCCACACCGAATGTTGTCAATGCAGAACCAAAGAATACCGGAGACAATTCTCCTTTATCAACCATTTCCTGATCGAACGGATCTCCTGCCCCGTCTAACAGTTCCGTATCATCCATCAACTGTTCATACAGATCGTCACCAATTTCTTCCTTCAGTTTTTCGTCGTTTACATCAAAAGTTGTTTCCGCTGCACTTTTTGCACCACCCACAGAAACAGCCTGGAACATGGATACTTTATTGGTATTGCGGTCAAAGACACCTTTAAAACGCTTCCCACAACCAATCGGCCAGTTAATCGGACAAGTTTTGATTCCCAAAACGTTCTCGATTTCTTCCAGCAATTCGTAAGGATCTCTTGCTTCCAAATCCATCTTATTAATAAAAGTAAAAATAGGAATGTGTCGCATTACACAAACCTTGAACAACTTAATAGTCTGTGCTTCTACACCCTTGGACGCATCAATTACCATCACTGCAGAATCCGCCGCCATCAAAGTACGATAGGTATCTTCCGAGAAGTCCTGATGTCCCGGAGTATCCAGAATGTTAATGCAGTATCCATCAAAGTTGAACTGGAGTGCTGAAGAAGTAACAGAAATACCTCTTTCTTTTTCAATTCCCATCCAGTCAGAAACCGCATACTTGGAATTTGCTTTTCCCTTTACGGAACCGGCTGTATTAATAGCTCCTCCATAAAGCAAGAATTTCTCCGTCAATGTAGTTTTACCTGCATCCGGGTGAGAAATAATTGCAAATGTTCTTCTATTTTCAATCTCTTTCTTTAATTTTTCATCCATTTTTACTTCATTCCTTCCAAATAAAAACAATTACTTTGCACCTAGGCAATTATAAACGACACATTTATGATATTCAAGTCAAGAAACCTAGAAATTTTTGCAACAAAATGGTATAATTGTATAGAATTTTTTTATAGGAGGCGTTACTATGAGTTTTACAGACGTAATCAAAAAGGTTGTCGTTGATAATTACTGCAATTTCAACGGAAGAGCCGGAAGAGCAGAATACTGGTATTTCTTTCTTTTCAACGTTATTGTTTCAGTTGTACTTAGCGGGCTTGCTAATGCAGTTCCTGCTTTATCAGTATTATCTGTAATTTATTCCCTTGCTATGTTATTACCAGGACTTGGCGTAGCCGTTCGACGTATGCATGACATTGGGAAATCAGGCTGGTTCCTTTTCATTTCATTGGTTCCTTGTGTAGGTACATTTATTCTTCTTTATTTCCTTGCACAGGATTCAGAAAAGGCAGCCAATGCTTATGGACCAGTTCCAACAGAATAAGTTTTTACTATTCTATTGAAAAATCCCGATACGCTTTGTTTTTTCACCAGCGTATCGGGATTTTTTTATGTAGTAAATCAATATTCCTTAATAAAATAATTAAATGAGATTTGTCAATTTTTTTCATTGAGACTGTGAGGCATATTTGTTATTATAATAATAGCGGATTTTTGTCCAATGATACGAAATGCCCTTTTCTTTCATATTAAATGGCAATAATCTCTATAAAATTTACAGTTCTTATTACAGGAGGTTTCCTTATGGGAAAGATAAGCGCCGCAGCTGTGGCAAAAATTGAGGAAATCTGTAATCGTTATACAGATGAAAAGACTCCTCTTATGATGATTCTCAGCGATATTCAAAATGAATATGGTTATATTCCATTGGATGTACAGGAGATAGTTTCAAAACAGACCGGTATTTCTGTTGCTGAAATTTACGGTGTTGTAACATTCTATTCATTCTTCTCCTTAACACCAAAGGGAAAATATGTAATTGGTTGCTGTTTAGGTACCGCATGCTATGTTAAGGGTGCCCAGCAGGTTATTGATAAATTTTCAGAATTGCTGAACATTGGTCCGGGTGAAACAACGGAAGATGGTTTGTTTACCTTGGATGCTCTTCGTTGTATTGGTGCCTGCGGTATTGCACCGGCAGTAACCATCAACGGAAAAGTTTATCCAAAAATGGCTGTATCCCAGGTTCAGGAAGTCATTGAAAGTTATCAGCTAGAAGCTGAAATGAGTAAGGAGGAAGTACAGTCATGATTAATTCTACAGAAACACTGAATGAACATATTCATTCATGTACTCAGAGTTTTGAAGACAAATTGTCCGGTAATGACGGAAAACGCCATGTAATCCTTTGTGGCGGTACCGGTTGTCTTTCAAATAATTCCAAAGAAATTCAGGCAAAATTCGAACAGCTGATTGCAGAGAAAGGTCTTTCCGACAAGATTTCCGTTAATCAGGCCGGCTGTTTCGGTTTTTGTTCTCAGGGACCATTCGTTAAATTATATCCTGAAAATACATTATATCGTCTTGTATCCGTTGATGATGTGGAAGAAATTGTGGAATCCGACATTGTCAACAATACCATTGTAGAACGACTTCTTTATGTAGAACCTTCTACCGGTAAAAAAGTTTCCAAACAGGAAGATATTAATTTCTATAAAAAGCAGAAACGAATTGCCCTTCACGGTTGTGGTGTAATCAATCCGGAAGACATTCATGAAGCTCTCGGTATGGGTGCTTTTCAGGGACTTCGTCGTGCCCTTTCCATGACTCAGGAGCAGGTCATTAATGAAGTACTTGCTTCCGGTATTCGTGGTCGTGGTGGTGCCGGTTTCCCATCTGCAAGAAAATGGTTGTTTGCTTATAACATGGACAGCGATGAAAAATACGTGGTTTGTAATGGTGACGAAGGAGATCCGGGTGCATTCATGGACCGTAGTATTTTAGAAGGAAATCCTTTGGCAGTAATCGAAGGAATGATGATTGCCGGATATGCCATCGGCGCCAAGAACGGTTATTTCTATGTTCGTGCCGAATATCCGATTGCTGTTAATCGTTTAAGAATTGCAATCAAACAGGCTGAAGAAATGGGACTTTTAGGAGACAATATTTTAGGAACCGGTTTCAGTTTCCATTGTCATCTCCGTCTCGGTGCCGGTGCTTTCGTATGTGGTGAAGAAACTGCATTGTTAAATTCCATCGAAGGAAAGCGTGGTATGCCAAGACCTCGTCCACCATTCCCTGCAGTAAAGGGATTGTGGGAACAGCCTACCATTATCAACAACGTTGAAACCCTTGCCTGCGTTCCATTCATTCTTCGTGAAGGCGCCGGAGAGTTTGCGAAAGTTGGTACAGAAAATTCCAAGGGTACCAAAGTATTTGCTCTTGGTGGAAATGTAAACAATGTCGGTCTCGTGGAAGTTCCAATGGGAACAACTCTTCGAGAATTGATTTTTGATATTGGCGGTGGTATTCCAAACGGAAAGAAATTCAAAGCCATTCAGACCGGTGGTCCTTCCGGCGGTTGTCTGACAGAAGAATTTTTGGACGAACCAATCGACTTTGACAACCTTGTTGCCAAAGGTTCTATGATGGGTTCCGGTGGTGCCATTGTTATGGATGAAGACACCTGTATGGTTGACGTTGCAAAATTCTATATGGAATTTATCTGTGACGAATCCTGTGGTAAGTGTTCTCCTTGTCGAATCGGAACAAAGCGTATGTTGGAAATTCTTACCAGAATTACCGATGGTCAGGGAACAATGAAGGACCTGGAAGATTTGGAGGCATTAAGCAAGACGGTAAAGAACAATTCTCTTTGTGCATTGGGTCAGACAGCAGCAAATCCTGTCAACTCCACATTGGCACATTTCAGAGATGAATACCTTGCTCATATTGTTGACAAGAAGTGTCCTGCTCACATTTGTAAGAACTTAATGGAATATCATATTGACGAAGAAAAATGTCGCGGTTGCGGTCTTTGTGCCAAGAACTGTCCGGCTGAATGTATCGAACGTACCGATCATATTCCTGAAGGTCATAAACTGGCTTCCTTCCGCATCAACACAGAAAAGTGCGTGAAGTGCGGTTCTTGTATCGCTACTTGTAGATTGAATGCGATTGAAAAGAAATAAGGGAGGTAGAAGAAATGACTAAGAAAGTTAATATTAAAATTGAAGGCATTTCCTATCAGGTTGATGAGGGAATGACCATTTTAGAAGCAGCAAAGGTCTGCGGATACGAAATTCCTTCCCTTTGTGCTTTTAATCATGGTGAATGCAATTCCGGTTCCTGCCGTGTTTGTTTAGTAGAAACAACCGGTGCCCGTGGATTGGTTGCCAGCTGTGTATATCCGGTAGTTGACGGAATGGAAATCAGAATTTCTTCTCCAAAGGCTGTTGAAGCCCGTCGTGAAAGTGTGGAACTTCTTCTTTCCAACCACAACAAAAACTGCCAGCAGTGTGATAAGAACGGTCAGTGTGAGTTGCTTCACGTTGCAAGCCTTACCGGTGCCAGAGATGACGCCTTTGCCGGAGCACTGACAGAAGTTCATATTGACAGACTTGCTCCGGGATTGGTCCGCGATACTTCTAAATGTATTCTTTGCGGAAGATGTATTGCCCGTTGTGAAAATGCTCAGGGCATCGGAATTCTCGGATATGAAAACCGTGGGTTCAACACCTTTGTTGCCCCGGCAGAAGACAGAAGTTTTAAAGATTCCCCATGTATCCAGTGTGGACAGTGCGTTAACGTTTGTCCTACCGGTGCATTGATGGAACATTCTGAAATTGATAAAGTAGATGAAGCTTTCAAGGCAGGAAAACATGTGATTGTTCAGGCTGCTCCTGCAGTACGTGCTGCATTAGGAGAAGAGTTTGGCTATCCTGTCGGAACTCCTGTAACCGGAAAGATGATTGCTGCCCTTCGTCGTTTAGGTTTTGAACGCGTTTACGACGTAAACTTCGGCGCAGACTTAACCATTATGGAAGAAGGAACTGAATTATTAAATCGTGCAAAGAACGGCGGTGTTCTTCCAATGATTACTTCCTGCTCACCGGGTTGGGTAAATTATGCTGAATATAATTATGGTGATTTATTACCACACTTATCTTCCTGCAAGTCTCCACATCAGATGCAGGGTGCGATTATTAAGTCTTATTGGGCTGAACAGAACAACATCGATCCAAAAGATATCTTCGTTGTTTCCGTTATGCCTTGTGTAGCAAAGAAAGATGAAAAAGACAGAGCACAGCAGGAAGTGAACGGCATCCGTGATGTTGATGCAGTTATTACAACAAGAGAACTTGCCCGTATGATTCGTCGAAGCGGTATCTTGTTCAACCGTCTTCCGGATGAAGAATGGGATCAGGATATTATGGGTGATTATTCCGGTGCTGCCGTTATCTTCGGTGTAACCGGTGGTGTTATGGAAGCTGCCCTTAGAACAGTACATTACGTACTGACCGGGCAGGAAAAAGAAAAGATTATCTTTAAAGAAGTTCGTGGACATGAAGGTGGAATTCGTGAAGCCACAATTGATATTAAAGACTTTATGACAGTAAACATTGCCATTGCTTCCGGTATGAAAGCGGCAAAAGTTCTTTTAGATGATATCCGTGCCGGAAAATCAAAATATCATTTCATTGAAATTATGGGATGTCCGGGTGGATGTATCAACGGTGGTGGTCAGCCATATGTCAGAAGTTGTTTCCTTCCAAACGAAGATGACGACATTATGGATACTTACCGTGAAAAGAGAGCCAAGGCTCTTTACTCTGAAGATGAAAGACAGGTTGTTCGCCAGTCACACAACAATCCTCAGATTAAAGAACTTTACGACAAGTTCCTTGGCGAACCAAATTCTCATAAGGCACATGAATTACTTCATACCTCTTATGCAGAACGTGAAGGATTTAATGAAGTATAAAAATATTAAGGCGGTCCGAAAGGGACCGCCTTTTTTTGTTGTGACACATTGAAACTTTTCTTCCACCGGGGATGTACCTTATGTCCGGCATTTTCTACTTTCCAAAAGTGTACCTTGCAGCAACGAAAAACGTCAAATCTATGGTTACTTCACCTTCCAAATAACTTCTAAAGCAATGTACTCCACTCTGCTTCACGAAATCCTGTAAAGATTTTATCTCCTGCCACAAGAACCGGACGCTTTACCAACATACCGTTGGTGGATAACAGTTCCAACTGTTCGTCTTCTGGCATCTGAGGAAGTTTGTCCTTCAGTTTCATTTCCTTATAAAGCATTCCGCTGGTGTTGAAAAACTTCTTCAGTGGCAAACCGCTTTTTTCATACCATTCTTTCAATTCTTCTTTGGTAGGATGATCCTTTACGATGTCACGATCTTCAAATTCAAATCCCTGCTCTTCCAACCATTTCTTTGCTTTTTTGCAAGTGCTGCATTTTGGATATTCTACAAATAACATTTTACCCCTCCTATAATTCCGTACTGAATTCTATATTCTTGCCTTCTAAAGCATTCATTTTATGCTTTCCATCAATATCTGTCAAGTGATTTCATCATAAGAAAATCCCTCAGGAAGAAGTGGTATTCCACCACTTCTTCCTGAGGGATTTTCAGTGAGATGATCTGTGAACTAATCAAATTTTACAATTTCTTTATTCCAATCATAATCAACCTGTTCGTAGTTTGGATTAACTACACTTAAAATCTTTGTGAAAAGATAATTATGACTTGCTTTGGTTGACATCATCTGGTTCTGATAAAGTACATCACTGATTCTGTAAATAGAATAATCATTTACTTTACTGTACACAACAGATCCATCTTCCAACTCTACATAAGTTCTCGTTTTGTAAGTTGCTTCATATTCTTTCTTGCTACCACCATTTGCAAATAACATTGTTACTGCAAAGTAGTCTCTGTTGGAATCCATAGATTTCAGTTTAATTGTCGCATCATTGGTCAATTCATAGTCTCTTACCCAATTGTTGTTTGCAGCAATTTTAATGTCATCATCTGAAATTCCTGTATCATTTCCGTTTACCTTGGAAATTGCATAAACAATTCCTCGTTTTACAACCTGCTTACCGTTTACTGTCTTTGGTACAGAACCGATTGTTCTTGCGCCACCTACCGTTGAACTAATCTGGTAACCTTCAATCTTAATATCTGAGCTTACAACGATTGTGTCATGATGTGCAGTTGTAGGTTCTGCTGTCGTTGGTTCTGCTGTTGTCGGTTCCGCTGTTGTCGGGTCATCATCAAGCGGATCCGGACTGTCCGGATGTTCAAGATACTGAATACCGGCAAATGGAATGTTCAAATTCACCGTAAGTTCATTGTTATTTTCATTCACTTCATTGTATCCATTTGTATCATCTATCCAGGCAGTTACCCGATGATTTCCTGCTGTTGCCACCCACGTTCCGTCGCTTTGACTATTTCCACCATTTGCTGTTAAGGTCGCTGTAGCACCTTTCTTTAGCCCACTCTTAAATGTATCGCACCATGTAATCGGCGCAGGATATGGCTGTCCGTCTATCTGGAACTGTAAACCAATCTTTTCTCCAGCTGGAATATCTTGATCTCCTGCATTAACAATCAATGCGCTAAAGCGAACTTTATCTCCTGCATTAATTGTTTCTTTGTCATAAGTAATCTTTAATACCTGTAAATCATATCCACCGGTAACATAATCCGGATTTGGAGTTCCTTCATATACATTGATTTGCTTTGTTCTACTATTATCATTTTCGTTTGTTTCTTCTAAAAGACCCTTTACATCTGTTTCAGCTACAAATGTATGTGCCCCTGCAGTATCCGCAGTCCAAGTACCATTCATGTCTAATACAATGCTCTGATGTGGTCTGAGTCCTCCTGTATAGGAATTATTTGTAAACACAGCTCCATCATCTACAACAACACGAGTGCTTAAGATTTCTCCAGGAATAATATCAACATTAGAATCATTCTCAATCTTTACTTTAAAGGTTACCTGATCCCCTTCATAAAGATTTGAACTGCCATTCTGGTTCTTCCAGTTAAGTGCTGTCACTTTAAAGTTAGCCCCTTTAATACCATCCCAAAGATTAACAGGAACAGGTACTTGTACCGGCCCCGGATAATCCGGAACGATGTATTCATTGTCATCGATATACTGCGCATTGCTTAAGTTTCCAACTGCACCAGCATCAGTAAAATATGGCCAGCTTCTGTTTTCCTGTCCTGTGCCTTTTAACGCATCCGGAGCAACGTCGGAAATCTTTAGTCCGTTATAAACCGTCTTGTCAGATCCCTGTCTAATTGCCACACCACTATGGTTAATGCAGGAATAGCTAATTGTCTGTCCTGAAAGACCTGCTCCGAAGATTTCTGTATTATTGAACACAATATTATCCGGTTCGTTTCCCAATACACGAATTCCTTCTGCAGGAGAGTCATAAATATATGTGTTGTTAAATGTGATATTCTTTGTATCCTGTTTTACGTCTACAGCACCTAAATCTTCATGCCAACTGTCATCATGCGTACCGCAGCGTACCATTACGTTGTTGTCAAATCGAATTCCTGCACTGTTATTATTGAATTTATATCCGTCAAATGTTGTATTCAAATGAATTCCTGCGGACATAAACACGTCTCTCATATAATTGTTATAAATCTTGTGATTATTTCCACCGTAAATGGCAATGGCACCAGCTCTCCAAATAAAATCAATGGTATTAAAGGCAAAGACATTTCCAGTTTCATCTTTAGCATTCATATAATTATTATTCCACATTGCCAAACCGTCATCACCGTTGTTTCGGACAGAACAGTTATAAACCGTTGCATTGCTGGTTCCCTGACAGAAGTTTACACCATC
This sequence comes from Eubacterium sp., assembly GCA_016292095.1. Lineage (GTDB taxonomy): Bacteria > Bacillota > Clostridia > Lachnospirales > Lachnospiraceae > Eubacterium_G. The sequence goes on along the minus strand of JAEFAB010000052.1, from coordinate 53,238 downwards.
GGCCAGATTGTTTCTGATTCTACAATTAATAACCTTTACGCCATCGGAATAATCCATTTTTCCATTGTAATCTCCAAACCAGAAACCGGTTTCAAAATGTTCTTCCCAAATATCATGAACTACGGAACCATCAGTCATAACATCCATAAATCCCTTATATACAGCTAACTGATCATATCGGGAACGAAGATTTGAATTCAAATACATGTTACAGAATTCAACATTCTTACAATATCCGTCTTTACTGCCACTGGTTCCCCATCCACAGGAAACACCACCGGAACCACTGTTAGGATTGGTAAACTGAATGTTGGTGTACCACATTCCTGCACCGGTTACTTTCATATCAGAACCGTAAAGTCTCCAAATCTGATTAATCTGGAATGTTCCTTCCGGAATATAAACGTCCATTCCATGACTATCTGCATATTCTGTTGCGCGGTAAATAGCATCATAATCATCCTGTCCATCATTTGGAATTGCGCCATAAGACATTACATTAACAGAATTTGCCGGCTGGTCAATTGCTTCCGGAACAGTTTCAATTTCAAGGAAGTCTACACCATATTCCATTCCGCCTGCACCGGAACTCTGAATACGGATTTTGTCACCATCTACCAATGTTCTGTTCAATTTAAAATGTACTTCATCAAAGGCAAAACATGGTGCACCACCATCATTGGAATCACTTGGATTTCCACCGCCAAAATACTGCCACATAAAGTAAGAAGTCAAATCTACGGTTTTAACTTTTGTGCCGTTTACATACACATCCAAGGAACCGTTTCTTCCCATACCGTCTGCAGAATCCGGCATTGTAAAACGCATTGTAACACCGTTACCAATGACGTTACTCTTATCATTTTCATCTTCCGGAACTTTTTCAAGATTCCATTCAACATAGGAGCCGTTGCCAGGGAGGCTTACATAAGCCTGATTAGATGCCTGGCTTGCAATGTTCATTCGATCCCAGTTTTCAGATTTTTTAATCTGTGCTCCGCCACCAAGGGTAATATTACATGTATTCGGCTGAGTCTTATCGTACTTGTATGCAGCGTAAGGATTTTCCGAATCATATCTTACATATGGCATCTTTGCACCATATCTGGCGTTTTCATCCATAGGATTCTCCCGAACATTTACCGTTCCGGGAATCGCAAATTCATCTGCAACGCCGGCTTCGACAGTGTTTTTCTTCCCAAAGTCCCCGTACTGTCCTGCTACCAAGGCAAAAATCAATGCCGTGGCAACACCTTTCTTCCAAAAATGCTTCCTCATTTTCAATAATACTCCTTCTCTCTACTTGAATATTTTAATAGATTCTCCCAATCTATTTGTGAACATCTTGTTCTCCGGTCTCTCAAAACTAGCTTCCACAGTTAGTTTAACGTTAAACTTATTCTAGCACTTCCCCTTCCCTGTTAAAAAGTGTTCGTTTTTTACTTGGTGTGCATTTTTTACATTTTGTATTATATCACACACAAGAAAAAATGTTTCATTGCCCTTGGCAACGAAACATTTCTTCCAGAATTATTTTTTCTGATTTTTTTCTGTTTTTTACTTGACCAATATATTATCCATTGGAAATGGAATCTTTTCGTAGTTTGGATCTACAACTTTCAGAATGTTATTGTACAGATAATTATGGCTGTCCTGTCTGTTCATTAACAGATTCTGATACAAATAATTTGCAATCTTATACACGGAATAGTTGTAAACGTTACTGTAAATAACACTTCCATCAGATAACACTACATACGCACAAACTTTATAATTTGCATTGAATGCTGTGCGGTTCTTTGCTCCGAACTTCATCGTACAAATGATATTTTCTGTTTCTCCACGAAGTTCTCCGGAAGTCATTTCATAAGATTTTACATAATTATCCTGACTTCCCAGTTTCAAATCTTTATCTGTAATTCCTGTATTGGTATCATTGTATTCTGATAAACCGAAAATATATCCGCTGGATACGGTTGTTTTCCCATTGTAAGACTTTGCAACGCTTCCTACAACTCTGGCACCTTCATATGTTGTACTGATCTGGAATCCGGAAACCTGTGGCTTCGGTCCCTGATATTCAGTGGTCGGTTCTTCCGTGGTAGGTTCTTCCGTTGTCGGTTCTGCGGTAGTCGGTTCCGCTGTAGTAGGCTCTACATAGGTCTCTGTGCTGAAAGTAAACTCTTTCAAGTTACAAACATAAGCTTTATTTCCGGTAGTTACAAACTTCAAATAAATGTCATGCTTGCCGGTGATTGGTGTAGAAAGATTTGCTTTCTTAGTACCGTAAGCACTCCAGTTAGAACCGGTATTCGGTAAATCAATGGATGCAATCGGAGTACCGTTCATATCATCTTTGTAGATTTCCACTTTTCCCTGCGCATAGCCGGAATCACTGGCATAATTAAATTCGATTGAAACTGCATTTCTGTTTCCGAAATCTGCAGACTTAAACATAATCCAATTTCCATTCATTACACCACCAATATTTGTAGGGTTTCCATTTCCATCTTTATCGATTACAACGCCACTGTGATCATCATATGAAGTCGCCTTGATTGTACTAAATCCATCTAATGTATATTCATTAAACTGGAAGTAATCAAAGTTACAAACATAAGTAGTAGACGCCTTAAATACCGTGTAAACTTTATGCTTTCCTGTAACACGACGAGTTGTGTTTACAGTCTGTTCTTTCCAATTAGACCAGCCACCGGTGCTATCGATGGACGCTGTGGCAATGGTTTCTCCATCCTTGGAATCCAATTTAAATTCAATGGTTCCCGGAGTAGATTCATTGATTCTGGAATACTTAAACTTCACGGAAGAAGCGCCGATGCTTCCAAAGTCTACATTGTAGTATCCGGTATAGAATCCGTTCTGAACTCCACCGAGACTTCTGCCTCCGGATGTTCCGGAAGAATTTTCAGCAATCAATCCTCTGGTATAATCCATGTCTTCTGCTTCAATGACACTGTAAGCATTTCTGTCAATGCTGTCGCCATAGGTTGGCATATTGGCTGCCACACAAACTGCATTATATCCTGCAAACTCATCCCAAGTTGCATTTTCAGAAGTCTTCTTCTGCCATGAACACTGCTGGATATTTGCTGAGTTTCTGTTCATCCATGCAATAATGGAATTCTTCTTAAAGAAGTCCAAATATTCATTTTTGTCTCGTTCTAAAATGTACATTCTCATATAACGAACGAGAATTCCACGGAAACCGGAAAGGTCTCCGGAGTTTGTATTTTCTTCTTTTAAGATGCGGTTGTAGCACAAATGGTTCATTGTATAGTTTACAATGTTGTCCGCATCAGTAGCATACTTGGAATCACCGTAGTGATTGTAAAGCATTACCGCACCCCCAAGGTAAGTTCCCTGATTGTAGGTTGAACACCAACCGTTCTGCACAGAACCGTCACTCTTAATGCAATCTCTTACATAACCAGCGTCATTTCCTTCTGCTACGTAAAGGTTAGAATTTCTTTGTGCCTCGTAAATTTTCTTTGCTTTTTCCCAATATTCATTGTCACCGGTGGCAATGGCAAGGTGGCATGCACAAACAATTGCCGGTCCGTTGATACAACCATTAGAAGTTCCTCTCTTGTCAGATTCTTCGCACCAGCGAAGAACACCTGTCTGAACCCCATTAATAGTATAAGTAGATGCTCTATTGTACATTAAATCAAAGTTGTTCTTTGCGATTTCAAGATATTTGGAATTTCCAAACATCATATATGCTCGACAGGCTGCCAAAGCTGCCCATGTAATGTCGTCATTGTAAGCATTGCCGGCCCAGTTTTCACTGTTTCTGGCAATGAAGTCTTTCCAGGTTCCTTCAAACATTTCTCGATAAGAAGAATTACCTGTCAATTCATATCCGTCAAGCATTGCTTCCATCACTTCTGCAACGCTCCAGAATCCCCATCCAAGGCTGGTGTTTCCTGTGTTACTGTTATATTTGAAGTACTTGGTACGGAATGCGGAAAGCATTGTGTTTGCCATACCTTCGGTAAAAGCTGTATCCGTACGGTTCGTCGTATTAATTCTCCAAATCTGTCTTGCATTTTCACCGTTCTTTGTATTAAGGGCAACCTGTGCTCCATCAGAAGAATCATTGTCTGCTTGCTTTACTTCAGCATAAAGTTCTTCTCCGCCACTAGTTTTTCTGGATGAAACAATGTAATAACATCCGGCATAATTTCCGGAATTAATCCTTACCAATTTCCATTTGTAATCATTGGAATTGTCATATCCGTTAAAATCACAATTACTTCCGGTCGTAATTCCACAGATTTTCATGCTCTTTCCGGAATAGGAATTGGTCATGGAATAATATTCTCCACGTTCCGTCAAGGTCCATCTCGCCAAATCACTCATGGCGTTGGTATTCCAAACCACTGCATTTGCCCAAAACGAAGACATATCAGTCTGGGTCAATGCCTTTCCGTTATAAGCATTCACAATGGTATAAAGGCCATTGTTGCTAATTCCTTCTGTTGCTGCCTGTGCCTGTTTTTCTCCGCCCCTTATCATCGGTATCATGGTGATTACCATAGCCATCACCAATACCATAGACACTACTTTCTTCACTTTAAAAATCCTCCATTTTTTCTCTCGAGTTTACACCATTTCTATTATAAGAATTACGGAAAATCAGTGCAATTATTCTGAAAAATGAAGGACTTAATGTAAAATATGAACACCTTTATTTTATTTCTCCACAATCTCTTTTGAAAAACATTGACCAGCCCCCTCATCAATTTTATAATTATACTTGTGTGAATTTACGAAAATAACAGATATAAAGGAGCTTGCCATGAAACGAGAATATGTCATGGGAAATGGTGCCATTGCTCTTGGTGCCATGGCTGCAGGAGTGAATGTTGTTGCGGGGTACCCGGGTACACCGTCTTCTGAAATTATTGAAACTCTTGCGAAATATAATAACGGGGACATTCATTTGGAATGGTCCATTAATGAAAAGTCTGCTATGGAAGTGGCTGCCTCTGCAGCGTACACCGGCGCAAGAACTTTAGTTACAATGAAACAGGTAGGACTGAATGTGGCTTCCGATCCACTGATGTCTTTAGCTTATGTGGGAGTGAAAGGTGGAATGGTAATCGTATCTGCCGATGATCCGGGTCCGATTTCCTCACAGACAGAACAGGACACCAGACTCTTTGCAAGTTTTTGTAAGATTCCTGTGTTCGATCCTTCCTCTCCGGAAGAAGCTTATAAAATGATTCAGGATGCGTTCGAATATTCTGAAAAATATAAAACACCGGTACTCTTCAGACCGACTACCAGAGTATGTCATGCTTATGCTTCTATTGAAGTGGATGAAAAAGTTCAGGTAAAACAATTTGAAGGTTTTGTAAAGGATTCGAAAAAATGGGTAATCTTCCCTCGTCTTTCTTTTGCAAATCATGCAATGATTGAACAGAGAAATCCGGAAATCGGAAAGGACTTCTCTACTTATAAATATAACATGGTATCCGGAACCGGAAAGAAAGCGGTCTTTGCTTCCGGCATCAGTTTTTCCTATGCTATGGAATATCTGAAGGATGTTTCGGATGTGAAGGTGGTAAAAATTTCTACTCCGTTCCCGTTCCCTGAAGATTTTGTTTTAAATGCTTTAGAGGGCGTTGACGAAGTACTCTGTTTCGAAGAACTTCATCCGTTTATTGAAGAAGAATTATTAAAGCTGGTTGGAAAACATCATCTGGATGTGAAAATATACGGAAAGCATACCGGCAACGTAGCCCAGAGCGGAGAAAATTCTTCCGAGTCTGCTGTGGAAGTTCTTTCATCATTTTTAGGAACTGATAAGAACTTTACAGGAATTGATTTAAGCGATATGCCACAGCTTCCAATGAGACCTCCGGTTCTTTGTGCCGGTTGTCCGCACCGTGCTTCCTTCTATGCAGTAAAGCAGGCAATGAAGGGACAGGAAGCCTACTTCTGTGGTGATATTGGTTGTTATACCTTAGGAAATGCCATGCCATTGGATATGGTAGATACCTGTCTTTGTATGGGTGCCGGCATTACCATGGCTCAGGGATTCCATTGGACGCATCCGACAGGAACCAGCTTCGCATTTGTAGGGGATTCCACATTCTTTGCTTCCGGTATGACCGGGGTGGTGAATGCCTTATATAATGAAGCTGATATGGTACTTTGTGTATTAGATAACTCTACCACTGCCATGACGGGACATCAGCCACATCCGGGAACCGGAAGAAATATGATGGGTGATGTTGTGGATAAGGTTAGCATTCAGGAAGTGCTTGCCGGCATGGGCGTGAAGAAGATTGAAACCGTGGATCCACTGGATCACGAAAAGGCTGTTGCTGTAGTAAAAGAATGTGCAGCAGAAAAGGGCGTGAAGGCAATTATCTTCAAATCCCCTTGTATCGCCATTGTAAAATCCGATAAGAAGATGGCTGTAAACGAAAAATGTATTAACTGTAAGAAGTGTATTCGTGAAATCGGATGTCCTGCGTTAATCACCGTAGACGGTCAGGTTACAATTGATAAAAACTTATGTACCGGTTGTGGATTATGTAGCCACATTTGTCCGGTTGGAGCGATTGGAGGTGCCTGCAATGAATAAAGATATTTTAGTTTGTGGTGTTGGCGGTCAGGGAACAGTCCTTGCTTCCAAACTGATTGCATCTGCTTTTATGAGTGAAGGTGAAACTGTTCATTCCGCGGAAACCATTGGAATGGCACAGCGTGGTGGTTCCGTTACCAGTCACATCCGTATCGGAGATACTGCTTACGCTCCTTTGATTCCAAAGGGAAAGGCAGATATGATTCTTGCCTTTGAACCGGCAGAAGCCGTACGAAATCTTTCTTATCTGAAAGAAGACGGCATCGTTCTTGTCAGCAACGAACCGGTAAAACCGGTAACGGAGTCTTTGCAGGAAACCGGTTATGACGGTACAGAAATGATTGATTATTTGAAAAAGAAATGCACCTGCCTTGTGGTTGATGCCAAGGCACTTTGCGAACCATTCGGTTCTTCCAAGTTTTTCAACGTTGCAATTTTAGGCGTTGCTGTAGGAACCGGACGATTAGGACTGAATAAGGATTGTGTGTTGTCGGAAATCGAAACACGAATTAATCCGAAGTTTATAGAATTAAATAAAAAGGCATTCCTGGCAGGGATGCAGATAGGAGAGACAAATGAAGCTTAACGAAAGACAGTTACAGTTAGTAGATGCTCAGGTAAAGCGCCTGATTCAGACAGACAGCTACTACGGAAAGAAATTCAGAGAATTAGGGATTACTGAAATCAAAACCAACGAAGATTTCCAGAAAATTCCTTTCTCCAGCAAAGGGGATTTGAGAAATGCTTATCCTTTGGGAATACAGGCAGTTCCTGATGAAGAAGTTGTTCGAATTCATTCTTCTTCCGGAACAACCGGAAAGCCGGTTATCATCCCTTACACAGCAAAGGACGTGGACGACTGGGCTACCATGTTTGCAAGATGTTATGAATTTGCAGGTATTACAAACAAAGACAGAATCCAGATTACACCGGGATACGGACTTTGGACTGCAGGGATTGGATTCCAGGCAGGTTGTGAAAAGTTAGGTGCTATGGCAATTCCTATGGGACCGGGAAATACTGACAAGCAGATTCAGATGATGTTGGATTTGGAAAGTACCGTTATTACCGCTACTTCTTCTTATGCTCTTTTATTGGCAGAAGAAATCAATCGTCGCGGAATTCGTGACCAGATTAAATTAAAGAAAGGTGTTATCGGTTCTGAACGTTGGAGCGAAAAGAAACGTGAATACATCAAGAATGAACTTGGTATTGAGCTTTATGACATTTACGGATTAACAGAAATTTACGGACCGGGTATCGGTGTAAACTGCCAGAAGGAAGCAGGCATTCATTATTGGGATGATTATCTTTACATTGAAATCATTAATCCAAAGACCGGCGAACCGGTAGAAGACGGTGAAGAAGGAGAAATCGTTATCACTACTTTAGTGAAGGAAGGCGCTCCGCTCATTCGTTTCCGTACCCATGACATTTCCAGAATTATTCCGGAAAAATGTTCCTGTGGCAGCGACTTCCCACGTATCGACATTATTCGCGGACGTAGCGATGATATGTTCAAGGTTCACGGAGTAAATATGTTCCCAAGCCAGGTGGAAGACTTACTGCAAACTGTAGATGGCGTCTTAAGCGAATACAGCATCAATATTGCTCATGACGAATCCATTAACAAAGACGTAATGCTTCTTACCGTAGAAGCGGAAGGTCGTGTGGACTTTGAAGAGACCGGAAAGATTATTCGTGAACAGTTCAAGTCACGCATTGGTGTTACACCAAAGGTTACTGTAGTTCCGATTAATACCCTTCCAAGAAGTGAAAAGAAAACACAGCGTGTTATCGATCATAGAGAACTTTAATCTTTTAGAACTGTCCTTTGCGGGCAGTTCTTTTTTGCCGTTTTTTTTAAAGTGTCCATATTTTATTTTTATGTACCTGTTTTTATTTTTTGTCTCAATTTTATAAAATGTGCTATAATAGTCTATGTATGCTTAGATGCACGGAGTCATTACCTGCTTTCAGGTAAAATATTTTTAAGAAAAGGAGATACAAAAAAATGGCAGGCTTTTTTCGTCAAATGTTTGGAAAAGGCGACGTCAACAGTGATGAGCCGGTAAAAGGTTCTTTCTCTTTTGGCGTAACCGGAGTTCCTAAAACATTTAATGCTGATGAACTTGTAGTTGAAGGAAAAGTTGATGGTACTGTAAAACCGGGAATGGTTGTAAACATTTCAAATTACGGTGATGATAACCGAAGAGATTATGTTGCTACAATCATTGATATCGAAGTAAAACAAAAACAGGTAGCAAAAGCTACTGATTGTACCGTTTCCCTAAGAATCAACAATCCTGGCAATACAAATATTAAGGCCGGAACACTATTCTTTACAGATGATTCCACACAGGAAGAACTTCATGATTCCTATGTAGATGCCTTGGAAGAATATTACATTAACATGCACAAATTAGATTTTACCCAAGGTGAAATCGACATTATGAGTATTTCAGACCTTGCAGAAGTTATTCGACTAATTAGTAAGAGATTTGAGCCAACAGACGTGTCTGCTAAGAGAGCGATTGATAAATTGAAAGGAATCTTGTGTGCTCGTATTTTAGAAGCTGATGAGATTTATGCAGTCATCGATAAAACTACCGGAGAACCTCATATGTATTCTGAATTATACAAACGAGAAACCGGAACGCTCGATTGTACACCTCCTTGTATTCTGCTGATTACGAAAGCATATTTCAAGTTGTATGAATCAAAATATCAAACACCGATTTATGAAATTTTCAAAATCAGTAAAGAAGAAAATCCTGATGAAATCATTGACTTCCTTGGCACTACATTCTATTTAAATGGTGCAGAGGGTGTTCATGTTTTATTTAAAGAAGCAATGATTCCTGCGGAAAAACTTGTTCCTAAGCCGGACTTTTCACAGATTCCGGAAAACGAACGACCAATTACCAATCCGGAATTGGTAAAATGGATGTTACTTGTAGGACAGTTGGATACAGCAATTCCTGAAAATGCTGAAGCAATCAAATTCTTTACAAAGAATATGCAGCGTGCCGCATTAAATGCGAAGCTTATTATTCCAATTAAAGCAGGAAGCCCTTCTCCAAGTACAAGCGAGGATGGACGCATTATTCTAACACAGTCAACAAAAGACAGTCTAGCAACAGCTATCGGAAAATATATTAAAGATTCTGTTCGAATTTACACAGACTGGAAACGTCTGTTAATGGAATATGATTCCGGATGGGGCGGATTTGTTCAAACCGTTCCGGCACTGATTCACGAATATGATTGTGCTATCAATGTAACAAGATACATGAACACCAGTCTTTATATCGACGAAAACTTATACGACCAGATTTTAGATGAGGTGGTAGGAATTTAAAAAATCAGCGGTGACCGTAAGGCCACCGCTTTTCTTATAATGCTTCATCTGCTATGGATAACCGTTTAATCAGCTTATATGCAATAACGGTTAAAGCAATTTCAAAGATTAAGAATGCTAATAAGAACCATCCGTTCTCACTCAAAACACAGAAATCATAAAATCCGTGTAAAAGAACCGGAATGATAAAAGCTTTTCTCAGATTTATTACTTTTCCTTTGAGGTCTCCCCGGCGTTCACACTGTTTTGCCTCCCCTAAAAACCGTCCCATATACAATCCAAAAATTGCATGTCCCGGAACAGATGTCAAGGCTCTTAACACTGCTACAACCAATCCGTTTTCTGCTACATACAAAACATTTTCCACAGCAGCAAATCCCAGTGAAATCACCACTGCGTAAACCACCGCGTCAAAGGTATGGTCAAACTCTTTATGATCCCAGGCACCGATTTTGAAGGCAAAATATTTTCCCCCTTCTTCAGCAATGGCAACCACAATAAAAGCATCAATAAAGGTATACAAAAAGGTACCCGGAGTAACCATTGCATCCAATACAACCGTTCCTGCAATTTCCAAAACCATTGCACTGATGATTGTTGCAGCTCCAAGTAAAAATAATTTAATCAAAAGACCTGTGGATTCTTTTTCGATTCGGTCCATCTTATATAAAAAGATAATCAATGCCACTACCGGCAATAAAGCAAATTTTATCATACGCACTCCTTATTCTTTAGTATTTAAACGCAGTTCCCGGGGTTACTGTTCCATCATAAATTAATCCGCTTTTCGGATTGATGTCGGTGTTTATGTCCACCTGCATCTGTTCCACCTGATTGGCTGTGAGAATGAATTCATCCGGAACTTCCAGACCTTCCTGAATCAGATCCGCATCTCCATCCAAATAGTTATAGATTGCGTACCACTTTCCATCCCTCATGTGGAAGTAATACAAATCTCCTTTTTTCCTTCTTCCCTGAATGGTTGTGTAAGTCTGATTTTTCACGAGAATATCCGCAGTGGAATGATTCTTAAATTTTTCTCCTGGACAGAACTGATTGTTTGCATTAATATATCGGCCATCAACCCAGCAGTCCTCTACATAATAAGCTCCGCCCACAACAACATCTTTGGACACATAGGTGTAGCAGGTGTCCGGACGGGAGTTGACATAGAAAGGTTCCATGCAGACACGCAGCCAGCTTCCGTTTCCGATTTTGTCGAGGAATTTTGTTCCCTCCAATAAGGATAAATCATTGGACACGCGACTGTCCGCTTTCTTTCCGTAGTTTTTCAAAGTATTTTTCAAAGAAGATAAGGTAATCTTTTTGGAAATATCTTTGGATGAGTTATTGAACAGATAGTTCACACTGACATCTGCGGTATAAATCGGATAATAATTTCCTTCTCCGTCCCCACCGTATGTTTTCGTAGTTCCGTTGTAGGTAACATCAATCTCATAATGATTTTCCCCGGACTTTACAGAGCAGGATGGTGCCAAAATCTTCGCTATTGCTTTCATTGTATTCGGAAAACTAAGAGAATCCAAAACAAACGGATACACATCACTGGCAAACAAATAATCGGAACAAACCTGATGGGTTCTGAAATAATTGTTCAACCACAGTTCCTTATATGGCGATGTTGCCAGGAACGGATACGGTGTATTTTTGTTTTTCTTTCTGCTGTCCAAAAATCTTCTCGGATAAACAGAAAGCGTCTCTAACTTCGCCTGAGCTAAATCCATCTTATTGAAAAAGGAAGATCCGGAAGATTTTACATAAGTATCAACCACATATTGGGCAATACTTTTTACCGCTTTACATTTTACTTTCACTTTTGTATTCAGGTATTTCTTGCTCTTTTTGTTGTATACCTGCAATACTAAAGTGCCACCATCAATCTTTTCGCCTTCGGCTGTAAAAATATATCCGCCTTTTACTCTTTTGGTTTTCTTGTTTTCGTAGGCCACGTCATAATAGGTGTCTTCCGTCAGAGTCATAACACCCTTCTTTGAACCGGAATAATATTTACTTGTCGGATCTACAAAACGAATATTCTCTACATTCGGATTATCGGTTTTTACGTAAAAAAATTCATCAAAAGGTGCCAGCATCGGTGTGATGGAATAGTTATAGCTGCCAGCCTTCTGTATCGCATTTTTAAATTTCACTTTGACCTTGCATCGGTAACTCTTTTTTCCCACTTTCGCGATAATCGTTGTTGTTCCGCCTTTCAACCCTTTGACCGTAACGGAATTTTTTGATTTTTTCGCGATTTTCGCAACTTTTTTATTTTGAACCTTCCACTGAACCTTCTTTTTATTATGCTTCAGTTTTACGGTCTTTTTCGCTCCATAATAGACAGAAATGTTCTTCTTCATGGAAACTTTTGCACCATAGACATGATTTCCCTGCATATAAACAAATCCTGTCAATATTAAAGCAAATACAAACAGTTTCATGATCTTTGCTGTTTTCATCACGTTACCCCTTTCGTTTTTCCATTGTTCTCTATATTTATAACATAAAAACAGGCTCTTCCCAAGCCTGTTTTTTATCCCATCAATTCTTCAATTACATCTTTTACCCGACGAATTTTTTTCGTATCCCCAACATTCGCTCCACAGAAAATCAACCCTTCATCCACATTTCCTTTAGCAGCATGAATCAGTCGCTCTGTAATACAGTAGGGAATTTCTTTCGGATTACATCGTTTCAGACATCCTAAACATTTCTCCGGAGGAAAAGTTTCTCCCTGACCAACCCGCTTCATAAAGGGATTTCTCAGAGCTCGTCCCGGCATTCCCACCGGACTCTGCACAATGATTGCATCCTCGTTTTTCGCATTAATATAACACTGCTTATAGGCTTCATCCGCATCGCACTCCACCGTCGGAACAAATTCCGTAGCTACCTGTACGCCCTGCACTCCCAACTGAAAAGCGTTCTCCACATCTTTACGACTGCGAATTCCTCCCGCAAGTACCACGGGAATTTCCCTCTGATACCTGACAGCATATTCTTTTACCACCTGAAGGATACTTTTTACCTCTTCTTCATAGTGATCTAGTTTTTCCGGGATTTCCTCTTTTTTAAATCCCAGATGTCCTCCTGCCTTCGGGCCTTCCACAACTACCAGGTCCGCAGTTCGTCCAAACCGCTTATCCCAAAGTTTCAATAACACCTTTGCCGATTTTTCACTGGATACAATCGGTGCAATTTTCGTTTTAAAGCCTTCCACATATTCCGGAAGTTCTGTGGGCAGTCCGGCTCCGGAAATAATCAAATCCGCTCCCGCTTTCACTGCCTCTATGACTTGTTCCTTATAGTGTCTTGTTGCCACCATAATATTAAAGCCGATAATTCCTTTCGGTGCAATTGCTCTCGCTTTAGCCAGTTCTTTTCCAATAGCACGTAAATTTGCCTTGAAAGGATTCTCTTCAAAATCCGGCTCACGAAAACCAATCTGTGCCGAGGAGATGATTCCCACACCACCTTCTTTTGCCACCGCACCGGCCAGGTTTCCCAAAGAAATCCCGACACCCATTCCTCCTTGAATTAAAGGAATCCGCGCCGTCAGATTTCCGATTTGCAATGTTCTGTTCATTCTTTTCACCTGCTTACATATTTCTAAAACGTTCGTATCTTTTTTCTGCAAGTTCTTCACCTGTCAATGCACTGCTCTTTTCCAAAAAGTCAATCAGTGCCTTTTCAATTTGATGAACGACTCCCGCCATAGAACTTTTCGTATACTTTTCCGGTTCTTCAAAAATCTGCTCAATCACATTTAACTCCAACAAGTCCTTGGAAGTCATCTTCATCATATTGGCGGATTTTGCAGCCAGCTTCCCATCCTTTAACAAAATGCTGGCATATCCTTCCGGACTGAGAATGGAATAAACGGAATTTTCCAACATCCATACTTCATCGGAAACTGCCATTGCCAGAGCACCGCCGCTTCCTCCTTCACCAATTACCATTGTCACTACCGGAGTCTTTAAAGAAGACATTTCAAAGAGATTTCTTGCAATGGCTTCTCCCTGTCCTCTCTGCTCTGCTTCAATGCCGCAAAATGCCCCCGGCGTATCCACAATACAGAATACCGGACGATGAAATTTTTCTGCCTGTTGCATCAGGCGCAATGCTTTCCGATAACCTTCCGGATTCGGCATTCCAAAATTGCGATGAATATTTTCTCTGGTATCATGGCCTTTTGCCTGAGCAATAACCGTAACGGGCACTCCGTGAAAAGTTGCCACCCCTCCGATAATAGCATGGTCATCACCGAAACTGCGGTCTCCGTGCAATTCCATAAAATCCGGGAACAACGCTGTAATATAATCTTCCGCTACCGGTCGATCTTTCTTTCTGGAAATCTGCACCCGCTCCCATGGGGTCAACTCTTTTTGCACCGTCACAGGATTTTGAAATACTGCCAATTCTCCGGTTGCAATTGTTCCGGTTCCCTGATGCAATGCCAACAATTTTGCCAAGGTGGCTTTCAGGTTCTGACGTTCCACAATACCATCCACAAAACCGTGTTCCAACAAATACTCTGCCCGCTGGAACCCTTTCGGCAATTTTTCTCCAATAGTCTGTTCAATCACACGAGGACCGGCAAAGCCAATCAGTGCTTTCGGTTCTGCCAGAATAATGTCTCCCAGCATTGCAAAACTCGCCGTGACGCCTCCGGTTGTAGGATCCGTAAGAACAGAAATGTACAGATTGCCGGATTCATGATGCTTTTTCAATGCCGCCGAAGTTTTTGCCATCTGCATCAATGAAACAATCCCTTCCTGCATTCTGGCACCACCGGAGCAGGAAAAAATAATTACCGGGAGACTTTCTTCTGTAGCACGTTCTACGGTTCTTGTAATTTTTTCTCCAACAATTTTCCCCATACTTCCCATGAGAAATCTTCCGTCCATTACTGCCACTGCCGCCTGATGTCCGTCAATTTCCACTGTTCCACAGGTTACTGCTTCATCCAATCCTGTTTTCTTCCGCAGTTCTTCCACTTTTTCCACATACCCCGGAAACTCCAGAACATCTTCCACAGCCATTCCTTCAAACCAAGGGACAAAAGTTCCTTCATCCCCAATCATTTCAATTCTGCGCTTGGCATGAACGCGAAAATATCCGCCACACTTCGGACAGATATAATTTGCTTCCTTCACATTTTTTGCCAAAACCACCGATTTACATTTTCGGCATTTACGAAGAAGACCGTCCGGCACATCCTTCGGATGATTAATTCCGGACAGTTTCTCTTTATTCTTTTTAATTAACATCTGAAGTTTCAATTTAATCCTCCCGCTTAGGAAATTCTCTCATTGAATCCCTCTATAAACTCTACATCATAATTTCCCTGTACAAAGACATGGTCGCATAAAATGTCGTACAGGTAATCCACATTGGAAGTAATGCCTTCAATCACCACTTCTCCCAATGCCCGCTGCATTTTACGGATTGCCTCTTCTCTGTTTTTTCCATGGACAATTAATTTTGCCAACATGGAATCGTAAAAAGGCGAAACGTCATAGCCGGAATAAATCGCCGAGTCTACGCGAACACCGTTTCCTCCCGGCATATAAATTCCGGAAATATGTCCCGGACATGGAACAAAATTCTGTCTCGGATTTTCCGCATTAATACGACATTCAATGGCATGCCCCTTCGGCAATACATCCTCCTGAGACACAGAAAGTTCCCTGCCGGATGCAATGCGAATCTGTTCCTTAATCATATCAAGTCCTGTAACCATTTCCGTTACCGGGTGTTCCACCTGAATTCTGGTGTTCATTTCCATAAAGTAAAACTTTCCGGTTCGTTCCAAAAGGAACTCAACGGTTCCGGCACTTTCATAATTCACTGCGGCGGCTGCTTTCATTGCCGTCTGTGCCATTTCATTTCTTGTTTTCTCATCCAAAACAATGGTAGGAGATTCTTCAATCATCTTCTGATGATTTCTCTGAACGGAACAGTCTCGTTCTCCCAAATGAATAATATTCCCATGGGAATCCGCCATAATCTGAAATTCAATATGTCTTGGATGTTCTATATAATGTTCCAAATACATTCGGTCATCGCCGAATGCCATTTCACTTTCTTTCTTCGCTGTCTGAAATGCGCTTTCAAATTCTTCCTCACTATATGCCACACGCATTCCTTTTCCACCGCCTCCCAGGGCAGCTTTAATAATTACCGGATAACCGATTTCACCGGCAATTTTCTTACCCACTTTGCAATCGGTTACCTCTTCATCACATCCCGGAATTACCGGAACCCCTGCCCGGATCATGGTCTCTCTTGCCAAAGCCTTGTTTCCCATCTTTCGGATAATCTTGGAAGACGGACCGATAAACTTGATATTGCACTGTTCGCAAAGTTCCACAAACTCTGCATTTTCGGAAAGGAATCCCACCCCGGGATGAATGGCATCTGCTCCGGAAGAAACCGCTGCACTCATAATACTTTCCATGTTCAGATAACTGTCATTGGCTTTTGTTTCTCCGATACACACCGCCTCATCGGCAAGCTGGGTGTGCAATGCCTCCTTGTCCGCCACGGAATAAACCGCAACGGTTTCAATTCCCATTTCACGACAGGCTCTGATAATTCTAACTGCAATTTCGCCACGATTGGCAATTAATAATTTACGTATCATTCCCAAACCTCTTTATGATCCAATGACGAATGTAAGCTCTGCATTCGCCACAACTTTTCCATCCACACTTGCTACCGCTTTACCTACTCCCACGGGACCTCTTTGCTTGATAATGGTTGTCTCCAGTTTCAACTTATCCCCGGGTTTTACCATTCCACGGAAGCGACATTTGTTAATGCCTCCAAAGAAAGCGGTTTTTCCTTTGTGTTCCTCCATACTCAAAATTGCCACAGCCCCAACCTGTGCCAAGGCTTCAATAGTCAAAACCCCCGGCATCACCGGCTGTCCCGGAAAATGTCCCTGAAAGAAATCTTCCCGGAAGGTCACACACTTGTAACCCACTGCATATTCTCCCGGCACATAATCCTCAATATAATCCACTAACAGAAAGGGATGTCTGTGGGGAATAATTTTTTGAATTTCATTAATATCTAACATTTACTGTCCTCTCTTCTTAAACAAGGAAAAGCGGCTGTCCATACTCAACCATTTGACCGTTCTCAACCAATACTTCTTTGACCACTCCGTCAAAGTCACTTTCAATTTCATTCATCAGTTTCATTGCTTCCACAATGGCAACCACCTGACCTTTTTTCACTCGGTCACCTACCTTCACAAAAGGAGCTGCTCCTTCTGACGGCGCCAGATAAACCGTACCAACCAAAGGGGTCTTGATTTCATTGCCGGTTGTCACCCTATCCTCTGTTTCCTGCACCTCCGGTACTTCCGGTTCTTTGACTATCGGCGCTTCAACTGCCACCTGCTTTGGTTCTATCTTTTCGTCTTCTTTTCCAAGAAGAATTTCAATGTTCCCTTCACGGTACTGAAAGGATGTTAAGTCCGACTCGGAAACCGCTTTAATCAATTCCTTAATATTTTGAATGTCCATCTTTATAACCTCTTATGCCTCATATTTTTTCACTGCCAAAGTGGCATTGTGTCCACCAAATCCCAAAGAATTTGTCAGTGCCAGATGTACCGGTTGATGAACCCCTTCTCCCAGCACATAATCCAAATCGCATTCCTCATCCGGTACGGTAGTTCCCACCGTCTGATGAATATAATCCTCTTCAATGGATTTGACGCAGGTAATAAATTCCACGCCACCTGCTGCTCCCAGTAAATGTCCAATCATGGATTTTGTGGAATTCACTTTCACATCCTTTGCCGCATCTCCTAAGGCAAGTTTAATGGCTCTTGTTTCAAATAAGTCATTGTGATGGGTTCCTGTTCCGTGAGCATTGATGTAATCCACATCCTTTGGTTCTGCCCCTGCTTCCCTGATTGCCAATTCCATTGCCTTGGCCGCACCTTCGCCGTTTTCTGCCGGTGAAGTAATGTGGTAGGCGTCACAGGTTGCTCCGTAGCCAACGACTTCCGCTAAAATCTTTGCACCACGTTTCTTGGCATGTTCCAGTTCTTCCAAAACCACAACCCCGGCGCCTTCGCCAATTACGAAACCACCACGATCTTTGTCAAACGGAATGGATGCTTTGGTCTTGTCGGTACACTTTGTCAGCGCGGTAAGACTGGAAAATCCTGCCACTCCAAGTGGTGTAATGGCGGCTTCCGTTCCTCCTGCAAGCATTACGTCCGCATCGCCCGTCTGAATTGTTCTGTACGCTTCTCCAATAGAGTGCGTTCCTGTGGCACAGGCGGTAACAACGTTGACGCATTTTCCTTTCAGTCCCAAATCAATTGCCACATTCCCTGCTGCCATATTGGTAATCATCATTGGCACCAGCAACGGTTTAACTCTGGAAGGTCCTTTCTCATGAAGCTTCAGTCCTTCGGTTTCCATATCCTGCAATCCACCGATTCCGGAGCCAATACAGACACCGATTCGGTAAGGTTCTTCCTCTTCCAAAGAAAGACCGGACTGCTGCCACGCCTCTCTGGAAGCACAAATTGCATACTGGGAAAACGGAGACATTCGCTTTGCCGATTTAAAGTCCATCCGTTCCTTCGCCACAAAGCCTTTGACTTCCGCCGCCAGTTTTACTTCGAACTCTTCTGTATCAAACTTTGTAATGGGTTCAATTCCCACGGTTCCCTGTTTAACACTGTTCCAAAATTCCTCCACGGAATTTCCAATAGGAGTGATTGCTCCCATTCCCGTTACAACAACTCTCTTCATCCTGAACCTCCCACTCAGAAACTATTACATTCCGCCATCCACGCGGATTACCTGTCCTGTTACATAACTGCTTTCATCTCCGGCCAGAAAAGCCACCACATTTGCAATTTCTCCCGGCGTTCCGAAGCGCCCCATTGCTATCTGACCTTTTGCAGCTTCTTTCACCGCATCACTCAGTTTATCCGTCATATCACTCTGAACAAATCCCGGAGCCACTGCGTTGACGCGAATATTTCTTGCTGCCAGTTCTCTTGCCGCTGCCTTTGTCATTCCAATGATGCCGGCCTTGGACGCAGAATAATTTACCTGACCCGGATTCCCGAAAATCCCGGATACCGAAGAAATATTCACAATACTTCCGCTGCGTTTTTTCAACATATATCTTGAAACAAATCTCATACAGTGAAATGCACCTTTCAGATTTGTCTGAATTACCTGATCAAAATCCTCTTCACTCATTGCCATTAACAATCCGTCCTTTGTAATGCCGGCGTTATTCACAAGAATGTCGATTTTTCCATACTCTTTTATTAATTCATCCATCATAGTCTTGCAACAATCAAAATCCGATACATCACACTGCACTGCTTTTGTGTCACCACCCTGCTGATGGATTTCTTCCACAACCTTTTCGGCAGCTTCTTTGGAGCCACAATAATTAACCAAAACCGTTGCACCCTGTCCTGCCAGTTTCTTTGCAATGGCCGCACCGATTCCTCTGGAAGCTCCGGTTACCAAAGCAATTTTTCCCTCTAACATAATTTCTCCTTTAACACTGCTACATCTTCCACTTTACTTACATTAATGACTTGAACATCCCGGTCGATCTTTCTTAAAAATCCTGCCAAGGTTCTTCCCGGTCCGATTTCCACAAAAGTATCCACACCCAAATCAATCATAGTTCTCATGGACTGTTCCCACAAAACAGAGGAAGAAATCTGTTTCGTCAGTAAATCCTTTGTCTTCGCAATATCATCTACCGGATTGGCATCCACGTTGGTAACATAAGGAATCTCCAAAGCATTCCAGGAAACTGCTTCCAGTTCCTTTTCCAGTTTTTCTCCTGCCGGCTTTAAAAATTCCGAATGGAACGGACCACTGACATTCAGTTCAATGGTTCTCTTTGCTCCCGCTTCCTGCAGTTTTTCTCCGGCCTCTAACACCGCCTTTTTCTCTCCGGTAATGACAATCTGTCCCGGACAGTTATAATTTGCCACAGAAGCTTTTTCCACGGATTTCATAATTTGTTCCACAACATCATTTTCCAATCCCAGAACGGCCATCATACTTCCCTGATGATCCGGCACCGCTTCGTCCATAAAGATTCCACGCTTGCGCACAGTTAATACTGCATCCAAGTCATCCATCCCACCGGCTGCCGCAATTGCCGCATATTCTCCCAGGCTCAACCCTGCGGTCATCTCCGGTTTAATGTTTTCTTCCATCAGGTGATTGGTAATGGCAAGACAAGTCGCTACCATTGCCGGCTGAGTATACTTTGTATCGTTGATTTCTTCATTTTCTTCAAAGCAGGTCTTCAGCAAATCGAAGTCCAACTGTTCATTGGCACGGTCAAATAATTCTTTGGCCACCTTGCTGTTTTCATAAAAATCTTTTCCCATTCCTACCTTCTGGGCCCCCTGTCCCGGATAGATAAATGCAATCTTACTCATTGTCACACCTCATGTTCATTTTCGATATTCTCTCGTTCATTCCCTGCATCAGGTCTTCCATTAAAACCTTACAGGTTTTCTTTTCCTGAATTAATCCGGCAATCTGGCCTGCCATCACACTGCCGCTGACCATATCCCCATCAACTACA
This sequence comes from Eubacterium sp., assembly GCA_016292095.1. Taxonomy (GTDB): domain Bacteria; phylum Bacillota; class Clostridia; order Lachnospirales; family Lachnospiraceae; genus Eubacterium_G. The sequence goes on along the minus strand of JAEFAB010000052.1, from coordinate 32,632 downwards.
GCTTTTCTTAATCCCCCCAGTGTCAGATGCTCCAGTTCATCCAAAGTTGCCCCTTCGGCTTCCAGCTTCAGATACTCTCTGGTCATCCGGTTTCTTAAAGTTCTTACCGGATGTCCTGTAGTTCTTCCTGTTACTTTGGAATCAATGTCCTTTGCCGCCAACACTTTCTGTTTATAGTTCTCATGAATATTACATTCTTCCGTTGCAAGAAAAGCCGTTCCCATCTGCACTGCGTCAGCACCCAACATAAAGGCTGCCGCCACACCGCGACCGTCTCCGATTCCACCGGCTGCAATGACCGGAATCTCTACAGCATCCACTACCTGCGGCACCAGACTCATGGTCGTTGTTTCCCCGATATGTCCACCGGATTCGGTTCCTTCCGCAATGACCGCATCTGCTCCGCAACGTTCCATCATTTTAGCCATTGCCACGGATGCCACCACCGGAATCACCTTCATTCCTGCCTGCTTCCACAGTTCCATATATTTGGATGGATTGCCTGCTCCCGTTGTTACCACCGGAACACCTTCTTCCACCAAAACCCGGGCAATCTGATCTGCCTGAGGATTCATCAGCATAATGTTCACCCCAAAAGGTTTGTCACATAATTCTTTTGTCTTTCTAATCTGGTCCCGGACAAAATCTGCATCCGCTCCTCCTGCTCCGATAATTCCAAGTCCACCGGCATTGGACACGGCTGCTGCCAAATGGTAATCAGCAACCCATGCCATACCGCCCTGAATTACCGGATATTGAATTTTTAAAATCTCCGTGATTTTTGTATTCATTCGGCTCTTCTCCCTATCTGCTTACTGGTGTGCTTCGATATACTTTAAAACATCTCCAACAGTGTTGATTTTTTCCAAATCTTCTGTAGGGATTTTCACACCAAATTCGTCTTCAATTCTCATTACCAATTCAAATAAATCCAAAGAATCAGCTCCCAAATCATCTTTAAAGGATACTGTTTCACTAATCTGTGATTCATCAACTCCTAATTCTTCAACAATCATTTCTTTAATCTGTTCAAACATTTTCCTTTTTCCTTTCTTATGTTTGTATTTATATTTTTCAGCCACCGGCTGCAAATACCATTTTTAAAATTCCAGATAAGTGGCAGCCCATGTCAGCCCTGCGCCAAATCCGGACATTACCAATCGGTCTCCCCGCTTAATTTTTCCATCACGAACCAGTTCCGTTAATAAAATCGGAATACATGCCGAAGATGTGTTTCCATACTCTGCCATATTCATCGGAACTTTCTCTGCGTCAATCTTTAAACGCTTTGCAATGGACTTTACAATTCGCTCGTTTGCCTGATGTAACACAAAGCAGTCAATATCTGTAACTTCTTTGTTCATCTTTTCAAGCAGTTCCTGAATACAACCCGGAACCTGATGTACTGCAAACCGGAACACCTCCCGTCCATCCATGGTGATGTAGTTTTTTCTATCTTCTCCCTTTTTACCAAATGGAATATCCCGTCCTGCAAAATCGTTCTCCATCCACAGGGCGTTTTTTCCACTACCGTCTGCGTGCATTACGGTTTCAAAAACCGCCTGTTCATCTGCCTGAATCACTGCCGCTCCGGCGCCATCACCAAACAAAATGCAGGTTCCCCGGTCTGTCCAGTCCACCAGTTTTGAAAGTCCTTCGGAAGCAACAATCAGTGCCGTACGAATCAGTCCCAGATTGATATAAGTCTGCACAGTATTATAAGCCACCATAAATCCGGTACATGCCGTATTGATATCAAAGCACATGGCATTTTCAGCATGCAGTTCTTCCTGAACAAAACATGCAGTGTTAGGTAAAATCAGATTTGACGAAACAGATGATACAATAATCAAATCAATTGCTTCTGCTTGAACCCCCGCCTGATTTAATGCTTCCTTTGCAGCCTTCGCTGCCATCATCGCAGTATTTTCTCCATCCATTACATGTCTGGCTCTGATTCCTGTTCGTTCTCTGATCCATTCATCATCGGAATCGACAATCTTTGACAGTTCATCATTCGTTATTCTTTTTTCCGGAATGTAACTTCCTAATCCAATAATTTTTCCAAACATTCTGTATCCTCGTTTTCTATGTCATTTTCCTGAGAAAATCTGCAGACGTCCCCTAATATACGGGCAAAAAAAACCACCGTCAATAGCAATTGACGATGTTTTACACCTACCAAAAATGTTGTTTATTACCATACGATTTTCCGGATTCTGTCCGTTAATTTACACTTTTTTCTGCCCTGTATAGTATCTTTTCTATTTATTAAACAACTTTTTCTCATTCTGTATAATTTCCATTTTTCCCTTTTTTCTTTCCTTCGTTTTTTGTTATAATACACACTGTATAGAAATTACAGCATTAGGAGGACATCATGGAGACAAAAAACGAAGACCGCCGCGTTCAACGAACAAAACGGCAACTGGAATTAGCATTAATTCGATTATTACAAAAGAAAAGTATACATAAAATCAGTATTCGGGAGTTGGCTGAGGAAGCAGACATTACTCGCGCCACTTTCTATCAGCACTACCGGGACCCTTACGAAATGATTGAGATTATGCAGGACCGAATTCTCAATTCCATTCAGCAAATCATCAATGAAACCACCGGTGGAGATTCCTACGTATTCTTCTTCCGCCTGTTTGAATTTCTCGCCGACGAAAATGTCCGAGCGGAAATTCTTGCTTTTGATTCCGGACAGGGCACCGGCTATGAAAGAATAGGTTACTTTATTCACAACAACTACATGCTTCGTTGGGGAGAAAAATTCGGTCCGGACCAGGCAGCCAATTACAAATACTACCGCTATTATATTGTGTTCGGTTGTATTGCCGTGGTGGAAAACTGGATTAACGCCGGCAAGGTGGAATCACCGGAGCAGATGGCAAAGATTGCAAACTCATTGTTGCCAAAAGAAAAAATGTATTTGAAAAATTCACCGGAAGACATATAAAAAAGGGGGCTTACTGCCCCCTCTGATTTTTTATTTCTGTTCGAACTGGCATGCAGGCTTCGCAAAGAAGTCTACCTTTGGTTCTAAGAATTTTAAATGATGGTTTTCTTTATCCTCAACCATGGAAAGAACATCATCAAAAATATATTCCCAGTCAAAGAATTTGTCTCCTACGTTCAAATATTCCTGAACCATTTCACAACCCTTTGGTGCAATCGGATGAACCAAAGCGGCAATGACTCTGACGCCGTAGAAGCAGTCAATTAAAATCTGCTTTCTCAATTCGTTGTCATCATTCTTATCTGCCATACGTACATTGTTTGCCCAGTGCTTGTTAATGTCACGGATTAAACTATCCAGTACATAAGTAACACGGTGGAATTCGTGATTGTACATATGTCTTTCATATTCCAAAATGGAATCCTTACAAATCTTCAAAATCTTTTCGCTGATTTCGCCCTGAGGAATCTTTCCGTCAAAGTACTGCTGTGCGGAATAGAAGCAGGAACGAATCAATCGGTTGTATACGTTTGTTAAAAGATTTCCTTCTTTTAATACCGGGTCAACTCCTTCACGTTCTTCTTCCGGCAGGTAAACCTGTGGTTTGAATCCCACACTCTTCGAAGAAAGACCTAAGCTTAAGAAATGCATTCTAAGCTGATCCGGTGAGTAATATTCTAACAGTTCATCTGCCATAGGCGGCTTTAATTCTGAAGATGAACTTGCTTTTTTATCCATAAATAAGATATGGTTGTTTGCTACGATATGAGGCAATACGGTGTGTACCATATCCATTTCTTCGTCTGCCTTCACATGAGTTGCTGCAAACATTGCCATTTCGGCCAGACCGTAGAAGTAAATGTTATCCTGTCCGATAAACTGATAAACACATGCATCTTCATCAATCCACCAGTCTTTCCATTCTTCTTCATCGCGTCCCTGTTCCTTGAGGTATTCTCTTGTAAAAGAAATCGGTGCCCAAAGAGACTCCGGCCATACCCAGAAAGTCAGGCCTTCTACATCATCCTTATCCGGAACCGGAACACCCCAGTCAATGTTTCCTGAAAGTCTGAACGGTACCAGAGTTTTTCCGGTACGGTAATGAATTCCCATGCCGTCCAGTACTTCTCTTGCTTTATCTCTGTCATCCAGATTTTCAAAAATGAATGTCACGGATGGTTTCTTTTCTTCATTGATAGTTTCATGCTTTGGAAAAGCTGCTTCAACAGCATCAATATCTTCCATCTGCTTCTTCTGTACATACATGCAAGGAGCTTTCAGGAATTCTTCCATTGCCTTAATTTCATATTTACGTGTATTGGTTTCACGCTTCAAATAATTCATGCGGTCAATCAATGGATTCATACATTTTTCCAATGAGAAATACCAATTGGTAACCGGCTTGATTTCCGGCTTTTCTCCGGACAATGTACTGATTGGATCAATTAATTCCGATGGGGAGTACTGATGTCCCAAATCACATTCATCGGCGTAAGCCTTTTCAGAACAGCATCCTTCAATCGGACACTTTCCGATTACCTGACGACCGTTGATGAAGATCTGTTTTACCGGATCAAAAAACTGTGGTGTGGACATTTTCTGTAAATATCCGTTCTGATATAAAATATCAAAGAGTTCTGCAGATACTTTTTCATGCATCTTTCCTGTTTCCCCAAAAGCGGAAGAACCGAAAAGATTTAAGCTGATGCCGTAGTCATCCAAAGTCTTTTTCTGCTTTTCATGGTTTCCCATAACATATTCTTCAATGGTTCCTTCAAATCCGGATTCCACTAATTTTCTGTATGCTTCTACAATCGGAGAACCATAACAGTCCGTTCCGGAAACGAAAATAACGTTGTCCTTTCCGATACGGTCTCTCATAAATCTTGCAAAAGTGTCGGCATGAACAAACATACCGCCCACATGTCCAAAGTGTAAAGTCTTATTTCCATAAGGCATTCCGCCTGTAATTACTGCTCGTTTTGGAAATACCGGTCTCTCATCCGGTCTGATTCTTTTATTATCCATATTAAATAGCTCCTTCTATATATACCATAACTTTTATCTTAAAATTTTCCATACAAGATGTCAAATTATTTCTTATACAATAAAGAATGCAATGGCAATAATTGCATAAATTCCAAGAAGTTGGGCTCCTTCAATCCAGTTGGAACGTCCGTCCTCAATAATTCGGTTGGTAATCAGCGCCGAACAAATCAGAACGACCAATTCGAACGGAGTGAAAATCAAATTCATCGGAGTCCAGATACAGCTGACAAATACCAGCACCGGCATAACAAACAAAATAACCTGTAAGGTACTACCTACACTAACCTCAATGGCAACGTTCATCTTGTTCTTCATCGCCATCACTACGGCAGTGCTGTGTTCTGCTGCGTTACCGATAATCGGAATCAGAATTAAACCGACAAACATTTCGCTGAGTCCCAGAGACTGAGTCATTCCTTCTACAGAACTTGTAAAGATTTCTGACTGAATACCCAAGCCTGCTGTAACAACCAACAATACAATAATGGAAACTTTCAAAGACCACTCCGGTTTTTCTGCCGGTTCCCCTGCAGTTTCTTCAAAAACATTTTTGTGGGTTACAAAAGTGAAAATAATCTGAAGGAAGTACAGTAAGAACATTAATCCGGCAATTACCAGACTTAATTCTTCTACTTTCGTTCCGTCATTTGCCATAGTGTGAACAAAGACCGCCGGAATACTCATTCCGATAACTGCAAAGAACAACATGCTGGAATGCAATTCCACTGCCTTAATATCAAACTTTTGAACCTTATGCTTCAATCCACCACATAAAAGACTCAATCCCAACACCAAAAGAATGTTTCCAATAATAGAACCGATAATGGAAGATTTTACCACTTCCAAAAGACCGGCTCTCAAAGCAAAAATATTAATCAAAAGTTCTGCTGCATTGCCGAAGGTGGCATTCAAAAATCCTCCGACTTTCTCTCCCAGATAAAACGCAGCATTTTCCGTCGCCTTCCCCATTACGGCAGCCAGACCGACGATACTTAAAGCACTCATAATAAAAATCACGGTTCCGTTAGCTCCCATGGCATTGGCAATCCAGCTAATAGGCATAAAAATCAGTAATGTAAATAAAAACTTCATTGCAAATTTCCTTTCTCTATCGGTTAGTCACAACTTCCGGATACAGGTCATGGTTTGCCATGCGATCCCAGGCAACCTGTTCCCACTTTGTTCCCGGTTTTCCGTAGTTGCAATATGGGTCAATGGAAATTCCGCCTCTTGGTAAGAATTTACCCCAAACCTCAATATATTTTGGATCCATCAATTTGATTAAATCCTTCATGATAATATTCACCACATCTTCATGGAAATCTCCGTGATTTCTGAAAGAGAATAAATATAATTTCAGTGATTTACTCTCCACCATTTTCTGCTGTGGCACGTAAGAAATTGTAATTGTTGCAAAGTCCGGCTGTCCGGTAATCGGACAAAGACTGGTAAATTCCGGACAATTGAATTTTACGAAATAATCGTTGTCCGGATGTTTGTTGTCAAAAGTTTCCAGAACTGCCGGATCATATTCCGAATTGTATACAGTATCTTTATTTCCAAGTAAGGTTAACCCTTCGTTTTCTCTCATAATTGTTCTCCTTTTTATTGTATTGCCGGGTCTGTGATGCCGTTGGCTTCAAAGGCCGCTTTTCTATCGATGCAGGTAGCACATTTTCCACAAGGCTTTTCGCCACCTTCATAGCAGGACCAGGTCAGTTCGTACGGAACCCCCAGTTCCAATCCCATTTTAATTACTTCCGCTTTTGTCATACGGACAAAAGGTGCTTCAATTTTCAACTGATGGCCGGAACCTTCCCAGATTGCTTCATTCATTGCGTTGTTAAACACTTCCGAACAATCCGGATATGCAAAGCCTGCCGCATCATCTGCATGAGCACCGTAGTAAATCACTTCACAATCTTTACTCAGAGCAAGACTTGCCGCAGAGGAAAGAAACAGTCCGTTTCGAAACGGCACATAAGTGCTTACCGGTGTTTCTCCTCCGGTTTTCTTAATTTGTTCCGCATAGCTTTCTTCCGGAATTTCTTCCGTAGACTGCTGCAACAGAGAGCAGTTGCTATACTGAAAAATCTTTGCCAAATCCAGAAACAGATGCTCCACTCCGTAATAGTCTGCCACTGCAATGGAAGACTGTATTTCTTTGTCATGCTTTTGTCCATAAGAAATAGACAGGGCAATGACATTTTCTTTTCCGTATTTTTTTACCGCCAACCCCAGCGCTGTTGTGGAGTCAATTCCACCGCTGGAAAGAACTAACGCTTTCATAAACAAGCCTCCTGATTATTTCAAATATAACTGCATGGAAGGGTCTGTTTCAAACTTTCCTCTTAACTCCGCAGTAAATGTCTTCGTGTTGTTCTTCTTAATCCCACGGGCTGAAACGCAGCTGTGACAGCCTTCGATCGTTACGGCAACATCTTCACTGCCTGTAATCTCGGAAATAATATCCGCAATATCCTGGCCGATTTTTTCCTGAAGCTGAAGACGTTTTCCAACCATATCCACCACTCTGGCAATTTTTGAAAGACCGATGACTTTTCCGTTAGGAACATACGCAACAGTCGCCTTCATATCGTACATCAACGCCATATGATGTTCGCAGTAAGAGAATAAATCAATATCCTTCATTACGACCACTTTGGAATTATCATCCTGTTCCACACCGTCTTCAAAAGTTCTGTTGAACATTTCCGCGATTTCATGATTGGTATAATTCATGCCTTCGAAAACTTCCTCATACATTCTTGCCACACGGTTCGGGGTATCTTTTAGTCCTTCACGCTCCGGGTCATCTCCCAAAGCAATGAGAATTCCTCTAATATGTTCTTCAATGGCTTTTTTATCTATCATTCTTAAACTCCTCTCTCTTCAGGATTCCAGATTACTTTGTGCATCTGTATTTGTAAACGAACATCATTCCACTGATGTTCCATCATATATCGAACAATTGCTTCCGGTTCAATGGAACCAAATACCGGGCTGAGATATACATGACATCTTTCAGTCAAATCATATTCTTTAATTATTTCCCCGGCACGATTCAAATCCTCGATGCTTCCCACAACAAATTTAACAGTATCTTCCCGGCTGAGGCATTCGAAATTGGAAAGAAGCATTGCTCCTTCGCAACCACTGGATGGTGCTTTATAATCCATCGTAAACACCGGCTTCTGACGGAGCGAAAGTTTGGAAAGGTCTACGCTACCATTGGTTTCAATTTCTACCCGCAGTCCCTCTTCCGTCAAAATACAGTCCACTAGGGAAGTGATTTCCGGTTGCAATAATGGTTCCCCACCGGTTAATGTAACGTTCTTCACACCGGTTTCCTTAATATAGCGAACAATTTCTTCTACACTCAGATCTTCGTAGGGGCAATCCGGTTCGTTTGCCCACTTGGTATCACAATAAGAACAGTGCAGATTACATCCTTGAAAACGGATAAACACCGCCAGTTCTCCGGCTCTGGTACTCTCTCCGTTAATACTGACAAATTTTTCTACAACCTTCATCTTTACTCCTCATATGCTGCAAAGTTGTTTGGTGTTTCATAAACTTCCACACGATGAATCGGAAAATTCTTTTCCTTCATACGGTCAAAGAAATACTTTGCAAAATTCTCTGCAGTCGGGACCATCGGCAATTCAATAATCTTAAAGCCTTCCTCTAAAAGAGCTTCTTTGGTCTTTGGTTTCAAAGAATCCGTTTCAATAATAAACTGATGGTCGAATGCATCACATAACTCTTTCAACGCATCACGAATGTCGGTAAAGTCAATGATCATTCCTCTCTTCGGTCCCTCTGTATTCAGATTTTCCCGGTTAATTTCAACCACTACTTTCCAACGATGTCCATGCAGATTACTGCACTTTCCATCATAATCCTTTAAAAAATGTGCAGAGTCAAAACACTCTTCTGTTCTTAAAAAATACATACTTGTTCTCCTTATAATAAAAGAAAATCCCGTGGGCGCACCACGGGATAATAAACGCACTGATTGTGTTATTATAGCCCTAGTTTTGTTTAGCGACAGGATGGTGCAAGCGAACTGTCGTACATGTTATCATATACTATCTTCCGCAAAAAATCAACTTTTCTCCCTCCGGCACAAAAAAACTATCAGCTACTCCGAAGAGTAACTGATAGTCTGAATGAACTATTTTTTAATTTTAACTGCTTTTACCTTAGACCATGAACCGTAAACCTTTGTTTCACCATCTAATACATAAGCTCTGATTCTAACGAATAATTTCTTCTTATTCTTGAATTTCTTGCTCTTAACAGAAGTCTTAGCTTTCTTAACAGTCTTTGTGTATAATGCGTCCTTGTTCTTCTTAGCAGCTTTCTTTGACTTGTAAACTGCTACTTCGTAACCCTTCGCATCTTTAACTTTCTTGAACTTCAAGCTAATCTTCTTGGCAGATTTCTTCTTGCTTGCTTTCTTCACTGAAACCTTTGCAGGTTTTTCAACAGCCTTGGTTGTAGATTCTACTTCACTTGTAGATTCCTGAGCAGTCGTTGTTTCTTCAGTAGATGTTGCTTCTGCGGTTGTTGCTTCTGAAGATGCGTCTTCTGAAGATGTTTCTTCTGCTACTGTGGATGATTCTTCTTCCTGATTTGATCCGTTACCTACAGTAACAGTTGTCATTTCCAAATCAAAAGAATCACCATAACGTCTTACAACAGCAATCTGTGCAGTTCCTTCCCCTACTGCATGAAGGTTACCATGATCGTCAACTTCAACAACGTCCGGATTTAAAGACTTGAACATTACATCGCTATAGTCTTCACAAGATACTAAGCGTTCCTTGAACTTAAAGTTCACGCTTCCGTATTCACCTTCCTGCAACTGAACAGATGAAGCCAATGTAAATTCTGAATAATCTACAAGGTCATTCTTGTCAACACCAATAAATGTAATCTGTTTTGTAATATCCTTATAAGTATAATTTACAGTATATTTACCGATTCGATAGAGGTATAATAATCCATCTTTTGATATTTCTGCAGATTTACCGTAGTCTTCTGCCAAAGAAATCTTTACGTCATCAATATCAGCATCAAACGGAATTACAGAAATAAAGTCTGCAACATAAGTACCGTCAGATTCAAAGTAAGAATCTCTAAAGTAATATGACTCTGTATCATTTCTCATATCCCACATTGGTACGTAAACCTTATCAGCTACGGTCTTAATGTCTTCAATTGCAATAATATCATCTTCACTGACATATTTCGCATAAACAGTGTATGGAACTGTAACATATTCGTCAGCTTCTGAATCATATTCATAATGGTATGGGAAGGTGTAAGGACCTACCTTCAGTTCATCTCCATCATCATCAACATAATACCATCCTCTGAAGACCATACCTTCTTTTTCAGGTGCTTCCGGAATATCATCAGTTACAATTTCTTCATTGTAATCGTCATAGCGAACCATTGCTACAACTTCTCCATCAATTTCAAATGGAATGCGCGGGTACACGTCATAATTGTGGCTGTGATGTCCACTACCACCATCTTTGAATGCTTCTACATTTTCGTCCATCCAATTAGCTGCAGCATTTACATATGACTTTAATCGATTGATTTCATTGGTGTAGTTTAATGTATAAAGATTTCCTTCATCGTCATAGTTTGTGAAAGAACCTCCCCACCAGTAGTCAACTCCATCCATTAAGTATGAAGATCTTACCTGATAGTTTGCTAAAGCTGAATAGTAAAGTTTTTCTTTATACTGATCTAATGTTCCGCCTTCACTTGCAATGTCCTTAAGAATTTCAGACATTACATTCCATCTTTCAATGACCTTATCCTGGAATGCAGGATCTTCCAATGCTTCTTCAAGCCATGGGCAGTAGTCAATAAAATCAATGCCTTCTACTTCGTTTAAGCAACTAGTATCATATGCTCCCCATGCAACGAAATCGAAGTCCCAAACAGGTCCCCAATATAATTGACCGTTTCTCTTCTTATACAAGTATGTACTTCCGCCGTAAGCATCACCGTTCTTAGAAATTTCCTGAATGAGGTAGTAATCGATGTAAGACTGTTCGTCCATATAATCTCTCCAGTCTTCTCTTTCCTCTTCCTGGTTTTCTTCTTCATCACCTACAGGTTCCTGAGTTTCTTCTTCGGTGGTTTCTTCTTCGGTAACGTTTTTGTTAGCATAATAGTCTTCTGCATCATCCCAATAATCGTCATCATCCCACCCGTCGTAATTGTAATCGGAATAATCGGTACCTGTGATTAAATATGCAATTTTATCAATATAATTCTTAAGATATTCAAGCTGTGCTTCTTTTGCTTCTTCCGGATATTCTGAGTCATATTCCGGTTTGTCAAGATAGAAGTATTTTCCACCGGCTTTAATTTCAGGTTTTTCATCACCCTTTAACCAGGAAGTATCCATTGCAAGTAAGTATCCACCGGTAATTTCAGGTTCTGTTGATGCCGGCTTATCTTCCAAATCGTCAATGTTAATATTTCCTTTGCCGATTCTAACGTGCTGTGAAAGCTGATAACTACCACAGTATTCGTCATTAATAATTACGTCTACGAAAACACTCTTTGGTGTATATTCCATATTTAATCTTTCAGCAATTTCTGTAGTCATTTTATTTCTAACTAAAGAGTAATCAAAATAGTTTGCTAAAAGAACCCAATGCTTGCTCTTACCCATACCGAAAAGGTCAGAAGATTTATCTAACTTAATCTTGTATGGTTTCTTGGAAGTAAGCCATGTAGAATTTCCTCTTCCTCGAATGTAATCTAATTCATATGTTTGAGTTGTCAATTCTTCATCTGTATATTCTGCTTCATATCCTTCCGGAATAGTGATTGTCATATCACCATAACCCATAATGGAATGAACGTCAGATCCATTGATTCTGTCAATGGAGTTTACTTCATTATCTAAATCAAAACTTACAACCGGTGTGCTACCTTCTGTAAAGAACACGCCTTCAAGGAAAAGACTTGCCTTTTTACCACTGGTATTAACAATTTCATTATTTGTATCCAAAGCACTGTTTGCAACATATCTGAAAAAGATATGATGTGTTCCTGTAAGATCCATATTACTTACAGTAAATGCTTTCTTCATTGTTTCTTCCCAATCATCATCACCGCTTCGCTTAATTGTTAATTCTGCAAACGGTTCTTCTTCGTCATCCAGGTAGAAATATCCTTTACCTTTGGACTTTTTATCAGCAAGCATGCTGTAAATCATTTCTCTTGACTTTAATTCATCACCAAAGTCATATTCACCCAAGTCAAACTTTGTTCTGGCCAAAATACCGGTATCAACTTTCTTAACCTGTAATCCTTTGACACCAGCTGCGCTTGTTACAACAGAAATCTTCTCTGAAATAGATTCTGTTCCGTCTCCTTCTACAACAGGATCAGCGAATTCACCTGCTTCATACTTTTCAGCAAACTGATGCATGATGAAAGCATTTGGAACTCCCAAAGCCTCTGCTTCGTCGATTACAGCCTGTTTCGGATCAACCGCATCTACGATTTCATCACCTTCTGACTCGTAATAAGCTTCTCCTGTTACTGCCGGCACTACGTTTTGCGGAGCAGCACTAAACGCCAGCGCTAAAGATAATAATAATGCTGTCCCCTTTTTCATTTTTCTCAAGTTTTTACACCCCACTTTCTTTTTTTTTCACCCTCTGTAGAAAAATTATACAGAGAATGTTCCTTATAAAGGGTACTGCAAAATTCGCGTTTTTTCAAGCACTAAGTTCTATCACATTTTAAAGTGCAAGAAAAAAAGGACCCTGTTCGGATCCTTCTGTCTTCCGGTCATTATGCCGGATATTCATTATTAAAGCATGCCGCACACAACGGCAAATCTCCTACCATATCCTTAAAATCTTCTATTCTTAAATACTGAAGAGAATCTGCTCCGATTTTATTGCAGATAAAACTTTCATCATGTTCTGATGCAATCAGCTGCTTACTACTCGGCACATCCGTTCCGTAGAAGCAAGGGTACAAAAACGGTGGTGCACTGATTTTTACGTGAACCTCTTTTGCACCGGCTTTGCGAAGCATTTCAATAATTTTCTTCATGGTAGTTCCGCGGACAATCGAGTCATCAATCAAAATGATACTCTTTCCCCGAACGGCATTTTCCACCACGCTGAGCTTCATGCTAACCGCCTGCTGACGTTCTTCATCTGTTGGTTTGATAAAACTTCTTCCTATATAACTGTTCTTGTGGAACGCAAAGGTAAATGGAATTCCTGATTCCAACGCATACCCTTCGGCTGCCGCCAATCCGGAATCCGGTACTCCTACCACAATATCTGCTGTCACTTTAGACTCTCTTGCAAGCGCTCTTCCGGCATGCATTCGTGCCTCATGTACTTCAATTCCGTCAATCACAGAATCGACTCTTGCAAAGTAAATGTATTCAAAAATACAATGTGCCTGTTTTTTCTGGCACAAATCCGTATTACTCTGAATTCCTTCGGATGTAATCGTAATAATTTCTCCCGGCTGAACATCACGGATAAACTCTCCGCCTACAGCCCGAACTGCTGCACTTTCAGACGCAAGAATATAGGCATTGTCTTTTTTCCCTAATACAAGGGGCTTAATTCCAAGACAATCCCTGATTCCTACCATTTTTCTCGGACTCATCACTACAACGGCATAACCACCGCGAATTTCCTTGGCAGTCTTCTCGATTGCCGCCTCAATGGAGTGGGTTTTAACACGCTCATGAATAATTTCATAAGCCAGCACCTCCGAATCGGAAGAAGTGTAATGTGCCTGTCCTCGCTGCATCTGCTGCTGCTTAATCTCTGCTGCATTGACAATGTTTCCATTGTGTACCAATGCCAGACTTCCCTTAATATAATTCATGGCAAAAGGTTGGGCATTTTCCAGTGAACTTCCACCTGTGGTGGAATACCGTACATGTCCAACTCCAATATTACCGGTTAATTTATTCAGATCATCCTGTGCAAAGACTTCACCAACCAGGCCCATTCCCTTCTTTGTGGAAATATTTCCCTTTGGACCAAAAGTGTCAGAAACCGACATTCCTGCCGATTCCTGACCTCTGTGTTGAAGTGCAATTAGTCCATAATATATATCTTTGGATACGTTGTTCCCGTCTAAGGAATACATTCCAAAAACGCCACATTCTTCATGCAGTTTATCGTCTTCCAAAAGATCCAAACTGCTTTCATTTATACTGTTCTGCACTTTTATGCCTCCATGCATTTTATTAATTTGTAGGCTGATTTTATTTTAGTATACACTGAAAAGTAATTTGCCATAGCTTGGTACCGGCCAATATCTTTCAGAAGTAAGCATTTCTGCTTCATCAACATATTTTCTTAAAGTTTCCATTGCAGGAAGGATTTCATCACGAACTGCTTCAGATGTCTTGATAATGTTATCAAATTCCATCAATGTATCCAGCTTGTGTTCAAGACTCTGAGTTGCTTCAAGAATACAATCTGTTAATTCTGAAAGTCTTTCCATTGTAGATACTTCGTAATTGCATTTTACGTTAGAACTTACAGACTTCATTAATGAAGTTGTCTTTGCAAGGCTATACATATAACCTTCAATTGCAGGAAGGTAACTCTTTCTTACCATATCTACCATTGTATGCGCTTCAATATTTACAGTCTTGCTATAGTTTTCCAACATAATTTCACATCTGGAGTGAAGTTCTGTTTCTGTAAATACCTTGTGTTCCATAAGCATTGTCATGTTCTTTTCATCTAAAAGATGTGGCATAGCGTCTGCTGTTGTCTTAAGATTTGAAAGACCACGAACCTTTGTAGCTTCTTCAATCCATTCTTCACCGTAACCATTTCCGTTGAAGATGATTCTTTCATGTGCCTTGATAGTATCTTTAATTAATTCATGTAATTCATTTTCAAAGTTTTCTGCGCCTTCAAGTCTATCAGCAAACTGCTTCAAACTTTCTGCAACTGCTGAGTTTAACATAATGTTACAGCATGCAATACTGTTTGCAGAACCAAGAGATCTGAATTCGAACTTGTTTCCTGTAAATGCGAAAGGTGAAGTACGGTTTCTGTCTGTTGTATCTCTTGAGAATCTTGGAAGTGCATGCACACCAAGTTTCATCATTACTTTTTCTGTTCCTTCGTATGGCTGATCGTTCTTGATTGCATCAAGAATTGCTGTTAATTCATCACCTAAGAAGATAGAAATGATAGCAGGTGGTGCTTCATTTGCTCCAAGTCTGTGGTCGTTTCCTGCTGTTGCAACAGAAAGTCTTAATAAATCCTGATAATCATCTACAGCCTGGATTACCGCACAAAGCATTAATAAGAACTGAGCGTTTTCGCTTGGTGTATCACCAGGTGAAAGAAGGTTTGCACCGGTGTCTGTAGCCATTGACCAGTTGTTATGCTTACCGGAACCATTTACTCCTGCGAATGGTTTTTCATGAAGAAGACATACCATGTTATGCTTTCTTGCAACCTTCTGCATAATTTCCATTGTAAGCTGGTTGTTATCTGTAGCAACGTTTGTTGTAGAGAAAATCGGAGCTAATTCGTGCTGTGCAGGAGCAACTTCGTTATGCTCTGTCTTAGCAAGAATTCCAAGCTTCCAAAGTTCTTCGTTTAATTCTTCCATAAATGCGGATACTCTCGGTTTGATTACACCAAAATAGTGGTCATCTAATTCCTGTCCCTTAGGTGGCATTGCACCGAAAAGGGTTCTTCCTGTATAAATTAAGTCCGGTCTCTTGTTGAACATTTCCTGATCTACAAGGAAGTATTCCTGTTCAGGACCAACGCTTGTTCTAACATTCTTTACTTCTTTTCCGAAGAGTTTTAAAACTCTCTTTGCCTGACGGTTTAATGCCTGCATAGATCTCAACAATGGTGTCTTCTTATCTAATGCATCTCCTGAGTAAGAACAGAATGCTGTTGGGATACAAAGTGTATGATCTTTAATAAATGCATAAGATGTAGGATCCCATGCTGTATATCCTCTGGCTTCGAATGTTGCTCTCAATCCGCCTGAAGGGAATGAAGAAGCATCCGGTTCACCTTTAATTAATTCTTTTCCTGAAAATTCCATAATAACTCCGCCGTCCGGTGAAGGTGTAATGAAACTGTCATGCTTTTCAGCTGTGATTCCTGTCAGTGGCTGAAACCAATGTGTATAATGGGTTGCTCCGTTTTCCACTGCCCATTTCTTCATTTCTGCTGCAACGGAATCTGCAACCTTGTCATCCAATCGTGTGTTTTCATCAATTGTTTTCTTTAATGAGTTATAAATGTCGTCTGAAAGTCTCGCTCTCATCACTCTGTCATCAAATACCTTTGAGCCAAAAAGATTAGGTACGTTTTCTGCTTTCATTATAGTTCTCCTTTCCAACTATCCATTACAAATTATTAAGACATTTCTTTGCACTTCTTCAAAAAAAAAGAAAGCGCCTTGGAGTTCCTCTCCAAGACGCCTTTGTCTTATGCGCATATGTTACATCCATTTTTTTCGACTGTCAACTTTTTTTTGAAACATTTAATTTTATAAACCTTTTACTTTATTTTTTTAAAAAGGTAGACTTTCCGTTCACTTATTAGTAAAATGCTTTCAGGAGGATGAAAAAATGAAAAAATTTTTAACACGGTTAGCAGTGCTAACACTCATGATGCTCTTTGCAGCACAGGTACGGGTTGCCGCAAAAACCCCAACTTTAGACGAAGTCGCAGTGGCTTTTAACAATTGTCCAACCGTAAAGGAATATCTGGAGCATGATATTGTATGGAAAGCAAAAGTTTCCGGAGATACTATGGATGTTGGTTGGAGATCAGGCGAAACAGCCTACAGTGTAACATATCACTTAAACGGAACTATTTTATCGGTAAAATTTCCGAAGGACAATTTATTGGGACCTATGACAGGCTTGTTAATTGCTGACTGCGTAGGATACTTACACGGATATCAGTATGAAGAATTAATGCCATCTTTACAAACAGATGAGGCTGGGGAATACACCGTTGAAAACGAAGGGTTCCAGGTAACCAAATACTCTAACGGTGGTGGAAAAATCGCAATGGATCTCAGTAAAAAAGTTCCATTGGTAGATATGTCCAAAGTCTATATCAGAGTGAATAATTTACAGTCTATGAAACAGTACATTGCCGGAGACGGATTTGCTTCCTGTAGCAAAGGAAATGTCAGCTTCAGCAAGCAGACTGACGGAACTGACTATGTTATTCTGATTGGTGAAAAGGATAAACTTACTTCTTGTGCTTACAATTCCATTCTTTCCGTATTAACAGTGATGTTTAATGACGAGAAAGTAGTAGCAGATTTCCAGAAGAACTATCCGGATTTTTCCGCAGGAAATAAATCATTTTCAAAATTTAAAATTGAACTCAATCCAAAACTTTCTGACAGAGATATCAACCGTGATGGTTATAAGTATGTTCGTATTACTGTAAAGAATATGACAACTGAAAAGAAGTCAACCATTAAAGTTACAGTGAATTCAATTTTAAAAACACCAACTGCAAAAATTAAAGCTTCAAAGAAAGCCTTTAAACTTAAAGTTACTGCAGTTAAAGGTCAGACCGGTATCAGCATTCGCTATAAAAAATCCGGTGCTAAGAAATGGACAACTAAATCATTCAAAACAACTAAGTCTATTTCCAAGAAAATCAAGAAATTAAAATCAAAGAAAACCTATACCGTTCAGGTTCGTGCATTCTGCAAAAAAGGAAGCACAAAGCTTTACAGCAAATGGACAAAGGCAAAGAAAATCAAAATTAAATAGTTACACTTTAAAAGGGACTGCACAGTGCAGTCCCCTTCTTTTTATTTATTGACAATTTTCTGTTTTGATAAATCTTTATTCATCTTGAAGCGATTCTTTACATGTTCTCTCTTCACCTTCTTGAACTTGTTTCCGTTTACCTTCATAGTAAACTTGTCTGTTCCTTCCACAGAAAGATTGTTGTCAGAGTAATCCATAACAACTTCTTCGGAAGCCGGTGCGGTACCGTTGATGGAAAGTTTATTATCCACGTCATCATTGATGTAAGTCATTTCAATGTCATAGGTATCACCCTTGCTTGCATCAACGGTTGCGGAATTCAATCCATCTTTTGCCGAAACATTTACTGTAACCGTGTTGGCAGATGTGGTTACATTGACACCGTTTTCGCTGTTGGCTGCATTGACGGTTAACGAATCTGCCTTTTTATCCAGATTTGTAATGGTATATTCGCCTACCGGAACTCTTAACAAGGTTACGCCTTCATCGGAAATATACGGTTCCAAATCTCTGACGCTCTCATTACCCTGAATGGTATGTCCGTTAATCTTATAAACGACATTGCCGTTTGCATCTGTAACTTTCACACACTGGGATTCAATCAGCAACAGGCTGTAATAAGAATCCTCATCGGTGTCTCTGTTTTTCCATGGAGCTGAATACATATCAATGGTTTCGTATTCAATGAAGTTTTTCGTATAAGAGGTGTTATAACTGCTTCCCCACCACTCATCATTGTTAATGTAGTAGCGCCAACCCACCAGCTTATTTCCATTGGTCGTCAGGGAAATGTATCTTCCATGGGTAAAGTTTGGATCGTAAATATAAATATAGAGCTGGTTCTGAGTAATTCTCTTGTAATCATAGGCTAACAGAGCGTGTCCGCCATCGTCTCCGAAAAGTGCAATCTGAACGCCGTTTCCAGTATTTTTTACCTGGTCGATTGCTGAAAGCAACGGAGTTAAATCACAAGCAGAAGAATTATAGCTGTTAATGTAAACTCTCTTATAATCTGCTAAGAACTGTGATACCTGCATTGCTTCAATCAGCGTTCTCACGTCAAAAGGATACAACGCTCCTTTGCTGTCACGTTTTAATGCCAGTGCATTTTTTGCTGTGGAGTCAAAATCTGTAACATGCAAATCCGATGTCTTTGACAGGAACATTCCTGCTGTTGTAGCAAAGCCGTAACAGCTACCACCCCAAGGTTTCACTTTTTTCAAAAGATTGTAGACACTGCTGTATCCGTAAACAAGGCCATAACTTGAGGCCGGAATACTGTAATTGTAAGAGTATCCAAGACTTCCTCTTCCGTTTGTAAAGGAATATCTGATATCATCCACCCCTAATTTCCAAACCGCATAGTATTTTGAGTTTCCGTTTACGGTAAAGGTCACTGTATCCGGCAAATCGGTACTGGATTTCCAGTTGTATGTGCTTCTGGTAGTCCATCCGTTAAATTCTCTGGAAACACCCTGATCCTGTCCTACTGTTTTTTCGTAATAAGAACAGTGCATCTTTGGAAGCGTAATGGTGTTACCTTTCTTCGTTATAATGTAATCACAATCAAGGGACAACTGATTGTAGGACCCTTTATTTAATTCTAAAGTGGTTTTGCAGAAGGTCGCCTGCGCTACGTTGTAAACATTGCCTAATTTATCTTTCACTGCCAGATAATAGATTGCATCGGTTGTGGCAATATCCTGTGCTGTGTAACGTGTTACTTTTTTCTTCGATGTACATTCATAGTACGCATTGGCTCTGTAATAGCTGCTGGTTCCCCAGTAATAACCTTCCACGCCGTCTGAATCTTCCATGTTCAGTTCCACAACCTGTTTATCCGTCAATTCATTTTCCGCTACGATGCTTCCTTGGCATATATTTAACTGTTTCTTTTGGAAATACAAATTGTAGAATGGATAGGTAACCTCATTATGATAATATCCGTAATCTACAGGATCAATACAGTACATATAGGAATATCCGGCTTCTAGGTAGTTGGTCATATCAACCTCACCGGCAGAAGTCATGGTACCTTTTGCAAGCTGTTTGTTTGCCGCATCATACAAATATCCGTTCAAATGAACTAATTGAGCGCCACTGTACTTCACTGTGTATGTATTAAAGTAATCGCTTTCTTCCGGTGTATAGAAGGCATACTTTTTATTGGCAATATAAGAGTAGCTTTCAATTCCGTCAGTCAACAGAACGCCGCCCAACATTGTTCGGCTATACTTTGTTGCATAGTTATATACATTGTCATTGTACTTGATGTAATAAATGGTAGCACCACTGGCAATGGTTGATGCTGAATCCGGAATCACACAGTTGGAATTTAAAATCGCAATACTTTCCAGACTAGAACCATAAAATGAGCTTGTACCGATTTCTTCCACACTTTCCGGAAGAATAATATTCTTTTCTTTTCCATAATAGAATGCATAATCCGTAATTTTCTTTACACCGGATTCAATGTAAACATTTTCGGATCTTGCCCAAGGAAGTACACCGCAAAATGTATTTGCAGAAGATGCAGGAGATGTGCTGTACTTCTTCATGGAGCCGGTTCCTTTGGTAATGGTAACCTTGTCAAAAACCGGATTGTTGTAGAACATTACCATCGATGTTCCTCCCGTAGGAAATTCAACGGAACAAGGAACGGACAATTCTTTCAATGATGTACAGTTCATAAAAGATGCACCGTCAATTCTCTCAACGCTGTCAGCAATGGTAATTTTTTCAATTCCTCCACAGTTATAAAAAGCGTTGGCGGAAATGTTCTTTACTCCGTCCTCTACGATGACATGTTTTACTGTTTCCTTTCCCCAAGGGGTTACTGTCGCATCACTGTAATTGGTCATCACAGAATTTCCCTTTGTGATGTGAACAGTATTAACAGTTCTCAGTGAGCTGAATGCATTTACGTCAAAGTCCGCAGAAGCCGGCACCTCGATTTCATCAATGCTGGCCAATCCCAGGAATAAATAGGTACCAAAATGCGTAATGTTATCACTGACTACAACACGCTTCATTTTGGTATACAGATGATGCCATGGGGTAACATTGGCCTGATACTGATAGTAAGTGTAGTCATAAGTACTTCCGCTTCCGGTTAATGTTAAAGTACCGGTTCGATAGTCAAAAGACCAATAGACGCTTGCACCACATCTGCCGGAACTAACCTCAGCTGCCTGAACTATCTCCGTAGTCTCACGCACAAAAGGCACATCTCCTGATGTTGCAATAACTGCCAACACCAGAATTGTGCCCAAAAGTTTCTTTACTAGTTTCATAAATACCTCCTAAAAATGAATTTTTCCGTTTTTCATCCTTAGGTTCATTCTAATTTATTATTTGTACAATTTCAATACACCTGTATAAAACAAATGCATTTATATGTTTTTTTGTCAAATTTCACCAATAGTTTGTTTATTTCATAAGGTCGTGACAAAACACTAACCGCTTTTAATACAATCAATAAATTCTCATTTACAGTATTTAAGTTTTCTTCAGAGCTGACCAAGACCCATACACTTTCTTTTTTCCGTTCAGTTTATAGGCTCTTACTCTGACATATAAATCTTTCTTATTTTTCAATTTCTTTGATACAATTTCAAATTTCAATTTTTTGACTATTTTTGTAATAATCGCTTTTTTATTCTTCTTCGCTGTCTTCTTGTCGTTATAAACAGCAACCTGATAACCTGCTGCATCATTTGTTTTATTTAATATCACTTTAATAGTTTTAGCCGACTTTTTCTTCTTTTCGACTTTCTTAATCGAAGCTTGTCCAATTTTTACAGGGATTGCTACAGTAGGTTTAGTTGCAGTAGTCTTTTCCACTGTAGTCACTTCTGCACGTGTTTCTTCCTTTGTCGTAATCTCAGCTGTTGTACTTTCATTCGTAGTCATTTCTCCAGAAGTAATTTCATTGCTGGTTTCTTCCCCAGTGCTGATTTCCCCTGTAGATTCTTCTGATGTAGACTCTTCTGATGTAGACTCTTCTGATGTTGTTGTTTCATCCGTGGTAATTTCAACTGTTGAACTTTCTTCAGTTGTATTTTCTTCGGTTGATATTTCTTCTGTTGTATTTTCTTCGGAAGTTTCTTCTGTTCCCGGTTCTATATCGACAGAATCATCGCTTCCATATACTGCAACTTCATAAATTTCGTAGTAGGTCGTAGAATAACCTAATTTTGGTATCAATTTAACAAAACGCCCTTCAACATCATTATCAATAATAACCGTATCTCTCTTATCATTCTGTCCCCAGCTTCGCGCATCCGTAACATACGCAGCAGTTCGAAAAGATTTTCCATCTTTAGAGGTTTGGATCATATAATCCTCTGCACTGGCGTCCCCCCAAAGAATACAGACAGAACGGATTGGTTTCACCTTTCCCAAGTCAATTAAAATCCACTGATTCTCCTTTTCCTTACTTTGCCAAGAAGTATCCATCTTTCCATCGATAGAATTTCTAGCCGGAAATTGTTCGTCTTCTGTTGCGGCAGATGCTACAACTTTCGGCAAAAGTGTTCCATTGCGCCAAATATAGTTTAATCCCTCGTCACAGCTATCTTCAAATGCCGTAGTATCGCTGGAAGCTTCCAAATAAAAAGATTCTTGAATGCAAATATTCTTAATCATATCATCTGTAACGGTTGAATAAACACCATCCTTGAAAGTTCTACAGCTGACTGTATGATTTCCTCCCTGAATTCCATCAACCAGAAAATCTCCGGCTTCCAAATTTTCCGCAAATATTTCCCCATCTACAAAAATGGTATATGTACAGTCTTCCTGTCCATCTGCAGCATAAATACTTCCTGATATATAATGGCTGTCAAAATTTGTGTGTTCTAATATAAACGCCAACGGTCCTCTTAATTCCGTTGATTCAACAATGTCGGCCGCATTTGCTTCCAAATTCATCCCGGAAAAACATTCAACAACCATTGCCAAACTCAACGTGATGGCGAGAATTATTTTTAGTATTTTTTCCATAGTTCACTCCTTTCTGTCATCGAACTTCCAATGACTATTTTATCTTCAATAACATTATTTAATATATCCGTTCTTGCCCCTATAAATTCATCATAATACATTCTGAAAGCATAGTAAATTCCTAATTATATCCGAAACGTTCCAAACTTTTCGTACTCTTTCGTATTATTAATTCCACGCAAAAAAAGAGCAGTTAAATTACTGCTCTTTATCATTATCATTTTCTTTTTTCTTTTGCATTACTGCCTGGTTCCAATCTACAATGCCTAATACCAAAAACACTATACCTAGCGTTCTGTTCGTATTGCCAAATATCCAAATGACTGCTGCAATAACATTTAATGCTGCAGCAAAATACCACCACTGATAGTTTTTCACCACTCGCACCTCCTATTCGAGTATATTACCTATTGCTCTATTATAACACCCGTTGTTCTATTATTACAACCAGCTCAAAACCTGCCGTTAGCCATTTCACAATTCACCATTATTCTTGGTTTTATTTTGAACCATTTCTTTCATAAACTGACGGAGAAACTTGTTGTAGTACTTCCTATGGTTTCAACCATTGCAAAAAGAAACAAAGTAGCACCGGATGTGCTACTTTGCTTTTTTTAGATTCTTTCGATACACTCTACTCGTCCACCCGTAAATGCTCGGCATACTCTTCCAATAGATAAAACCATATGTTTCATAGATTCCTATGGTCTCTGTTGAAACATGTAATACATCATATCCTTCCTCCCTTGCCAAAGCACAGGCACACTCAACCAGATTACCAAAAAGTCTCTTTCCTCTATATTCTGGAAATGTATATACAAAACCAATCCACGGTTTGATTTCCGGTTCATTGATTTCATCCTGCTCCACATATGTGCAATATGATATCAACTTTTCTCCATCCACGAGCAACAACACTTTTGCATTTTCTCCACATAAATTTTTCAATTTATCGTCTCGAATCAGTTCATAAAGCAACTGTCCGGCACGCCAATCACTCTTTGCAATCTCAGCAAGCCAATGTTCTTTGTTTGTAGAATCATAATATTCAATAATTTCAGTCATTACATCACTTCTCCAATTTTCTCCACCAGCCCTAAATCTGCCGGTAACCATTCTACACTTCCCAGATGTTCCTTATCTAACCACTTTGCAGCATCATGTTCCTTTAACTCCAACGTTCCGGACACAATTTCGCACCAGTAACATTTCATAGATAAGTGAAAGTTCGGATAATCATATTCTACCGTGTCAATCAGTTCACCAACCTGAATTACTGTATCTAATTCTTCCTTGATTTCCCTCACAAGTGCCTGCTGCGGAGTTTCACCTTCTTCCACTTTTCCTCCGGGGAATTCCCATCCACCTTTAAAGTCACCATATCCTCGCTGAGTGGCAAAGATTTTATTATCTTTTCTTATTACTGCTGCTACTACATTTATTGTCTTCATTTGTTCTCCTCTTCTTTTACCAAATCTTCTCGTGACATAGTTTTGGCACGATCTAGCCAGTTTAATCTGCTTCCTATCGCTTTATTTATCCCACGATATAATCATACAAATCTTCCCTGACACTGTTCTCCAGTCTCATCAGGAAATTCATTATCGGCAATTCCTGACCCTTGTCATTCTCAATTGTGGTCTGCTGCCACTTCTCCGGAGTCACACGGCCCATGTAATAAAAGTCGGAACCTTCACCATCACTCTTCTTTACAAAGAGATAAATCTTAAGTCCATTCTCCAAGTAGTGAATCAGCTTCTGACTCTCCTCGCTGTCCATCTTTACTTTACTTCTAGTCATCCAGCTAAATAATCCCGGATTGACGAATTGGTCTTCGTACTTGGTACTACTAGCGATGTCGTCCTTCTTCTTATAAGTAACGAAGATTGGACAAGTTCCATGCTTAATTCGGTAACCGTACATTGTGGAACTGTCATCCTTCTCCCAGTTTAGAATTCGGCACACATCTTTTCTGGAATACTTTTCGTAAAGTACCAGATTATCTTCGTCATGATTGTGATATGTATCACTGTATTTCTTCAAACCATACTCAATCAGATTGCGCATCTCACTTGCGAAGTTTATCTTTTGAAGCTTGCTAAAATATGAACCGGCTCTGTCAATCTGCTTTTTAACGATTGAATGTCCATCCAAAAATTCAATGTTGGAAAACTTCTTCTTTTCTGATTGTGTATTCATAAATTCTTTACTGAGCACTCTTACAGCAGAACGATAATCTTCCTCGCGGTAGGCTTCACCTACTGCGTTCAACTCCTTCTTAAAGGTATCGCAGGTAATCACTTTATTCTCAGCCAACATCTTCAACATAAGAAGTTCATGAGGACGTTTCCCGCTAACAATCGATGCCGAAATAAATTCCAAAGTAGCCTCTTCCTCACTAGAAAAGGTCAATTGATAATCCTTATCCACCATCTTCACAAACCGATCATAAGTCTTTGCGTAATCAATAAAGAGCATCGGGTCTATCTCACCATACTCATAGAAATCAAGAATCGTTGGGATTCGTCCAAGCTTAAACTTCAATTGCATATATTTATCTGTCAGCATCTTCTTCGTAGTCGACATCTTATCGATGGACGCGAAAATCTTCTTTTTTGCCACCTCATCGAAATGAATGGTGGAACATCCAGGAATCACTCTTGAGCCCTCGCGGACATACTTACGGATTGTATCCTTGTTGTAGCTTCGATCTCCGGACAAGGCAATCGGAATCATAAAGTTGTTCTGATAGTTTCCAATGAAATCTAGAACAACTACATATTCTTTGTCCGGCGCCTTTCGAAGTCCACGCCCTAACTGCTGCACAAAGACAATGGGACTCTCCGTCCTTCTTGCCATAATCACCTGATTTACCTGAGGAATATCCACACCTTCATTGAAGATATCCACAGTAAAAATATAATCTAACTTATTATCAAGGCCATCCTGCTCCAGTCTGCGAATCGCATCTTCTCTTTTCTCCTGAGAGTCTTCCCCAGACAATGCAATAGTATCGTATCCTCGCAGATTAAACTCGTCCGAAAGCTGCTTTGCTTCTTTCTTACTGCTACAGAACACTAGTCCTTTCACACGATTTCCACTGTATCCATAAAACTCAGCCTTCTCAATGATGTGATTTACACGCTCACTGCATACCAGATAATTGAAGTCCGAAGCCTCATCAATGCTTACTCCATCCACCTCAATATCCGAGATTCCAAAGTAATGGAATGGGCAGAGCAAATCTTCCTCCATTGCCTTCTGAAGGCGAATCTCGTAGGCAATATTGTTGTCGAACAATTTATAAATATCATAACCATCGGTTCTCTCCGGGCTAGCCGTCATTCCAAGCATAAACTTTGGATTGAAATAATCAATAATCTTCTGATAACTGTCCGCGCCGGCCTTGTGAGTTTCGTCAATAATGATGTAGTCAAAATAGTCACGCGCAAAACTTCTAAGGGTCTCATCCTTTGACATAGTCTGCACTGTTGAGAACAGATAATCAGCCTCCCTGTCCTGATGATTTCCGGTTAGCAGTCCTGTATTAATTCCATTGCCAAGAACATCTTTGAAGCTGTCCTCTGCCTGTTTTAAAATCTGCTCACGGTGCACGAGAAACAGCATTTTCTTAGGGGCAAAATTTCGCGCATCAAAAGCGGAGAGATAAGTTTTACCAGTACCTGTTGCTGATACCAACAGTGCCTTCTTCTCTCCCATTGTTCTAAGATTATTCAGTGCTTTTGTTGCCTCCCGCTGCATAAAATTCGGTTGTAATGTATAGGAACGAATACGTTCTACTTTATTCGCTTTTCGAACTTTCCGTTGTTCCCTGTATAAAGGTTCATATTCATCCGTGATCCACTGTTCCGTGAGAACATTTGCTCGTTCCCACATATTTTCAAACTCAAGATGGGTTTCTAAAATTAACTCACCCTGTTCCAGCGATGTCACTTTAAGATTCCATTCTTTGTTAGACTTTAAAGCATTCTGTGTTAGGTTCGAACTTCCGACAATAAACGTCTTCTTTTCGCCTTCCGCAAACATGTATCCCTTCGTATGAAAATTTTCTTCGGTTACAATTCGTACTTCCAGATTGGAAAAATTAAGCAAGTCCTTCAATGCTTCCGGTTCATTAAAAGACAAATAGTTCGTCGTGAGAATACGCCCTTTAACCTGTGGGTGCTTCTGTTCCAGTTCTTTCAGAATGTCCTTGATTACAATCAATCCACTTCTTGTAATGAAGGCAACCGAAAACCAAAACGAATCGCAGTTTCTCAATTCCTGCTCAATATGAGCTAAAACCGTATTACCTTTATGCGTATTGTTATATAACAGCTTTGGGCGCAAAGCTTCTTCCGATTCAAAAGTCGCATCGACAAAACTTGTCTTGCTAGCTGATAAAATCTGTTCTGCTAAATTTGTCATAGGTTCACGTTCCTTTTCTTTACAAAGATTCCCCGGATGTTTCCATCCAAATCAAAAATACCAACCTCTGAAACATATTGACTTTTTTCCTTTAAATAACTCCTATCGTTTTTAATACGAAACAAAATGCAATCAGCAAAAAAATTCCCATCAACAAAACCCAGCCCATCGCATTACCGGAATTGTCACGGGATTGAACTTTCGGCTGTTTGACCGGTTGCGACGAAACTTTTCTCTTTGATTTTTCCGCTTTTCGTATCATTGAAAAAGGATCTGTCTGATTCATAATTCGTTTATAAAACTGCCGAACGAAATCAATATCATTTCGGTCGCATTCAGACTCTTCATTTCCGTGGGCAATGTCATTTCGCACCCAACGCACATGCTTTAAATCCTTATAATCACGTTCCCAAGAAGGAACCAGACTGCTCTTTTGATAAGGCGTGCGTTCCATTTCTTCAATGTAATCCGTAACCCCCTTTTCAGAGTTCAAAACATCTTTGCAGAGGTTATCCAGTTTTTTATATTCTTCAAAAAAAGCAATTTCGATATTGTTCATCTGTTTTACTCCTAATCCCAAACTGTTTCACAAATTTATCATATCATACTTTTGTGTTGGTTTATATGACAAATAATAGTATAATGTAACCTGTAGGAAAAAACGCAAAGGACTGGAGGATATCGAATGTCTATCATCGGATATTTAAATGAGCATTGGGGATTAATAATTGTTTTAATCGGTCTCCTGACAATTATTTTTTCGGATACACACTTGGAACTGGGAATGCTCCGACGCATGTTCGGAATTGTCATTCTGCTTTTTGTGTATTCCATCACTTGTTATGTCGAAACATATCTCGGCAATCAGCCGGACTACACTGTCCTCCGACCGATTTTATCAGCAGTCAATTACAGTCTGATCGTTTATATTCTTGTGGATATCGTTTTGATTGTTTATCCACAGCACAACTTATACTTTTGGATTCCTGCCACGCTGAATTTCCTGCTTTGCTTTATATCAATTAAAACAAAAATAGTCTTTTTTATTTCCGAAACCAATCATTTTGGTCGCGGACGTCTGGGATACCTGACTTACTGGGTATGCCTGTTCTATTTGGTTTACCTAACCGTTATTATTTTTCACAATGTTAAGACCAAGGCGGAAGATTACACATTGCCGATTTTCATGACATCGTCTTCTATTTTGTGTCTTGCCATGCCATTGTTTTTTGAACACATGGCGACTCATTGGTTTAACGTAACAATCGCAATCAATATTCTTTTTTACTATATTTACATCTTGCAACAGTACACGAAAAGGGATTCCCTCACAAATCTGCTAAACCGTCAAAGTTATTACCGTGATGCTGAAAAGTATATGAATTCCATTACCGCCTATGTGGCAATGGATATGAATGGCTTGAAAGAAATCAACGACCAGGACGGTCATTTGGCGGGAGACCTTGCATTGAAGACTCTGGCTGATTGTTTCTGGCATGTAGCTCATCGCAACCAACGCGTTTATCGAATCGGCGGTGACGAATACGCCATCTTATGTTTGGATATGCCGGAGGAAGATGTGCTGAATTTAATCCGGCGAATTCAGGATGCTCTGAAGCAGACTTCCTACTCCTGTTCCATTGGCTATGCCATGAAGCAGGAAGACAGTACACTGGATACGTTGTATCAGAATGCGGACGAAATGCTGTATGCAGAAAAACAAAAATATTACGAGAGCACCGGAAAAAAGCGACATCGCTGATAGACGCTCATCGCCCAAAAAAGACTTCGGAGAAATTTCCGAAGTCTTTTAATATTTTAATATATGTTGTGTTCCATTGTTTTGTAAATCTCATAAAGTTCCAAGCACGCTTCTCTGTCAATGCAGTTCAGGTAATCCTTCAAGTTTTCCCTTCCACCGGACAATTTATCGAGCAGTTCATCTCGAAATCCAATGGCTGCATTGTCTTTAATGGTGCATCCGTAATAAACCTTTTCCACATTTGCCCACATTATTGCATAAAGGCACATCGGGCAAGGCTCCCCGGTAGTATAAAGTTCACAGCCGGACAAGTCATAACTTTTGAGTCTCTGCTCGGCACTTCGAATCGCAATAATTTCTCCGTGAGCTGTGGAGTCATTATCCTCAAGCACCCGGTTATGTCCTCTCCCGATAATCAATCCATCTTTTACAACAACGCACCCAAAAGGACCACCATGTCCCTTCTCAATACCTTCCAGCGCTTCCTCAATTGCTGCCTGCATGAACGGGTTTTCGGCGGAAATAATCTTTTTTTCTTTTTTTGTATCATTGTCCTTGGTCATTTTACTTACCTCCGCTCTTTCTTTTCTACATCGTATTTGGGGTTATTGCTTGCGTTTTCTTGTTAAAAAACAAATTCATCACCTACCGTTTCCGGGTTGGGGTAAAATACTTAGGTTTATTATACCATACAACTTTCTTGTGGTATAAAAAAACTAATTCAAACCTTTTCGTTTCCAAGATTCACTGTCTTTTCCGCCCATTCATTTAACTCTCGGATTTTTTTTGCTATTACTTCTTTTTTCGATTCGGCAGTCACTATAATAAGATTTGTAGCCATACCATCTCTTTCTCTCTTTTCTTTACTGTAATAGTAGGAAACTATTCCATAATTATTATTATAGTTAAAGTTCCACCTCGCCTCTTCTCTAGCCGTTTTCCGTATTTGTTCTCTTTTTTCATCGGAAATAAAATCATCATTCATCCAGTGATATCTCTCTTGTAACAGATAATCCGAATATTCATCCAATTGATGTTCTAATAGTTCAAAAGCATCTCTGTTATGCTTAATCGCCTTATCTAATATCTCCTCAACCATTGGATTCTTTTCCCGAATCATGATTTCCAACACTTTGCTTAAATACGGAAACATAACCGTATGCTCCCTATTGAAATTATCTTTTATTACAAATTCATCTGTAAAAAAATTTACTATTTCCTCATCTGCACCTGCAATCGCCTCGATGAGTTCATCATCTCTCTGTTCTTCTAGCAACAAATCTTGATTTCTAATCATATTCATCTCTAACATTGCCGGATTAACTCTAGCTTTTAATTTTTCTAAACAATCATAATCATGATTCTCAATTGCTAATGTAATTGCTTGAGTTCTTAAACGTTCTTCATATACTATACTTTCCGGAACTCTCAATTTATGAGCTAGCGGCCATATATCATGCGCTCCCATTTCTCTCCTTTTAATATCTGTTGATAAACCAAATGTGAAGCCACGTCGCCATTTACTATTATCAACAAAATTAAGATGTCCTGTTTCCATTAGATATTTAATAAAATCATAGTTATGAAATTCCAACGCATAATCAACTACCGATTTACCATATTCATCATAATTAAGAAACAGCTTATCGTCACGATTCATATATGATTCCCAGACTTTACGTGATTTCGAGAATGCCACTTCATAATTAGTGATATGACTCTTCACCGGTTTATAATATTTACCCGCACTAAGAATCTGCTCACATGAGACATCTAATAGTTCACAAAAAATTGGCAAATCATAAGTTTGAATATTATCTCTTCCCTTTATTATTGAGGATAATTTTCTTGTAAAATTACCAACTTCATAATCTTCTGCTTTTCCATAACGCTTTTTTAAAAACGCGATACAAAATTGTCTTTGAGATTTGTATTTTTTAAGAATTATCCTTTTTAAATATTCTCCTGTTTTCTTTTTATTTTTTTCAACATTGAACATTTCTATCACCTCAATTCATTCAACTTTAGTTTTATATTACACTTCTTCTTTTTGAATTGATAGCCCTGTTTTTCCATACAAAAATATGGCAAAATCATACAAGTAAAATCATGTATGTTTTTACCATATATAATGAGTTCAAAATGCTGCTTTTAACTGTTATGACACCTTTTTAATTTCAGATATTCTTATTACTTTTTCACTCCAATCAATCTCAACCGGTTTATTCGAAATAGTATTTATCATTTCAAGTTTTTTAACGAAATTCATTGCTCCGCTTTCCTTGTGTTTTGCAACAAAATCCATTAATTGCTGTAGGTTCTGATTTCCAGAATTTTCAAGAGCCTCCCCGGATGCAATTAATAATTCATCAACTTTCCCCTCTTTTATCACCGGCACTTTTCCGATAGCATTGCCAACACCTTTTGTGATTTTGGCTGTGGTTCCGCTTATTTTTGTTTTTATAGAATCAGACTTTAACTTTTCGATCATTTCATATACTTCAGAATAATGTATTCTGTATTCATAGTCTAATTCTCTTATTTCCCCAATCACTTTTTCCAAATAATTATTATCATAATTTTCTGAAATCATTACATCCATTAATACAGAAAAACTGTAAACAGTCAGCGCAAGTTTGTATCGTATAACTCTGTCTAATATTTTTCTTATTTTAGCAGTGTTATTAACGTTCAACACCACTGACTTACCATCCTTAAGTCTTTCTCTCAATTCCTCACTGTAAGATTTGATATCTTTTTTTGAATTTCTTTGAATGTTTCTCACTTGATTTAATCTTACAACCACATCATTTTCATTGTTCCAATAATACTTGTAATTTTCGGCACTATCTATAAGTATTTCATAATCTGCTAATAATTGAGATTTTTTATCTCTCTCTAATATATCAACTATTTCCTTCTGCCCTTTCTTAATATCATGTATCTCTTTCGCAATGGCAATTATTGAAGCCGCAATTAAAATTGTAGCTGGGTCTACTGGCATAGCTGCTGCACCCGCCTGTTCGGCCGCTTGTCCTTTTACCGGAATTAATCTGGCCTGCGCCAAACCGCCTCCCTTTTTTTTAATTGCACCAATAAACGCTTCTTCCCCCTTTTTTTTGAATAAATGCCCTGTTATCCCTTTAGGAAAGATACATCGATATAATCCTTCACCTGCAGTTTTTGCTTTAGAAGACATTTGCATTGTTTTAAAAGCCTCTGGGAATGTTGTAAATATTGAACCGAGTGCTGCTATATCTGCCACCGGCAAATCTGCAATTAATGTAGTCGCATATTTCTCATTAACTTCATTTATATCATCATTAATTGTCATTAAATCATCTGTCACATTATTCATCAATTCTTTTTTTCTATTTTCGTCCATTTTTACACCTCACAATAATAAAATAAATCAAAGATCTATATCTTCTGCTCCAATCTCTTTAAACTTTCCGCCTTCAAAAACTATTGCCATTCCATGCTCCATATCAAATTTAAAATTGCACATTATGGCGCATATATTTTTTTCATCAGGAACAAAAATACATTTTTCTATATTCAATTGTATCCGTTCACTAAATATAAAAACATTATACCATACATTTACCTGAGG
>JAEFAB010000051.1 GCA_016292095.1 Eubacterium sp. | reverse complement strand
GAAAAACTTCTCTTTGAACATAAAGAGTGTTGGGAAACAATCTGGAAAGATTCCGAAGTGGTAATCCTTGGAGATGACAAGTCCATGGAAGCTTTAAATTATTCCTGTTATCACTTAACAAGTATTGCACCGCGACACGAAGAAAGTATGTCTATTGCAGCTCGCGGGTTGTCAGGACAGACCTATAAAGGCGCAGTGTTCTGGGATACGGAAATGTTTATGCTGGATTATTTTCTGATGACGAATCCTAAGGTAGCGAGGACTTTAATGAGATACCGCATTGACACTTTGGAAGGTGCCAGAGAAAAGGCAAGAAGTTATGGTTATCAGGGAGCATTTTATGCGTGGGAAAGTCAGGAAGGCGGTTTTGATGCCTGTTCTGATTATAACGTAACAGATGTTTTTACAAAACGTCCGATGCGAACCTATTTCAAGGATAAACAGGTCCATATTTCGGCAGCAGTTGTGTATGGTATTTGCCGATACATTGATTTCACTTTGGACGAATCCATTCTGGAAGAAGGCGGTGCCGATACCATTATCGAATGTGCAAAGTTCTATTATGATTTATTGCAGCAGAAGGTGGGAAAAGATGTTTATGAAATCCATGATGTCATCGGACCGGATGAATATCATGAGAGGGTAAACAACAACGGATATACAAACCGTATGGCAAAGTACTGCTTCAAGGCTGCGCTTGATACCATTGAAAAAGCAGAAGAGAATCCAGAAATTTTGAAAGAACAGTTGTCAGAAAAAGAACTGAAAAACTTCAAGAAGAATTTCCGAGATGCCTATGAAAAAATATATATTCCGAAACCAAATGAGCAGGGAATCATTCCACAGTTCGACGGATATTTTGATTTGGAAGATACTACCGTGGAAGAAGTGCGAAGCAGACTGCTGGATCCAAAGGAATACTGGGGAGGGGCTTACGGAGTTGCAAGTCATACCCAGATTATTAAACAGGCAGATGTGGTTACATGGTTGTCATTGTTTCCACAAGATGTATCAGAAGAGCAACTCCTGAAAAACTGGAATTACTATGAACCAAGAACAGAACATGGTTCTTCCTTAAGTGCATGTATGTATGCAATGCTTGCCTGTCGATGTCATATGCCGGAAAAGGCATTTCCGTTGTTTATGAAATCAGCATCAGCCGATTTGCAGGGTGGTGGAAAAGAATGGGCAGGATTAGTGTACATTGGAGGAACCCATCCGGCAGCAGCAGGAGGGGCATATATGGTGGCACTTCGTGGCTTTGCAGGATTATCCTGTGAAAATCATCGGGTAAGTGTAGCACCGAATCTTCCAAAGCATTGGGAAGGAATGAAATTCCGGATTCATTATGAAAATAAAAAATACGAAATAGAAATCAATCAGAAAGAGGCCCGTGTTGAGGAAATAAAATAAGAAGCCTTAAAGAAGGCTTCTTACGCTATCTCTTTCTACAATGGTTGTTGGAAGAATTACTTCCGGTGGATTTGGTGTTTCTCCGTTCAGGAGTTCTAACATTAATTTCACTGCTAGTCGTCCTTTCAATTCCATATCCTGATGAATGGTAGAAAGCTGAGGATTCATAATCGTACAGATATTTAAATCATCGAATCCCATCACAGATACATCTTCAGGAATACGAACACCACGTTTGTTCAGGTTCGCCATAATATTTCCGGCAAGGAAATCCGCTGTAGTGACAATTCCTGTTACATCAGGATGGTCCACAATATAATCAGCAATCTGGCGGGTATGCTCTAAGTCCATACCACATTCAAAAACCAGTTCCTGGTCAAATGGGATGGAAGCTTCTGTAAGAGCAGCTTTATAACCAAGGTAACGTTCCATTAAAACACCACCGTTTTGGATTTTCGGAGAGGCAAAAGCAATTTTCTTATGGCCTTTCTCGATGAGATATTTAGTAGCCATATTGCTGCCGCCAAAGTCTTCCAATCCAACATTACAAATGTCTTTTTGGTGAACGTAACTATCTACTAAAACTGTTGGTAGCTTTTGGGCTTTAATGGATTCGAAAAAGTCATCCTGGAAAATACCGGCTAAGAACAAGCCATCAATATCCCAGGTACGAAGAAATGACTCAATTTCTTCCGGTGTTTCGGCTGTTCGAATCATCAGGTAATAACCGTTCTCACGAAGAACCTGTTCCAAAATACCTAAAAATTTGGAAAGAAAAGGGTCTTCCATAAAGTTCGATCCCTTTGTTGTTAAGACATGATTGATAAAACCAATCACTTTCGAAGAGTGAGAAACAAGAGAACGGGCGGACATATTTGGAACATATCCAAGCTGTTCAATTGCCTCGTTAATCTTTTGAATCGTCTGAGCTGATACACGACCGGTTTTTCCGTTAATCACGTTAGATACTGTGGTAGCACTAACTCCGGTTGCAGCAGCGATATCTTTAATTGTAACCATAGTGAATCCTTTCGAGGTAAAACGTTAAATCATATAGTTATATATTATCATTTATATAAAAAAATGCAATAGCAGAGAAAGGTAAGAAAGAAAATGAAGGGAGTAATTTTTGATTTGGATGGAGTCCTTGTCTCCACCGATGAATTACATTTTCAGGCATGGAAACGTCTGGCAGAAGAATTGGGCATTACAACATTTACAAGAGCAGATAATGTCAGACAGAGAGGTGTCAGCAGAATGGCATCTTTGGAAGTTGTTTTGGAAAAATCCGACCGCCAATACAGTGATGAAGAAAAAGTAGAACTGGCGGACAGAAAGAATGGATATTATGTGGAGATGTTGAATGAATTAGACACCTCGGCATTACTTCCGGGAGCAAAGGAAACTTTACAGATGCTTCGGGAGAAGGGAATATTAACAGCAGTTGGTTCTGCCAGCAAAAACGCACCGTTAATTCTTGAAAAGACAGAATTGTTGCCACTAATTGATAAAATCAGTTGTGGCCTGGATGTGACAAAATCAAAGCCGGATCCGGAAGTATTTCTGGTAGCGGCAAAGAAATTGGAACTGGATCCAAAAGACTGTCTGGTAGTAGAAGATGCGGCAGCAGGTGTTGAAGCAGCAAAAAACGGAGGTATGAAATCTCTGGGCGTGGGACCACATCATGGAGAACTGGGTGCTGATTATGATTCAGAAAATCTTGCCACAGTAAATCAATGGAGGGAAATATTATGGTAAAAGACAAAAAGAATGAAACCAAAACAACGTCCAAGCGCTTAGGCGGAAGAACCGGATTTGTTATTGGATGGGTAGCAATGTATTTTCTTGTTGTAGGAATTATCTACAGTGCAATACAGCTCCCGAAAACAGTGGAGAATATGCAAAACAGGAATGCCGTTGCAAAGAGTAAAGTAGTGTTATATGAAGGACCAAAATCACTTCAGGATTCCACACAGGAAGATATCGACAGCCTGTCAGAAGATGAACGAGAGTTTGAAGAATATGCAATTACTCATTGTGTGGACACTAAGGTAATGGTTAATGGGGAAGAGAGCTATGTCTATGATACACATGTAAACAACACCCATACATGGAAGACAGATTATTATCCGGCCCAGGAAAGAACACCGATGACCTATTTTGATTTTGATGGAACAGCACAGATTACTGTGGAAGTAAAGGATATTGATATTAAAGCGGTTACAGTCAGACCATTAAAATACAACATTAAACCGGAAATTGATGTAAAGAATCATCGTGTGACATTTTATGTTGATACACCGGATGCATATACCGTGGAATTTAATAAAAACGTAAAACGAGCAGTACATATTTTTGCCAATGAAATTGATGAAGACGCACCGAGTCCGGATGACGAAAATGTTAAGTATATCGGACCGGGAGAATGGAATATTGAAAATATTGTATTAGAAGACGGAGATAAAGTATATATTTCCGGTGGAGCGGTTGTACACGGAATTATTAATGCAAACTTTGCATCCAATGTAAAAGTGTACGGACGTGGAATTATTGACGGTTCCATGATTCGAGGATGGAAAGGAAGAACTCCGCGTATTCCTTTGAAATTTGATAATTGTACCAATGTCTCCGTAGAAGGCGTTTGCGCATTAAATGCAAATGCATGGTGTTTCCAGGCTTATGACACCATTGGAGGAAAAATAGACAACTTAAAGATCATTACTTCCAGACCAAACGGTGATGGAATCTCCTTACAGTCTTGTAAGAGTTTTAAGGTGGAAAACAGCTTTGTTCGTAGCTGGGATGATTCCTTGGTTGTAAAGAACTATGATGAAAACAGCACAAATATTCGTTTCAAGAATGTGCAGATTTGGACTGATTTGGCACAGTCTATGGAAATCGGATATGAGACCAATAAAGGTCAGAAGGAAAACTCTAAAATTGAGGATATTACGTTTGAAGACATTACAGTCCTTCACAACTTCCATAAACCGGTATTGTCAATCCACAATGCAGATGACGCTTTGGTTACAAACATCAAGTACAAGAATATTACGGTTGAAGATGCCAGTGTGGGACAGGGCGACGGAACACCGCAGTTAATCGATTTAGGAATTGTTCAGAACTCATCCTGGTCGGCAACAAGAGACCGAGGACAGATTTCAGATATTACCATTGATGGATTTAATGTACTTTACGGAAATGATTTCCTTCCGTCCAAAGTGGAAGGGTATGATGATGGACATAAAGTATCCAATGTAACCATAAAGGGATTGAAAATTAAAGGCAAAAATATCAAGTCATTGGAAGATGGAGGATTCGAAGTCAATCCGCTTTCCACTGAAAATATTGAAGTAAAGTAGGAGGTCGTTATGAAGAAAATAGGAATAGTATCAATTATAATACTTGCTGTGGTTTTACTGGCAATGCAGATTGTTATCGTAATCGGTTCATCTCCTGCAAAAGTATCCAAGAATAATCTGAAGGTGGTTAGTGCACCGGATCAGAAAGAAGCGGAAGAAAATGACTTGTTCAAGGTGGAAGAATATGTTTCTCCCAAAATTGACGGAACCAATGTGGCTTTGAAGGGAAAGGCAACCGATAATGGATACACGGATGTATATCCTGCATCTAATGCCATTGACGGAAGACGTGAATCAGCATCTTATTGGGAAGGTGCTGCCGGAGGTCCGAGCCAGATTAACGTGAAGCTGGCAAAAGCTTACAATATTCACACTATTCGAATCGGTTTGTGCCCGGACAGTATTTGGGGACCAAGAACACAGACCTTGTCCGTGAAAACCAGTGAAGACGGAAAGAAGTGGACTGATTTAGTTCCGGAGAAGGATTATGATTTTGATCCAAAGACAGGAAACGAAATTGTTCTGAAAGATTTCGGTAAGGTAAAGACTCAGTTTGTACAGGTTGAAATTACAAAGAATACCGGTGCAAATGCCGGACAGATAGCGGAACTTGAGATTTATTCAGACGATAAATAAGAAAAAAAAAAAAACTGACTTGCAGTTGCAGGTCAGTTTTTTTGTTTGTAGGTAGCAGTCTTTGGAACAGAAGCTGCTTCCAATAATTTTTTATAAGCTTTTTCTTTGGATTTTGGAAGATAAATTTTTATTTTTGAATCGGTCTTCCAAAATGCCTGTTCACCAATTTGGGTCAGTTCTTTTGACGAAATCGTTAACTTCCTGAGATGCGGAATATTATAAAATGCTTTTGCACCGATTTCTTTGATGCCGGCGCCTAAAGCAACGGTAGTCAGTTTTTTACACTTTCGGAAAAGGTTTTCCGGAAGAACTGCAATCCCGCCCTTCATATATACCGTGTCTAACTTTGTCATAGAAGAAAATGTATCGGAAGCAATTTCCGTTACATTAAAAACTCGACCGTTCACTTCGATTTTGTCAGGAATTACAAGTTTGGAAAGTGTATTGTCGTTGGAACCGATATACTTTACGGTATCTAAGGAAGTCAGTTCAAACAGCAAATGATTTTCAACAGTGTATTGCTGACCAATCGGGGATTCCCCTTTTTTCTTTCCGTCATACCAGTCAATTTCATTAAATGCCAAGGCATCAGCAAAGGTAGTATGAACCGGTGCTTTTCCACCGTATTGACGATACCATTCATCAGGATAAAGAACATTGTTCCGGAGATATGCCTGACTGGTTTCTACGTTCTCATCTTCTCCCTTTCGAAGCCTGCGAGCCACCACAACCGTTCTGCAATTATCAAATTCATAAGAACAGGTGGAGAGCATCAGCAAATGATCCTTTTCATTGACATCCACAGGACAATGATATAAAGAGCGACTTTCAATTTCATAAAGGAAATTTCGAAAGTCCTCTTTATCATAAAATATCCCGGTAAGATAATTGAAGTTTTTGTTTTTCTCCATCGTGCCGGATACCCTCATAAAAGAAATGATTTTCCACTTGGAATTCTGATATAAGGTATCGAAGGTAATGACGGGATGTTTTTGATAAAATTCCAGATTTTTATAATTGGGAAGTTCGTAAAACATCATATGGGTGGAATCCATATTATGACCGTGAATTACAAGATTCGTACTGGGGATTTCAATGGAACTGTGGCCGTCTAAATAAAGGCAACCGTTTTTATCTTTGTGCCCTTCAAAATCATGTTCCAGGTAATAGTCGCCACCATGGTAATCCTGCATAACAGGATAGTCGATTTTGGTGCCGGGAATTTTTAACCACCCGCGAATATCTTCATTGTACCCAATCAGTTTCTTAAATTTCAGTAAAACGCCATTTTCGTCTTTGGCGTTATTTTTATAATCCTGATCTGGATTGATATCAATAGGCTCCGCTTTCTTTTTGCTTTTGGATTTTTTTTCAGTGGTTTCTTCAACGCTCTCATAGGAGTAGTAGAGAGTTCGATATTTCTCATTGACTTTTCTGGAATGATAGGGCTGAAGAACCAGATAATACAAGAGAAAAAATCCACAACCTAAAAAGAGAAAAATGGAAGAAACAGTCAGAATACGCCGTAGCTTTTTCTTTGGATTTTTTTCCATTTTTGTTCTCCTTTGTATTCAATTTTAAAAGCATTATAAAAGGTTCCGTCTTTTTTTGCAAGAATA
This sequence comes from Eubacterium sp., assembly GCA_016292095.1. Taxonomy (GTDB): domain Bacteria; phylum Bacillota; class Clostridia; order Lachnospirales; family Lachnospiraceae; genus Eubacterium_G. The sequence continues at coordinate 35,247 of JAEFAB010000051.1, read as the reverse complement.
TATAGGAACTGTTTAAAAAGAAGTGAGAACGAAACGTTTTTTTGTGTAAAGTACACAAAAAAGATTCGGTTTTTTAGTGAAAACGAAGGTGGACAAAAAAATCCCCTCGTGATAACATAGGTTTAACGTTAAACGTTGAACGTTAAACCTATCAGGGTTTAGGACGGAAATCAATGTAAAAAGAGGATAAGGAGTGGATTGAAAATGAGAAAAATTTTTAAGAAAATGGCAGCCATTGCCGGAGTGTTAGCTATGACACTTACTATGAACACAATGGTTTTTGCAGCCGATGATATTGTACTGGACGGAGACGGTGGAGCCAGTTCACTGATTGGAGAATACAAGGCCAGTGGTGGAGAATACAAATATCTTGGTTTTGCAACAACAAAAGAGGCAACATCAGATTATAAGTATCTCCAGATTACATACAAGGGAGATATCAGTTGTTTGAGAATTGAATTTAACAGAGAAGATGATTCCAATGAAGGACCATTCTGGTTTAATCCGGATGGACAGACTTTATTCTTTAAAACTGTAGACGGAAGTGAAATTCCATTAACACCTAGTAAAGAAACTACAATTACATTGGATTTAGCTGCAATTGGAATTGATATTGGAGAATTCAGAGGAATGCATCTTCATTACTTAGATCCAAATATGCAGGAAGGTTCCTTTACAATTACTGATGCAAGATTTAAGACAAGTGATCCGAATGCAAGCGGTGATTCCGGTTCATCTAAGTCTAAAAACAAAAAGAACTCAGGCTCATCTGATTCCGGATCAAGTAATAGCAGCAGTGCTTCCAAAGACAGTTCCGGAACAGGTGCAAACAGTTCGGGAACAGGAACAGCAGGAACAGCAGGTGGTGCAACAGATGCTCCACAGACAGGTTCTGTAACATACCCAATTTTCATTGCATTAGGCGGTATGGCTGTTGCAGCAGTTGCATTGATTGGTTCGAGAAAAATTAAGGAATAATTTCCTGGAAAGATAGAGGTTTAAGTATGAGAAAATCATTTAAAAAATTAGTGGCTTATACTTGCGTTGCAGCAATGGCATTTGGCGGGTTTGCAGGAATTCAGGTAAAGGCAGACGGAGAAATCGCAGGTGGAGAACAAGAAGTAACAGAAGTTTCTCTTCAGTTAGGAAAAGATGGTCAGGATATTACAGGTCCTCAGGAAGTTGCTGCAGGATATGCATATCAGGGAGGATTTTCTATTCCTGATACCGTTACATCAGACTTTACAGTATTAGAAATCACATATGTTGGTGATATCAGTACACTTCGTTTACAGAATGATGTTTCAACTACATGGTTCTCAGACAATGCAGAAGGAACATTCCAGACAGTAGACGGTTCAGCAATTGTATTGAATGCAGAAACAGAAACTACCGTGACAATCGACTTGGCAAAAACAGGAGTTTCTTACACAGCAGGACAGTTTGTTCACTTACATGCAGGTGGGGCAGAAGCATTTACTTATGAATTGAAGAGTGTAAAATTGAAAAAAGCTGAGGATACAAAGCCTGCAGATGTACCACTTCAGTTAGGAAAAGATGGTCAGGATATTACAGGTCCTCAGGAAGTTGCTGCAGGATATGCATACCAGGGAGGATTTTCTATTCCTGATACCGTTACATCAGACTATACAATCTTAGAAATTACATATGTTGGTGATATCAGCACACTTCGTTTACAGAATGATGTTTCAACTACATGGTTCTCAGATAATGCAGAAGGAACATTCCAGACAGTAGACGGTTCTGCAATCGTATTAAATGCAGAAACAGAAACTACCGTAACAATCGATCTTGCAAAGACAGGCGTTTCTTACACAGCAGGACAGTTTGTTCACTTACATGCAGGTGGAGATAAAGCATTTACTTATGAATTGAAGAGCGTGGTATTAAAAGCAGGAGAAAAGACTCAGGAACAATCCACTGACGAAGAAACAACAGAAGAAGAAATTCAGACATCAGGACAGGGTAGAGAAGATGACTTAATCTTAAACGGTGATGAAAACGGACAGAGCTCAATGATTAAGAACTTCCCTACAGTAAAAGCCGGATACAAATATCTCGGATTTGCAACATTAAAAGAGCCTACAGCAGAATACAAATATCTCATTTTAACTTATGCAGGAGACATCGCTTCCGTTCGTTTTGAATTCTCCTTCGTTGATGAAAACGGAAATGATGTGGAAAAGGCTGGACCTTACTGGTTCAATCCTGAAGGTCAGACAAAATTCTTTGTAACTGCTGATGGAAGCGAAATTCCATTGGATGGCGGAAAAGGTACAACAATCGTTATTGATTTGGAAGCATCAGGAATTGATATTTCAAAATACAATTCAGTTCATATGCATGCCGGTTACGGGGAACAGCCAAAAGAGTTTAATTTCAGAATCGGTATGGCAAGACTTTCAAAATCAGCAGATCTTTCATCAGGAGATGTAATTAATCCTGTTGAAACCACAACAAAGAAACAGACAACGACTAAGGCAGCAGAAGTTAAGAAACCTGGTAAGGCTGTCGTTAAGAAAGCAACAAAGAAAAAATCAGCAAAGAGCATTAAAGTAACTTTAAAGAAAGTAAAAGGAGCTAAGGGATACGAAGTTGCAGTTTACACTTCAAATAAGAGTGCAAAGAAGAACCAAAAAGCAATCGTTGTAAAGAGTGTAAAGAAAGTATCTGTAAAGATTAAATCAAAGAAATTAAAGAACAAAAAGAAAGTATTTATTAAAGCAAGAGCTTATGTACTGAATGCAAAAAATACAAAAGTATATGGCGCTTGGTCAAAAGTTAAGAAAGTTAAAATGACAAAATAGTGTTTTTAATAAGGTGGCGGTTCACAATGTGGCTGCCATCTTATTGGCACTTATGAGGAAGGAAGAAAAATGAATTGGAAGAAAGTGATTGTCTGTACAGTGGCGACAACATTGATTATGGGAGGAACATTTATGGAGACCGGAATTTCGAAAGTCTGTGCATCAGATCAAGTCGCTATCCCGGAAGCAAATGCAGCAGTGGAAAAAATCGGTGCTACAATGCCTTACACAAGATATGATTCTAAGGCGGCAACCTTGGGAAATGAAGCAAAGCTGGCAGTTTCCGCAAAGTTTGAAAAGAACAACATTGCCTCACAGGCATCGGAACAGTCCTATGTGCGATTACCGAAGAAAGGTGCTTATGCACAGTGGACCGTTAATACCGGCGGGGCAGGAGTAACGATGCGATTTACCATGCCGGACAGTAGTGACGGAATGGGACAGCAGGGATCGGTTGATGTTTATGTGAACGGAAAAAAGGTGCAGACCGTAGAACTGACTTCTTACTTTATGTGGCAGTATTTCGAAGCACCAAATCCTTCGGTAAACCCATCAGGAAGTCCAAAGGATACGCCGGTATCCGGAGCAACTCCTTGCTTTGCCTTTGATGAAGTACATTTCAAATTGAATCAGCCGTTAAAGAAAGGGGATACTATTCGAATTCAGCACTCCGGAAAGGACTCTTTGGAATATGGCGTGGATTTTCTTGAAATTGAAGAGGTACCGGCTGCAATTAAGAAACCTGTGAACGCTTATTCCATCGCAGATTACGGTGCAGACGGTTCAGACCAGTATGATGATTATGGTGCCATATCGAAATGTATTACCCAGGCAAAGAAAGACGGAAAAGATGTCTATATTCCTGAGGGGACTTATCGAATCGGTCAGGTTTGGAACATCAATGCATCGGATATTAAGATTACCGGAGCCGGGGTATGGCATACAAAAATCCAATTCACCAGTTCTGCAAGCGGCAGAGGTGGAATTTCCGGAAACAGTGCCAAAAATGTAGAGTTTTGTCATATGTATATTAATTCCAGCCTTCGATCACGCTATAATCAGAATGCTAATTATAAGTGTTTCAAAGATGTTTGGAATCAGTGTTATATTCATGATGTTTGGGAAGAACATTTTGAATGTGGATTCTGGTTGGCAGATTATTCAAGTCCGGTGGAATATTCCGATGGATTGGTAATTGCAAATTGCAGAATTCGCAACAATTTAGCTGACGGTGTGAATTTCTGTCAGGGAACCAGTAACGCAACGGTATACAACTGTTCTATTCGAAACAACGGAGATGATGGACTTGCAATGTGGAATAACAGTTATTTAAGCGCAAAAGATGAGTCAAATAATGTCTTTTGCTATAACACCATTGATTTTATCTGGAGAGCAGGTGCGATTGCCATATACGGCGGAAACGGGCATAAGGTATACAACAACTATATTGCCGACACCTTTATGGCGTCAGGAATCCATTTGAATACGAATTTCGATGGATATAAATATACGAAAAACACAGGAATTGAAATTTCCAACAATATCATTGTCCGTTCAGGAACAGCATCTGATTCCTGGAACAGTCCTTTGGGGGCCATTGATATTTCAGGAGCAGTAAAAAATATTACGTTTAACAATACCTATATTTACAATGCACAGCATGATGCGATTAAAATCTCTAACAGCCCATCCGGTATTGTTTTCAATAATACTTCTGTTTTAGGATGCGGTGTGGACGGACAGCAGACTTCCGGTGATAATCCGGGAGCGGTAATCAAGTACGAATATAAAAACACAACAAAATGCATTCGCTATAACGGACTGACCTATGCGAATTGTCCATATGGCGATGTGATTTACGGAAGTCGTATTCAAAGTACATTTGCCAATGAAGTGAACCGGGGAAATGATTATAAAGTAGTTATTCCAACAGGAATCAATAAGGTCATCAGTGCTCCGGTAAAGGGAATGACTCCGGCGGAAACTACAACGAAACCGATTGTATGTAAAGTAGGAAGAACCGTTGTGAAAAAAATAAAAAAGAAGAACCGGAAAGCCAAGAGCGCGAAGGTGGCATTAAAGAAAATTTCCGGAGCCAGCGGTTATCAGGTAAAAATATCTTCCAACAGGAAATTTAAGAAAGCAAAGACGATTACAAAGTGTTTTTCCAAATACCGCTTTGAGGTTTCGGGAAAGAAACTTGTAAAGGCGAAAGTTCTTTATGTGAAGGCCCGTGCATTCAAAAAGAACAATAAAGTGAAAACCTGGGGAGAATGGTCTAAAGTAAAACGGGTGAAAATAAAATAATACAGAAATATGAAACTACTCGGTATCATTACCGGGTAGTTTTTACGTTAAACTTTTCATTCTTGGAATATGATGGTACAATCTTGTGTGAAAGAAATCGGACTAAAGGAGAAAAAAAAATGGAATTTAATGTAGATATTTTTAATAAGTTAAATAGTGAATGGGCTTTATTGACTGCAGGAAATAAAGAGAAATTTAACACCATGACTATCAGTTGGGGCGGAATGGGAACCTTGTGGAACAAACCGGTTGTTACAGCTTATGTGAGAGAATCAAGATACACTCATGAGTTTCTGGATCAGGGAGAATATTTCACCCTTAGTTTTTATCCGGCAAAATATAAAGAAGTATTAGGCGTTTTAGGAACAAAATCAGGACGTGATATGGATAAGATGAATGGCTCCGGTCTCAATGCAAAAATATTGGAAAACGGAGTTACTTTTGAAGAAGCAGAAATAACATTGGTGTGCAAAAAATTATTTATGCAGAGACTGGATATGGATTTAATGTCTGACGAAATTAGAACACAGTTCTACGCGGATAATGATGCCCATGATATGTACATTGGTGAAGTGGTAGAGATTATCCAATAGCGAATAATAAATTCACAGAAAAATGAAAGCCATAGGAGAGGATTGTTCTCCTATGGCTTTTTGTTCGTTATGATATTTAAGCATTTGCTTTTTCTTTTAACGTTAATTCGTTCAAAAAATTAATCACTAAATCATTAAAGATTTTATACTGTTCAATGCTGCAAACATGACCGCATTTTTCAATGAATTGTAATGTTGCTTCATTGATTTTTTTCTGTGTTCGTTTTGCACTGTGAACAAAGAAGTAGTCTTCTTTACCGGAGATTAAAAATACCGGTAACTTATTCTCTTTGATAACATTGATGTAGTTTTTTAATTTAAACTGTGTCCTGAAGTATTCGCCGAGCCACTTTCTAAAAGCAACAGATTTCATTTTTAAAGATTCTTTAATAAAGAAATCTCTGGATTTTTTGTGATTTTTTCGCGGCATCATCAGGTTGGCAAACATTGGATAAAAAAATCTTTTGGGAATGATGTATTTAAAACCTTCCACAAAAGTAAGTAAGGTCTTATAGCCAATGTGTAAGTTAACAACGCAACCGGCAAGAATAATTGATTTTACTTTTTCCCGATACAGATATGTAAATTCCAAAGCAACAATTGTTCCCAGGGACATAGAAATAATATGAACCTGTTCAATCTGTTCTTCTTCCAAAATATTATAAATACTGGTGGCAGTTCTGGATAGTAAGTGCTTGTGTCTGTCGAAGGCAGAACCACCATGACCTTCCAGGTCAACTGCAATAATATTGTATTTTTTCAAGTCTTCAATCTGATATTTCCAAGTATCAATACTTCCCCCTAATCCGTGGATTAATAAAACCCATTCTGTGGAATGGTTATCATAAATTCTGTAATTCATTCGGTCTCCTTTTGTTCTCAAATCCGTAAAAACGGATATGGGATATTTCTTCACGTTCTCATCAAAATCTCTACCATCAATCATACAAAAAAAATGACTTTTTTACAAGGAAAAACTATGGTAGTATGAAACAGAATAAATATTGTTCAGGAGGATTGAAAGGAATATGGGAAAAAAGAATTACGTGGCAAAACTGGTGATTGCCATCATGATTATGGCATTGAGTATAGGAGTCTCCAATAAAACTTATGCAAAAACGGTGAAATTGTCGAAAAAGACCGTAAAGGTTACCGTTGGAAGTACAAAAAAGATTTCCGTAAAAAACATTCAGGCAAAGAAAATTAAACAGATAAAGTTTAAGACTTCATCAAAGAAAATTGTTAAAGTCAGCAAAGTGTCAAAAACAAAATTCAAAGTGAAGGGATTGAAAAAGGGAACTGCAAAAGTAACGGTAACTTTGAAATTGAAAGTAGCGAACAAGAGCACTACCAAGAAGCTGAAACTGACTGTTAAAGTTCAGAAAAAAGCAGGACCAAAGGTTCAAAGAGTAGATGATTCCAAGGCGGATGCAGTTTTAAAAGCATCTTCTGCTAAACTGACGAGAGGCGGCGAAAAAGGGATATACAAGACTCCCGTTTATGATAAGACTCTGGGGCTGATTTCCGGAATGGTAACAGAAGCAGGAGCAACCTACACGGTTCCTTCAGGAATCGACGGAACTTTTGATGTTTACCTGGAAATCGGAAAGGCAAGTTATGTTGCCGGCGAATCCATGTATTCTATTACCGTTAACGGAAAAGAGCATTATTGCATTCCGGCAGGAATCAAGAAAGGAACAGACCTTTCCTTTGGAAGATTTCTGATGGGAAAAGAATTAACATTAAAAAGCGGTGATACCATTACCGTTCTCGGAAATCCGGGATTTTCAAAAATTGTTGGAAAGAAAATCACATCCAATCTTCCAATGATTGGAAATATGTCTCTTTATAAGGCGGGAACAAAGGTAGCAGTAGGTTATCAAGGCGGAAGTATTAAAAATGAAAGCACAGACCCGTCAGATGTTTTGTCCGGTAAAAATATTGTATGGCTTGGCTCCTCTGTAACTTACGGTTATGGTTCTGACGGATACTCTATGGCAGATGCAATTCAGGATCGTCATAAGAATACGACCTGTTACAAATATGCAATTTCCGGAACAACTCTGGTAAATGAAGATGCAACCTCATATGTGGCGCGAATGAAACGAGATATCCACCCGGATACGAAGATTGACTTGCTGGTGGTACAGTTGTCAACCAATGATGCTTCACAGAATAAGCCGCTGGGGGCACTTTCCGAGAGCATGTTAATGAAAGATTTTGATGACAAAACAGTAATTGGAGCCATGGAAACAATTATTGCCTATGCCAGAGAAACATGGCATTGTCCGGTTGTTTTCTATACCGGAACAAAATACGACAGTGCACCTTACGGAGCTATGGTACAGGCATTGTACAAGGTTGTGGAAAAATGGGAAATTGGATTGGTTGATTTGTGGGGAGATGCCCAGATGAGTAGTGTTTTGGGAACTGCAAAGTATAAAACATATATGAAAGACCAAATTCATCCGACCAAAGAAGGATACGTGAAATGGTGGACACCAAAGTTTGAAGAAAAGCTGAAGGATTATTTGACAGAAAAATAAATAAAAAAAATAAGCAAGCGCTCATAAAAAACGCTTGCTTATTTTTATGCCTCGGACTACCAAAATTTGAATTTACGGACAATTTTTACGGCCAGACGGTATCGTAACGGAGTTAGTGCCTTTCTTGCTTCTTTAATATGCTTTCGAATCGGGAGATGCTGTGGACAATGATTTTCACACTTTCCACATTCGATGCAGGCGCCCAAATCAGCCATATCTTTCTGGAAGGCAACAATCTGAAGATATTCCGAACGACCGGATTTTTTATTTTCTGTATACATCTGATTGTAGCACTTAAAAGCAGTAGGAATATCAATGCCTTTTGGACATGGCATACAGTAGCCGCAAGCGGTACATCCCACTTTTGTCTTCTGATTAATTTCTCCTTTGACCTGCTCAATAAAATCAAAATCTTCCTTGGTGAATTCATCCACTGCGCATTCAGATGCAATTTGAATATTTTCTTCCACCATTTCCAAGGAATTCATTCCGGATAAAACGCAGGTAACCTGTGGCTGATCCCACAACCAGCGAAATGCCCATTCGGCAGCAGTCCATTGTTTTGGATGATTTGCAATCAGTTTCTTGCCGGAATCCGGCATCAGACCAACCAGCTTTCCGCCACGCAACGGCTCCATAATAATTACCGGAATATTTTTTTCGGCAGCAGCCATCAGACCTTTTCTTCCGGCCTGGCTGTGCTCATCCAGATAGTTGTACTGGATCTGGCAAAAGTCCCAAGGATAATCGTCTAAGATTTTCAAAAACATATCGCTGTTCCCGTGATACGAGAATCCCAAATTTATGATTTTTCCTTCCTGTTTTTTCTGAAAAATCCAATCTTCAATGCCTAAGGCTTTCAACTTTTCCCAAGCAGCAATGTCTGTCAACATATGCATTAAATAATAATCAATGTGATCCGTTCTCAGACGTTCCAACTGCTCGTTAAAATACTTGTCCAGTGCAGCACGGGATTTAATCAAATACTGTGGTAATTTTGTTGCGATTGCTACCTGATCACGACAATGATTGCGCTCTAAAATTTCACCGACAGCAGCTTCGCTTCCGGGATAAATATAGGCGGTATCCAAATAGTTTACTCCATGGTTGATGGCGTACATGACTTCCTGTTCGGCTTTTTCCAAATCGATGCCGATTCCCTTTCGGGAAAAACGCATACACCCATAGCCTAAAATGGAAATATCCTTCCCGTATTTGTCTTTTCGATATTGCATTGGTTCATCCTCCAATCTATTTATTCCGTCAACATACTCTTTGATTTTTATTCTATATCTTACAGTGGAAAAATACAATTGACTCAATTGATATTTTCAAAAAAGTATAGTATCCTATAGGGCAGAGAAACAAAGGAGAAAAGCAATGAAGAAACGATATACATTAGTAGCAACCTGTATTACGATGGCAGCATTTCTGACAGGATGTTTTCAGTTAAAAAAAGATGCATCTTCGGTAGATAAGTTTATATCCGTTGCAGAAGATAATCGCGATACGGGAGGTCCGATTATAGAGAGCGAAAATGAGAGTGAAACGGTAATCGAAGTATATGGAAAATCATGGAACGTTTCGTTTTATAAATATGCCGAACCGGAAGATGCAAAAAAGACGTTTGAAGAAAAATCCAAAGGTTTTAAAGAAGTTGCACCGGAAAAGATGGAAAAGAATATTGAAAAAGGAAATTATTGTAAGAGATATTTCGAGGATAAAAATCGGTATATCTATGTTAGTTATATAGAAGATTCCGTTTTGTACATTGAAGGGTTACCGGAAGATAAAGAGGAGATTGAGGCGTTTGTCAGCACATTAAAATATTAGAAAAAACAGAGGCATCGACAGGTGGTTGTCGTTGCCTTTTTTATTGTCTGTGAAGTGATGAAAAAACAAAAAAATATTGTCAAAAATCTGGAAATAAAAACGTTATTATATTTGATTATTTTCTCAAAACAATGTATTGTTATTAGTAAGAGAATGAACGGAATGGAGGACAGTCTATGAAGAAAAAAACTTTATTATTTGGGACCCTATTATTAATGATTTTGATGATGTCCGGATGTGTTGAAAAGAAGGATGCAATCACGACTGAGGATTTTATTTCGCAGGCAGAAGGCAGCGGATTAAAATGCAGTGATATTGTGAAAGAGTATTCTGATAATCCCAGCATTTTAAAAGCCACATCGGCAGTAGACGAAAAAGGCTGGAAGGTTTACTTTTTCACACTTGATAGCGATTCCAGTGCAAAGAAAATGTTTGAGAGCAATAAAAAGCGAATCGAAAAAGCATCAGGTGGTAAAGGAGCTACCTTCGTAGATACCAAAAACTATGAATCCTATAAGATTATTGTAAAAGATGAGTATTATTATATATGTTACATCGGAGATTCATTCTTAAATGTTCATGTGGATAAAAAATATGAATCAGATGTTAAAGCTTTTTGTGATAAAATAGGATATTAGTAATGAATGACCGTTTCCTTCGGGAAGCGGTCAATATTATAGTAATAGAGTATTGGGAGGAAAAATATGGAAAGAGCAAAGCAGGCGGTTGCATATAATCAGGGCAGAAACAACTGTTGTCAGTCTGTTCTGTTAGCATATGCAGACCGTTTAAATATGACGGAAGATGAATTGCGCAGCCTGGGAGCTGCTTTTGGAGCAGGTATGGGTGGTATGGAAGGAAATTGCGGTGCATTATGCGGCGCCCAGATGGTACTTGGAATGTTGAAGTATCAGGGAAGACCGGTTGGAAAAGAAGCACGGACGATTTACAAAGAATTTGTGGAAAAGACCGGTTCGGCCATTTGTAAAGAACTGAAGGGAATTGAAACAGGAAAGATTTTGTGCTCCTGTGACGATTGTGTAAAGCATGCTGTGGAAATTCTAGAGGAACAGTTGGGATAGGAGGTTACAATGGAACGAAGCAAACAAATTATACGGACCAGTATCATTGGAATTATTACAAACCTTTTTCTTTCAGGATTTAAAGCAGTTATCGGATTTCTTTCCGGATCTATTGCTATTGTTTTGGATGCGGTAAACAACTTAAGTGATGCACTGTCATCTACCATTACTATTATCGGAACAAAACTGGCAAAGAAAAAACCTGATAAAAAACATCCTTTGGGACACGGACGAATTGAATATGTCAGTGCATTGAGTATCTCAATTATTATTCTCTATGCCGGTATTGCAGCGTTGGAAAAATCGGTTGGAAAAATTATTCATCCGACGACACCGGATTATAAACCGGTGGGAATGATTATTATTGCGGTTGCGGTAGTGACGAAAATCATTTTAGGACTCTATGTGAAAAAGGTAGGCGAGAATGTAAACTCGGATGCCTTGGTTGCTTCCGGAAAGGATGCGTTGATGGATTCGGTAATTTCCGCTTCCACACTGGTTGCAGCAATTATTTTTACGATTTGGAAAATTTCCATTGAGGCATGGCTGGGTGCCGTGATTTCGGTGATTATTATTAAGGCCGGGGTTGATATGATTCGGGAAACATTGTCTCAGATTATCGGCGAACGTGTGGATTGTGAAATCAGTCAGAAAGTTCGAAAGACTATTGCAGACTTTGAAGATGTTAATGGAGCCTATGATTTGATTCTTCATAATTACGGACCGGACAAACTGATTGGTTCCGTTCATATTGAAGTACCGGATACTTATACCATTAGTCAGTTGGATCGTTTGGAAAGAGCGATTGCGAAAAAAGTATATGCGGAACACGGTGTAATGTTGGAGGGCATTGGCATTTACTCCATTAATACCGTGGACAAAGAAGTACAGAAAATAAAGAAGTCAATCGATGATATGATTTTTTCCTATGAACATGTTTTACAGATGCATGGATTTCACATTGATAATGTTTCGATGGAAATGCGATTTGATGTAGTTATCAGTTTTGAAGCAGAGGACCGTCACGAAATCTACGAGAAAATCTTAAAACGAGTAAGAGAAATGTATCCGGAGTATGATGTACAGATTACCCTGGACACAGATATCAGCGATTTTTAAAGGAAAAGAAATGAAACGCAACATTGATTTAAAAGATATTTCAGATGGAAAATTATATTGTGCAAATGATATGGTAAGAGCAGACTGTCACGATTGTAAGGGCTGCTCTTCCTGCTGTAGCGGTATGGGACAATCCATTGTGCTGGACCCTTATGATATTTATCGTTTGTGCGGAGGATTGGAGACGGATTTCCGGCGATTGTTGGAGGAATCCGTGGAACTGAACGTGGTAGACGGACTTATTCTTCCAAATCTAAAGATGAAGGGAGAACAGGAACGCTGTGGTTTCCTGAATAAGGAGGGACGGTGCAGTGTCCATCCGTATCGTCCGGGAATTTGCAGAATGTTTCCACTGGGAAGAGTCTATGAAGAAGAAGGCTTCCGATATTTCCTTCAGGTTCACGAATGTCCGGTGGCAAACAAGGGAAAAGTAAAGGTAAAGAAGTGGATTGATACACCGAATTTAAATGCTTATGAAAAGTATATTGGAGAGTGGCATTCCTTTATGACGGTGTGTCAGGAGGAACTCAGTGCTTTAACACAAGAGCAGGTACAGATTTTATCTACATTGATTCTTCGGAGCTTCTATATGGAACCATATGGAGAAGACTTTTACGAAGATTTTTACCAAAGATTGAAACGTGTGAAAAACCTATTAAATCTTTCATAAAGAGAGAAACCCCTCTTGCAGATGAGATGCCGGAGGGTTATTATTATATGGGATATAAAAAAGAACAGCGAAGGCTGTTTCAAGAAAGGATACAACATGATAACAGTAAAAGAATACAGAGGTCACATTCGAAACTGGAGTGCATTATGCGATGAATTGGGAATTGATAAAACACTTTCCAGAGAAGAGCGTGAACCACAGATTTTAGTAAAGGCATACGAGACCTGGGGAACAGAAATGGCAAACCATATGCATGGAATGTTTGCATTTGCATTATGGGATGATGAAGCACAGAAATTATTCTGTTTAAGAGATCAGTTTGGTACAAAGCCATTTTATTATTATGAAACAAAAGACGGAAAGCTTCTTTACGGAACAATGATTCGTCAGATTATGGAACAGGATGGATTTGAAAAAGAATTGAATGAAGATATGCTTCAGCTTTATTTAAGTCTTACCTATGTCGCAGGTGAAGATACCTTCTTCAAAGGTGTTAAGAAACTTCTTCCGGGCAGATATTTAATCTGGCAGGATGGAAAGATTACGATTGAACGTTATTTCACACCGGAATTCCATCCGGATGAAAGCAAATCTTTAGAAGATTGGGCGGATGAAATTCATGAAACCATTCAGAAAATTTTCCCGGAAGTAAAAGAAGACAACGAAGTAGCGGAATCCTTCTTATCCGGAGGAGTGGATTCTTCTTATGTATTGGCAATGTCTGATGCAAAGAGAACCGGTTCCTGTGGATATGAGGATGAACGTTTTGATGAATCCGGTTTAGCAAAGAAGACTGCTGATATTTTAGGCAGAGAAAATGAACGATGCTTGATTACACCGGAAGAATATTTCGGAATCGTACCTTATGTAATGTACAACATGGAACAGCCGTTAGGAGATGCTTCAGCAATTGCATTTACGATTGCCTGCAATGAGACAGCAAAGCACACAAAACTTTGCTACTCCGGAGAAGGTGCCGATGAATTCTTTGGCGGATATAATATGTATCGTAATGCAGAACGTTACGGAGACAATCTGAAAACTTTCTATGTTGGAAATACCAACATTATGAAAGAGGATGAAAAGAAGCAGATTTTGAAGAACTACAAAGAAGGTCTTTTACCAATTGATTTGGTAAAAGATATCTATGCAGAAACAGAAGATTTGGATCCGTTGGCAAAGATGTCCAACGTGGATATTCAGATTTGGTTGGAAGGTGACATTTACTTAAATGTTGATAAGATGAGTACTGCAGCAGGGCTGGAAATCAGAATGCCATTAACAGACCGTCGTATTTTTGATATTGCATCCAGAATGCCTTCAAAATACAAGGTGAATGAAGAACAAAACAAAGTTGCATTCCGTACTGCAGCAGCAAAAGTTCTTCCGGAAGAAATTGCATTCCGTAAGAAACTTGGATTTATCGTACCAATTCGTATCTGGATGGCGGACAGCAGATATAATCAGGATGTTCGTGCAAAATTCCGGAGTAATATTGCAGAGAAATTCTTTAAGGTTGATGAAATCAATAAGATTTTTGATGAATACGTTGCAGGGGACTCCGATTTGTGGAGAAAGGTTTGGACAATCTATACATTCCTTGTATGGTACGACGAGTACTTTGAAAAAAGATAGAATGGAATTAATGGAGCATCGCTTGATGAGGCGTTGCTCCATTTGTATAAAATGAAAGTTGAAAGGAACAGTGTATGCCGGCAATTTATGCACATGAAAAATTCGGTGCCTTGGTAAGAAAACAATTACCACCAGAAGAACAGGCGATTATCAATCGATATCCGCAAGCATTCCGAATCGGACTGCAGGGACCGGATTTTATGTTTTTTTACAGAGCCTTTAAAGGAAATAAAATTATCAGAAAAGGACATTTTTATCATCACCGGGACGCTTATCTGTTTATGAAGAAAGCACAACGGATTATCAGACACTATGGAAAAGACAGCAGTCAGTACAGCTATCTTTTGGGATTTATCTGTCATTTCTCCTTGGATACAATTTGTCATCCTTACGTGGCACAGGCAATGGAACAAACCGGTTGCAGTCATGGAGAAGTGGAAGGATGTTTTGACCAGTTATTATTGATTAAGGATGGGTACAAACCACAAAAATATAAGCTGGCAAAACTAGTTCCGAAGGATCGGGAAACCGTAAAAGCGATGAAGGCATTTTATCCGGACCTGTCTGAAAAGAAAATCAGAAAAAGTCTGGTATGGATGTGTTACATTAAAAGAATGCTTTATGCACCGGGGATTCTGAAAAGAGGACTATTGCGCATGCTTATGATTATTACCGGCAATTATAAAAAGTACAAGGGACATATTATGTCCCCACGACTGAATCGGAAATGCAAAGAGGAAGCAGGGCATTTGTACCGTTTGTTAAAGCAGGCAGTGCCGGTGAGCATTGCTCTGGTAGGAAATTTCAGCAATGCCTGTGAAGGGAAAAAACTTTCCCCGATTTTTCATAAAGACTTTTATGGGAAGAATATGATATAGAATCAATGAAATGGAAGGAGCAGGAAGATGCCATCAATTTATGCACATGAAAAATTTGGCGATATGGTATGGGAGCAGTTGCCAAAAGATGAAAGAAAATTAATCAGAAAGTATTTTGAGTCCTTTCGAATCGGATTACAGGGACCGGACTATTTATTCTTTTACAAAGAAAGAAAAGAAGATAAAACCCGAAGAAAAGGACATAAGTTACATCGTCAGGATGCCTATTTGTTTATGGAACATGCATTGGATGTGGTAAAGAAATATGGAAAAGAAAGTCGTCAGTACAGTTATGCTCTGGGATTTATTTTACACTTTGTGCTGGATAGCGAGTGCCATCCATACATTGGAAAAGTTCAGAAAGAAACCGGTTGCAGTCATGCGGAAATCGAGTGTGATTTCGATTATCTGATGTTGTTAAAAGACCAAAATATTCCGCATAAATTCAAATTGTCGAAACTGGTTCCAACAGAAATCTCAGTGGCAGAAAGTATGGAACCATTTTATGATGAGGATATGACGGCGGTAAAAGTACAAAGTGCATTAAAGCGCATGAAGAGAGTGAAGAATTATTATCGCATTGCGGGACCGTTAAAACGCGGGGCTTTGACTTTTGTAATGAAGAAACAAAACCGGTTTGACAGAATGTATCAGCAATCAATTTTCCCGTATAGAAATGAAAAATGTATGGAACAAACAGACCATCTTTATGAATTGGCTGAGCAGTCTGTTCCATTGGGAGTTGAATTGATTGAGAATTTCAGTCAGGCGTTAGATGGGGGAACATTGTCTGAAAAATTCCATAAAGATTTTTTAGGTAGAAAGATAGAACAAGATGAATTATAAGAATGAACAGTATCAATGGATTGTAGAACCCTTACTGAACTGGTATAAGAAGAATGCCAGAGTTCTTCCGTGGAGAGAAAATGCAGATCCCTACCGGGTTTGGGTTTCGGAAATAATGCTGCAGCAGACACGAGTGGATGCGGTCATTGCATATTTTAACCGTTTTATGGAAGCATTGCCGACAATTCAGGATTTGGCAAATGCCGAAGAAGCAGTGGTGTTAAAACTGTGGGAAGGCCTGGGGTACTATTCCCGTGCCAGAAACTTAAAAAAGACGGCAGAAATCGTTTGCAATGAATACGGTGGAAACTTCCCTACGGAATACAAAGAACTGTTATCTTTGCCGGGAATTGGAAAGTATACGGTAGGGTCCATCAGTTCTATAGCCTTTGGTTTACCAAGAGCAGCGGTAGACGGGAATGTCCTTCGTGTAATTACACGACTGGAAGAAAACAGCCGGGATATTATGGATGAAAAGTTCCGTCGGGAAATTGCAGAACAACTGGAGAAAGTATACCCTACGGGACAGTGTAGCGAGTTCACGCAAAGCCTCATGGAACTGGGGGCAATGATTTGCGTACCAAACGGTGCACCGAAGTGTGAAGAATGTCCGTTAAAGGAAGGGTGCCGGGCACATCAAAACAATACCTGGGAACAGTATCCGGTAAAAAAAGAAAAACCAAAGCGAAAGAAAATTGACAAGACTGTATTTCTGCTTCATTGTGGCAACGAAATGGCAATTGAAAAAGGAGAAGATACAGGACTGTTGGCAGGACTGTGGAAATTCCCGAATGTAGAACAGAAAATGAAGAAAGCGGAAATTGAAGAGTGGCTGTCGGAACAGAGCCTGAAGCCGGTTTCCATTGAGAAGGCAAAAAAAGTTAAGCATATTTTTACTCATATTGAATGGCATATGCAATGTTATGTGGTGCAGTGCAAAGAGAAAAATAAGAAATTTAATTGGGTTTCCGAAGGAGATTTGGAAGAGACGATTGCATTGCCGACCGCATATAAAAAATGTTTATAATAATAGAAAAGGGATATCTTAGAAAACAAGATACCCCTTTTTTTGTGGTTCAATATATAATTTAGTTACCAAAAATCATTTGATAAAAGAAAAATGTAAAATATAGTTGACAAAATGTAAAAACAAGAGTATATTGTGATTAAAGATAACATTTGGATTTTAAGGAGGGATTGATATGAAGAGTAATTATTATTATTTAGGTGTTGTTGTAGGAATTATTTTTGGATTACTTCTTGTGGCGGTTTCCATGAGGTTAATGAAAAAGGACAGTAAACAGAAAAATACGTATGATGAACGACAGGAAGCCATTCGGGGAAAAGCGTACAAATATGGATTTTTCACATTGGTCTTTTTAACAATCGGTATTGGTATTTGCGATGATGTTCTTTCGAAATACTTTGAGTCAATGATACTTCATTATTTGGTAGTTGTTATTAGCATTTTGGTATTTGCAATCACTTGTATTTTCAAAGAAGCATATTTGTCATTGAATGAAAAACCAAAGAGAGTCCTTGCTGTATTTTCCCTTTTGGGTGTTGTGAACCTCTTAGGTGGTGGAGCTCAATGTGCTGCGGGAAAAGCATTTAAGGATGGGAAATTGCTGGATGGCTCTTTAAATCTTTTCACTGGTATCCTTTTTATTGTACTTACAATTATGATGGCAGTGAAGTTTTGGATGGATAAAAAAGAGGAGGCGTAAGTATGAAGAATCTTCGATTAAAAGCTGCACGTGCCGGAATGGATTTATCCCAGCAGGAATTGGCTGAAGCGGTTGGTGTATCCAGACAGACGATTAGTGCCATTGAAAAAGGGGACTATAACCCGACTATTAACTTGTGCATTGCAATCTGTAAAGTATTGAATAAAACATTGGATGAATTGTTTTGGGAGTAGAAGAACGGTTGACAGGGTTCGGGGCACTTGATAAAATTTCGTTGAAAAGAATTTTGAAGATGGAGAAAGACAATGAAATTTAAATCCAGTGATGAAATAGAACAGTTTTCCTTTAGAGACTGTCAGGTATTTGAGGCAGAAGTGGGAAAAGAAGGAATCCGTTTACAGGTAGAAGCACTGATTGTAAAACCGGAAAATTCACAGAATACAAACTTTACGGAAAGTTATGCAGGTACAACGGAAATTCGTTTCCTTGGTGGAAAAATCTTATCCGGAGTGAAAGACGGATATAAATATTATAATGCAGATGATGTTCTGGTTGACGAAGTGCCGGATACGGAATTGTCAGAAGAGGAAATTGCAGCTCTGTTAAAAACTGTAGACGGAGCGTATCTGTATGAAGTAAAAAAAGAAGAGGAAGGCTACAGACTGGCTTTGGAATTTGTAGATGAAAGTGAGTTTAATACGGCTGCCGATTCTTACACCTTAAAAGTGAAAGCGGATAAAGTGATTATTGAGTGGGATTTCTATATGAACCGTGTACAGAATTAAAAAAGTTGCGCAGAGGCGCAACTTTTTTTGTTGGATATAGGCAGTGAGTGGGAGCTTTTTGCAAAGACAAGGTGTGGGAACTAGATTATTATTGGGGATGTACCCTATATATTGAATTTTTTAAAATGCAAGGTATGCCTTTGGGAGGCGAAAAATTGTGGTGTACCCTATGAATTTAAAAAGTGTCAGGCGCAAGGTATGTTCTCGGTAGACAAGAAGTGACGGTGTACCTTATGAACTCTAGAAATGTTAGGCGCAGGGTAAAATTTAGGAGAACCTGATGGTTCTCCTAATAATTTTTTCGTAATCCTTTTGGATAATGATTCTTCATAATGCCGCCGGCCAGTTTTCCCCAACCAAGAGAATAACCGTCTACGGTAATTAGGTGCCATCCCTTTTCTCCGTCTGCAGAAAATGTTTGGCCGTTCAAATATTGTTTTGCTGTTTCCAAATCGATTTCAGTAGAAAAAGACACTTCATCTTTGGAAAGAGCCAATGCTAAGGCGTGAGATGGTTCAAATCGATTTTTCAGAAATGTTCCTAAATGAAGTCCCGGGCGAAGAACCTTGATGCCTTTCAGCACAGGAGCGTTATTCGGAAGCAGATATAACTGATCTCCGAATTTCACAAAAGTTCCTTGAAACTTTTTGTTTAAATAATTCTTTTCAAAAGACAGATAATCTTTTAGTTCTTTCGGATTGAGTCCTTTTTCGGATTTCACTTTTCGCACATCAGCAGGTTCTGAATGCTTTTCAAACACTGCAACAAAATGTCCTTCTCCTTTTAGGCGATGAGGCCAGAGGCGAATACAGTGCTCAGCGACTTCCTGGTTTCTGGAAGATACCCAGTCAGGATGGCCACCATCAAACACATCGAGAGAAAGGTTTGGAGAAACCAAAGAAAATTCCGGATGTGCTTTTAGAAAGGTACAGACTGTTCCTTCGTTTTCTGCCGGTGCAAAGGTGCAGGTAGAATAAACGATTCTGCCACCGGACTTTAACATGAGTGCGGCGTTGTTTAATATTTCCAACTGTCGGTCTGCGCAAAGTTGAACATTTTCCGGGCTCCATTCGTCACAGGCATCGGTATTTTTACGAAACATTCCTTCTCCGGAACAAGGAGCATCCACCATGATCTTATCGAAGTACTCCGGAAATTTATGGGCCAATGTTTCGGAATCTGTGTTGGTTACAATGGTATTCTGAATTCCCATTCGCTCCACATTTTCAGAAAGAATTTTGGCACGGCTTGGAATGATCTCGTTACAGATTAAAAGGCCTTGTCCTTTCATGGAGGAAGCAATCTCTGTAGTCTTTCCTCCGGGAGCAGCGCATAAATCTAAAACGGTTTCTCCCGGTTTGGCATCTAAAAGAACTGCAGGAAGCATAGCACTGGCTTCTTGAATATAATAGATTCCAGCCTCGTGGTATGGATGTTTCCCCGGTTGCAGGGATTCATCATAATAGTAGCCCTCCTTGCACCACGGAACCACCTCAAGGTTCCAGTCGTTTATGAAATTGAGAAACGTCGGGTCAACCTTTAAGGTGTTAAGACGCAGTGATTTATAGGATGGATTGTCATAGCTTTTCATAAAAGCGTTGAACTCATCTCCTAGGTTTTCTTTCATTCGTTCTAAAAACTTCTCTGGTAACATTGCAATCTCCTAAATGATTCGTACTAAACTGTTGTACATTCTATCACACCTTGTGCTATAATGCCTAGAGTGATTTCATACGAAAGACAGGTGAAAGAAATGCACGAGTTGATGTTGTTTTATGGAAACAGTGTTTTGTTGGGAGTAGGATTGGCAATGGATGCCTTTTCCGTCTCTATAGGCAATGGGCTTAATGAACCGAAGATGAGAAGAAAACGGATGGTGATGATTGCCGGAACCTTTGGGGGATTCCAGTTGCTGATGCCGCTCATTGGATGGATTCTCGTCTATACCGGCGTACAGTATTTTTCGGTGTTAGAAAAATTCATTCCTTGGATTGCATTGATACTGTTAAGCATCATTGGGGGAAAAATGCTTGTGGAAGGAATTAAGAACGAAGCAGAAGAAGAGGTGGAAGTTGTAGGGATGATGGCATTGTTTGCTCAGGGAATTGCCACATCCATTGATGCTCTTTCTGTGGGATTTACCATTGTGGGATATTCTGTGCCACGGGTGGTGATTTGCTGTCTGATTATTGGGGTGGTTACATTCGTAATCTGTATGTTTGGATTAAAAGTTGGGAAAAAGTTTGGAATGCTGTTTGCCAATAAAGCAATGATTCTTGGGGGAGCAATTCTTATCTTTATCGGGATGGAAGTGTTTATAAAGGGCGTGATTTCATAAAGAATACAAAAACAAAGGTTGTTTTCTTGAATAATCGTGCTATAATTCTTTTTGTCACTGCAAGTGACAGGAAACTATTGTTAGAAATCATTTAAAAGAGAGGTAAAACAAATGACAGAATTAAAGCCTATTAAAGAAGGAAAAGTCCGTGAAATCTATGATAATGGTGATAACCTTATTATGGTAGCTACAGACAGAATCAGTTGTTTCGACGTGATTTTAGATAATGACGTTACAAAGAAGGGTACCGTTTTGACTCAGATGTCAAAGTTCTGGTTTGATATGACAGAAGATATTCTTCCAAATCATATGATTTCTGTAGACGTAAAAGATATGCCTGAATTTTTCCAGCAGGATAAATTTGACGGCAACAGCATGATGTGCAGAAAGTTACAGATGCTTCCAATCGAATGTATTGTTCGTGGTTACATTACAGGTAGTGGTTGGGCTAGCTATCAGGAAAACGGTACTGTTTGCGGAATTAAACTTCCGGAAGGACTTCAGGAATCAGACAAACTTCCTGAACCAATCTACACACCTTCTACAAAGGCTGAAATTGGTGATCATGATGAAAATATATCTTATGAAAAGAGTATCGAAGTTCTTGAAAAAGAATTCCCGGGAAAAGGTGAAGAATACGCAGCAAAGCTTCGTGACTATACCATTGCTCTTTATAAGAAATGTGCAGACTATGCATTAGAAAAAGGAATTATCATTGCAGATACTAAATTTGAATTTGGTTTAGATGAAGATGGAAACATTGTAATCGGTGATGAAATGTTAACACCGGACAGCTCACGTTTCTGGCCTGCAGATGTTTATGAACCGGGTCACGGACAGCCATCTTTCGATAAGCAGTTTGCAAGAGACTGGTTAAAGAGCAACGAAGGACATAACTGGAAACTTCCACAGGAAATCGTTGACAAGACTATTGAAAAATACTTACAGTCATACAAGATGTTAACAGGAAAAGATTTATAAAAAACTGCAGAACGCAGAATTCACAAAGAGCATTTGAAAACCGGAGTGTTTCAAATGCTTTTTGTATACACGACGAGGAAAATGCAGAAAGCTTGTTTTCATACATTTGGCGACCGTGACACAATCATCGAAACAAGCGAAGCAGTTTCGATGATTGTATTAATAGATTATTTACTCCACGGAAAAATCGTGTAAAATAGAAGAAGAGCATCAAGGAATTCATAAAGTAATTCTTTTGAACATAGAATAAACTGGTTATGAAACTGGAAGTGAATTAGGAGGAACAACTATGAATATTGCAGTATATTGCGGAGCAGCAAAAGGAAAAGATAAAGCATATGAAGAAGCTGCAATTACTGTCGGAAAATGGATTGTGGAGAATGGACATACCCTGGTTTACGGTGGAGGTAATGTGGGACTGATGGGAGTTCTGGCAAATACTGTTTTGGAACTGGGAGGAAAGGTGATTGGAGTTATTCCGGATATTTTGTTTATTCGGGAACAGCGCCATGACGGAATTACCGAGATTATTGATACCCACAGTATGAGCGAGCGCAGAAACAAAATGATTGAATTAAGTGATGCGTTTATTGCATTGCCGGGAGGACCGGGAACATTGGATGAAATTTCTGAAATCATTATGTTTATCAGAATTCAAGAAATCAATAAACCGTGTGTGTTGTATGACACCAAAGGGTTTTATCAGCCGTTAAGAGATTTGCTTCTTTTAATGGAAAAAGAAGGTTTTATGGAAAAGAGTGATTTGGATAAATTGCTGTTTTCCGAAAAGATGGATGAAGTGGCAGACTACATTTCTAAGTTTTAATAAAAGAGGAACGGTCTATGAAAATTGCATTGTGTCAGTTTCAAATCGAATATGAAGAGAAAGAAAAAAATCTGATTCGGGCAGAACGGTATATTTCCGAGGCTGCCATGCAGCAGGCAGAACTGATTCTTTTTCCGGAAATGAGCTTTACGGGATTTTCCATGAACACGGAGAAAACCGGCGATGAGCATTTGGAGACGCTGAAGAATATGCAGTCTTTGGCAAAGAAGTACCGCATCGCCATCGGTTTCGGATTTGTGGAATATAAAGTAAACAGCGAAAATCATTATGCAGTGGTGGATGAAGAGGGGAAAATCTTAGGTGATTATATTAAACTTCATCCTTTCAGCTTTGCAGGGGAAGAGCAGCATTTTGTGAAAGGCCAGGCAATCAGCTTTTTCAACTATCGGGGAATAAAGTTTGGAATGACGATTTGTTATGACTTGCGTTTCCCGGAATTGTATCAACGACTTTCTCAGGAAGCAGATGCAATTATCGTTGCAGCAAACTGGCCGAAAGAAAGAATTCACCAGTGGGATGTGCTGTTGGAAGCAAGAGCGATAGAGAATCAATCCTATCTTTTGGGAATTAATTGTACCGGCTCCCAGGGACAGACCACTTACTGCGGACATGGAAAAATCGTGGCGCCGGATGGAAAGGTGGAACTCTTCATGGATGAATATGCCGGTGTAAAATATTATGAAATGGAAGATAACGTAAAAGAATATCGAGAGGCTTTTCCAATGAAGCAGGATCGAAGAAAAGAATTATACAAAAACTTTTACTAAGAAATATTATGGAAATTTATATTGTACGTCATGGTACCACGCCATGGAATGAAAAGAAAAAGTTACAGGGAAGTGTGGATAAAGAACTAAACGAAGCGGGAAGAAGGGTGGCAAGACTAACCGGTGAAGGGGTTCGCGACATTCCGTTTGATCGAATTTACAGTTCCCCGTTAAAGAGAGCTTATGAGACTGCGGAGTTGATTCGCAATGGGAGGGAAATCCCTATTGATACAGATGACCGTTTGAAGGAAATTGACTTTGGCGATTACGAAGGTCAATGTGCAACGGAATTGGAAAAGGACGAAACACAGGATTTTCGTTTCTTTTTTTCGGAGCCGGAAAAATATCGTGCCAGTGGAAGCGGTGAAGAATTGGAAGACCTTTGTCGCAGAACCAAAGAATTTATGCAGCAGGTTATTGAACCGCAGAAAAACGAACTGGATCGGATTATGATTGTAGGGCATGGTGCTATGAATAAATCAATTATGTGTCATATTCTGGGGCATAGTATCGAAAAGTTCTGGTCCGGCGGGCTTCAGACAAATTGTGGAGTGATTATTGTCAGACTGGATGAAGAAGGCTATCATCTGGTGGAAGAAAATAAAGTTTTTTATAAAATTTAAGGTGGTATTTCTCAAAAAGTTTTGTTACAATACCAAAGGAGTAACTTTTGGTGTGCTTTGCCCGGAGAATGCCGGGTGCGATTTACAGGAGGAAAACAGTATGGCTTCTGAAAAAGAAATTGAAGATTTAATCGCGATGCTTGACGGTAAAGTTGCAAAAGGAGACGGAAGAATTCGTGTTCGTGTTTCCGAAGATGTGGAAGCAGGAGAAATGGTTTCCGTTCATCATCACGGAAGATGTGATGTCGGAAGTGCATGGGCAACCGGAAAAGTGAAAAATGAGGAATGTGTTGATGTTCCGCCGTTGGAGGAAGAATAGTTGAAGCACAGTAAAGGGTTTATTTTAGTAACAGGTTTAACATGTATCCTGCCGATTTTTGCAGGATTAATACTTTGGAATAAACTTCCGGCACAGATGGCTACCAGTTTTGACTGGAGTGGGATGCCTACTGCGTATCGTTCCAAATGGTTTGCAGTATTTGTTATTCCGTTAATGCTTACAGCATTGCATGGCCTTAGCAGCTTTAGTCTTTTAAAGCGTGAAGGGTATGGAAGAGTTCGGGAATTAATCTATGGCATTATTGTGATTAATTGTCCGATTATCTCTGTTTTTACAGCAGTCGGTCTTTACACATTTGCGTTGGGACATGATGTGACTGTAAACATTTTTGCAATAGGAACGGTATTCATTGTTTCTCTTGCATATGGCATTTCTTCTATATTGAAATGGCAGGATTAAAAAGAAAAAGAATAGAAAAGAGGTGAATGAAATGGATAGTGGCGACAGTCTTGGGCGATATTATTATAATGAAAAGTCTATCAATGAAACTGGCGCAGTGCATCCGTTTCATTTTTCGTTGATATAGTTTTCATTATAGGCGCGCCCTGATTACCAAAGAGAGAAGGTAATAAGAGTACGCATTTTTTTTGCGTGCGGAAGGGAGAGTTATAGTGAATAAAGAATTTAAAGACATTGAAGAACAGACAGAAGATATGTTAGAAGAAGAACTTTTACAGGAAGCTGTAGAAGTGGAAGAAAGTGAAGTGCCGGAACGAGCAGATTACGAAGAAGAAATTATGCAAATCATTCGTAGTGATGAATTGCCGGCAGATAAAAAAGAACGACTGGACGATTATCATGAAAATGATATTGCGGCAGTTTTGGAAGAACTGGACAGTCAGGAAAGAAGAAAGCTCTATTCTCTGTTAGGATTGGATCGTGTTTCGGAAATCTTTGCATATTTGGATGATCCGGAAGAGTTCATTGAAGAATTGGATGAAGAGCTGGCTGCAGACATTCTGGAAAATATGGAACCGGATGATGCGGTTGACATTTTGGAAGAACTGGAAGATGAAAAGAGCGAGGCTTTAATCCAGTTGATGGAAGAAGATGCCCGAGAAGACATCGATTTGATTCAGTCTTACGGTGATGACGAAATCGGTAGCAAGATGACTACGAATTTTGTCACACTGGAGTTGGGACTTACCATTCCTCAGGCAATGAAAAGCATGGTAAGCCAGGCGGCAGAAAACGACAATATATCCACATTATATGTGTTGAAAGATGATGGGACTTTTTACGGTGCTGTTGATTTGACCGATTTAATTGTGGCAAGAAAATATGATGATTTTGAATCCTTGGTAACAACATCCTATCCTTTCGTGTATGACCATGAAACCATTGCGGATGTCATTGAAGAATTGAAAGATTACTCGGAAGATTCCATTCCGGTATTGGATAGTGAAAAACATATTTTAGGTGTTATCACATCTCAGGACATGACAGAGATGGTCGATGAAGAGATGGGTGAAGATTACGCGAAGTTGGCCGGTTTGACGGAAGAAGAAGATTTGGAAGAACCATTGTTGGCCAGTTTGAGAAAGCGTACACCGTGGCTGATTGTATTACTGTTTTTGGGAATGATTGTTGCCACAGTGACAGGAACCTTTGAAGGCGTCATTGCCGGCATTCCAACCATTGTATTTTTCCAATCGGTTATTTTGGGAATGTCCGGAAATGTAGGAACTCAGACACTGGCGGTTACCATTCGTGTGTTAATGGATGAAGAACTGACCACATCCCAGCAGATTGGATTTGTATTCAAGGAAATGCGTATCGGTTTCTGTAATGGTTTGATTGTGGGACTGATTTCCTTTGTAGTAACCGGAATGTACATTCATTTCATTAAGGGATTTATTTTCTCATCTGCATTTGCTATGGCAGGATGTATCGGATGTGCTCTTTGGGTGGCAATGATTATCTCAAGTTTCGTAGGGGCTATTGTTCCGATTATCTTTACCAAGTTAAAGGTAGACCCGGCAGTTGCATCCGGACCGTTGATTTCTACCATGAATGACTTGGTTGCCGTTATAACTTATTATGGAATGTCCATGATTCTGTTAATTAACGTATTGGGATTAGATAAAGTGGTAAATTAAATACTTGCAATTTAAAAGAGGGATTGATAAAAATCGATCCCTCTTAATTTTTATTTTGATTTTTTTACAACCAGCTTTAATGGAGGCCAAATCACACAGGCGAGAAAGACGCCAAAGAGTGTGGTAAACAGTGGAGCAATATGGAACATATTCTGCACTGTAT
Organism: Eubacterium sp.; assembly: GCA_016292095.1. Taxonomy (GTDB): domain Bacteria; phylum Bacillota; class Clostridia; order Lachnospirales; family Lachnospiraceae; genus Eubacterium_G. The sequence continues at coordinate 8,279 of JAEFAB010000051.1, read as the reverse complement.
TGATTTGGATTTTGGTCATGGAAGACTTCCAGGTTGGAATAATCCAGCTGATTACTAAAAGTCTCATGAGAAGATATTTTAGAACTGCTCCGGCTACGAGAACCAATGGGAACAGATTTAATTCGTTTTTCTTTCCGCTGATAAACCATGCGGCAAGAACCAAAATTAAATTTCCGGCCATAATACATGGAAGGATTGCAGGAACCGATGCGATAAATCCTCCGTTGGAAATCACAAAGGAAATGATCGGAGCCATAATGGATAAAATGATGCCGCTGAAGATACCGCAGTACAGGGTTCCGATAATCAGAATGAGATTAATCAGGATATCTTTTGCCGAAATGCGGTAGCCGGCTACTTCCAATCCCGGAATTTTTAAAAATCGTATAATTAAAAAACTTAAAGCAAGTAAAAGTACTGTTACTACAATTTGTTTTGTATTTAATTTCATAATAGCTCTCCTTATTCTTCCGATGTGATCAAATCCAAATACTGAATGTATTCAGATTCATCAGGGGATTTCTTTTCCGAACGTTCCATATCGTGTTCCAGGTGAACCCGCGCACGACGCACTTCCTTTAATACTCCGGCACCACCAATACAACCACCGGGACAAGCCATTCCCTCTAATAGATATCCGTCATATTTTCCAGCCTTTGCTAACATCAGCATCTTTTTACAATCCACAAGACCTTCGGCATTGACGGTTTTTACTTCTCTGGTAGGGTCCATATCCTGAATTACTTTCACAACGGCTTTGGCTACACCGCCGCTGGCAGCAAAGCCTTTTCCGTAAGAACTGGACTGTTGGATGGATTCATCCGGAACCAGTTTTTCTACATTGATCCCTTTGGCTTCAAAAAGCCCCATAGTTTCTTCAAAGGTTAATACAAAATCCACTTCGCTTCGAACGGAACGTCGACTGGCTTCCAGTTTCTTTGCGGCACAAGGTCCGATAAATACCACCTTACTGTGTGGATGCTCTTTCTTAATAACTCTGGCAGTCAGAACCATTGGTGTCAGTGACATGGAAATGTAATCTGCATATTCCGGCAATGTTTTCTTTGCCATAACAGACCATGCCGGACAGCAGGAGGTTCCCATCCATTTTTGCTTCTCCGGTACATTGGTAAGAAAATCTTCGGCTTCCTGAATCGCACAAAGGTCTGCACCTACGGCAACTTCAATCATATCTTCAAAGCCCAGAGCTTTTAATCCTGCCCGAACCAACTCCGGTGTTGCCTTGCTGCCAAACTGATGAATAAAAGAAGGTGCAATTGCAGCATAAACAGGAATATCCCCTTTCAGTGCCAGAACAGTCTGGTAAATCTGGCTTTTATCAACAATCGCACTGAACGGACAGCTCACCAGACACATTCCGCAGGAAACACATTTGTCGTAATCAATATCAGCACGTCCGTACTCGTCGCTGCCGATGGCATTCATTCCACAGGCTTTTACGCAAGGTCGTTCCTGTTTGATAATGGCGCTGTATGGACATGCCTTTAAGCATTTACCGCACTTAATACATTTCTCCTGGTCAATAACCGAGCGACCGTTTTCCATATGAATCGCATCTTTTGGACAAACTTCAATACAAGGATGTTCAATACATCCCTGACAGGCATCGGTAATATAGACTTTATTATGTGGGCATGCATGACATGCAAATTTTATAATGTTAATGAGCGGTGGGTCATAATACTTTTCGTCAATAGCGCTGGCATCAATCCCCTCAGAGAGTGGTGCGTGTTCTGACATTTTTCGAATCGGCAACCCCATAGTTGCTCGCAGACGCTCTCCGACAATTGCACGTTCCAAAAAGATGTTATCGTAATATTTCCCGATTTCACCCGGAACAATTTCGTAAGGTAAATCTTCTATTTTGGAAAGAGGGGCATCTTCAAATGCCATTTTAGCAATTTCTGTAAAAACTTTATGTCGAATTTCGGCTTTGCTGGAATATAAACCTCTCATAATGCTCTCCTTATTAATCAAATTTCTTTGCTCAGTATAACATATGGGAGAAGAAGGATACAAGTTTCAGAATGAAACAATTTACATAAAATTATACTGGCGTAAAAGGGGAAAAGGTATTATTATAGTTAGTGCTAAAAAAAGGAAAAGGATGAATGAAAATGAATCAGGAAGATACGAAGAAGAACCCTTTGGGAACGGCTCCGGTGGGAAAACTGATCCGCCAGTTTGCTGTGCCGAGTATTGTTTCCATGTTGGTAATGTCTTTTTATAATATTGTAGACCAGTTCTTTATTGGAAGAACTGTGGGACCATTGGGAAACGCGGCAACGAATATTGCATTTCCGTTGTCAACGCTGTGTATTGCTACGGCGCTGGCTTTTGGAATCGGTGGGGCCTCCGGATTTAATCTGAATATGGGAGCCGGGAACAAAAAGAAAGCAATCTATTTTGTGGGCAATGCCATCACCATGATGTTTTCCGTTGGTGTGGTGATTGCAGTTGTTGCATCATTGTTCTTAAAACCGATGCTGTTATTGTTTGGCGCACCAAATTCTACCGATGCGCATTCTGTTTTGAGTTACGGAATGCAATATGTCAGAGTCCTTGCCTTGGGATTCCCGTTTGTAATTCTTTCGGCAGGTGGTTCGCATCTAATCCGTGCTGACGGCAGCCCGAGATACTCGATGACATGTAACCTGGTAGGTGCATTGACCAATGTGGTTTTGGATTATATTTTTGTTATGCGAAATCACTGGGGAATGACCGGTGCTGCGGCCGCAACGATTATCGGTCAGATTATTTCCTTTGGCATGGTTGTTTATTATCTGAAAAACTACAAAGCGGGAAACATCGAAAAGAAACATTTGATTCCGCAAAAAGAAGTGGTATTCAGAATCTTACATTTGGGAATGGCGCAGTGTCTGAACCAGCTGGCAATCATGGTGGTGCAGATTGTGCTGAACAAGTCGTTGACCTACTACGGAGGATTGTCTTCTTATGGGCAGGATATTCCGTTAGCCTGTGTGGGAATTATTATGAAAGTAAATCAGGTTTATTTCTCAGTCTGCATTGGTGTATCACAAGGGATGCAGCCGATTGCTTCCTTTAACAGAGGCGCAAAGAAGTTTGATCGTATGAAGCAGGCATATAAAATTGCATGTATTACTAATACAACAGTATCAACCATTGCCTTCATCATCTTTCAGTTGTTCCCAAGACAGATTATCGGTGTGTTCGGACAGGGAAGCGAAGCGTACTATACTTTTGCGGAAAACGGATTTCGCATCTTTTTGTTTATGACATTCCTGAATGGAATTCAGCCAATCACCTCAACATTCTGTACCGCGATTGGCGAACCGAACAAGGGAGCGTTTCTGTCATTGACCAGACAGATTATTTTCTTCCTGCCGCTATTGATTGTTATGCCGATTATCTTCACTCAGATGGGACGAGAGGGAATTGACGGCATTATGTATACGGCACCGATTTCCGATTGCCTGGCAGCAATTGTATCCCTTCTTATGATAAGAAGTTTGTTTAAAAAATTCAGTCGAATGGAAAAAGAATTGCCGGCAGTATAATTGAAAATTTTTTGTAAAATATTTTCTTTTGATTTTATCGTGGAGAAAACGTTTTTATCTCAGAATATAGCACAATTTTTTTCATTTTTGTTGCATTTATCACTGTACAAAATGGAAGATATTGTGCTATAATACGTTTTGCAAACACAAGATATAGTGCTTTTTGAAGAAAAAATGATAAAAGTAACCGTGTGATCGAGGAAAAACCCTTATTTTAAGGGCGATTGTGTGTTTCTAGGAGGAGAAAGATGGAAGCTACGAAAGTGCAAAAAGTTATTAAAAGAAATGGTGAAGAAGTAACTTTTGATGTAAACAAGATTTTGAATGCTATTAGAAAGGCAAACAACGAGATTGATCCGATTTATAAGATGAACGAATATCAGATCAGTGCTGTTGGAAAAAATGTGGAATCTCAGATTTTGCAGGCAAACCATGCTGTAGCCGTAGAAGATATCCAGGATATGGTAGAACGCGGTATCATGGAAATGCGTGGATACGAAGTTGCACAGAAGTATGTGCGTTATCGTTATAACCGTGAGCTTGCCAGAAAAGCAAATACTACAGATGAAACAATCTTTTCATTAATTAATCAGAATAATGAAGAAGTTAAGCAGGAAAATTCTAACAAAAATCCGACAATTAATTCAACTCAGCGTGATTACATGGCTGGAGAAGTCAGCAAGGATTTAACAAAACGTATTTTGCTTCCGGAAGATATTGTTCAGGCTCATGAACAGGGAATTATTCATTTCCACGATTCCGATTATTTTGCACAAAAAGAACATAACTGTGATTTGATTGACTTGGAAGATATGTTGCAGAATGGAACATGTATTTCAGAAACAAAGATTGACACACCGCACAGCTTTTATACAGCCTGTAACGTAACCACACAGATTGTGGCTCAGGTAGCAAGTAACCAGTACGGCGGACAGTCATTCTCGCTTTCACATCTGGCTCCGTTTGTTCAGATTTCCAGAGAAAAGATTACAAAAGAAGTAATCGCTGAAAGCGAAGAAATCGGAATGAACTATACAGAAGATCAGGTAAAGCAGATTGTGGAAAGACGTTTGAAAGACGAAATCAATCGTGGTATTCAGACAATCCAGTATCAGTTGATTACACTGATGACCTGTAATGGTCAGGCACCTTTCGTAACAATGTTTATGTATTTGGATGAAGTTCCGGAAGGACAGACCAGAGATGACCTTGCAGCGATTATTGAAGAAACATTAAAGCAGAGAATGAAAGGTGTTAAGAACGAAAAAGGCGTTTGGATTACACCGGCATTCCCTAAGATTATTTATGTATTAGATGAAGACAATGTAACACCGGATTCTAAGTACTGGTATTTAACAGAACTTGCAGCACAGTGTACTGCAAAGAGAATGGTTCCGGATTACATTTCCGCAAAAGTAATGAAACAGATGAAGAACGGTAACGTTTATACTTGTATGGGATGCCGTTCCTTCTTAACAGTAGAAGACAGTCAGAGAAAACCTGACGGAAGCTATAAGTTCTATGGAAGATTCAACCAGGGTGTAGTTACAATCAACTTAGTTGATGTGGCTTGTTCTTCTAACGGAGATATGGATTTATTCTGGAAGATTTTAGAAGAACGTTTGGAACTCTGCCACAGAGCGCTTCGTTGCCGTCATGAAAGATTGTTGGGAACACCTTCTGACGTAGCGCCAATCCTTTGGCAGAACGGTGCATTGGCACGTTTAAAGAAGGGTGAAACAATTGATAAATTATTATTTAACGGATACTCTACAATTTCTTTAGGCTATGCAGGTCTTTATGAAATGTGTGTACGTATGACAGGAAAATCTCATACAGATCCGGAAGCAAAACAGTTCGCATTGCAGGTAATGCAGAAGTTGAATGACAAGTGTGCTGAATGGAAAGCAGCAGAAAACATCAGTTATTCTGTTTACGGTACACCAATGGAATCAACAACTTACAAGTTTGCAAAATGTCTCCAGAAGAGATTTGGTGTCATCAAGGGCGTAACAGATAAGAACTACATTACAAACAGTTATCATGTTCATGTTACAGAACCAATTGATGCATTCAGCAAATTGAAGTTTGAATCTGAATTCCAGAAATTATCTCCGGGTGGCGCAATCAGCTACGTTGAAGTGCCAAACCTTCAGGACAACATTGAAGCGGTTATCGAAGTGATGAAGTTTATCTATGACAACATCATGTATGCAGAATTAAATACAAAATCAGATTATTGTGAATGCTGTGGATATAACGGAGAAATTCAGATTGTGGAAGATGAAGAATCCGGAAAACTTCTTTGGGAATGCCCAAGCTGTGGAAACAGAAATCAGGACAAGATGAGTGTTGCCCGTCGTACTTGTGGATACATCGGAACACAGTTCTGGAATCAGGGAAGAACTCAGGAAATTAAGGAAAGAGTATTGCATCTTTAGGATGTGGTAGTTGAATTTGAATTGAAAGAGAAGAACCGTTTCGTGCCGAAATGGTTCTTCTCTATTTGCTGTTTGGGCGAGTGTTGCAACGAAATCCACCTAATCAGGCGGAAAAAGAGATGACTGCTAGGGGAAATGGTAGCGTAATGTTAGTAAATGCAGAAGTAAGAGATAGAGAAAAAATGAGCAGAGATGGTTCGAAACTATTTATCCCGCTGGTTGTGGTAGCAAGTGCACTCATGGGAGGCTTTGCTATGGCTGCAGTGGGAATGGGGATTAGTGATAATTTTGCTCCGGTGATTGGTCCGATATTGGGACTTGTCGGGCTGGTTATTGATGCCATCAGCGTGATAATACTTATTCCGTTATCGGTATATCTTATTTGGAAAGCAAATGGGGTATATGAAAACTCTTGGGCTACACGTTCGTTTGATTTTAGTGCAAAAGATCGTCATATTTACTATGAAAATCGCAAGATGCATGTGAATGTCTGCTCAATGCGAAAAACAAAGATAATCTACGTTCACGATATGGGAGATTATGAAGACCCTTATGCTGCGTTATTTTATGCCACAATCCAGGGAGAGGATGCGGAATTATTCTATGACTACCTCCGGGAAAACAATGTGGTAATTGAAAAGGAAAAAATGCCTAAAATGCCGGGCAGGTATGGATTGCTTGCACCGTTAAGAGTATCGCAATATCGAAGAAGATAAAAAATGTTATAAGAGGTTAAGTAACGTGTTATTTGGGAAGAGTCGTTTAATAAAAATGACTCTTCTTTTTATGGTTGAAAAATGCTCGCAAAGAAAAAACATAGACAAATGTTAAAAAATAGACTATGATGAAATTGTGAGAAAAGATAACGAGCTAGGGGGAAAGAAGAGGTGATAAAATGAAGGAGGAAAATAGAAAGAATATTACGATTATTGGTCTTATTGTTTTGATTCCGGTGATTACAGCGGTTGTATATTTTGCAAGTTTTGAAAAATACGAAACAACTTCTGCCAGTGATTTGGGTCAATACAAGGGGACATTTTATTATTCCGTTGCGTTAATTCCTGAAAAGATTGATAATTCAAAGGTTGTTGATTATAAATATATATATGAGCAAAGCCTGTTGGATGATTCGCAGTATATTTATCTAAGCTATCAGTATGACGATAATTCTTATCAGGCTGAAAAAGAACGATTATCAAAAATCAAGGATGAGTATGCAAGCGTAAAATATGATGAGAAACATTTTAAGTTACCGGCATATGTATACATGTTTCATGAAGGCGATAACAATGAATATGCAATTATAGACGATGAAAAAATGCAGATTACATATGTTTATGTTCAATGTCCGTTTGATTTTGTAGAAGAGAAGTATGTTATTCAGTAGATACGTATGATAGTCTATATGAATTGATGATTTAAGAGAGAACACTTCAATGGTTTTGTTCTTGGAATAGTGTTCAAAGGTAGTAGTAAAGTTAGGACCCACCTCGTATGAGGTGGTTCTTTTTTACTAAAAACAGATCATGTTTCACCTATTTTGACTTAAGCTTGTTTATAGGTGGCGCTTTTTTGTGCACTTTCTTGGAAAATCCACCTAAAAGAAGAGATATGCTCTGACAGGTGAATTCAAAAGCATAAAATCCCCCAAATTGAAGAAAATAAAAAAAAGTGTTGACAAAAACAATTGAATTGCATACAATCTAATCAAAGAAAACAAATTGCATACAATTTAATTTTGAAAGGAGCAAGATTATGGGAATTTATGATTACACAGTGAAAGATATGTTTGGAAATGATGTTAGTTTAATGGAATTTGAAGGTAAGGTGCTTTTAATTGTAAACACAGCTACAGGATGTGGGTTTACGCCACAATATGAAGGATTGCAGAAATTGTATGACGAATATAAAGATCAGGGAGTAGAGATTTTGGACTTCCCATGTAATCAGTTTGGTAATCAGGCACCGGGGACAGAAGGAGAGATTGCAACATTTTGTCAGGCAAAATACAATGTATCTTTTAAACAGTTTAAGAAGATTGAAGTAAACGGAGAAAATGAAGAACCTCTTTATACATTTTTAAAAAAACAGCAGGGCGGAGCATTGGGAAGCAAGATCAAGTGGAACTTTACAAAGTTTTTGGTGGACCGTCAGGGAAATGTTGTAGAGAGATTTTCACCGATGACCTCACCGGAAAAGATTGTAGAGAAAATGAAAAAGTTGGGACTTATTAAATAAGCGCTCTGTGCTGAAACTACGTTCAGCCACACACATCGCG
>JAEFAB010000050.1 GCA_016292095.1 Eubacterium sp. | reverse complement strand
TGCTACACCATCAACAAATCCTTCAAAGTCGATTACAGCCTGATCACCATCTTCAATAGCCTTATCATCCATTGCTACTAATCTGCTGTTCTGTTCTTTTACTTTATCGATTTCTGCATTTACGTCTTCATCTGTTACTGCTACTTCGATTGGGTCAACCTTTACACCTTTATATTTTCCAAGTTTAATTTCCGGCTTTGTAGTTACTTCAGCTTCAAAGATGAATGCTTTACCTTTTTCAATCTGTACAACATTGATTTCAGGACGAGCAACGATATCTAATCCACTTTCTACTGCTGCATCAGCATATGCACTAGGAATTAATGCGTTTGCTGCATCTTCATAGAAAACTCCTGCACCATACATCTTTTCTACCATAGCGTAAGGAACTTTACCCTTTCTGAATCCCGGGATGTTGAATTTGCTTTTATTCTTCTGATAAGCTGCCTGAATTGCCTTATCAAATTCCTCAGCTGCTACTTCGATTGTAAGCTTTGCTGTATTGTTTTCTAATTTTTCTACCTGTAAACTCATGGTTTCTTCCTCCTAATAATATCAGCGGGAAATTTTCCCATCTTTTCTTTTTTCTGGCGTTTGGGCGTACTTATCCCATTGACGCAGTTTCATATTATAACACGAATGCGCCTGATTGTCATCACTTTTTTCAAGGTTTCCTATCTTCTGTCAAACTGGATTGCATCTGCCACAGCGTCACTTGTTTCCTGGTCTACCAAAAGGCGAATCAATTCCAGACCCATTTCCAGAGCCACACCTAATCCTTTTGCTGTAACAATATTTCCATCGGTTACAACACCGCCGCCATAATTCTTACAATCCATTTCCGATTCAAAGGACGGATAACTGGTAGCATTCTTCTCTTTCAAAATTCCCAAGTGACTCAGAATACTTGGTGCTGCACAAATCGCTGCAACCACTTTCCCCTGCTCATAATACTGCACAACCTGTTCTGTCAGTTTTCCGCACATTTCCAGGTTTGTTGTTCCCGGCATTCCACCCGGAAGGAAAATACAATCTCCCTCTTCTATAATCACTCCATCAATCTTTTTATCTGCATACAATCTGATATTATGTGATCCTTCCACTAAAAGATCATCCTTTATCGAAACTGTCACTACATCCAATTTCTTTGTTCTGCGAAGCAAGTCAATCACCATCAATGCTTCAACCTCTTCCATTCCATCTGCTAAAAACGCATATACCTTTTTCATTTGAAACCTCCTGTCCTGTCTAATCTCAACCCTCTTATTATATCACATTACGTTTTTCAAAAGTATATTTTTGTTGAATTTCTTGTCATTTACAGATACAATTTTTAAAAAAGAGATTGGAGTTTTTTTATGGAGATAGAAAGAAAGTTTATTCCGGCTTTTCTTCCGGAAAATTTGGAACAGTACCCTCATCAGTTGATTGAGCAGGCATATTTGAATGTGGCACCGGTCGTTCGCATTCGCCGTCAGGATGATGCCTATATTCTTACCTACAAAGGTGGTGGGATGATGGCAAGGGAAGAATACAATCTTCCGTTAAACAAAGAAAGTTATGACCATCTGCTGACCAAAGCCGATGGCAATGTGATTACCAAGACAAGATATCTGATTCCAATCCATGACGGATTAACTGCCGAACTGGACATTTTTGAAGGGAAGTTCGATGGAATGCTTTTGGTAGAAGTGGAATTTGACTCTGTTGAGGCTGCAGAACGTTTTACGAAACCGGATTGGTTTGGTGAAGATGTAACCTACGACAAACGATACCACAACAGCTATTTAAGCCGTTTGAAATAACATAAAAGGGGCTGTAAAAAACATAACTCAATTATATAAAAAACAGCCATGAGCACGAGCTCATAGCTGTTTTTCTGTTAGGGGAGTTTTTTACAGCCCCTTTTCATTTTATCTAAATGCTTTTCTTGTGTAATTTGGCTGAACCTTTGTAAGAATATCTGTGTAAAGATAATTATGTCTGGTTTCTGTTGCCATCTTACGATTTTGGTAAAGGTTATCTGCCACGTTAAAGATTGTGTAATTCACAATGTCTGAATAGACGTATGTTCCATCTGCCAGTTTTGCATAAGCACGAACCTTCCAACCTGCCGAAAATTCTTTTGCAGTTCCCGGTCCGAAGCACATTGTCATTGCATGACTGGTTGCAAAATCGGAACTGGAATAAACATTCTTACATACGCCGGTTGCATCGGCTTCATAACTTTTTACCATTTCTTTTGGACATCCTACATACATATCATTATCGCTGATATAAGATGCCAATCCGTAAACCATACCGGTCGCTGTAACTTCCTGACCATTCATATGGTTGTCTACGGAATAAACGGTACGAACACCATTTACAGAATTACTGATCTGATATCCGTTAATCTCAATTCCCTTGCTAATCTTTCTTGTTTCTGAGGACTTCACAAACTGGAAATAATCCACATTGGCTACGTAATACGCACCATCTTTGGTAACATACTTGGTATAAATCTTATGCGTTCCCGATGTGATATCCTTATCCAACAATCCGGTATATTCTGCATATGCCTGCCAATTAGCTCCGGTATTCTTCAGTGGAATAGTTCCCACTTTATTGTTGTTGCTGATACTGTCCACATATATTTCCACACTACCGTTTGCAGTTCCTTTTGGACTGGAGTATTTCAACTTGAATGCTCCGGCACTTTCCCGGAATCTTACCCGGTTGTACTGCATGGTTACACCATTGGAAATTCCACCAATATTGTGTCCGCCACTGGCATTGGAGTTGTTGTCAATAACACCACCCTGCTGTTCATCAAAGTCTTCTGCTTCAATTTTATCGTATGCCTCAAAAGTCACTGTTGGTGCTTCTGTTGTGGTTTCCTGTGTAGTTACTTCTTTCGTTGTTGTTTCCGGTTCGTTATTAATCATTGCAAAGGATGTTACATCTAATCTGTAATCATCCGGTGCATGACCTAAGTCAATAAAGATTTGTGCACTGGCTGCAGTTGTGAAATTGAGTTCTACGGTGTTATTTCCACTGTTCAAATTCACAATCTTTTCTGTTCCGGATACATCATCCTTGAAACGAATATTGCTTACTGCCTTATTGGACTTCACGGTCATTTTGCAGGTATAGTTCTTTCCCTGAACGACATTGATGGACTGAGTTTTCATCTGAACAGCCCAATCGAATTCCTTTGGTCCGTTGTTAATATAAATACTGAAATCACTGTATGAATTTCCGTTACGATATCCACCTCTTGGGTTATTTCCCCAACCGTTTGCAAAGTAAACAGACCAATAACTGAGATTTGTCCATTCAGCATTTGCTCCGGTAAATCCGGATGGAACAGTTGTCTGTGCTTCCGTCGTAGTCGGTGCCTGTGTTGTTGTTACACCTTTCACATTGACAGTTCCTGTCACACCGGAACTTTCTTTTCCATTGAGAACCGATGTAATTCGAACGGTATGATTTCCTTCGGAAACATTGGTAAGTGTCTGGGCTGCACATGCAACACCATTCAGTTTCAACTTGTTGTCTAAATAAATGTTGTAAAGCTGTCCTTTTCCTTCCATTGTCGTATTGCTTCCCCACACAACGGTAATTGTGTTGACGGAATCACTACTAAACATCTGACCAAAGACTTCTTCCGGTCCGCTGGTCTGAGGCTGTGTGGTCGGTTCCACATTCTGACTGGTAAATTTGAATTCCGGACGACTGCTGCCCTGCTTCCAAACATTGTTTACACTGTTTAATAAATTGGTAATTGTTCCATTGGTAAAATCGGAACTGTTCTTTTTCTGTGCATCATTTTCTCTGGCTCCGGTTCCGTTCAGATAAAAGCAGTTGGTTACGTATCCTCCCGGCTTATATCCTACAACGCCGCCATACCAATAATTATCTCCACTGATAATCTGTCCGGTGCTGTAACAGTTCTTTACAGTACCACCGGATTCCCATCCGACAATTCCGCCGGCCACCTGACTGGTAGCATTTACCGTAGCAATGTTATAACAATCCTGAACTAATCCGCCACTTTCCAAGCATCCCACAAGACCACCGACAGCGTTAGAGCCTTTCACGGTTCCTGAAACAGAACATTGTTCAATGGTTCCTCTACAGACTCCAACAAGGCCTCCTTCATAAAAGCCGTTCCCTGTTACAGACACGTTTTCCAGTTCCAGGTTTTTGATCACAGCTCCTGCTGCCAATTCCTTGAACATTCCCACATTTCCGTCAGATACATTAATGGTTAAGTTTTTAATTTTATGTCCGTTTCCGTTAAAGGTTCCGCTGAAAGTTCCTCTAGTAGTAATTGTTCCGCTCATTGTAATATCATTGGCCAGAGTCACCGCTTTATGGACTGTACTGGTACCTTTTCCGACTTTTGTCAAATAGGTCTTTAACTGGTCTCCATTGTAAATAGTTGTATTATCTGCAATTTTACTGTCTACATTTTCATTTATTCTTCGTCTGATTTCTCTCTTACAAACTTCACAGAATTCCTTCTTTAAGTAACGCATTTCACAATTCTGATGTGGTCTGTACCAATCCGGCTGTTCATCATAGGAATAGAGACCAACACCGTTCTTTCCTACCAAATCAGACCATTTACACTTTGTCGGGTCACTTTCATGGGTTCTGTTTGGTGCTTCACTTCTGTTATCGGTGGTTGTTTCCCAATATTCATCAGCCAATCCACCACCGGTATGTCCAAATTCATGAACAGCAATGTCTCTTGCATCCGAATGTGCTGAAATACAACAAAGGCTTCCTCCGGATCCTCCGTATTTTTCACTGTTACAAACTACAATTGGTACTGCACATTCCGGCATGTACTGATTGATGACGTTTCGAAGTCTTGCTTCGTCATGAATACATACAAGACGTTCAATGTTCCAGTTATTAAACGTAGCTTTAAAGAAAGTATCGTACGGAGCATTCGGATCCAAGGATGTTCCGGACTGATTTGATACCGTACATACCGCACGAATATTAATCTTACTTTTGATATTGGACTCGTTAAACGGTGATCTTGTCATAAAATAATCTGCAATCTGCTGAGCAGTTGACAGAAATTTACTCTGTTCTGATGCAGTATATCCGTCACCGCAAATCAAAATACAATAATTCTGAGAGTCGGAACCGTTATTTACCAAATCTTTTGTTTGAAAATTGTAGGTTTCCGCAATCTGCTGAAGTTGTCCCTCTTCAACTTCATCTCCATCAGCATCAAATTGCTTGAAGTCTTCCGGATCCACTTCCACATGTTTCATGGAACCGTTCGGCGAGAACACTTCCACAAGTCCGTCTTCTTCCACCGGTGCCGGAAGTGGTGCTTCTTCTTGCACGATTACTGTCTGTGCTGCTTCGTCTTTCACCTTTGCTGCATCAACCGGTTCCACAGAACCCATCAACACCAGCAACAACAAAAAGGCTATAAACCGTTTCCCCCATAACCTCAGTTCTTTCATGTTTTTTTAATTCCTTTCCCTTTCATTTTTCACGCTTCTTCACTCAGCCGTTTTTCAGTATAGCACAATTTTTTTTTATTTTTACTGAGGCTGAAATTTCATACCCTAAACTAAAAAATGAGGAAACTGTATTTCTACAATTTCCTCATCTAACCTGTTTATATCAATCAATTATTTAATTGTAATTCCCTTTACAATGTCCATAGAATCATCAAGATTTACAAACATTCCATAAATCTGAACAGCACCATTTCCGCTGTCTGCAAATAGCATATACTGTGAATCTGTGATTTCCATATAAGTATAATTAACATCGCCAATCTTCTTATCGGAAATCTTCAGGTCTCCACCATAGTTTTCATTCATCTGTTTTGCCCATTCTTTTGCAGTTCCCCAGCTTTCAGAATATTCTACTTCAACGTAAGCACTTTCGCCTTCTTTAACCATAATCTTTGCACTCTTTTCATCAAACTCATCAAAGTATGGTCCCTCAGGAAGCTTAATTACCGCACCGGTAATATCTGCTTCTTTCGCAGTCTTCTTTGCTTCTAAAATAGATTCCTGTTCTTTAACATAAGCCTTGTGTTCTTCGGTTTCTCTTCCGGCAACTTTGAAAGTAGCATCTCCCGCACCGCTTTCTGTTACCCAACCATTAAAGCTGATAACCACATCTGTTTCCGGATCATTTAAAACATAACCACATTTCAACTTAGCTGTTTCACCCGGCTTGATTTCTTCATCAGAGTTTACCGTAACAATGAAATTTCCGTCTTTGTCCTGAAGTTGGCTGTATCCCAAAGACTCTTCTCCTTGTTTTGTATTAATATTTGCAACTGTTGTGAATGATTTTGCCTCTTTACTGATATTCTTAACAACTAGATCTACAACAATATTATCTGTCCCGTCATCTTCATTGAATACAACTTCATCACCAACAACTTCAATTTCAAAGTTTCCTTCGTATGTAAGTTTCTGTACTTCATAAGTAGATTTTTCTTTTGCGTCCTTGGAATCCTTCTTTCCCGAAGATCCACAGGCACAAAGTGCTGCTGTCATTGCCATTACTGTTACTAAAGTTACTACTTTCTTCATCATAGCATTCTCCTTTCTTCATCTCCTCTTTCTACTCGGAGCAATGTGACATTTTTACAAAAGCTTTTATCTTCTCCGGGTCTTTTTCCTGTTTCCCTTCCATTTCCACGGAAGATGAAACATCCACCCCGTCCGGTTTCAAATAAGCAATTGCTTCACCTACATTATCCGCATTGAGTCCCCCCGCCAGCATTAATGTTTTTTCATCTCTTGGAATTTGGTCCATCAAACGCCAGTCAAACGTCTCCCCACTTCCAGGCTTAGCCGCATCAAAAACATATCCGGTAATTCTATCTTCCTTCTGATATCTTTCAAACGCTTCCATGTCTGAAACATTAAATGCCTTCCAAATCGGAATCTTCGTTTTCTGAAGAATTTCCTCGCAAATCATTCCATGAATCTGCACCAAATCAAATCCGGCCGCTTCAATCTGCTGAACCTGTTCCAATGACGGTTTCACAACTACGGCAACCTTTTTGATGGATGCATCCAGACCACTCATAATTTCCTTCGCCTGTTCAATGGAAATGTTTCTCTTGCTTTTCGGAAAAAACAATACCATACCTGCATAATCAGCCTTTGCCTCATTCAGATAACCAGCTTCGAAAGTTTTTGTTAATCCGCATATTTTTACCAATGTATGCTCTGCCATTTTTCGCTCCTATTGTAATCCAGTCTGTTTTTGGATTACCCTTCTTTCCCTATTATACTACAAGTGTCACTTTTTTTCATCCTTAACTCACCTAAAAATAGAATAAATTTCCAAATAAAAAACTGTCTAACCAATATTAGACAGTTTTTTTATTAAATACGGGTGACAGGACTTGAACCTGCACGTCGAAGACACTAGAACCTAAATCTAGCGCGTCTGCCAATTCCGCCACACCCGCTTATGGATTGCATGTTGTACCGTGGCTTCATATAACTTCGCCTTGCGAAATCAAAGATTTCGAGGCTCACCTAAATTCCGCCACACCCGCTTATGTATTTTTCTAACGCGTTTGATTATAACAAAATGTAAGTCTGATTTCAAGTAGCCGTAAGGCATAAAAAAAACAGGAAACACTTTGGTTTCCTGCTTTCTGTTCTTATTAGTTAAAAATATCTTTTTCCTTTTCCAGTTTTTCTACCTGTTCATTTCCCATATCAACCATTTCCTGGAAACTGTCAATGGTACTCTTCAATCGCGGTAATGCTTCCTGACGGTAGGTGCTGATATCGTTCAATGCTTCCATGG
>JAEFAB010000049.1 GCA_016292095.1 Eubacterium sp. | reverse complement strand
TCTGCTGCGCCCTGTACTAATTTCTTCTGCGGGAGCTTTCCTGCTAAAGTTTCGCTCATGGACTTTGTAGGGTCTGCTGCACCGGTAACACGCATTGCCTGATATACATAAGTACGTCCTGACAATGGATCTCTGATTGCTCCACCAAGACATGTTGCAGCACCACCGAATGGTTCGATTTCTGTAGGATGGTTATGTGTTTCATTCTTGAAGTTTACTAACCATTCTTCTGTCTTACCATCTACTTCTACAGGTACTACAATACTACATGCATTGATTTCATCAGATTCTTCCTGGTCATCCAGTTTGCCTTCTTTCTTTAACTTTCTCATAGCCATTAATGCTAAATCCATCAGGCAAACAAATTTATCTTTTCTTTCACCAAAGACATCTTTTCTTGTTTCCAAGTAATCTTCATATGTCTTTACGATTGGTTCATGATAGAAACCATCATCGAATGTAACATCTGTTAATTCTGTATTGAATGTTGTATGACGACAATGGTCAGACCAATAAGTATCCAATACTCTGATTTCTGTCATGGAAGGATCTCTGTCTTCTTCATTCTTGAAATAATTCTGAATATGTAAAAAGTCTTTGAAAGTCATTGCAAGTCCTAAAGAATCATATAATTCTTTCAGTTTACTTTCTTCCATATCTTTGAAACCGTCAAATACGATTACATCTTCCGGTTCATCGAATTCTGTAACCAATGTTTCTGGCTTTTCTAATCCTGTTTCTCTGGAATCTACAGGGTTAATACAATAACTCTTAATCTGTTCAAACTGTGCGTCTGTAATGTTTCCTTCTAATACGTATGTGGTCGCTGTTTTGATTACAGGATCTTCATCCTCATTTAAGAACTTCACACACTGTACTGCGGAGTCCGCTCTCTGGTCGAACTGTCCCGGAAGAAATTCCACGCTGAATACTTTTGCATTTGCAGCATCATATGGGAATGATTCTTCATAAACATCATCTACAGGTGGTTCAGAAAATACAGATGTTAATGCCTTCTTGTAAGTTTCTTCAGAAAGATTTTCTACATCATATCTTACTAAAACTCTGACATTTTCAAGTCCTGCAATTTCAAGGTACCCCTTAATGTCTTCTGTTAATTCCTTTGCTTTTACAGCATAAGGTGTTTTCTTCTCTACATAAACTCTCTTAACTTTACTCATGAGTTCCTCCTGAAAGTTTTTTGGTTTTTCAACCGAAAATAATTTTTCCTCGCATTTGTGCAAAAGGGCATAGTACCCCCATAAAGTTTACACGGAAATTAGTATAACACAAAAAATGAAAAGGTTAAAGAATGAAAAATCAACAAAAGAGAAGCGTTTTTTTGCTTCTCTTTCGTCCATTCATCTACTTATGCGGTTTGTTTTTCCTTTTTTCTCCGAATCATTCGAATCAACTTTGTTGTAATCGGACATTCAATGTAATAGAAAATCACGCCCACGATGCAACAAAGAATAATGTTTGCCGCCAGTCTCTGGTAAAAGCCATCTACATAATGGTACACATATCTTTTTGCAAAAGAATGATAATATATCTTTTGAAACAGAAAGATGTTAAAGGATGCTTTCCCTAAAATCTCAAGGACGAAGAAACGGCCTCTTCCCTTGCGAATCAGAATCCCCATAATCGGTATGATATAAAGACATGCCAGCATATTCACATGTTTCCAATATGGGAATATTTCAATCTTGTATTCCCCATACATCAGAGAACACAGGTATGCAACTCCCAGTATAAAGCTGGCAATTGCCCAGCCTATTTTCATTTTTGCTTCTTCATAAAAAGCGACATAACAGCCGTAAGCTATCACCAAAATAAATCGGAACACCAAAAGGCGATAGGTGGATTTTTCAAACCATTCAAAATTTGACATCAATTCATAAACAACATTGACGCCTCCGCAAATCAGCAGTCCGACAAATCCTTTCTTTTTCACAATCCAATAAATCAGCGGAAAAACAAACACAAACTGAAACATCACCGGAATATAATAACTACCATATCCCGGTCCACCCTTGTAAGCACGTGCCACCATTCTCCAAAAATCAAATTTCTTTGGTTCATAAATATATTTTAATAGGATTTCCACAGCATAAGCCATCACAAAAGGAACAGCAAATCGTAACAGTCTCGGCACCAAATTCCCCGGGTAATATGCCTGAGCCAAACCGGTAATCTCATTTTTCCTGTAAGACTTTGTATAAACGTAACCTGTAATGATCATAAAGATTGGCACTGCCATTCCAATCCAAAAGTAAAATAACATATCCTCACGTTGCGTTTTTGTCCATGTATAATGTGTCGTAATGACAAACATAATACAGATTCCCTTGATGATATCCAAGAACGAATTTCTTTTCATTTTATTTCCCTCCGTAGCATTGAACGTAATATTTTTTTTACAATTCACGCTACCGCCCATCATATCATACTCTCCAAAAAAACTCATCCCTTTTACCGGAATTCATTCATATTTTTCCGATACCACTGTGGCAGATGTGTCTGCTGTCCTTTCAGATTTTTTCGTTGTTCGATATTAATGGTTTTAAAAAATACTTTCCACAATTCTTCATATCGGTCGGTCACTTTCAGCGTTCCTATACTTTCTTCGACCTCTTTTCCCATCACCATAATACAGTTTCCTTCCGCGGAATGAACCACTGCCTTTTTCCTTTTGGAATCATAAATAATCCAGTTTTCTTTGGGAAAACGATCTGAAAAGTGTTTCTCCAACAAGGGAATAATATCACATCGGGGTTCCAGTTTGCCAAACAACAAGCCTCCTCCCAGTTCCGAAAACCTTAGGAACCCTTTAAAGTTATGCGCTTCATTAGCTACCTTTCGGTCCAGTTCCATTAAGGCAACCACTGCCGGAACTCCCAGCATTTTCATCACCTTTGCACCCTGTTTGTATCCAATCTTCAAAAAGTCAAAAACAATATTCGCCTTTTCCGATGAATAATGCATACAGGCTCTGTACACAGCAATATAAGCTTCAATCGATATCTTAACTTGTATGGACTTGGCAACTTTTTCCGATTTTTCCAAGTCTGTTACCACATTCCGATATTCCGAAAAAAATGTAGGAGTGTAATTTTCTCCTGGGTAAATATCCACCATATTCCCCTGATTCATCAATACCCATCCGTCATAAATAGAAGTCATAATGCCTTCAAAGGAATTTTCACATACCAATGTAATATTCACGCTTTCACCTCCAAATCCGTTAATGTCATTTGGCGATATGTTGTATCATTCTCAATGGCAAAAATATTTTTCTGATCATCACCGGCAATACTTCGGGCAATAAAGTCCTGATTCATTCGCAACGGGAACATAGTCTTTCCGCCGCAGGTAATAAAGTATGCCGCTCTTTTCAGTACTACCCCCATCTTCTTTAAGCTTTGAAAATCAAGCATGGTATATCTGCGTGCCGAAACAATCCTTTTTGCCGATCGCACGCCAATTCCCGGAACTCTTAACAACTGATAATAATCTGCTTTCATAACTTCCATCGGGAACTGTTCTAAATGGTTTACCGCCCAATCGCATTTAGGATCCAGCACCACATTGAAGTTCGGATGTTTTTCATTCAGCAATTCCCTTACCTGAAATCCGTAATACCGCAACAACCAATCCGCCTGATACAGACGATGTTCCCTCAATAGTGGATTTTGTCCCACTACTGCCGGTGCATCAATATTCTGATTAACATCCACAAAAGCAGAATAAAACACCCGCTTCATTTTCATTTCCCGATACATATATTCCGTTACAGTCATCAACTGATAATCCGTCTCCGGCGTCGCACCGATAATCATCTGGGTACTTTGTCCTCCCGGAACGAACTTAGACTGGGACTTTCTTCCCGATTTTGTCACCAAAGCATAACCGGAGTTTTTCCCCGGTAAC
>JAEFAB010000048.1 GCA_016292095.1 Eubacterium sp. | reverse complement strand
CATTGATATTACTTTTACCTGTTATGCTGATTACCGCAATCTGCATTAAAGTGGAATCTAAAGGACCGGTTCTTTTCAAGCAGGAGCGCATTGGGAAGAACGGAAAAGTGTATAGGATATATAAATTCCGTTCCATGTGTATGAATGCGGAAAATATGGGAAGTGGAGTGTATTCAAACAAAGGCGATTCCCGTGTGACGAAAGTGGGCAGAGTTATCAGAGCTACCAGTATCGACGAATTGCCTCAGCTGGTAAATATTATTAAGGGTGAAATGGCTTTTATCGGACCGCGTCCACCCCTTACATATCATCCGTGGAAATACAGTGAGTATACAGAGGAACAAAAGAGAATGTTTGAAGTGCTTCCCGGAATTACCGGATGGGCACAGGTGCATGGAAGAAAAGATGTTGAATGGCATGAAAGAATCAAGTTAAATGTCTGGTATGTGGATCATATTTCATTTCTTTTGGATGCAAAAATATTTTTTATGACCATATATAAGGTTTTGGTAAATGCCGATAATGAAAACATCGGTGAAACATTAAAGAAAGATAACGGAGAAGAAAATGGCACTGAAGCTGATGTACATAACTAACAGACCGGAGATTGCGAAAATAGCAGAAAAAGCCGGTGTGGACAGAATATTTGTGGATTTGGAATATATTGGAAAAGAACTTCGCCAAAAAGGAAGGGATACGGTAAAAAACCGTCATCAGATTAACGATGTGGAAAGGCTGAAAAAGTCCTTAAATAAGGCAGAGGTATTGGCTAGAGTCAATCCCATACATAAGGAAACAGCAGAGTATTCTTCCTCAAAAGAAGAAATTGACGGAGTTATTGCAGCAGGGGCTGATTACGTGATGCTTCCGTATTTTAAGACTGCCTCTGAAGTTAAAGAATTCATTCAATACGTGGATGGAAGAGCAAAGACTGTATTACTGGTAGAAACACCGGAAGCGGGAGAAATCATTGATGAACTTTTAGAGTTAAACGATAACGATGAGTTTTTTGTAGGACTCAATGACTTATCCTTAGGGTATGGAAAGAAGTTTATGTTTGAACTTTTAGAAGACGGAACGGTGGAAAAGTTGACAGAGAAGTTTCGAAAAAAAGGTGTGTTCTTTGGTTTCGGCGGAATTGCAGCTTTAGGAAAAGGAATGCTTCCGGCGGAATACATTATCAGAGAACATTATCGTTTGGAATCGAAGGCTGTAATACTTTCGCGAAGTTTTTGTAATACAGAGATAGAAACAGACCTAGGTAAAATCCGGGAGATTTTTGAAACAGGATTAAAAGATATTCGGCTGTTGGAAGAAAAGTGCAATAATCATGAATTTGACCTTTTGGAAAACAAGAAACAGCTGGATGAAAAGATAAAATTAATTAGAGATGGAATCAGATGAATATTTTATTAACCGGTGCATGGAAGAATGCAAAAGAAAATATAGAAAAAATAGAAGAAATGGGACATCAGGTTAAGTTCTTACAGTTTGAAAAAGATGAACTGCCTTGTGACTATGAGTGGGTAGAAGGTTGTGTCTGTAATGGTTTGTTTTTACATCATAAAATGAACCTGTTTAAAAATCTGAAGTGGGTACAGCTTACCAGTGCAGGAAGTGACAGAGTTCCAATGGATTATGCGAAAGAACAAGGAATTCAGGTAAATGCTGCACGAGGAGTTTATAGTGTTCCCATTGCAGAACATGTATTAATGTGTGTGTTGACACTACTTCGCCAATACACTTTTTTTTCGAAAAATCAGGAACAACGAATTTGGGAGAAGAATCGCTCTTTAAGAGAATTGGCCAGTATGACAGTTGGAATTATAGGCTGTGGCAGCGTGGGGATGGAATGCGCTAAAAGGTTTAAGGGATTTGATGTCAGATTGGTTGGATTTGATGTGGAATGCAGAACGAATGACACCTTTGATGAAATGATTGAAATGGAGGATTTTTCAAATAGAGTACATGAAATGGATGTTGTTGTTTTGACAGTACCGTTAGTTCCTTCGACAGTTCATTTAATTAATAGTGAGACCATTGCTCAAATGAAGGACGGAGTGATCTTGGTCAATGTTTCCAGAGGAGGAGTTGTTGATACGAATGCATTGATTGCAAATAAAGACAAGTTCAGCGGAATCATTTTGGATGTGTTTGAGGAAGAACCGCTGGAAAGCGACAGTCCACTTTGGACAATGGGAAACGTGATTATTACACCGCATAACAGTTTCGTTGGAGATGGTAATGATAAGAGACTGGATGGGTTGGTGATGGAAGGAATACGTGAAATAACAAAAGCCAGATGAGGAATAAAAGAAATGAAACGGATTTTGATAATTGCAGGGGGATTGCAGATAGGTGGTGCGGAACAAGTATGTGCGAATATTTCTGCCTATGCTCCGAAAAGTAAATATGAATTCCATTACGTCGTTTTTGAAGGGTACGAAAATGCTTATGGAGATGAAATAGAAAGAAATGGTGGCAAGGTATTTGTCTTACCTTCACCCGGAAAAGGATATATTAAATACATTAGAAATTTAAGAAAGCTGATAAAAAAATATCATTATTCTGCAATACATTCACATACGATGTTCAATTCCGGTGTTAACATGCTTGTTGCCAGAGCATGTGGAATTAAAGTTCGAATTTGTCATTCTCACACAACTAAAACGGAATATAAGGTT
>JAEFAB010000047.1 GCA_016292095.1 Eubacterium sp. | reverse complement strand
TTGAGTCGATGGTTACGAAAATCAGCAGATTTGAATACATTCTGACGGATTCGGAATTGGAGGCTCTTATTTTAGAGTGCAATTTGATTAAAGAATATCGTCCGAAGTACAATACGATGTTAATGGATGATAAAGCATATCCTTATATTTGTGTTACCGTTCAGGAGGATTTTCCACGGATTATTCTTGCAAGAAGAATGAAAAAAGAGGGCAATAAATAATTTGGACCTTTTAACAGTAGTCGAGCGGTAAGAGACACTATTGAACTGTTGCAGAAAATGTACCAGATTAGGAACTGTAACAAGGCTATTAGCATGAGTGAGGGATACAGCTTTGACGGAACTATAAAAGAAACACCGAAAATGAACGGACGCCCTTGTCTCTATTATCATATTGGGCAATGTAAAGGTGCTTGTCAGGGGTATGTTTCCAAGGCAGACTACAAAGCACAGGTGGAAAAGGCAATGAAATTTCTGGAAGGAAATTATCGGGATACTCTGTCGGAATTGGAAGAAAAGATGCAGAAGGCATCAGCGGAGTTGGATTTTGAAAAGGCAATGGAGTATCGGGATTTGATCAATAGCATCAATCATGTTGCCGGTAATCAGAAAATAACCACTCATCAGTTTGAAGACCGGGATATTATTGCCTATGCCGAAGAAGGAAATGATGCAGTGGTTCAGATTTTCTTTGTGCGAAACGGAAAACTTATCGGAAGAGAACACTTCTATCTGACGACCGTTCCGGGAGACACCGGCAAAGATATTCTGACCAGTTTTATCAAACAGTATTACAGCGGCACCCCGTTTATTCCAAGAGAACTTTTGGTTCAGACGGAAGTGGAAGAACCGGAACTGCTGAGTGAAATGTTGAGCAGAAACCAGAACTATTCGGTGAAAATTGTGAACCCGCAAAAAGGGAAGAAGAATAAACTGGTGGAACTGGCAGCAAAGAATGCAAGAAATCTGCTGGAGCAGAATAAAGATAAATATCGAAGAGAACAAAAACGTACCGTTGGTGCAGTGAAGGAAATTGAAGAACTCATTGGGCTGACGGGAATTCAGCGTATGGAATCTTTCGACATCTCTCATACCGGTGGTATGGAAACCGTAGCTTCCATGATTGTTTACGAAGATGGAAAGCCAAAGAAAAACAAGTACAGGAAATTCCGGATGAAGTGGGGGCAGGGAAATGATGACTATGCCAGTATGGAAGAAGTACTGACCAGACGATTTACCCACGGTCTGGAAGAACGGGAGAAACTGGACGAGGAAGGAAGAGACTATGCCTTGGGAAGCTTCAGTCAGTTTCCGGATTTGTTGATGATGGATGGTGGAAAAGGACAGGTGAATGTGGCGTTAAAAGTTCTGGAAACATTGGGACTTAATATTCCTGTTTGCGGAATGGTAAAGGACGACAATCACCGAACCAGAGGTCTTTATTACAATAATGTAGAATTGCCGATTGATACCCATTCGGAAGGATTTAAACTGATTACGAGAATGCAGGATGAAACCCATCGGTTTGCAATTGAATATCATCGAAGTATTCGAAATAAAAGAGAGGTGCATTCTGTGCTGGATGATATACCGGGAGTGGGGCCTACAAGGAGAAAAGCATTGATGAAGTATTTTAAGTCCATTGAAGGAATTCGGGAAGCATCCAGGGAAGAATTGGAAAAAGTGCCTTCTGTGACTGAAAAAGTGGCAAAAAGCATTTACGATTACTTTCACTGATGTTAAACTATAAGACAGAGTTTAAATCGTAGGAAAGGTAAAAGATATGGAGAGTATTGCGTTCAGTAAAATTATAGAAAATTATAATCTGAAATATCACACCCCGGATATTGATGCCACCAAGGTAATCATCAGTACTCCGGAAGTGAACAGACCGGCGTTACAGCTGGCGGGATTCTTTGAACATTTTGACAAAGAACGTGTTCAGATTATCGGAAATGTGGAATGTGCATTTCTGGACAATATGGAAAGACAGAACAGACAGTGGGTTTATGATAAACTGATGACCAGTGGAATCCCTTGTTTGATTTTATGCCGCGGTCATGAACCGGATGAGGATATGTTGGAAGCTGCTAATTTGAATGGCGTGCCAATCTGTTCTACAGACGAAGCAACATCTCCTTTTGACGCGGAACTGACCCGTTGGTTAAAGGTGCAGCTGGCACCGAGTATCACCATCCACGGCGTTTTGGTAGACGTTTATGGTGAAGGTGTCCTGATTATGGGCGAAAGCGGTATCGGAAAGAGTGAGGCTGCCTTGGAATTGATTAAGCGTGGACACCGTCTGGTAACAGATGATGTAGTTGAAATCAGAAAAGTCAGTGAAGAGACTTTGATTGGTACAGCACCGGCTATTACAAAGCATTTTATCGAATTGCGCGGTATCGGAATTATTGACGTAAAAGCCCTGTTCGGTGTTGAAAGTATTTTGGATACCATTAATATTGATATGGTAATCAAATTAGAAGAGTGGGATCGTGAAAAGGAATATGACCGTTTGGGACTGACGGATAATTATACGGAATTTTTAGGCAACAAGGTAGTATGTTATTCTATTCCGATTCGTCCGGGACGAAATCTGGCGGTTATTGTTGAGGCTGCTTCAGTTAACCATAGACAGAAAAAGATGGGTTATAATGCAGCTCAGGAATTATACAATCGTGTTAATCAAAACTTGTTAAAGAATATGGAGGAGAACTAAATGAAGAAGTATTGTTTTGGTGTTGATGTTGGGGGGACTACAGTTAAAATCGGATTATTTGAGACCGTAGGAAACTTAATTGATAAATGGGAAATTAAAACCCGTACAGAGAACTTTGGGGAAAATATCCTTGGAGATATTTGCGATTCTATGGATGCTAAACTGGTAGAAAAAGGAATCAGTCTGGATGATATTGAAGGTGTTGGAATCGGACTCCCCGGTCCTGTTTTGGAAGACGGAACAGTACTTCAGTGTGTAAACCTTGGATGGGGAACTTTTAATGTGGCAGAAAAGCTTTCTGAAATGTTCCACGGATTAAAGGTGAAAGCAGGAAATGATGCAAACGTTGCAGCCCTTGGTGAAGCCTGGAAAGGTGGCGGAAAGGATTACAACGATATCGTTATGATCACATTGGGAACCGGCGTCGGTGGCGGTGTCGTTCTTGGTGGAAAGATTATTACCGGATACAATGGTGGTGCCGGTGAAATCGGACATATGCACGTAAATGATGAAGAAGAACTGACTTGCGGATGTGGAAGAAAAGGCTGCCTGGAACAGTACACTTCTGCTACCGGTGTGGTTCGTTTAGCAGGAAGATATATGGCAGCTACCAATCAGCCAACAAAGATGAGAGATTTTGGCGATGACATTACTGCAAAAGATGTATTTGATCTTGCAAAAGAAGGAGATGTGGGAGCAAATGCAGTTGTTGCACAGATGGGTGATTATTTAGGAAAGGCAATGTCCAGCATTGCAGCTGTAATCAATCCTCAGGCATTTATCATCGGCGGTGGTGTAAGTAAGGCAGGACAGTTCTTAATTGATGCCATCAAGGGTGTTTACAGAGAAACATGTTTCGCTGCCTGCGGAGATGCAGCAGTACACCTTGCAGAACTTGGAAATGATGCGGGAATGTACGGTTCCGCAGCATTGATTGTAAAATAATCAGTATGACATAAAAACTCTCAGGAGGATTGTTTTGGAAAATTTGATCAATCGCTTATGCGATATTGTGGGAAAAGAATATGTAAAATTGGATGAGCCTATGGGACAGCACTGTACTTTCCGTTGTGGCGGAAAAGCGGCAGTTTACGTGATTCCGGGAAGCAAAGAAGAAGTTGTTGCTGTTGTTAAGGCGTGTCGTGAAGCAAACCGGAAATTCATGATTCTCGGAAACGGAAGTAATCTTCTTGTTCGTGATGAAGGATATGACGGTGTTATGGTGGAAATCGGGTCCCGTATCAGTGCCATTGATGTAATCGGTGAAGACCTTGTGGTAGAAGCGGGAGCAAAGCTTTCCGTTACTGCCAGTGAAGCCATGGAAAATGATCTTGCGGGTATGGAATTTGCTCATGGAATTCCGGGCAACGTCGGTGGAGCCGTGGCAATGAATGCAGGGGCTTACGGCGGTGAAATGGCGCAGATTATTAAAACCGTTACTGTTTTGGATGAAAACAATGAAGTAAAGACTTTGTCTTTGGAAGAATTGGATTTAGGATACCGAAGCAGTAGAATTCAGAAAGAAAATTTGATTGTTTTGGAAACCAGACTTGGATTGGATTTGGGCAGTGCCGGAGACATTGCTATGATTATGCAGATGTTGATGACAAAGCGTCGTTCCAAACAGCCGTTGGAATATCCAAGTGCAGGAAGTACATTTAAAAGACCGGAAGGACATTTTGCAGGAAAACTCATTGAGGATGCAGGCCTTCGGGGCTATACCGTTGGGGGAGCGCAGGTATCGGAAAAACATTGTGGTTTTGTGATTAACTATGATCATGCCACTGCATCAGACATTATTCAGTTAATGGAAGATGTACAGAAGAAAGTAAAAGAACAGTTTGATGTGGATTTGGAACCGGAAGTAAAAATCATCTAGTACCGGATCTCAGATACAGAATGGAGAGAAAATGCGTTTCGTTATTGTTACAGGAATTTCAGGTGCCGGAAAAATTACCGCACTGAAAATATTTGAAGACAATGGATATTATTGTGTAGACAATCTTCCGATTGCTTTAATTGAAAATTTTGTGGACCTTTTGTTCTCACAGACCAGTGAGAAGAATAAGGTTGCTATTGGTGTGGATATTCGTAGTGGAGAAAATCTGGATTCCATGAATCGGGTTTTGGAAAATATGAAAGCCAAAGATCAGAACTACGAAATTTTATTCCTGGATTGTGACAATAAAACATTGATTAAGCGTTTTAAAGAAACAAGAAGAAGTCATCCTATGGGTGACTCGGACAGCGTGGAAAACGAAGTAAACGAAGAACGACAGAAGCTGGACTTCTTAAGAGCGCAGGCGGATTATATTATTGATACCAGTAAACTGCTGGTGCGCGATTTGAGAAGCCAGTTGGAGAGTATCTTTATCAACAATCAGGATTATAAAAATCTCTTTGTGACAATTGTTTCCTTTGGGTTCAAATATGGTGTTCCAACGGATTGCGATTTAGTGTTTGATGTGAGATTTCTGCCAAACCCTTATTACGTTCCGGAGTTGAAAAAGAAAACCGGATTGGAAAAGGAAGTGCAGGATTTTGTAATGGATTCTCCGGTGTCAGAGCAGTTTCTTAAAAAACTGTCGGATATGATTTCTTTCCTGATTCCGCATTATATTGAAGAAGGAAAAAACCAGCTTGTTATCGGAATCGGATGTACCGGTGGACATCATCGTTCTGTAACGGTAGCAGGAGAGTTGTATAAAGTGTTGAATGACGAAAGTGCCAACTACGGAATCCGTATTGCACATCGTGATATTTTAAGATAGGAGCAATATGAATTTTTCCCGAAAAGTAAAAGAAGAATTAGTAGAGAAAATTAGTAATGCAAATCATTGTAGAATAGCTGAGATTTCAGCTATTCTATCTTTGTGTGGCAATATCTTAATTGATGAAGAAAACCGTTATTCCATTGTGGTTCGTACGGAAACCGATGTGACGGCAAAGAAGATGCATATTCTGCTGAGAAAGGCTTTTCATGTGGAACCGGAATATGCGGAAAAAGTCAGTGCTTATTCAAGTAGTCAGAGAACGTATACCGTGACAGTGGATGACCATGAGGATTCCATGAGAATTCTGCAGGCAACCAAACTGATTCGCGAAGATGGTGAAATAGAAGAGAACTTGTCGATTACGAATAATGTGATTATAAAAAAGGAATGCTGTAAAAGAGCATTCATTCGCGGAGCCTTTATGGCAGCAGGCTCCATTAGTGACCCGACAAAGGGATATCACTTCGAAATTGCCTGCAATAGTGATGGAAAATCGATACAATTGGTTAATTTGCTTCAATATTTTCAAATTGATGCAAAAGTAGTTGCAAGAAAAGGTAAGTTTGTGGTATATATCAAGGAGGGTGAAGGCATCGTTGACGTTTTGAATGTTATGGAAGCACCAATTTCCCTGATGGAAATGGAAAATATCCGAATTCTTAAGGATATGAGTAACTACTATAACAGGCAGGTCAACTGTGAAACGGCAAATATAAAGAAGACTGTTACGACAGCGTGCAGACAGATTGAAGATATTCAATTGATAATAAAGTTGAAGGGGATAAACTTTTTACCTGAAAAACTTCAAGAGATTGCATTGATGCGCATTGAACACCCGGATGTTCCGCTACAGGAACTTGGAGCAATGATGGAACCACCGTTGGGAAAATCGGGGGTAAATCATCGACTGAGAAAAATCAGTCAGATTGCGGAAGAGTTGCGCGGGGCATAAGAATTGTGAGTTCATTAAAGCATATGGAGGAATGAAGAAATGACAACTAGAGATATTACGATCGAAGTTCAGAACGGGGTTGAGGTCAGCCCGGTGGCAAAATGTGTTCAGGTTGCCAGCCAGTTTGAAAGTAAAATCTATGTAGAAAGAGATACAAAAAGAGTAAATGCAAAAAGTATTATGGGAATGATGGCATTAGGAATTGTTCCCGGACAGACAGTCAGTGTTTCAGCCGAGGGTTCGGATGAAGTTCAGGCGATAGAGGGGATTGCAAACTTTTTAGAAAATAAATAATTTCAAAAAGGGAAAAACTTGCAGGAAGCAATTTTTTCCTTTTTTACTTTGACAAGATAAACAGGACTATCTTATGATAGAAGACAGAGAGAGAGGAAAAGACAATGGATAAAGTAAAACGTATATCAATCATAGTGATGTGTATTCTGTCAGAATTGGCTATACTTGTTCAGATGTGGAAGGTGAATTATTTCATTGGACCATCCTGCCTTATGAAAATGGTAGGCGGTGAAAAATTAGGAGATCACTCTGTATATTTAAAATCACATATCATCACCGCAGTGGTTATGGGAATTCAATTGCTTGGAATGCTTGTATTTCTTATTTCGTTTATTCGACAGAATCGTAAAGGAAGATTAAAAATTTCGTATATCATTCTGTTATTGCATTCCGGAATCATGGCATTCATAGCGATGGCATTCCAAAGAACCTGGAAGATTCCTGAACGGAATTTGAAATTAAATATTACGGTGTACTTTTTATCCATGTTGATTATTATAGCTGTTATGGTGGTATTCATTATGCGAGAGCAAATGGGTGCGCGTTATGGGTTTATTTTTTCGCCGGTATTGCTGCTGGCAATGGTAGGGCTGCTTTCAACCAATGGATTGTTTGGATTTTCAGGTATTTCCAGAATCAAAGGGATTGTAACCGGTGTCACAGCGATATTGCCGTATTTGACGATTTTTGTTTTTGAAAAACTGGTTTTAGAACCGGCAATGAAAAAATACAGATACTAGAAAAAAGGTAATGAGGAGTGTTCTTCATTACCTTTTTTGATTTAGTGCCAAAATTTTAGTTTGGTGCTTATTCTATTTCTGTTATCGCTAACAAAAATATTTTTTACAAAAATAAACACCTTTTTTATAAAAAATCTACTTTTTCAAAATTACTCTATAGAGTAAAACTATTCATGTACGAGTGATGAAAATCACACAGGGATCGAAAAAAATTGAAAGAGGAGAAAGAAAGAATGAAAAAGAGAACGATCAAAAGAATTATGGCGTCTCTTTTGGCAGTAGCATTGGTAGTGACAGCCATTGCTGTACCGTCAACAAAGAATGCCGTAACCGCAGCAACTATTGGCACAGGTTCTGATTACACAGTAACAGCAACCGACAACTCAGCAACACAGACAACTATTACATTTAAGGCAAACAATTATGCAAAGTATGTAATTGCTCACTTTAAAGTGAACAATGGAGCACAGCAGAATGTGAATATGGCCAGTGGGAACGGGTATGATTATAATCTGGCAATCACAGGATTAAAGACCGGCGACACTATTAAAGTATTCTTTACATACAACAAAGGCGGTTTACAGTATGACTCACCGGAAATGAGTTATAAGACAGGTTCCGCTTCAAGCACAAATTCTTCTATCGAAAAACCATTTGGTTTGGTAGCAAGTTGCCCATCCAATAATACCATCGGTGTTGTTTGGGGAAGAGGAAACATCAATAGTTACAACGTTTATATCGACGGAAACAAAGTAAGCAGTGCCGTTGGATGTGCTTACTACACATACACAGGATACGCAGCAGGAACACATACCGTAGCAATTTCTACAGTAAGCGGTTCTTCTGAATCAGAAAGAGTATCTACTACAGTAACAGTATCAGGTTCTACAGCACCTGCTACAACAAAGGCAGCTGAAAAAGGCGTTGTATATATCTATCAGGATATTAACTACGGCGGACGTGTTGCAGCATTAAACGAAGGTTCTTACAACCTTTCAGCATTAACTTCAAAAGGATTCAAGAATGATGACTTATCTTCATTAAAGGTAGCATCAGGATACGAAGCAGTACTTTACTGGGATGACAACTTCCAGGGTGCTCAGAAAGTTGTTTCTGCAGATACAGCTTGGATCGGAAATGACTGGAATGACAAGATGTCTTCTATCGTAGTTCGTAAGAAGACAACTACAACACAGGCACCAACTACAACAAAGGCTTCAACATCTACAGATACAAGCATTGCACAGCCATTTGGTTTAGTAGTATCTTGTCCGGCAAATAACACAATCGGCGTTGTTTGGGGAGCAGGAAACATTAACAACTACAATGTATACATTGATAACAACCGTGTTGCTTCCGGTGTAAAATGTGCATACTACACATACACAGGAATTGCAGCAGGAACACATACCGTATCTGTTACAACAGTAAGCGGAAACAAAGAATCAGCTAAGACAACATTATCAGTAAACGTTACAGGTTCCGGTTCTGTTCAGCAGACAACTACAACAACAAAACAGCAGTCAACAGGCGGAACAGTTTCAGGAGTAGAAAAACCAAATCTTAGAACAGATATCCCTGTAAACGACAAGATGTTCTTACAGCTTAATAACAAGACAAACGGAAAATATTCAAACAGCCAGATTTACTGGTGTGTACTTGGATACAACTCAAGCAATCAGCTTTGCTACTTAGACACAAACGGAAACTTAATTCCGGCAAATACAGGAATGAACACAATTTCAAAGAACGGAAGAATGTGTGCAAACATTTGCCATTCCATCTCTGAAAAGAGCTGGGTATACCTTCCAAGTATTGTTTCAGGAAGAATGTACTTAAGCTATGGTAGCCCTGTATACATTACATTCAATAACGCAGCAGACGGAAGAGTTGGTTATGCAGGACCAGACCTTAACAATACATCAGATCCAAATCAGGATGTATTATTTGAATTTGCAGAATTCACAGTAACAGGCAGAGAATATTGGGGAAATACTACACGAGTTGACTTCTATTCCTTCCCAATGGTAACAAGATTATACGGAACAGGCGGATTTGATAACAGACCTGGTGACTACCCAACATATGACAAGGTTGTTGGTGACATCGGATCAAGAACAGATACATTTAACAAGTACAAAAACAATGCACCTTCAGAATGGAAGACTTTAGCAGATGACAAGAGAATCATGGCACCATGTAAGAAGACATTCAATGAAGGACAGGCATATGGAAGATACTTTGATAACTACATCAATGAATTCTGGAACAAATATTCTTCACAGAATTTAGTATTCCAGTGTGAAGCAGGAACCTTTACAGGACGTGTAGAAGGCGACAGAATGAGATTTACAAAAGCCGGTGATGGCGGAACATA
Organism: Eubacterium sp.; assembly: GCA_016292095.1. Lineage (GTDB taxonomy): Bacteria > Bacillota > Clostridia > Lachnospirales > Lachnospiraceae > Eubacterium_G. The sequence continues at coordinate 89,185 of JAEFAB010000047.1, read as the reverse complement.
CTATGTATACAAACCAACCACACAGGATGTATTAGAAGGAAAGGGTAACTTCAACAGAGGTAATTCTACAGAACTTGTAATCGAAGCTCAGCTTTGTGCAGCATTCAACAGAGGTGTTGCAACAGACCCTGCTAATTACAATAACCCAAGTGCTTACTACAAGAACAGCACATACAACTGGTACTCAAGATTCTGGCATGAAAACTCAGTAAGCAATCTTGCATACGGATTCTGCTATGATGATGTAAACGATCAGAGTACATTACTTCATTACACAAATGCAACTGCATTAGTAATTGACTTAAAGTGGTAATAAGATTTTTTCAACATATGTTTTTCTCACAGGGGGAGCACACTTCGGTGTGCTCCTTCTTGATGTGAAAAAATAGTAGGAAAAAAAGGTGATTTTAGGTTATAATGTTATAGTGTGTGAAAATGATAAGATATGGTTTAGATCAATGACAACAGGAGGCAAAAGATGAAACTGATTTCTTGGAACGTAAACGGAATTCGTGCCTGTGTAACAAAGGGCTTTATGGATTATTTTAATACGGTGGATGCAGATATTTTCTGTATACAGGAATCAAAGATGCAGGAAGGACAGTTGGAACTGGACATGCCGGGCTACCATCAGTATTGGAACTATGCAGAAAAGAAAGGCTATTCCGGAACTGCAATCTTTACAAAACAGGAACCGGTTTCGGTCTCATATGGAATTGGCATTGAAGAACATGACAAAGAAGGTCGTGTGATTACCTTGGAATTTGAACAGTTCTATATGGTAACCTGTTATACGCCAAATTCCCAGAATGAATTGAAACGTCTGGATTACCGGATGCAATGGGAAGATGACTTCAAAGCATATCTGAAAAAACTGGAAGAAACCAAACCGGTCATTCTCTGTGGAGACTTAAATGTTGCCCATCAGGAAATTGACTTGAAAAATCCGAAGACCAATCGAAAGAACGCCGGATTTACCGACGAAGAGCGAGAAAAGATGACAGCATTGTTGGCAGACGGATTTATTGATACCTTCCGATATTTTTATCCGGAGGATGAAGGCCGATACAGCTGGTGGTCTTATCGCTTTAAGGCAAGAGAAAAAAATGCCGGATGGAGAATTGATTATTTTATCGTGTCAGAAAGTTTGAAAGGAAAGTTGCAGGGGGCTGACATCCATAAAGATGTTTTGGGCTCCGATCACTGTCCGGTAGAACTGACCATTGATTTATAAATAGAAAGAGAGAAACTCATGAGTTTTACACATTTGCACGTCCATACGGAATATAGTTTGTTGGACGGTTCCAGTAAAATTAAAGAAATAACAAAGCAGGCGAAAGCTCTTGGAATGGATAGCCTTGCTATTACAGACCATGGTGTTATGTATGGTGTAATTGATTTTTATCGGGCTGCCCATGATGCGGGAATTAAGCCGATTATCGGTTGCGAGGTTTACGTGGCTCCCGGTTCCAGATTTGATAAAGAAAAGAATGAAAGTGAAAGCAGATACAATCATCTGATTTTGCTTGCTGAAAATAACAAGGGGTATGAGAACCTCTGTAAAATTGTGTCCAAAGGCTTTGTGGAAGGCTTTTACTACAAGCCCCGTGTGGATTATGAAGTTCTTCGGGAATACCATGAAGGGCTGATCTGTTTAAGCGCCTGTCTGGCAGGAGAAGTTCAGCGCTATCTGGCAAAAGAAGATTATGAAAACGGAAAAGCAGCTGCACTGCGTCACTTGGAAATTTTCGGGGAGGATAATTATTTCCTGGAAATGCAGGACCACGGTATTCCGGAACAGCGTACGGTAAATCAGCAGTTAATGCGTTTAAGCAAAGAGATTGGCGTGGATTTGGTTTGTACCAATGATGTTCACTATACCTATGCAGATGACGTGGAAGCTCACGACATTCTTCTTTGTATTCAGACCGGAAAGAAGAAATCGGATGAAGACCGTATGCGATATGAGGGCGGTCAGTATTATCTGAAGTCTCCGGAAGAAATGGCAGCATTGTTCCCGTATGCACCGGAAGCGTTGGAAAACACGGAAAAGATTGCAGCCCGTTGTCAGGTGGAATTTGAATTTGGGGTAACAAAACTTCCGAATTTCCCGGTACCGGAAGGATATACTGCATGGACCTATCTGAAGGAGCTTTGTGAAGAAGGACTTCACAGACGGTATCCGGTATTCCGCGGAGAAGTGGATGAACATTGTAAGTTGACGCCGGAAGAACTTCAGGAACGACTGGATTACGAATTGAACACCATTAAAGATATGGGATATATCGAGTATTTCCTGATTGTGTGGGATTTCATTCATTATGCAAAGTCCAATGGAATTGCTGTAGGACCGGGACGAGGTTCTGCTGCAGGAAGTCTTGTTTCTTACTGTTTGGAAATTACGGACATTGAGCCAATGCGTTATGCATTGCTCTTTGAACGTTTCTTAAATCCTGAGCGTGTATCCATGCCCGATATTGACGTGGACTTTTGTATCGAACGTCGTCAGGAAGTGATTGATTATGTAGGAAGAAAATACGGAAAAGACCATGTGGCTCAGATTGTTACCTTTGGTACGCTGAAAGCAAAAGGGGTAATTCGTGATGTGGGACGCGTACTGGATATGCCTTATGCTCAGTGCGACAGCATTTCCAAAATGATTCCGAATGACCTTCATATGACATTGGATCTGGCGTTAAAGCAAAGCCGCGAATTAAAGGATTTATACGACAATGACCCTCAGGTAAAATATCTGATTGATATGTCAAAGCGTCTGGAAGGATTGCCAAGACACGCCTCCATGCATGCGGCAGGTGTTGTTATTTGTGCAAATCCGGTGGATGATTATGTTCCGCTGTCCAGAGCTTCCGACGGTTCCATTACAACCCAGTATATTATGACAACTTTGGAAGAACTGGGATTGTTGAAAATGGACTTTTTGGGATTACGAAATCTGACCGTAATTCAGAACGCCGAACGTTTTATTAAAGAAAACCGTGGCGTGGAAGTGGATTTAAAAACCATTGATTATGATGACAAGAAAGTTCTTTCTTATATCGGCACAGGAAATACAGAAGGTATTTTCCAGTTGGAAAGTGGCGGAATGAAGAACTTTATGAAGGAATTGAAGCCGGATAGTCTGGAAGATATTATTGCGGGTATTTCCCTGTATCGTCCGGGACCGATGGATTTTATTCCGAAATATTTAGAAGGTAAAAATAATGCTTCTTCGGTTACTTATGATTGTCCGCAGTTAGAACCAATCCTGCAGCCAACCCACGGATGTATTGTATATCAGGAACAGGTTATGCAGATTGTAAGGGATCTTGCGGGATACTCTCTGGGACGAAGCGACTTACTTCGCCGTGCCATGTCTAAGAAAAAACAGGATGTCATGGAAAAAGAACGACAGATTTTCGTTTACGGTGATGAAGAGACCGGAGTAAACGGTTGTATTAAGAACGGCATTAGCGAAGAGATTGCAAATAAAATCTTTGATGAAATGACGGACTTTGCAAAATATGCCTTCAATAAATCTCATGCGGCAGCCTATGCGGTTGTAGCCTATCAGACGGCCTATTTGAAATATTACTATCCGACAGAATTCATGGCAGCCATGTTAACTTCTGTTATGGATGTGGCAAGTAAAGTATCAGAATATGTTTATTCCTGCCGTTCCTTGGGCATTAAGATTTTGCCGCCGGATATTAATGTGGGAAGCAGTGGCTTTTCTGCAGACGGAGACAATATCCGTTACGGCCTGACGGCAATTAAAAATGTTGGAAAGAACATTATTGACCAGGTTGTGATGGAACGCGAGAAACGAGGCAGATTTGTGGATTTAGAAGATTTCATCGGCAGAACTGCCAGTCTGGGTGTTAATAAACGAGCAATTGAAAACTTTATTAAAGCAGGTGCTTTTGATTCCTTTGGGGCGACGCGAAAGCAGATGATGATGGTGTATGTTCAAATTATTGACGGAGTCAACCAGGAAAAGAAAGATGCCATGGAAGGACAGGTAACACTGTTTGATTTTGCCGGCGATGAGGAAAAAGAAACCTACAAGGTGCAGATGCCGAATGTAGGAGAATACGAAATCGAGCAAAAGCTGGAATTTGAAAAGGAAGTGCTGGGAATTTATGCCAGCGGTCATCCACTGCAGTCACAGGAAAAGAAATGGCGAAAGCACATTACCAATATGGCAATTGACTTTGCTGAGCCGGAAGAGGGGGAAGAACCAAAAATTCCGGATAAAAGTAAGGTGACCATTGGCGGTATTGTTTCTGCCATTACAAAGAAATTTACAAAGAGCGGACAGCAGATGGCCTTCATTACGTTGGAAGATTTGGTAGGAACCGTCGAGGTAATTGTATTCCCGAGACAGTTTGAACGAAACAGAGCTTTGATGGAAGAAGGAAAGAAAATTTTTGTTTCCGGAGAAGCACAGTTTGAAGAAAATGCTGCCGGTCGTGTGATTGCAAATACTATTACAGAATTTGCAATGATGCCTTCGGAACTTTGGATTGCATTTCAGGATAAAGACACTTATGTGGCAAAGGAATCGGAGTTATTGCAGACTTTGGCGGGCTTCCGTGGAAATGATAAAGTGTGCATTGCTTTGGCAAAGGAACGTCAGAGTAAAGTATTGCCGGTAGAGTACCGGGTAGAAGTGACAGAGACATTGCTTACTAAGTTACGGGAACAGTACGGCGAAGATTTTGTAAAAGTGATTGATTAGTGCAGTTGAAATAAAAATGTTGGAGATGAAGTATGATTATTACATCAGCATCAAATGAACAAATTAAAAAAGTAATTCAGTTGAAGGAAAAAGCCAAGGCAAGACGAAATGAAGGATGTTTTGTGGTGGAAGGAATTAAAATGTTTTCGGAAATCCCGGAAACTGATTTGCGGGAAGTTTATGTTTCGGAACAGTTTGAAACGGAGCATCAGGCAGAACTGGCCGGAATCCGCTATCAGCCGGTAAGTGACAGCGTGTTTAAGAAAATGTCCGATACGGTAACTCCTCAGGGTATTCTTGCAATCGTTCAGATGAAATCCTATCAGGTGGAAGATATCATCAAAGAAAGACAAGGGGGAAAGAACTGCTTTGTGGTTCTGGACCGTCTGCAGGATCCGGGAAATCTGGGTACTATTCTTCGAACAGGAGAAGGCGCCGGAATTCGTGGATTGATTATGAGTCGGGATTGTGTGGATATTTACAGTCCGAAAGTAATTCGTTCTACCATGGGATCTATTTTCAGGGTACCTTTTGTAGTGGTGGATGATTTGACGGAAGCGGTAAAACTGCTGAAAGAAAATCACATTACAACATATGCGGCACATCTGAAGGGTGAAATCTACAGTAATGGTAATTTGGACCGGGATTGTGCGTTTCTGATCGGAAATGAAGCAAGAGGTCTGAGTGATGAGATTGCTGCTTTGGCAGACAAAAAAATAAAGATTCCGATGGATGGTCAGGTGGAATCTTTAAACGCAGCCGTGGCAACCGCCATTTTGATGTATACACATAAAATGCAATAAAAAGAAAACCCCGAAAGCGATTTGCTTCGGGGTTTATTTTAAATCTGTCCTAATTTTTCGATTGCCTTATCTGCAATGATTTCTTCAAAGTGTTCTACATAGAACAACTCTTTTGCATAGGATGGCTCTTCTCGTTCCCCCTGCTCTGTAAGAATGCTGCAGATTTTGTTCAGCAAATGTTCATCCGTTGTTTCCATACATAAGGAAAGATAATATCTTCCATTTTGCGGAGATTTATAAACGGAACTGTCTCCCTGATAAAAAGGAGCCAACTGATTTGCTACGGTAATTACTTCCGCTAAAGTGTTAAACACGTAAATACAGTAAAGCAATGTGGAGGTGGAGTCTTCTTTGGAAGCAGGCTCCTTAGGTTCTTCCTCTTTGCCTTCAATTTGTTCAAAATCGTCCAGTTCCATTTTCATGCTTTCCAGTCGTGAGAAGAAATCATCCGTAAATTCTTTGGAAAACATATTGGAAAAATGAGATTTGGTATCTTCCGGATTTTCTACCTTAGTAATAACCAAAACAATTCCTTCGGAAGAAAGTGGCATTGCTTCCACCATCAATGGAATGTCGTTGACTTCAAAACCAAAATCGTCATTTGCCTGTTGCATCATATCTTGAAATAATTCTTTCGTCTTTCCGGTACCAAGAGCAAGTTCGCTTAAGTTAATATCGCGATCTTCTAAATCCTCTTTGTTCAGGGTGCAACGAATCTGATTATCATTGATTTTTTCAATTTTCATTTAAATCACCTCCTAGATTCGTAGGATATTAATGAAATTTTTCAAACAAACTTTTCTGTTTTTTTATCAGAAAAAACCTTGTTAATTATAGTATATCCAAATAAAAAAATAGTGTAAAGTTTTTTGATTAGTAATATATTACAAGAAGTTGAACAAAACGACAACAGTATTTTTCATTTTTATTCATAAAATTTCAAGACAATAATTTCCAAAGAAAAAGGGCTTGCATCACACAATCAATATGTGTATACTATAAGAGACAAACGCAAAACGGGATAGAAAACAACAACTGACGATATATATCACGGGACGTAATGGACTTCCATTTAGGGAGGCGTCACCGTCAGTTCGAGGTTTCCCTATGAACATGATGAGCCATAATTAGAAGTCAGGGACATCTACTTATGGCTCTTTTAGAGTATTCATTATCGGAGGAAGAAATGAGAAAAGTTACGAAAAAAATCACCGCACTTTTAGTGGGTGTTTCTATATTAGCAACAATGACAGGATGCGACATGTTTCGCAAGACCAACAAAGGAAAGGCAAATCTGTCCTGGTATATGAAACTGACAGACGATGAGGAAAATCCTTATCACTTGGAAGGAGAAGGAACGTTAGCGGCGGTTGCGCTGGAAAACGGATACAGTACAGAATACGGGATTGTTCGGGACGGACAGATTTTCCTGAACATCAATATGGTTCAAAATGAAATTGATCCGAGATTTTACTATAATAAAGATTCCAAGATGGTTATGTTTACCAATGCCACAACTATTTTTGAAACAAAAATCGATAGCAACACCATCGGTGAAGAGACAGTGGACTTCACGACTTGTATTCTGGATGGAGATGTCTGCTATGTGAATATTGAATTTTTGAAAAAGTATGTAGATTTTAAATATAAATATGTAAAAGAAAAAGACGGCATGCCTGCCAGAATTGTACTGACCTATCAAAGAGAAGCAGCGACTGTAATGACCGTAGACAGTGATATAGAAATGCGTACCGGCGGAAATTATCAGAATCTCATTGTGGCTGAAATTCCGGAGGACAGTAAAGTTACGGTGATTGAAGAAAGCAAAAACTGGGATTGTGTCCGTACGGAAGATGGGTTGATTGGTTATGTGCCGACTTCAGAATTGGAAAACAAGAAAACAGAAAAACGCTCGTTCAAAACAGACCGGGATGAATATACCCATATTCAGCAGGAAGGTCAGGTTAGTATGGCTTGGCATCTTTTGACCAATGTGGATGCAAATGCAGGATTGACGGAAAAACTGAAGAATACAAAGGGATTGAATGTTATTTCGCCGACATGGTTTATTGTGAAAGACGGAAAGGGAAATCTTTCTTCAATTGCCAGCAGCGATTATGTTGCGGAAGCTCACAGCAAAGGACTGAAGGTTTGGGCTTTGGTGAGTGATTTGCAAAAAAACGGAAGAAAAGCAGTAAGCAAGTCGTTGAAATCGAATCTTTCCCGCCGAAGAATGGTGAATGATTTGATGTTCTATGCGGAACAGTACCATTTTGACGGAATCAATGTGGACTTTGAATATATTACAGAAGAGAGTGCTGCCGATTACTTACAGTTCTTACGAGAACTTTCTATTAAATGTCGTGCGCAGGGACTTGTTCTTTCTGTAGACAATTATGTACCGGAAGCCGGTGCTACATATTATGATATGAAACAACAGGGACTCTTAGCGGATTACGTTGCAATCATGAGCTATGATGAACATGCAACGGATGCAGACGGAGCAGGTTCGGTTTCTTCTTTAGGGTTTACAGAAAACGCGATTAAAGAAACCATTGAACTGGTGGGAGATGCTTCCCGTGTGATTAACGGAATGCCGTTCTATACCACTGCATGGATTGAAACTCCGGCAAATGATTCCGATGGCTCAGGGACATATGTGACGGATTCCGTTAACGGAGATTATTATCTAACCTGTCAGGATATTTCCATGGATACAGCAAATGAATTGTATCAGGCAGCAGGAGCTACTCCGGTGTTTGATGATAATACCGGACAGAATCAGGTGTCTTATGAAAAGGGAAAGAGTTTTGTGATTATCTGGTTAGAAGATGAAACTTCCGTTAAGAGCAGACTGGATTTAATGAAGAATTATAAATTGGGTGGAGCTGCTTACTGGAGTCTTGGTCAGGAATCAGCAAACATCTGGAATGTAGTAGGAGAATATTTTAAGTAGGAATAATCATGAAAGAACAGGAAAAATATATGAAGGAGGCAATCCGGCAGGCAAAGAAAGCGGCAGCAATCGGAGAAGTTCCGATCGGATGCGTCATTGTATATCAGGGAAAAATAATCGGTCGAGGTTATAATCGCCGAATGACAGATAAAAACACATTGTCTCATGCAGAATTAAATGCCATTAAGAAAGCGAGCAAAAAAATCGATGACTGGAGACTGGATGATTGTGAACTGTATGTCACCACGGAACCTTGTCAGATGTGTTCCGGAGCAATTGTTCAGGCACGGATTAAAAAAGTATATATCGGATGTATGAATCCAAAGGCGGGATGTGCCGGTTCCATTATGAATTTGCTTCAGGTGGAGCAGTTTAATCATCAGGTGGAAATTGAAAAAGGTATCTTAGAAGAAGAATGCAGTAATTTGCTGAAGGATTTTTTCCGAGGGCTTCGGGCAAAATCTTGACAAAGAAAAAGCAGGTAAGGTATACTATACTTCCACGCAGCCGGGGAGGTAGCGGCGCCCTGAACCTGCAATCCGCTATAGCAGGGGTGATGGTCAGTTTCGGGTTCGTCTTGTAGGGCTGCCCTTTATAAGTGATGTTGACGTTTGGGTCTTATGCATCAGAGACCTGCGAACCGTGTCAGGACAGGAATGTAGCAGCACTAAGCAGTGATCTTCTGAGTGACATGAGGGTGCCTGAACCGAGTTAACTGTAAAGGTAACGCTTATGGGATGTTCACAACACTGACTGCGTGGTTTTTAATAAGAAAAAAGAGATAAGACGTTTAGGAAAAATGGTTCCTAAAACGTCTTTTTTTGATGGAAAAAAGAAAAGGTGGAAAATATTCCAATAAAAAAGTTTTTATTCAAATTAATCTGATAATAGTGCACCTTTTATGAAGATTGTTGGTGTTTTTGAAAAATCGAGTGTGCTAACATTTGAACTAACAGGCTAAATGTTGATCGACAGAAATGAAACATTTTGTTATTAGGGTTTAGCAGAGGTACGGAAAACGAAAAATTGAATAAGGAGAATTTTTTTACTTGTGCTAGACCACTTATTTAAAAGAGGAGGATTTATCATGAGACGACAATGGAGGAAAGTCTCTGCCATAGTAATGACTATGGTGACTGTATTCGCGGGAATACAGTATTCTGGTCCTAGCGCGCAGGTAGAAGCCGCCAACGCTAGTGACTTTACAACGTCACTTTTTGGAAATCATGTTTATGTATTTGATGACAATGATTCAGATGCAGACATCCAGTCAGTAATTGACCAGGTTTACGGAATTCAGGAAACAAATCAGTTCGGACAAGACAGATATGCAATTCTTTTTAAACCGGGTAATTACAGCAATGTACGTGCGAAAGTTGGCTTTTATACTCAAATCGCTGGATTAGGAAATCTTCCAACAGATACAGTTGTAAACGAATTGGACTGTAATGCTGATTGGATGGGGGCAAACGCGACTTGTAATTTTTGGCGAAGCTGTGAAAACTTTACTGTAAATCAGACAACAACCTGGGCAGCGGCTCAGGCAACTTCACTTCGAAGAATGAACTTTAAAAACTGGTTAGCTCTTGACCAATGGGGACAAGGCTGGGCCAGTGGCGGATTCGTAGCAGATACCAAGGTAGACGGTACAGCAGCAGCCTGGTCTGAACAGCAGTACTGTTCAAGAAACGATTATTATAATGCTTGGGCAGGCGGTGTTTGGAATGCTGTATTTATCGGTATGGATCCAAGATCGAAAGATCAGGATACCGGTGGAAAGCTGGAAAGTAACTGGCAGTATAACCCTACATATCAGTTCTATACAGGCGTTGAAAAGACACCGATTATTCGTGAAACACCATATTTAACAGTAGACAATAACGATAACTACAGTGTATTTGTTCCTTCATTAAAAGCAGACTCAACAGGAACATCTTGGCAGAACGGAAAAGAAGCAGGAAAATCAATCAGTATCGACAAGTTCTACATTGCAAATCCTGACAGAGATAATGCGGACACAATCAACGCCGCTTTGGAAAGTGGAAAACACTTGATTTTAACACCGGGTATTTACCGTGTGAACAAACCAATCAGAGTAACAAAGAAAGACACCGTTGTATTAGGTCTTGGATATGCAACATTAACACCAACAGGAAACAATGCTTGTATGGAAGTTGCAGATGTAGATGGTGTATCCGTTTCCGGACTGTTATATGACGCAGGTGGTTCTTATACAGAAACATTATTGAAGGTAGGTCCTGACGGGGCAACAGGAAGACATCAGTCTGACCCAATCCTTTTAAGCGACTTATTCTTCAGAGTTGGTGGTGTAACATCATCCGTTGCACAGAGTAAGACTTGTATTATTGTAAATGCAAATGACGTTATCGGTGATAACTTCTGGGTATGGCGAGCCGACCATGGAGCCGGGGTAGCTTGGAACAGTAACAAGACCCAAAATGGTATTGTCGTTAACGGAAATTATATGACCATGTATGGATTGTTCGTAGAACATTTCCATGAATATCAGACTTTATGGAATGGTGAAGGCGGTAGATGTTACTTCTATCAGAGCGAATTGCCTTACGACGTTCCAAACCAGCAGAGCTGGAAGAGTCATAACGGAACTGTAGACGGATTTGCTTCTTATAAAGTTGCAGATAGCGTAAAATCTCATGAAGCATATGGATTGGGAATTTATTCATATCACAGAGACGCTACAATCAATGCAGAAAATGCAATGGAAGTTCCGAATGCAGATAACGTAGCAGTTCATAACGTATGTACTGTAATGTTAGCAGGAAACCCTGGAATCAGTCACGTAATTAACAGACAGGGTGGTGCTGTTACAATTGCAGGTCAGAGACAGCAGGTAGTAAATTACGGAAACGGAAAAGTAACAATTCCGGGTGGCCCGGTTGAACCTGTAACTACAGAACCGGCTACAGAAGCAACAACTGCAGAACCTCAGACAGAACAGCCTACAAGACCGGATGCAGAACAGAACTTTGTAATTACAAGTCCTGCAAAGGGTGAAGTAAAGGCGGCAGGCGATATCAAGATTCAGTGGAATGCTTCACAGTTAAAGCCTGTAAAAGATTATGCAATTTACATTGACGGACAGAAAGTTGCAACAACAACAAATACATCTTATGAATACCATGCTTCAAAGGTTAAATACTACGCTGTAACAGTACAGGCAGAATACACAGACGGAAGCAGCAGAAATACACCGGCAAGCAGATTCGGTATTACAAAGAAAGGTTTAGGATTGTCTGTAAACATGGGACAGAACCTTGACCTGAAGAATATGGGCATTGGCTGGTATTACAACTGGGGTGAAAATCCAAACTCCGGAAGCAAATACAATGATGTGGAATTCGTTCCAATGATTTGGAAAGAAACAAGCGCAAACAATGCAAAGACAAGAATTAATAACCTTAAGAACAAAGGATACAAATATTGTCTGACATTTAATGAACCGGATGTATCCGATCAGATTAATATGTCAGTACAGGATGTTTACAATGCTTGGCAGGGATTTGATGATGTAACGGGAATTAACATTAGTTCACCGGTTACAGCATTATGGCCATCCGGTTCACCGGATTGGTTCCAGGCATTCATGAGCAAGATTGATACAAACAACGACCATGATCCGGACTTTATCGCAATTCACTGCTATCCTGATAACTATGCAGGCGCAGGAATGGCAGATTGGTTCTTAACAGAAATCGTTGACTGGACATGGAATAAATATCATAAACCAATTTGGATTACAGAATTCTCAACAAAGGGACAGTACGTAACTGCAACAGGTGGAAACGGAACAAAAGAATTTTGGGAAGCAGTAATGCCGGGACTTGATTCCAGAGAATATGTCGAACGTTATGCAGCATTTGACTTTGACGATGACAGAACAGGATTATGGAGATATTCTAGCGGAAACTTAACACCTGCAGGTGTTGTATACAAAGAAAAAGGAAATCCGGTTGATGACGGAAAGACATATTACATTCCTGAAAAGGATGTAGAACCGCCTGTAACAACTGCACCTGTTACAACAAAAGCAGTTGTAACAACAAAGGAAGTTGCAACAACAGGAAGAACTCCAATTGCAGGAGAGACAAATATTGCAAAAGGAAAGACTGCTTATGCATCTACTGAATTAGGTGGAAACAAAGCAAACTTAGCAGTTGATGGAAATAATGGAACCAGATGGGAATCTGAATTTGTTGACAATCAGAACATTTATATTGATTTGGGTTCAGTAAGTAGAATCGACCAGGTAAATATCAATTGGGAAAGAGCAGCAGGAAAGACTTATACAATCGATGTTTCCAATGATGCAAGAAACTGGACAACAGTAGCAACTGTTAATGATGGTCGTGAAGGCATGGTTGAAACACCGTTCAATGCAGTTGATGCAAGATATGTCAGAATGAACGGAAAGACAAGAACAACACAGTACGGCTTCTCTATTTACGAAATGCAGATTTTAGGTATTGCAGGAACCACTGTTGAAACAACAGTAGAACAGACTACAAAGCAGCAGGCACAGTTACCGTCTGCACCTGTTGGATTGACTTACACAGGAAATGCAAACGCACCATACTACTTCAGCTGGGGAGCAGGAAGCAATGCAACAAGTTACAACTTCTATATTGACAATGAATTGGTTGCAACAGGAATCACAACATTGTCATACAATGCAGATGCACAGAAGAGCAAATTCACACCGGGAACACATACAATTTCCGTAACAGCAGTGAATGCAGCCGGAGAATCTGCAAAAGCAAATTGCAGCTATGTTGTAAAAGAAGAAACAACAACAGAAGCTCCTATTGCAAACAGAAAGAATATTGCAGCAGGAAAGAACGCTTATGCATCCACAGAACTTGGATGGAACAAAGCAAATCTGGCAGTTGATGAAAACAACGGATCAAGATGGGAATCAGAATTTGCAGATAATCAGTATTTCTATGTTGACTTAGGAAAGGCTTGTCAGTTTGATCAGATTAACATCAATTGGGAAACTGCAGCAGGAAAGAACTATACAATCGATGTTTCCAACGATGCAGCAAACTGGACAACCGTAAAGACAATTACTGACGGAAAAGCAGGAATGGTTGAACTTCCGATTGCGAAGACAACTGCAAGATATGTCAGAATGAACGGAAAGACAAGAACAACACAGTACGGTTTCTCAATTTTTGAATTCCAGGTAATGGGAACAGAAACCGTAGTAGAAACCACAACAGAAGCACCAACATTACCACCGGCAGCAGCCAGCGCAAGCGCTTCATCCGTAGAAGGCGGCTATGTAGCAAACAATGCGTTTGACGGAAATACCGGAACAAGATGGGCATCCGATTGGAGTGATAACCAGTGGATCTTAAGAGATATGGGACAGACAAAGAGAATTTCCAAGGTTGAACTTCAGTGGGAAGCAGCTTACGGTAAAGCTTATGACATCCAGGTATCTACAGACGGACAGAACTTTACAACCGTAGCATCCGTAACCAATGGTGATGGAGGAAATGATACAGTAACATTTAACGCAGTGAATGCAAGATTTGTAAAATTAGTTGGAAAACAGAGAGGAACCGGCTACGGATATTCTCTTTGGGAAATGAAGATCAGCTAAAAACAAATCATGCGATTGGACACTTACATAAAATAAGATAACTTTATAGAACACCTGATGGTATTTCTCCTTTGATTTTCGCTACCATCAGGTGTTTTTTTTAGGTCTTTATTTTAAATCGATTTTATTATATAATTGTTTCCAAAGGTGTAAAGGGGATACTATGCCAAAAAATAAGTATGTAGAGATTCTGCAGGAAGGGAGAAGTTATGTCTTATACGGCATTGTACAGAAAGTTCAGACCGACTACATTTGAAGATGTAAAGGGACAGGATCACATTGTACAGACATTACAAAATCAGATTAAAGCAAACCGTATAGGTCATGCATATCTTTTTTGCGGAACAAGAGGTACCGGTAAAACCAGTGTGGCAAAGATTTTTGCCAGAGCAGTAAACTGCGAAAATCCGGTCAACGGCAGCCCTTGCAACCAATGTCCTACCTGTCAGGCTATCAATAATGGTAGTGCTATGAATGTTATGGAAATTGATGCGGCATCAAACAATGGTGTAGACAATATCAGACAGATTCGTGAAGAAATTCAGTATTCTCCATCCAGTGGAAAATTTACGGTCTATATCATTGACGAAGTGCATATGCTTTCTATCGGAGCCTTTAATGCGTTATTGAAAACATTGGAAGAGCCTCCGGCATATGCGATGTTTATTCTGGCGACAACGGAACCGCACAAAATTCCAATCACAATTCTTTCCCGATGTCAGAGATACGATTTCAAGCGAATTACCATTGACACGATTGCGGCAAGATTGTCGGAGTTGATGGAAAAGGAAGAAATCGACGTAGAAGAAAAAGCAATCCGCTATGTGGCAAAAGCTGCAGACGGTTCTATGCGTGATGCCCTGAGTCTGTTGGACCAGTGTATTGCCTTTTATCTGGGACAGAAACTTACCTATGACAATGTATTGGAAGTGCTGGGCGCGGTAGACCAGGAAGTATTCAGTCGTCTCACCAGAGCGGTGATTGATGGGGATACGGTACAGAGCATTCAGATTTTGGATGAGATGGTCATCCAAGGAAGAGAATTAGGACAATTTGTAAATGATTTTATCTGGTATCTCAGAAACCTGATGTTGATTCGTACTTCTGATGATTCCGTGGAAGACATTATTGATGCCTCTGCTGAACGATTGGAAGCATTGAAAAACGAAGCGGCAATGGTGGATACGGATATTATTATGAGATATATTCGTGTTTTGTCGGAATTATCCGGACAGATGAAGTACTCATCTCAGAAAAGAGTGCTGGTGGAAATTGCATTGATTAAATTAAACCAGCCGTCTATGGAACGGGATCAAAGTTCCTTAAACAACAGAATTGCATTGCTGGAAAAGAAAATTGAAAGCGGTGATTTTGTTGCGGCACGTCCGGCAGGAGAAATCCCAATGCCGGCACAACAGGCAAAACCGAAAAAAGTCTGGGACAAAGCTGTGCCAAGTGACATCCAGTATGTAGTAGATAACTGGGGCGCGGTACAAAGGCATATATCCCAGCCGTATAAACAGTTCTTAAACGGTGCACGATTCAGCGTGAAGGGAGAGGATACTCTTCTGATTGTGTTTGAAGGATTTGCAGCGACGGGATTCGGTGCCTGCAATAAGCCGGAAGTAATAGAAATGTTGAATACGATTATTGGCGAAGAAATTCAAAAACAAGTTAAGGTTGAAATGAAATTGTTAGAAACAAATCAGAACTTCAATGATTATTATCAGGAAGTGATCAGCCACATAAACATGGAAATTGAAGAGGAGGATTTTTAAATGGCAAAAAGAGGAGGATTTCCGGGAGGAATGCCTGGAAACATGAATAATTTAATGAAGCAGGCACAGAAGATGCAGAAGCAGATGGAAGAAGCACAGGCTGAATTGGAACAGTCTGAATACACTGCAACATCAGGTGGTGGTGCTGTTGAAGTTACAATTTCAGGAACAAAAGAAATTACAAAGATTAAGTTAGATGAAGAAGTAGTTGATCCGGATGATGTGGAAATGTTAGAAGACTTGATTATGGCAGCTGTGAATGAAGCATTCCGCAAAATGGATGAAATGTCTACACAGAAAATGTCAAAGATTACCGGCGGATTAGGAAACATGGGATTATTCTAAGCCCTTCCGAAACAGGTAGTTTGTAGAAAGAGGGAAGCACTGTGGATTACTATAGTGGTTATATAACAAAATTGATTGAAGAGTTGTCCTCCCTTCCGGGAATTGGTACAAGAACTGCGGCAAGACTTGCCTTTCATATTCTGGATATGCCGGAAGAACAGGTAAAGGCTTTGGCAGAAGCAATTGTGGAAGCAAAGGGCAATGTAAAATATTGTAAAGAATGTTGCACATTAACCGATCAGGAGGTATGTCCGATTTGCAGCAGCAAGCAGCGTGACCATAAGACCATTATGGTGGTGGAAACAACAAAAGATATGGCTGCCTACGAAAAAGTCGGAGAATATCAGGGGGTATATCATGTTCTGCATGGTGCCATCAATCCAATGGCAGGCATCGGACAGAATGATATTAAATTAAAAGAATTGTTTCAGCGCCTGAAGGATGATGTGGACGAAGTGATTATTGCGACAAATTCCAGTGTGGAAGGAGAAGCAACAGCGATGTATATCAGTAAAGTCGTGAAACCTCTCGGAATTAAGGTGACAAGAATTGCCAGCGGTGTTCCGGTGGGGGGAGACTTGGAAAACATTGACAATGTAACATTGCTTAGAGCGTTACAGGGGAGAGTCATTGTTTAAAAGAACCTGTGAAAACAGGGGGTTGTGAGAAATAAGTGATTAAGTAGTTTAAAAGAGGAAGTCAAATGGATAGAAATGAATTTAGTTTAAGAGTAGAAGCATTGAAGGCTGCAATGCATCAACATGACTATGAAAAAGCAATTGAAATCGCAGACGATTTGGATTTGAGAAAAATCAAGGACAACAATCTGTTAAGTATGGTAGCAGATGCCTATGAATACAGTCACGATTACGAGCGTTCTAAAGATGCGTTGCTTACAGCCTATGAAAATACAAATGCCGGAAGACAGTTGGCATATCGGTTGTGTTTAATATCCATTAAAACAAAAGAGTATGATGAAGCGAAAGAATTTTATGAAGACTTTGTTGAAATGGCTCCTCGTGATACCGGAAGATACATTTTAAAATATAAAATGGCAAAGGCACAGGGAGCACCCCTGGAAAAGCAGATTAAGATTTTGGAAGAGTATGTGAACATTGATATGGAAGAAAAATGGGCATACGAACTGACAAAACTTTATGACCTTGCCGGCGACCAGGAAAAATGTGTCGATATGTGTGATGAAATCAGTTTGTGGTTTTCAGAAGGCAAGTATGTATTGAAGGCATTGGATTTGAAAAAGAAATATGTTCCATTGTCTGCAGCGCAGAAGCAGAAATATGAAGAAGGAAAACAGAAAGCCTTAGAAGAAGCTGCAAAAGAAGAAGTGGGAATGCTTCCGCAGGATGATGATGTGATTCAGATTTATCCGGAGGAAGAAGAACAAAATGACAGCGAAGAGATTGAATTTGTGGATGAGGAAGCAGTAGAAGAAGTTGTGGAAACACCACAGAATATTGAACTCTCTAAATTTGATACAATGGACATTCAGGCGGTTATTGCCGAAGGAATGAAAGAAGTAGACCTTGATGGAACCAATATCCATGAAGATGAAGGATCCACAAAGGTTGCCGAAGGAAAAATTCCATTTACAGAAATTGAGAAACCAAAGGAATCCGATCAGGCATTTAAGCCGGCAGCTTCTTTGGATTTAAACATTGACGATATCGTTGACGAAGAAGTGGAAGAAACAAAGCCGACAATTTCCGGAGATGTTGTTGAAATTAAAATGGAAGAACCGGAAACCGTTGAAGAAGAACCTGAAACAGAAGAGACAACGGAAGAAGCGGTTGAGGAACCGGCAGAAGAAACAGCTGTGGAAGAACCGGAAGAAACACCGGTCATTGAAAGTCTTGGAGATGTTCAGGATATTCTGAAAAAACTTCAGGAACGCGGCATTCTGAAGGCGGAAACTGTGGAACAGGCAGTTACCATTATTGAAGAAGCAGGAAACGAAGAAAATAAAGAACTGGACGAAGAATTTGCAAAAATCGATCAGGGATTGGATGAAGTTATCTTCAATGAATCCGAAGAAGAATTAGAAGACGGAGCAGACGAAGAGTTCAACGAACGAATTTCTTCAACACAGAAAATTCTGCTGAAAGAGCAGGGTGCTTTGAAAGAAGAGCCGGAAGAAGAGGAATTCACAGAAGCAGACGAATTTTCAGAAGAAGAGACTTCAGAAGAAGAGACTTCGGAAGAAGAGATTGAAGAAGTTTCAGAAGAACCGGAAATTGAGGAAGAAAACGAAGAAGAGGAAGAACCTGTAGTTTCTAAGGAAACAATTGCAATTCCGAACCTTCAGGCTATCCGCAAAGACTTGCAGACAGAAAAGAGTGAAGCAGAAGAAACACAGGAAGAAGAGCCGGAAACAGAAGAACCGGAAGCAGAAGAACCGGAAGAGGTTACACCGGAGGAAGAAACTGTAAGTGCAAAAGCAGAAACACTCAATAATATTCCGGTATTGGATTTAACCTTTGAAATGCCAAAGAGAGATACGTCCAATGATGTAGGAAAAGAAGAATTATATGAGTCTATTGTGGCAAATTCCGATTTAGGAAATATTACCGATAAAATTCCAAGTAAGGAAGAAATTGAAAAGGCAATCCGTGAGGCTGAAGAGCAGGATCAGATTGATGATCATGAAGGCTTACGTGCGACAGCCAGTCTGTCCGCAGCAGTTGAAGTGATTTCCGGAACCAATTGGTCACAGAACGGGGAAGAAGAACTCCCTGAAATTGACCTCAGTGATGAAGTTCAGGAAGAACCTGTTGCAGAGGCAGAACAGGAAGAAACTGTAGCGGAACCGGAAGAAAACATCGAGGAACCGGTTGAAGAACCGATTGAAGAAACGGTGGAAGAAGTTGCCGAAGAGCCGGAAGTGGAAGAAGAGGAAGTTTCCGAAGAACAGGAAGAAGAATCTGAAGAAGAGCCGGTAGAAGACGAAAACGAAGAGGAAGCAGAAGAAACTGAGACTGAGGAAGAAGAAACAGAGGGAACTACCGAAGAAGTAGCTGACGAAGAAACTGCTGAAGCAGAAGAGGAAGAATCTGTTGACGACGAAGAAGCAGAGGAAGAATCTGAAGAAGAGTCGGAAGAAGAGCTGACAGAAGAGACTGCCAAGGGACCCGGAGTAAAACTGACAGATGAGGAAATGGAAGTGTTCCAGCATTATCTGAATGTGGAAGGTCTGGAAGAATCCATTCGCACTACAGCAGAAGATTTGATTTCCGGATACAGTCCTGATGGAAAATCAACAGAAGGCAATGTGATTATTCTCGGAAATAAGAAAACAGGAAAAACAACACTGGCAATTGAATTAATTAAGCTTGTCAATGCCAAGAGAGGAAGAAGAAACCGTAAGCTTGCAAAGGTTAATGCAGTTGCTTTAAATAAGCGTGGTTTCAGAAATTCTCTGAATAAATTGATTGGCTGCGATCTGGTTGTTGAGCATGCTCACGAACTGGGTGTAATGACAATTAGTGAAATTATTGATTGCGCAGGTATGTTCACTGATGATATGCTTATGGTCCTGGAAGGTGATACTGCAGGAATGGAAAGCCTTCTGGAAAACACGCCAAGAATCAAGGAAGTATTTGACCATGTTATTCATATTCGTGAATACAACATTAAAGAATGGGTGGAATACGGTAAGCGTTACGCGGAAGAAAAAGGCTACGTAATGGATGAACTTGCCAGCCTGGCATTCTACAAGGCAATTGATGATTGTTTTGGAACCCATAAGGGAATCAAGCAGGAACATGTGGAAGGCATTTTGGATGAAGCCATTGCCAGAAGAAGCAGAAAACTGTTTGGCGCAAAGAAGAATGAAGATGGTTTGACCATTTTGATTGAAAAGAATTTCAGATAAATACCAATTTTGGAACAACATAAATGGAAAGCGAATAGTCTTTCTCGTAAAACGAAAGGAAACAACAATGGAAAATTTAGAATTGGCAAAAGTTGCTAATGAAGTGCGCAAGAACATCATTGAAGGAGTACACAGTGCAAAGTCAGGACATCCGGGCGGATCATTGTCAGCAGCAGATATGATGACATTCTTGTATTTTGAAGAAATGAATGTGGATCCAAAAAATCCAAAGGCAGCAGACAGAGACCGTTTTGTATTGTCTAAAGGACATGCAGCACCGGGATTGTATGCGACTTTAGTGGAAAAGGGATTTATCCCTAAGGAAGATATGGTTACATTAAGAAAGCCATCTTCTTATTTGCAGGGACATCCGGATATGAAGCACACACCGGGTGTTGATATGAGTGCAGGTTCTCTTGGTCAGGGAATTTCCACAGCAGTGGGAATGGCTTTGGCAGGAAAACTGGACAACGCTGATTATCGTGTATACACAATGATTGGTGACGGTGAAAGTGAAGAAGGACAGGTTTGGGAAGCATGTATGTTTGCCGGCGCGAGAAAGCTGGATAACCTGGTTGTTATTTTGGACAACAACAACCTTCAGATTGATGGAACTATTGAAGAAGTATGTTCTCCTTATCCATTTGACAAGAAGTTCGAAGCCTTCAATTTCCACGTGATCACAATTGACGGACACAACTTTGATGAAATCAGAAGTGCTTTAAAGGAAGCAAAAGAAACAAAGGGAATGCCTACAGCAATTATTATGAACACTGTAAAGGGAAAAGGCGTTTCTTACATGGAAAACAAAGTAAATTGGCATGGTGCTGCTCCAAATGATGAATTGTTTGCAGTTGCTATGGAAGAATTAGAGAAAGCAGGTGAAGCATTATGTCAGAAGTAAAGAAGATTGCAACAAGAGACAGTTACGGTTCTGCATTGGTAGAACTTGGAAAAGAACATGATAATTTAGTAGTTTTGGATGCGGACTTGGCAGAAGCTACAAAGACTGCAAAATTCAAAGCTGCATTTCCTGAAAGACACATTGATTGCGGAATTGCCGAAAGCAATATGATTGGTGTGGCAGCAGGTCTTGCAACTTGCGGAAAAGTTCCGTTTGCAAGTTCTTTCGCTATGTTTGCTGCAGGACGTGCTTTTGAACAGGTTAGAAATACAGTGGGCTATCCACATCTGAACGTAAAGATTGGTGCAACACATGCAGGAATTTCCGTTGGAGAAGACGGTGCAACACATCAGTGTAACGAAGATATTGCATTAATGAGAACAATTCCGGGAATGACAATTATCAATCCGGCAGATGACGTGGAAGCACAGCAGGCTGTAAAGGCAGCATATGAACTGGACGGACCGGTTTATTTGAGATTTGGTCGTCTTGCTGCACCGGTAATCAACAGCGAAGATTACAAATTTGAACTTGGAAAAGGTGTTATGATGCGAGAAGGTAAGGATGTTACAATTGTAGCAACCGGTCTTATGGTTTCTATGGCATTGGAAGCAGCTGAAAAATTAGCCGCAGAAGGAATTGATGCAGAAGTGATCAATATTCATACCATCAAGCCTTTAGATGAGGAAATCGTCTTAAATTCGGCGAAAAAGACAGGAAAGGTTGTAACGGTTGAAGAACATTCCGTAATCGGCGGATTAGGAAGTGCAGTTTGTGATGTACTTGCTGAGAAAATGCCAACTCCTGTAAAGAAGATTGGTGTGAATGATGTATTCGGACATTCCGGACCGGCATTGGAATTGCTGAAAGAGTTTGGATTAGACGGAGACGGAATTTACAAATCCGTAAAAGAATATTTAGCTTAAAATGGAGGTCTGTCACTTACAGAGGGTGACAGACCTTTTTTGATTCAGGGGTCAGGAATTAATTTATTAAGAGAATTCTTTTAAAAACTATGCGAATTATTAAAAAGATTAGTTCCCGACTTTATTATTTTAATATCTACAGAAAAAACGTTGCAAAAAATTAAATAACTGATATACTACCAACTGTTGAACGAAATGCAAGGGAGCAGACGTAAATGTCTAGCTCCCTTTTTTTGTATCACGGCGAGGAAATACATCAGGTTGAATGT
This sequence comes from Eubacterium sp., assembly GCA_016292095.1. Classification (GTDB taxonomy): domain Bacteria; phylum Bacillota; class Clostridia; order Lachnospirales; family Lachnospiraceae; genus Eubacterium_G. Next base: position 66,930 of record JAEFAB010000047.1, on the reverse strand, counting down.
GTTTGCTCAAAAAAATCAGATAGCTTTCCCCCTTTTAAAAGTTATCTGAGAAAAATTAAAGGACTGAGAAATGGAGGTAGAAATTATGGGAACAAATGAAATTCTGGAGGCTGCAAATAAAAGCAGTTTCGCGATTTGGTTCTTAATCGGTGCCGCATTGGTATTCTTCATGCAATGTGGTTTTGCAATGGTAGAAACAGGATTCACCAGAGCAAAGAGTGCCGGTAACATTATTATGAAAAACTTAATGGACTTTTGTATTGGTACATTCATGTACATCTTCTTAGGTTTCAGTTTGATGATGGCTGAAAACTATGTGATGGGACTTTTTGGTGTACCAAACTTAAAGATTTTTACAAATTATGACAACTTTGATTATTCACAGTTTGTATTCCAGTTAGTGTTCTGTGCGACAGCAGCAACAATCGTATCCGGAGCAATGGCTGAAAGAACAAAGTTCAGTGCTTACTGTATTTATTCCGCAATGATCAGCTTGATTGTATATCCAATCGAAGCAGGATGGGTATGGAATGCAGGCGGACACGGATGGTTACAGAAATTACAGTTCGTTGATTTCGCCGGTTCAGCAGTAATTCATTCCGTTGGTGGTGTTGCCGCTTTAATCGGTGCAATTACAGTAGGTGCCAGAATTGGTAAATATACAAAGCATAAAGACGGTACAAAGAAAGTTAATGCGATTCCGGGACATTCCCTTACATTAGGAGCACTTGGTGTATTTATTCTTTGGTTCGGTTGGTACGGATTCAACGGTGCCGCTGCAACAAATACATCAAGCCTTGCATCAATCTTTATGAACACAACAATCGCTCCTGCAGCTGCAACGGTTGTATGTATGATTTATACATGGATAAAAGATGGTTATCCTGATGTTGGTATGTGTTTGAATGCTTCTTTGGCAGGTTTGGTTGCGATTACAGCCGGATGTGCTTCTGTAGATGCATTAGGAGCAATCATTATCGGTGGTGTAGCCGGTATCTTAGTAGACGTTGTAGTAGAAGTTTTAGATAACAAATTCATGATTGATGACCCTGTAGGTGCTGTTGGTGTTCATATGGCAAACGGTATTTGGGGAACAATCGCTGTAGGTCTTTTCGCAACAGGTAGAACAGGTGTTGCAGCATTCGCAGACGGTTCTGCTTTAGCCGGACTCTTCTACGGCGGTGGATTAAAGTTATTGGGAATTCAGTTGATTGGTATTATTGCAATTGATGTTTATGCAGCAGTAATGATGACAATCGTATTCCAGGTTATTAAGAGAACAATTGGTTTAAGAGCTTCTGAAGAAGATGAAATGGCAGGTATGGATATTTCCGAACATGGTCTTTCCTCTGCTTACGCAGACTTCCTTCCAATCGCTCCTGCATATATGGGTGAAAGCGCAGGTCCTGTTGATTTAACAGACGTAAGTCCTTCTAGCTTAAGAGTTTCAGGAAGCGTTGGTGATGGTAAATATACAAAGATTACAATTATCTGTAATGAAGACAAGTTTACAGTTCTTCGTGATACAATGGCAGCAATCGGTGTTAAGGGTATGACAGTAATCCAGGCAATGGGTTGTGGTGTTGAACAGGGTAAAACAGGACGTTACCGTGGTGTAAACATGAGCATGAACCTGAAGCCGAAGGTAAAAGTTGAAATCGTTGTATCAACAGTAGATCCAAACCTTGTAGTAGCTGCTGCAAGAAAAGCACTTTACACAGGTAAAGTTGGTGATGGTAAGATCTTTGTTTCCGAAATCGAAGATATCATGAGAGTTCGAACCGGAGAAATTGGTCAGGCTGCACTGACAAATGAAAATTAAATAAGCGTTTAGGAACTCAGTTCTTAAATATATAGTGGCAGAAGGGTAGTCTCACTGCTACATGTTTCTTAATCTCAAAAAGGGCCGATGACTTGTCATCGGCTCTTTTCAAACATACAGGGAATAGTGTATAATAATCTGTATGGGATTGGAACGGAAAAAAAGGAGGTTACCTATGGACATTTTTGGTGACGTAAAGAAGTTGGGATTCGGATTAATGCGTTTGCCGTTATTAAATCCTGATGACGAAGGAAGCATTGACCTGGAACTGACAAAGAAGATGGTCGATGTCTTTATGGAAAAGGGATTTACATATTTTGACACTGCCATTATGTATTGTGGAATGAAAAGTCAGAATGCCGTGAAAGAAGTTCTGACCAAGAGATATCCTAGGGAAAGTTTTACTCTTGCAACGAAAATGCATGCGGGATTCTTTGATACAACGGAAGAAAGAGACCGGATATTTTCGGAACAGCTGGAAAGCACCGGTGTGGACTATTTTGATTATTATCTGATTCATGACGTAGGTGCAGACCGTTATGATAAATATGTGGAACTGGATTGCTTTAATTGGTTAAAAGAGTTGAAAGCAAAAGGACTGGTAAAGCACGTTGGTTTTTCGTTTCATGATAATGCGGAAATGCTGGAAAAGATTTTAAGCGAACAGCCGGACATAGAATTTGTTCAGTTACAGCTGAATTATTATGACTGGGAAAGTGAAGGCGTGCAGTCCAGAAAATGTTATGAAGTCTGTGAAAAGTACGGAAAACCGGTTGTTGTTATGGAACCGGTTCGTGGTGGAACGTTGGCAAATGTGCCGCCGGAGGCAGAGAAACTTTTCAAAGATTATAACGGGGAGGCTTCCGTGGCATCCTGGGCAATTCGTTTTGCTGCCAGTCTTCCGAATGTAAAGATGGTGTTAAGCGGAATGAGCAACATGGAACAGATGGAAGACAACACCGGATTTATGGAAAATTTCGTTCCTCTGAATGAGGAAGAAGGTGAGATTGTCCGCAAAGCAGAAGCAATCATTAAGGAAAGCGTGGCAATCGCCTGTACCGGATGCTCCTATTGTACAGAGGGCTGTCCAATGAAAATTGCAATTCCAAGATATTTTGCATTGTATAATGTAGATATGTTGGAGAAAGATATGAACAGCTGGCGTCCGCAGGGAACTTATTATGAACGACTGGCGCAGGTGTTTGGCAAACCGAGCGAGTGCATTGCCTGTGGAAAATGCGAGGCAATTTGTCCACAGCATCTGCCGATTATCGAAGATTTGAAAATAGTAGCAAAACATTTTGAAGAAAATGGTGAAGCATAAAGGAATCAAAGGAGGAGTAAAAAATGGCATGTTTTCTTGTACCGACAACGGAGGCAGTAATTACTACCGTTGCTACAAAGGTAATGAAATCTAAAGAAGAAAAAACAACAGAACATGTTTCTGTAGAAGGTGTATCTAAAATTAAATTTTCAACAAAAATGGGATGGTTGAACAAAATGCTTTGGGGAGGTTCTGCATTGCTTGCATTTGAACATCTTTGGCACGGAGAAATCAGCCCTGTATTCCCATTCCTTACTGCGGTAAAGGAAGGAGAAACCGGAGGTATGCTGGCGGAAATGTCTACTGCCGGAGTTGCCATGGCAGTCATTGTAACTGCTGTTTGGCTTGGAATGGTAGCAGTATCTTCTGTGATTGAGAAGAGAACTGAAGAAACAAAGGAGGATACAGTAGGGTGACATTATTAACAACTGTTTTTGCAGCAATTATCACTACGGTAATCTGGTATGTCAAATCAGCAGATAATGATATGATGTTAGGCACCTTGCCGTTAATGTTCTGGGGCGCATCATTGATGTGGTTTATTGATGCGATTTTTGAATATGCGGAATTAGGAGCAAAATATTTTACTCCGGCACCAATGGATATGTTAAATGATTTCTATTTGGGAATATCCGTTGTGGCATTGGGAATGATTATCTGGCTCGTAATTGTATTAATCAAGGATCCGAAGGGAACTTTGAGAGCCAAATTAGTGCAGAAAAAATAGAAAAGATTGATTTCAAACAGGGGCTGTTGCATCAGGAGAGAACCTCGAACATGCAATAGTCTCTTTTTTCAAAAGACCACAGGAAACCGGGAGGGAAGATGAATACGGAAATAAAACGAATGTTGGAACAGGTTCGGGACGGTGAAATGAGTGTTGAAGATGCAATGCTTCAAATCAAGATGAAGCCCTTTGAAGATATCGGCTATGCGAAGATTGATACCCACCGAGCAGTGCGACAGGGTGCTTCGGAAGTGATTTACGGAGCCGGAAAAACTACAGAACAGATGATAGGAATCATTGAATTAATGCTGGAACAGGGGATTCAACAGATTTTGGTGACAAGATTGAAAAAGGAATCTGCCCGAGAACTTCAGGAAAGATTTCAGGAATTCGTCTTTTTTGAAGAGGCAGGAATTGGAAGAATCGGGAAAAATCCGGAAGCGGGCGGAATCGGAAAGATTGTTGTGGCAACCGGTGGAACCAGTGATATTCCCGTGGCGGAAGAAGCAGCATTGACCGCAGAATTTTTTGGGAATGAAGTAATTCGTCTGTATGATGTTGGGGTGGCAGGAATCCACCGCCTTCTGACACATATGGAGGAAATTATGAGCGCTTCCGTTATTATTGCCATAGCCGGAATGGAAGGTGCATTGGCAAGTGTCATCGGCGGACTGGCAGATTGTCCTGTCATTGCGGTACCGACCAGTGTAGGATATGGTGCGGCTTTTGAAGGATTGTCCGCATTGTTGTCGATGTTAAATTCCTGTGCCAGCGGCGTGTCGGTCGTTAATATTGATAATGGGTTCGGTGCAGGCTATCTTGCAAATATGATCAATCATATGGAGGTTAAACAGTGAGAACATTATATTTAGATTGTAGTATGGGTGCGGCAGGAGATATGCTTACCGCTGCATTATACGAATTGTTAGAAGAAAAACAGCAGGCGGAATTTTTGAAAAAAATCAATGCCATCGGTCTGGAAGGTGTGATCGTTTCTCCGGAAGATACAGCTAAGTGTGGTATTTGGGGAACACATATCAAAGTCTCTGTAAATGGTGAGGAAGAAGGGGCACATTCTCATGAACACCACCATGAACATGAACACCATCATGAACATGAACACCACCATGAACATGAACATCATCACGATGTACATGAACATCATCATGCTCATGTACAGCGTGGAATGAATGAAATTGAAACTATTTTCCGCGGACTTCACATTTCTGAAAAGGTTCGGGAAGATGCAATGGCAGTGTATCAGCTGATTGCAGAAGCGGAAAGCGTGGCGCATCATTGTGCAGTGAGTGAAATTCATTTTCACGAGGTGGGAACGATGGATGCAATTGCAGATGTAACAGGCGTATGTCTGCTGATGGAAATGTTGCAGGCAGAACGTGTACTGGCATCTCCGGTTCATGTTGGAAAAGGGCATGTCCATTGTGCCCACGGAATTCTTCCGGTGCCGGCTCCTGCAACTGCTTATATTTTAAAAGAGGTTCCAATCTATTCCGGAAAGATTCAGGGAGAACTCTGTACTCCGACAGGAGCGGCCCTGTTAAAATATTATGTAGATGATTTTTGTGAAATGCCGTTAATGAAGGTTGAAAAAATAGGCTACGGAATGGGAAAGAAAGATTTTGAACAGGCAAACTGTGTCAGAGCTATGATTGGAAACTCGGAAGAAAAGCAGGAACAGGTCGTGGAATTATCCTGCAACATTGATGATATGTCCGGAGAAAAAATCGCTTATGCCAGTGAACAACTTCTGGAGTTGGGAGCTTTGGACGTATACACCGTTCCAATCGGAATGAAAAAATCCCGTCCCGGCGTAATGCTTTGTGTCCTGTGTAACGAGGCGGAAAAAGAAACAATGGTTCAATCGCTGTTTCAGAATACTTCCACCTTGGGAGTCCGGGAAAATCTTTTCAATCGATATACGTTGGAAAGACAAATCGTAGAAAAAAGTACGAAGTTTGGAACCATCCGGATTAAGAAATCATCCGGTTATGGAGTTTCCAGAGAAAAGATCGAATATGATGATTTGGCAAGAATAGCAAAAGAGCAGGGCTTGTCTATGGAAGAAGTGATAAAAGAAATCAAGGAATAAACAAAGCAGCTATGGTCAAACGACCATAGCTGCCTTTTCTTATCGATTCACTCTCCAGGTTAAAGGATCTTCCTTTGGAGTTGCTTCTGTTTTTTCTTCTTCTGTAATCTGAGTATCTTCATTTACTGATAAAGTATCCAGAGACATCTTTAACAACCATGAAGTTTCCTCTTCGGAAATGCTCATTTCTTTGGCAAGTTCGCCGATTTCAGGAACACGTCCCAGCTTTTCGGATAAGTCTTTGGTGACTTTATCCAACTGATTCAATTTATCTGCAAGACGTTGTCCGATACGGTCGGAACTGACCTGATTATTGATGGCTTCATTCAAGGAACGGTCAATGACATTTTTCAGAGTGGTTTCAAAATCTTCCGGAGAACCGGTGTATTCAGAGACTGCCTGAATCAATCCCATATTTCCTTCCTGAATCAAATCGCCGAAGGTAACCCCCTGTCCGCGTTTTTCACGAGCAGATTCTGCAACCAGATTCAGGTGCAGTTCTACCAAACGGTTGGCAACCTCTTTGTCCCCGGCTGCCAGCTTTTCAATCAGGGATGCTTTTTCCTGTTCCGTTGCAGGAGGAATTGCTTCCAATTCCTTTAAGTACATTTCAATAAAAGAAAGTTCTTCCTGAGATTCCTTTAACGGAGAAGTTTCTGTAGGCACATCCAAGGTGTCCTCAGTAGTTTCTTCAGAAGGTTCGGCGAATAAAGAATTGTCGGCGTCTTCAAAACCTTCTACAGTAATTTTATTTGCTGCCAGATAAGAATAAATCAATTCATATTGGCTATCTTCTAAAGTAAGTTCGCTAAAATGATTCTGAATTTCCTGTTTGGAAAGGGTATTTCCCTGACCGGCAGCATATTCCACCAAAGAAACAAGAGAATCATTAAATAAAGTTTTCTGATCCATTTTTTTTCCTTTCTAAATGAAATCTATTACGATAATACTGTTACCACTATTCGCATTTATGATACATAAAAGCCTTGCAAAAATCAAGGATAATGGGTAACATTTAAGAGGACATTTCCGAAAAGAACTGTCCCGACGATTGAGCAGTATGAATGGAGTTTGTATGAAACAGGTAATAAAAAAAATAGTAAAAAGCAGAGTTTTTTCTGTAGTAAAAGTGCTTCTGTTTGTTTTGGTTTGTGGAACCATTGGTGCCACTGCGGCATATATACATCATGAATCAGATCCGACGGAAGTGGCAGTGGAATACTTTAAGGCGTTTATGAAACAGGACTACAAAGCAATGAAGGGACTCATCGATGTATCCGAAGACAGTTATCTGGATGAAAAAGTGCTGGGGTCTATTATTGCGGAGCAAAAGCAGGATTTGAATGTGGACCGCTATGAAGTGTTGGATCCAACCACAGAAGACGGAAAAGATTTAGTGGTAATAGAATGCTCCAATGAAGAAACCGGAGCAAAGAAAAAATTCAAAATTTACTTAAATTCTCATCGGAATGGATTGAGCCTGAAACCATCTTACAAGGTAGATTTCAGCAAGTATTTAATTGATGATTACACCATTACCATTCCAAAAAGTGATACTCTACAGTTAAACGGTGTGGAAGTGAAAGAAGAGATGGCCGAAGAAACAAAGGAAGGAAACAAGGAGTATCATTTTGAGCAGGTGCTGAAAGGGGAATACAATATCTGTTCCCAAAATCAGTACGGTCTTTATAATAAAAAAGTTGAAGTAAAAGAACAGGGAACGAAAATTCAATTGAAGAAGCTTCAGTATTCTGCCAAACCGGAATATAAAGAAAAAGTGGAAGAAGCATTTAATGCAATGTTCCTTCAGTATTATGCTGCCGTGCGAAAGAAAAAAGCAGGAGATAAAGAGTACTTAAATCTCTTTGAGAAGGCTGGAAGAAAGCAGGCGAAGAAAGCAGTCAGCAGCTCGATTAAAACATTCTTTAACGAGGAACAGCAGAAAAAATATGAAATCGGAACGATGGATATCAGTGACCTGAAAACAACCGTTGCATATAATAAAGAGAAGAAACGATTTGATATTGTTGCAACCTACAAAATCAATTATGAATGTACAACGGCAGTGTCTTTAATTAACAGCTATACGGAAAATTATTCCGGAAAGTGCCTTACTACAATGAAGGCTACCATCGCTGCAGATCAGAAGGAATACAAAATCAAAGAAATTACAGTGAAAAATAAAAAGAAAAAATAGGAGAGTGTAATTATGGCAAAACAGACATGGAAAGCAGGAAATATGGTATATCCGATTCCGGCAGTATTGGTGACGGTTGCGGACAACGCAGGCAATGACAATGTTTTGACCGTAGCGTGGACGGGAACAGTCTGTACCAATCCGGCAATGGCATATGTATCCATTCGCCCTTCCAGACACTCTTACAAAATGATTAAAGAAACAGGACAGTTTGTAATTAATTTAACAACGAAAGACCTGGCTTTTGCCACAGATTATTGCGGGGTGAAGTCCGGTAAAGACGAAGATAAATTTAAAACAGCGAAACTGACCAAAGAACCGGCAACTTATGTAAAAGCTCCATTGATTAAGGAAAGCCCGGTGAATATTGAATGTGAAGTGACACAGGTCATCCCTTGTGGCAGTCATGATATGTTTATCGGAAAAGTTCTTTGCGTTCACGCAGATGAACAATATATGGACCCAACCGGAAAATTTGACTTGAGCAAGGCAAAACCGTTGGTCTATTCTCATGGTCAGTATTTTGAAACCGGTGCATATGTCGGCAAATTTGGTTATTCGGTACAAAAGAAAAAATAAAGGAGTCTGAAAAGATAAGGAGTGGCAGAATGAAGACAATTTTTCATATTGATGTAAATTCGGCATTCCTTAGTTGGACTGCGGTAAAAATGTTACGGGAAGGAAGCACCCTGGATATTCGTACAGTTCCTGCGGTAATTGGCGGAGACCAGGAAACCCGCCATGGAATTGTTGTGGCAAAATCCATTCCCGCGAAAAAGTATGGAATCCGGACAGCGGAAACAATTGTCTCCGCAAAAAGTAAATGTCCGGATCTTCTTATTATTCCCCCGGAACATGGATACTATAAAGAACAAAGTCGGAAACTGATGGAATTATTGCGCAGTTATACGCCATGTATCGAACAGGTCAGCATTGATGAGTGTTACATGGATTATACCAGCATTGAAAAATCTTTTCCTTCACCGGAGGTTGCAGCCTATGAGATTAAAGGTGCCATTCGACAGAAATTCGGATTTACGGTAAATATCGGGATTTCGGATGTAAAGGTTTTGGCAAAGATGGCATCAGACTTTCAAAAACCGGATAAAGTGCATACTTTATATCGGAGGGAAATTCAGGAAAAAATGTGGTGCCTGCCGGTGGAAGACTTGTTTATGGCTGGAAAGTCCAGTGTTGTAACATTGCACAAATTGGGAATTTTTACCATTGGTGATTTGGCAAACAGCCAATTGCCGATTATCGAGTCTCATTTGAAGAGCCATGGGAAATTGTTGTGGGAGTTTGCCAACGGCATTGATGACAGTGAAGTGGAAATGGTATCTGAAGAAGCAAAAGGAGTAGGAAACTCCGTCACCCTTCCATCGGACTATACCGGCTTAGAAGAAATAGAAAAGGTATTGCTTCAGTTGTCTGATAAGGTTGCCGGAAGGCTTCGAGCGATGGGACAAATGGGAAAAACCGTTGCTGTTGAAATCAAGTACAGCGATTTTCAAAAGACGTCGAAGCAGATGACCTTTGAAAAGGGCGTAGGTTCCGGAACAGAGATATTCCAATGGGTACGGACGCTGTTTCGGGAACATTGGAATCAAAAACCGGTGCGTTTGTTGGGCGTCCGGGTAACCAACCTAGTTGGTGAAGGGGAACCGGAACAAATGGAACTTGCGGATTTTCTTCGGGAACAACAGCCGGAAGACGTAAAGCAACAGGGCCCGTCCGGTGAAAAACTGAAACAGTTGGATCAGGCATTGGATAAAATAAAGAAAAAATACGGCAGCGATGCAGTAATGCGCGCCAGTATGATTAAGGAAGAAGATTATGAAGAAGATGAAGAATAATATTGTATTGATTGGAATGCCGGGTGTTGGGAAAAGCACCATAGGAGTCATTCTTGCAAAAATATTGGGATACCGTTTTGTGGATGCGGACTTGTTAATTCAGGAACGGGAAGGAAAACTGCTGAAGGAAATCATTGCTGAAAAAGGGATTGATGGCTTTGTTGAAGTGGAAAATGCAGTAAACAGTTCCATTGATACCACAAAAACAGTGATTGCCACCGGTGGCAGTGTGGTGTATGGCAAGGAAGCAATGGAACATTTAAAGGAGATTGCCACGGTAGTATACCTGGAATTGGAATTAAATGCTCTGAAGCGCAGATTGGGAAATCTGAAAAAAAGAGGAGTGGTTTTAAAAAAAGGACAGACCTTGAGTGACCTATATAAAGAGCGAGTTCCGTTGTACGAAAAATATGCAGATATTACAGTGAATGAGCATCGATGCACCATTGAAAAGACCATTGAGAAACTGGTAGACATTCTGGAAAACGAATATGGAGTGAATGTGTAAAATGCACCATGAAAGAAGTTTTTTCATGGCAAAAACAGATGATATTTGTCACATCTACACAAAGAAAACGAGAGGGAATCAACAGATTGTGGTGTAAAAGGTTTACAAAGGAATATATTGTGTTATAATAATTTAAAGTGTGCATGCACACAAGGCATAAAGAATTCAGACATTGGAAATATAGGCAGCGGAGGTTTAGTCCCGCGGAGATTATACATAGATATCAGGAGAGAATATGGAACGTTATATAATGAAAGGCGGCGTAACATTAGAAGGCGAAGTCGAAATTGGCGGAGCAAAGAATGCTGCATTAGGATTACTTGCCGCAGCAATTATGGCAGATGAAGACGTGACTATTGAAAATTTACCGGATGTAAGTGACATTAACCAGTTAATTAAGGCAATTGAAAATATAGGTGCAACAGTAACAAGAAATGACAGACATACAGTCACCATTAATGGAAAGACCATCTACTCACACATTGTTGATTACGAGCAGATGAAGAAGATTCGTGCTTCTTACTATTTGTTGGGAGCATTACTTGGAAAGTTTGGAAAGGCAGAAGTTGCTCTTCCGGGCGGATGTGATATCGGAAGCAGACCGATTGATTTACATTTAAAAGGCTTCTCAGCTTTAGGTGCTGACGTGGTTACCGACCATGGTATGGTCAATGCAAAGTCAGACCAGTTAGTTGGAAATAATATCTTTTTGGATTTTGCTTCAGTTGGTGCTACAATCAACATTATGTTGGCAGCAGTAAACGCAGAAGGAAAGACCATCATTGAGAATGCCGCAAAAGAACCACATATCGTAGACGTGGCAAACATGTTAAACAGCATGGGTGCCAATGTACGTGGTGCAGGTACAGATAAGATTCGTATTGTAGGTGTTCCAAAACTTCATGGAACTGTTTATTCTACGATTCCGGATCAGATTGAAGCAGGTACATTTATGTGTGCTGCAGCTGCAACCGGTGGTGAAGTATTGATTAAAAATGTAATCCCTAAGCATTTGGAATGTATTTCTGCAAAATTAGTGGAAATGGGATGTACAGTTATTGAATATGACGATGCTGTAAAAGTAAAAGGAAGCGACAATATGACTTGTGCAAAAGTAAAAACACTTCCTTATCCTGGTTTCCCAACAGATATGCAGCCACAGATGGCAGCTTGTCTTGCTTTGGCAAATGGAAACAGTATGGTTACTGAAAGCATTTTTGAAAACAGATTCAAGTATGTAGATGAATTAAACAGAATGGGAGCCATGATTAAGGTAGAAGGCAATACCGCATTTATTTCCGGTGTTGGTGGATTGGAAGGTACACAGGTAAGTGCACCGGACTTAAGAGCAGGTGCTGCATTGGTTATTGCAGGATTAGCAGCAAATGGCTTCACAGAAGTAGACGATATCGTATATATTCAAAGAGGATATGAACGTTTTGAAGAAAAACTTGCCGGCTTAGGTGCAATTATTGAAAAAGTTGATACCGACAAAGAAGGACAGAGATTTAAATTAAAGGTCGGATGATAAGAAAAAAGAACCGAGATGTAACTTGGTTCTTTTTCTTTTAAAGAGGCAGTTAGGGAAAGGACAGAATTATATGAAGATTGAAAAAACCTTTGAAGAATTTCTAAAGAAGATGAAGCAGAAAGAAATTGTACTGAATTACGTGCAGGTTAGACAGCACGGAGACATTATATTGGACTGGGGAAGGCTATCGCAAAAGTCCCGTCTTAATACCTGGTCCGTTAGTAAAAGTTTCGTTTCTGTTGCAGTGGGAATTGCAATGGATGAAGGGTATCTTACCCTGGATGAGAAAATCTGTGAAAGTTTCAAGGAGTATTTACCGGAAAAACCATCGGATAATTTGACAAATCTTACCGTACGCCACTTGTTAACCATGACCACAGGTGTGGAGACCGCGTTGTTTTTTGACAACGACCAAGAACGTTACGAAACAGAAGATTGGATTCAGTATTTCTTCTCACAGAATTTCTGTTTTAAACCGGGAGAGCGGTTCCTGTACTGCAATTTCAATACATATATGTTAGCATGTCTTATCGAGAAAAAAGTCGGAATGGACATTATGGATTATTTGAAACCAAGATTATTCACACCGCTGAAAATATACAGCCCGGATTGGACCAGATGTCCCAAGGGACATATTCATGCGGCAAATGGTCTGTATTTGATTATTGATGACTATGGAAATTTTGGAGAGATGCTACTAAACGGTGGTGTCTTTGAAGGAAAAAGAATTGTTTCAAAAGAATACCTAGACCTTGCTACGGCAAATCAGATGCCGGAAGACTGGGATTTGCAGTACGGATTTCAATTTTGGATTGATCGGGACTTAAAGTCATACCGTGCAGACGGAAAGTACGGTCAGTACATTATTGTTTTGCCGGAAAAAGATATGGTGGTTTCCGTACAATCCTTAAACGAGGGAAGTATGTATGATGAAATTAGAAATTTTGTAAAAGAATTATAAATAGAAAAGCTGTAAAGGAGTCGAACTCTTTTACAGCTTTTTCTTACCTGTTTTTCAGTTTTTCCAATTGGTCGAGATTGATTTCGCCATTGGCAATGGTGGATTCCATCCAAAGCTGTAGGGATTCCACGGCAATGGATATTTTTTCCAATTCATCCTGAATTGTTAAAAAATCCGGCAACTCATCATCGGAAATTTCTCCGTCGGCGGTAATTTCAATCAATCGTTCTTTCATTCTGTTCATAGAGTTTAAGGAAGCAAGCATTTCCAAAACAATACCTGACAATTCCTTACTTTCTACTTCCGGAACATATTTTTCACCAATAGGACATTCGTGTGAGCAATAGTAGTTGCAAAGGTTGGGCAATTTGTAGCCTTCAGCCATTGCTAAAATCTCGTCCGGATGTGCAGTTGTCTTTTCGTTTTCAATCTTTTCAATGCGGTCAGCAGAGATACCTCCTAGCAATTCACTGGCTTTATCACGGGTCAAGTCCATATTTTCCCTGCTAATCTGGTAAATATTTTTGTTTTCTTTTGTTGATTTCTTTCCCATATAACTTCCTTTATCCCCAAGTATTACTTATTTCGCTCTTTTTACGGAAATAAGAGGGGTTATTTTGCTTATTTTTATGTTGAAGCAACATTCTTAAATATTATATAATAAGCGTGTTGAAAATAAAAGAAAGTTCTTAAGAAAAGTACTTAAGACGGAAGGAGTTATTATGGGACAGAATTATGGTGAAGACAGTTTTGTGACTTTTCTGACAGATTACTGGCCGCAGCTTACTATTGTTGCTGTTGTGGTACTGATTATTTCAGTGATTGTTAGTGGTTACGTGAAGGCATCTCCTGATACGGCGTACATCATATCGGGACTAAGAAAAAAGCCAAAGTACTTGATTGGAAAAGCGGGAGTAAAAATTCCGTTTTTGGAAAAGAAGGATGAGTTAAATCTTCGATTGATTCCAATTGATGTTAAAACAGCCAGTAGTGTTCCGACAGCAGATTACATCAATGTAAATGTGGATGCTGCGGTAAACGTTAAGATTAGTGATAATCCGGAAAGATTAAAACTGGCTTCACAAAACTTTTTGAACAAGAATACCGATTATATCGGTGGTGTTGCAAAGAGTGTATTGGAAGGTAATACCAGAGAAATCGTTGGAAAGATGAGATTGGAAGAAATGGTTTCCAATCGCCAGAAATTTGCAGCATTGGTAAAAGAAAATGCAGAACCGGATCTGGCAGCTATGGGACTTGATATTGTAAGTTTCAATGTTCAGAATTTCATGGATGAAAATCAGGTTATTGAAAACTTAGGTATTGATAACATTGTACAGATTCAGAAAACTGCATCCATTGCAAGAGCTGAAGGGGAAAGAGATATTAAGATTGCTCAGGCAAAGGCAAACAAGGAAGCAAATGATGCCAGCGTTGAATCTGAAAGACAGATTGCTGAAAGAAACAATGAATTGAATATTAAGAAAGCTGAATTAAAGAAAGAAGCTGATATTAAACAGGCTGAAGCAGATGCAGCTTATTCAATTCAGCAGGAAGAACAGAGAAAGTCAATTGAAACAACAAAGGCACAGGCTGATATTGCTAAGGAAGAACAGTACGTTATCTTAAAACAGAAAGAAGCAGCTGTTAAAGAACAGGCATTAGATGCTGAAATCAGAAAACAGGCTGAAGCAGAAAAATTTGCTAAGCAGCAGGCCGCAGAGGCAGAATTGTTCCAGAGAAAGAAAGACGCTGAAGCGAAGAAGTACGAATTGGAACAAGAAGCCGAAGGTATCCGCGCAAAAGGTCTTGCTGAAGCTGAAGCAATTCGTGCTAAGGCTGTTGCTGAAGCTGAAGGTATCGAAAAGAAAGCTGAAGCGATGCAGAAGTATGGCGAAGCAGCTATTTTGGAAATGTTCTTTAAGGCATTTCCGGAAGCAGTTAAGAATGCTGCAGAACCGTTATCCGGAATTGATTCTATTACAATGTACGGTACCGGAAACAATGAACAGATGGTTGGTTCTGTAATGAATACAGTAAATCAGGTATCTGACGGAATAAAGGGATCTACAGGATTGGATTTGAAGGCTGTTCTTGCTCAGTATGTGGGTACACAGTCATCAGAAAAGAAAAATGAAACAAAGGTTGAGGATGAAAAAAATGACACTACAGGAAATAATGACCAGACTGAAGAGACTGGGACTACTTTCTTAGGGGAAGTTGAAGAGTAATATGAAAAACTAAAATGCTAATAGGAGTATTTTTCCTCCGGCGCATGGGGTGGCGCCGGAGGATTTTTTGTATTGTCCTTGAAAAAGTTGCGGAAAAGCCCTATAGTTGTCTTTAGAGTGTTTAGAATCACAGGAACGGAATGGGTTTAGATGGGAAATAACAATAAAGGAGAAAAACAATGTTGTATCCAATCGAAAACAAAGTGAGAGAAGTGAAAAACTTATGTGGCATCTGGAATTTTAAAGTGGATGTGGAAAATGTGGGGATTCAGGAAAAGTGGTTTGAAAAACCGCTGACTGATACAGTACCGATGGCGGTGCCTGCCAGTTACAATGACTTGTTTACTGATGAAAAAATCAAGGAACATGTAGGCTACGTTTGGTATGAAACAGATTTTATTATTCCGGACAGTTGGGAGGAAAAGCGAATTGTACTTCGCTTTGGCAGTGCAACCCATCATGCATACGTTTATGTGGATGGAAAACAGGTGGTATATCACAAAGGCGGATTTCTTCCCTTTGAAGCAGATATCACAGAACTGATGGAAAAGAGTAACCTGGAAAACCACAGGCTGACCGTTGCCCTGAGCAATGTTCTGGATTGGACCTGTATTCCTTGCGGAGAGGTGATCAGCAAAGAAGGAGATGGTTATCCGGAGGGATTTCATTTTCAGGAAACATATTTTGACTTTTATAATTATTCTGGAATTCACAGACCGGTTAAATTATATACGACATCCAAAAAATATATTGAAGATATTGTAATTAAGACAGAAGTGGAAGGATTGCAAAGCAATTATTCCGGTGAAGAAATGCTCACTGTAGAGGATTATAAAGCATTGGATTGCAAAGAACTTCCAACAGCTGAATCTGCAGTGGTTAAAATTAAAATTCAATCTACAGATACACTGAAGGCGTTAATGGTGTTGGATGAAGAGGGTGCTGTTGTTGCCATGGAAACTCGTTTTAAAGTGTCGGGACAGGACTATTATGCTGAAATCAAGCTGGACAATCCTACGTTATGGAATCCGGGAGCAGCTTATTTATATCAGCTCAGAGTGGAGGGCGAACAGGATGTATATTCGGAAACCTTTGGGATTCGAACCATTGAAACCAATGAGAAACAGTTTCTGATTAACGGAAGACCGTTTTACTTTAAAGGATTCGGAAGACATGAAGACAGCGATATTCATGGAAAAGGAATGGATGAAGCTTTGAATATCAGAGACTTCAATTTACTGAAATGGATTGGAGCAAATTCCTTTAGAACTTCGCATTATCCATATTCCGAGGAACATATGATGCTGGCAGACCGGGAAGGGTTTGTTGTGATTGACGAAGTACCGGCAGTTGGAATGTGCTTCTGGGATGGACAGAGCGTATTTGGTGGGAACCGGGTTAATGATGAGACATTGAAACATCATCTGGATGCGTTGCGGGAAATGTATGAGAGAGATAAAAATCACCCAAGTGTAGTGATGTGGAGTGTTGCCAATGAAGCAGCAACTCATGAAGAAGGAGCTGTGCCGTACTTTGAAAAGGTTATTGAAACAATGCGGGAACTAGATGACAGCAGACCGATCACGATGGTTCATACTACCGGAGCGGATGGCGACAAGGTAAGTCAATGGTTGGATGTGATTTGTGTGAACCGTTATTACGCATGGTACACAGACCACAGTCATATCGAAGTAATTGGACTTCAATTAGAAAAGGAAATGAGACGCTGGAATGAAAAATATCAGAAGCCGGTTATTTTAAGTGAGTATGGTGCAGATACTATAGCCGGTTACCATAAACTTCCGGCAGTGGCTTTTACGGAAGAATTCCAATGTGATTATTTAGATGAATTCCATAAGGTGTTTGACCAACTGGATTTTATGATTGGTGAGCATGTGTGGGCTTACTGTGATTTCCAGACGAAACAGGGATTGAACCGTGTGGACGGAAATAAGAAAGGCGTGTTTACAAGAAACAGACAGCCGAAGATGGCGGCGTTTCGTTTGAAGGAACGGTGGAAATAGCACGAGACTTCTCGATTTCGCTTCGCTTCATCTCGCTGATTAATCATTATAAATAATAATATGTTTAGAGAGATTGATATCAACAAAGAAGTGTTGGTATCAATCTTTTTGTGTTTAAATAGTTCATTTATTATATGTTGTGGTGAAGATATTGCAGCAAGTTAAATCGAGAGATTTGACTTGCTATATTATATAGAGTAATTATATAAAACACAAATAATCACTATATATAAACAATGTAGTGGTAAATATAAAAATAATATTGACATATAAATCGCTATATGATATATTTATATCAACAACAACCAAGGAGGGTAATCAAATGAATAAAGATAAAAGAGAAAGATTTGAAAGACTATCTGTTGCAAGAACAACCAAAGTTCTTGAACAAATAAGACTAATTGGAAATCTCGGAAATCGAAATAACTATGAATATGAACCTTGGATGGTAGAGCAAATGTTTGAGGCGATTGAAAATGAACTTGCAGCTGCTAAAAAAGAGTTTGAGGACAAACCTAAGAAGGCTAAGGGGTCAGGTTTTTCTTACAGAAAACGATAATAGCCTAACTTAATTAAGATATAAGAGCATAAATATTGTATTTATACTCATATATACACACACTCTTATTTTAACCCATCCACAGAATTTGTGGGTGGGTCTTTTGTAAAGGAGGAGAAAAATGAAATACTATGATTTAATTGACATTGAAAAGTCAGAAAAAGATTCAAGAAGTTTAATAATGCCTCATCAGCAGGCCGCAGTTGATGCATTGAATAGGTATTTTGATCTAAATGAGGAAAACGCCCATGAACAATCAGGATTACTAATTCTACCATGTGGAGGAGGCAAGACATTTACATCTGTAGATTGGTTGTTAAACGAATGTGTTTCTAGAGGCTACAAAGTGTTGTGGTTGAGCCCACGTCACGAATTAATCTCACAGACTAATGATGAGTTCAGAAGACAAACACCATGTCTTTTAGAATACGGAATTAAGAAAATAAGAATATTGCCTATATCGGGAAATCGTAATCACCTAAGAATGTCCATGGCATCAAGAGCAGATGTGTATGTATGTAGCTTTTTCTCTGCGGCTAATAAAAATGGAATTAGATTTATTAATAGAATGCTCGGGACTCAAGGAAAGAAAAAATTAGTTGTTGTTATCGATGAGGCCCAATTTTCACCTTGTGACTCGCTATTAAAAATACTGGATAAAGTTACTAAGTTGTGTCCAAATAGAATATTATTAGGTCTTACAGCAACTCCGTCAAGAATGTCGAAGACAAGCTTGAAGAAATTAAGGGAAATGTATAACGTTGATAATAATATCAGAAATCACATAGGCACACCAAACGGATATATTTATGAAGTCACAGCTAAAGAACTTATTAAAACAGGTTTTTTGGCAAAACCTATACTAGAGTACGTTGAAACAAATATTAATGCAGAAGTTGAATATGATATTACTCCGGAAGATGAGGCATATTTCATTAAGAACAAAGATCTTCATGAACATGTATTAAGTCAAATTGCAGATTTCCCAGCAAGAAACAAAATAATTGTTGATAGATATCTAAAAAACAAAGAGAGATACGGAAAAACTCTTATTTTCGCAATTGACATTAATCATGCAAAAACACTTAAGAAAGAATTTGATGAGAATGGCATATCATGCGAATATGTTGTATCAGGAATGAAGGATAAGAATCAAATAATAGAGGATTTTAGAAATAATAAATTCAATGTATTAATCAATGTTCAAATACTTACAGCTGGTACTGACATACCCGATATTCAAACGATATTCGCTGCTCGCGAAACAAACAGCGATGTTCTTCTTACACAGATGATAGGCAGGGCGCTCCGTGGACCTAAGGCTAATGGAACAGAGACTGCATATATTGTAAGCTTCCATGATATTTGGGAGAGATTCCAGTATGGTATTGATCCTGGAAGTATAGACATATTTGATGAGGATTATGTATCAATTAAAGCTGATGAATATGAAGAGATTGAAGAAGTGTATGAACTACCAGAAGAGCCAAGAGGTTGGGATCAGTGGCCACCTGTTAACAATATGAAAACTACTGAAGTAGAAGATGGTATAGATTATGAAGCATTCTTTATGAAATTATATGATGTTATGAAGATTCAATGGACAACAACTGATAGAGTTGCAAGTGTACCTATTGGTTGGTTTGCAGTTCCATACAATAATGAATCAAAGCAAATATTTGTATATGATATTCAGGTTGAAGCCTATGATAAAGTTGCAGCTAATGTGAATGAAGTAATCGAGAAAAAATACGATGCCGGGAAAATAGCAAAGAAGTATTTTACAAATGTTGACGAGATACCAACATTTGAAGATTTAGATGCATTAGTAAAATATATCGAAACTAATGGAGATATGCCTGAGTTATACACATTTGAAGATAGGGAATTATTCAATACTAAAACTATTGCAGAAGAAATGGTTAAGCAGTTTTCAAAAGAGGAAGATCAAGAATATTGGCTTAAAACATTGTTTGATGAGACACCAATACTTCAGAATATCTATAAGTATTTTGCAGCATTCAAGAAAACAATCTTTGATGAACTAGTTGAAAAGAAGAATGCGGTTATCGAGACAATAGACGATAGACAAAAATATGATATTGAAGAAAACGTTTATGATTTAAATGAATTAATGGACGAAGTGGTCGATAGATATAGATTTTTGAAAAAGGATGCTATAGCTAGCATTGAGTGGACCAAAAAGCCTGTTACCAAATGGTGTGCAGTGACTTGGCAGGATAGAAGGTCCGAAATACCAAGGTTTAAAATATTTGTTAGTAGTTTATACTCAAGCAAAAGAATTAGCAGAGAGACAATTAAGTTCTTGATTTATCATGAATTAATTCATGCAAATGGATGGTGGGAGCATGATGATGATTTTTATAAGATCGAGAGGATGTTTGATAACTCTGCAGATTGTGACGGTGAGTTAGATGAAATAGCGCTCAAATATAATCTGGATAAAAATTTGAAATATGCAGTACCAAATATTTCTGAAAAAGAAATATTCCCAGAGTATTACGAACCTATTAATCATAAACCATTTGAATTTGATTACAGTAAAGCACCTCAGAAAAACAATTGTATAGAAAACAATTCTAGCGAATCAAAAGGAATAAAAACAGGTGTGAAATATTGTAGAGAGTGCGGTAAGAAATTGCCAGAAGATGCGAAGTTCTGTGATAGATGTGGAGCAAATGTGCAGTACAATTAAAAAAGGAGAATATCAATATGCAAGTAATGCCACCTAGATGTTTAAGATGTAAATATTATCAAATAGGACCATAGTTTATAGGAGATACTGCAAGGTGTAAAAAATGGGGTGAAGTACCTAGAGATATTTTTTACAAAGCTAAAAAGTGTGATAAATTCTGCGCGGAGGATAAAGAAAGTAGGTAAGAAAATGAGAATACTGTTTTGTAATATTGCTTGGATGAGAGAATATACAGGAAATGAAGATGGAAATGATCCCCCGATGAATGGTGGATCTTATGTAAACGAACATAGTGATGCGCATGAGAAGTATAATTTTTCTCCTGTGAAATTTAAGGATGATGAAGAACTTTACTGCCTTGGTTTTTATGAGACAAAATCGCATAATGGCGAGAAGGTGAATCAAATGCGTATTGAGAATATAGTAGGATGTGGGGCTTGTAAAAAAGAGAAGTCGGTAGATGATGTTTTAGTTATATATTGTGCGAAGCATCCATTTCACAATTTCACAACCATTGTTGGATGGTATAACCATGCAACAGTATATCGCGATTATCAGGAACAGGAATTTGATGACGGATATATTCAATACTATAATATGATTGCTAAGGCGAAAGATTGTGTTCTTCTACCAGTCAGTGAAAGATCAAGGATTCTCCTATGGCAGGCTCCGCGAAAAGGTAAAGGTTGGAAATTTGGATTTGGTAGAGCAAATGTATGGTATGCTAGCGAAGATGATGAAAGACTAGATGCTTATTTAAAGAAAATAACAAAGCAAATAGAAGATTATTCTGGTGAAAACTGGATACAGTACTAGGAATAACTAAATAACAAATCTCAAAGTCATTCTCAAACTTATGACAAAAATAATCAATAAAACTGATTAAATTTGTCACTATTATTCTTTTGGGGCATATGTTATAGTACTGTTATCCTAAAAAAGGTTAAGGCTTTGATGAGAAGTAGTAGTTATGGATTGGCTTTCAGAGAGTTGTCGGTTGGTGCGAGACAATAAGGATGAAGTAATGAACTCGTCTCTGAGCTTCCTGCTGAAACTGTCCCGAGGTGACAGCGTGTAGGTATGGACGGTTTTCACCGTTATATGAAGTGATGGTTAAACATCCATGAGTGCTTACCATAAAATAAGAAGAACACTTCGATGTGCATGTTTCTTATGGAGTTATGGTTTGAATCAGAGTGGTACCGCGTAGTAAAGCTTACGTCTCTGTGTTTTTTGAAAAACGCAGAGACGTTTTTCGTTTACAAAACAAAGAAATAGAGTTAGAATGTATGGGTTGTAAAGGAGATTTTGATTATGATGAATTATAAGAAGTATCAAAGACAATATTTTATGCCACCAACACCTACCTATGATTGGGTAAAGAAGGAATATATTACAGAAGCACCGATTTGGTGTAGTGTTGACCTTCGTGATGGAAATCAGGCACTTATTGAACCGATGAGCTTAGAAGAAAAATTAGAATTTTTCAAGATGTTAGTTGATATTGGATTCAAAGAAATCGAAGTTGGATTCCCGGCTGCATCAGAAACAGAATATAAATTTATGAGAGCCTTAATTGAAAGAGACATGATTCCGGATGATGTGACGGTTCAGGTATTAACTCAGGCCAGAGAACATATCATCAAGAAAACATTCGAAGCAGTGAAGGGTGCAAAGCATGCAGTAATCCATCTTTACAATTCCACATCTGTGGCACAGCGTGAACAGGTATTTAAGAAGAGTAAAGAAGAAGTTATGAAGATTGCTGTGGATGGTGCAGAATTATTAAAGAAGCTTGCAGCAGAAGTAGAAGGAAACTTCTCTTTTGAATATAGTCCGGAAAGTTTCCCGGGAACAGAAGTTGATTACGCATTAGATGTTTGTAACGCAGTATTGGATGTATGGCAGCCAAAGAAAGAAAATAAGGTAATCATTAATATTCCTGCAACTGTGGAAAATGCAATGCCTCATGTATTTGCAACACAGGTGGAATATATGCATAAGAATTTAAAATATCGTGATGCGGTAACGATTTCCGTTCATCCACACAATGACAGAGGTTGTGGTGTGGCAACAGCGGAATTAAGTATTCTTGCAGGCGCAGACCGAATTGAAGGTACGTTATTTGGAAATGGAGAAAGAACAGGTAACGTTGACATTATTACATTAGCAATGAACATGTTCTCTCATGGTGTTGATCCGAAACTTGACTTCAGCAACATGCCTCAGATTTGTGAATTATATGAACGTGTGACAAGAATGCAGGTAAGTCCACGTCAGCCATACGCAGGAGACTTAGTGTTTACTGCCTTCTCCGGTTCTCATCAGGATGCCATTGCAAAGGGTATGGCATGCAGAGAAAAGAATCCGGATGGACATTGGACTGTTCCATATCTTCCGATTGATCCGGTGGATGTTGGAAGAACTTACGATTCTGACGTTATCAGAATTAACAGCCAGTCCGGTAAGGGTGGCGTAAGCTATATCTTAAAGCAGAACTTCGGTTTATCATTACCGGAAAAGATGAGAGAAAATGTTGGATATACTGTTAAGGATGTATCTGATAAAGAACATAAGGAATTATCTCCGGAATGGGTACACCAGATTTTCGAGGATAAGTATGTCAATGACAACTCTGTATTCAGCGTGCCGGAAGCGCACTTTGAACAGAAGGACGGCATTGTTGCGGAAGTGACAATTGCCCGCAAGGATGAAGCAAGAGT
Organism: Eubacterium sp.; assembly: GCA_016292095.1. GTDB lineage: Bacteria > Bacillota > Clostridia > Lachnospirales > Lachnospiraceae > Eubacterium_G. Next base: position 43,641 of record JAEFAB010000047.1, on the reverse strand, counting down.
TGTAAAGAGTACAGGAAACGGACGTTTAGATGCTGTCAGCAATGCATTTAAGCAGTTCTTTGACATCAGTTATGAATTATCCGTTTATGAAGAACATTCACTTTCCAGAGGTTCTTCATCCAAGGCAGTTGCCTATGTGGGAATCAGCTGCAATGGAACCATGTTCTGGGGTGTTGGAATTGATGCGGACATTATTAAGGCATCCATCCAGGCGCTTACTGTTGCTGTAAACCAGTATCTTACATCCATTGGAAAAAATGGAGAACAGGATGAAAGGTTAACGGAAATCAAAAATTTTATTAACACCAACTACCTTACGGTGACTTTAGACGAACTTTCAGAGGAATTCCACTTATCTAAGCCGTATCTGTCAAAGTATATTAAGGCGAAGTCAGGAAAGACCTTTGGTGAGTTGGTGAAAAATGTGCGAATGAAGAAGGCCAGAACACTGCTGAAAGGAAGCAGTATGACGGTTGAGGCTATTTCTGATGCGGTAGGTTATCAGGATGTGGAACATTTTATCCGGTTATTCAAGAAAAAATACGGAATGACACCGGTTCAATTTAGAAATACAAAATAGTTACGAAGAGTCGTCGTTACTTTGAAGGTGTGTACTGACACCAAAAGTAAGACGACTCTTTTATTGAAAAAAATCGAACAATGGGATGGATATTATGGCGAAGAAAATAATTGACCACAATGAGGTTTTGAAAACTGAGAATAAAGAAGTGCTGGGGAAAATAATTGAAGGTTCGACAGTTCCGTTGCAGGAGAATGGAAAAATAAAGAAGGAAAATAAGAATATTTTTATTAGGGCGGCAGGTACTACAAAATGGGAATATTTATGGGGGATTGTGTTTGAGCTGGCGATGTTAACTAGTACATTTATGGGAATATATGCAGCAATTTATGGGGATGATGTTGGCTTGATGTTTTCGATAGTTTGTATCCCTGTGTTTGGCTTTGTGACAATTTGGCTCCTGTTCAATATTTTACGTGGCATATATGATGAAATTGTTGTGCGGATATTTGGAAAGAAGATTCAAGGAACAGTTCTCAAAGTTGATCAAGAAAATAGTCTGTTAACAATAATGGTAAGTACCCCGGTTGGCCAAAGAACTTTTGAATATAAAAAATATAAAATACAAAAAGACTGTAGATTCTATAGTGCGGGATGCATTGTAACGTTAAAGGTCTTTGGCAATATCGTTCTTTTATTAAAGAAAAATGGAAAGAGAAAGACCATAGAAAATCTTAAAGATTTAAGTTTTGAATCAATCCCTGATGTTATCGGGTACAACGGTGGAGCATCGTTTGTCCATTGCAAAGTGGCACATGTCAATCTTTGGAACTGTTTTGCAATGTCATATTTTGGATTTTTTTTGTTCATAGCAACACCGATATTAATTGTAATTTCTGTAGGTTTGCTAAAATCTATAGGGAAAATCGGTGGCAAAGAAATTTTCGGCATCTTACTAGGGGTGACAGGGTTTGGGCTTATTTTAATTATTGAAATCGTATGCATTTATAAATCATCTGCCCAATTTTACAGATTTATATCGGTTATGATTCATGGGAAGACTATAACCGGAGAAATCTGTGGTTGCGAAGAAGAAATAGGAATGTCTTATAATAAAAAACCGGGAGTGGTATATATCATTCGTATCCGTACATCAGATGGTTACAGAATGATCGAATACAAAATGTCCAGCTCAAAGAATAAGTATTCTATTGGTGAAACGGTTACGTTAAAGGTATATAAGAATTATATTAAGCTTCAAAAGAATTAGGGGAAACTTGTTGACATCCATAAAAACTAATGATATAACAATCACTGTGTGAAATATATTACTCTTATTAAGAGATGGCGGAGATACAAGGATCGATGAAGCCACGGCAACCCCCGATGAGGAAGGTGCCTACCCGAGCAGCAATAGCTGATCAATAAGAGGATTTGATAACCTTGATTTCAAGTCCACTTTATGTGGACTTTTCTTTATGTATACGGGAGATTGAAACTCCATCTCGGTATACCGGAACAGTATAACAGAGTAATAATAAATGAAAGGTGAGAAAAAATGGAAAAGAGATTATTTACTTCAGAATCCGTAACAGAAGGACATCCGGATAAAATCTGTGATCAGATTTCCGATGCCATTTTAGATGAATTAATGAGACAGGATCCAAACAGCCGTGTTGCCTGTGAAACAGCAATTACTACAGGATTGGTATTGGTAATGGGTGAAGTTACCACAGAAGGCTATGTGGATATTCAGAAAGTGGTAAGAGATACCATTAGAGAAATTGGTTATGACAGAGCAAAGTATGGTTTTGACTGTGATACTTGTGGTGTTATCACTGCATTAGATGAACAGTCTGCAGATATTGCCATGGGTGTTGATAAGGCGTTGGAAGCAAAGGAACATACTATGAGTGAAGATGAAATCGAAGCAATCGGTGCCGGAGATCAGGGTATGATGTTTGGTTATGCAACTGATGAAACAGAAGAATTTATGCCATATCCGATTTCTTTGGCTCATAAGTTAACAAGAAAATTAACAGAAGTTCGTAAGAATGGAACACTGGATTATTTACGTCCGGACGGAAAGAGTCAGGTAACTGTGGAATATGATGAAGACGGAAAGCCGGCTAGAGTGGATGCAGTTGTTATTTCCACACAGCATAATCCGGAAGTGACACAGGAACAGATTCATGAAGATATCAGAAAATATGTGATTGATGCGGTGATTCCACAGGAAATGGTAGATGAAAATACAAAATTCTTTATCAATCCAACAGGTCGATTTGTAATCGGTGGACCACAGGGGGACTCCGGTCTTACAGGACGTAAGATTATTGTAGATACTTACGGTGGATATGCAAGACACGGCGGTGGAGCTTTCTCAGGAAAGGATTGTACTAAGGTAGACCGTTCCGCAGCATATGCAGCAAGATATGTGGCAAAGAACATTGTAGCCGCAGGATTGGCAAAGAAATGTGAAATCCAGCTTTCTTACGCAATCGGTGTGGCACAGCCAACCTCTGTTATGGTGGATACTTTTGGAACCGGAGTTCTTTCCGATGAAAGATTAGTGGAAATCATTCGTGAAAACTTTGATCTTCGCCCGGCAGGAATCATTAAGATGCTTGATTTGAGAAGACCAATTTACAAGCAGACTGCAGCCTACGGACATTTCGGAAGAAATGATATTTCTTTACCATGGGAAGCAATTGATAAAGTCGATGTATTAAAGAGTTATTTATAAAATGTGAAAAAGCATAGATAACGTAAAAGCAAAACTGGCAGATTGGAACACCCTGATGAATGAGCGTCTCAATACTGCCAGCCGACAATTAAAAAATGCTTTGAAAGAAAATTATAATTTTACTCTGAAGGAATAATGGATAGTAATTTCAGCAGATAAGGAATTTCTGCTTCAAAATTTACTGCATAGGTTACATGTTCCGGATCAAGATAAGTATTCTTGATGCAGGCACAGGTATAATCTGCAGCAACTATTAAGGCTTCCTCAATGGAAAAGCCCTTGGTTAACGCACCGGAGAATGTGCTGGAAAAGACATCGCCGGTCCCATGAGAACGATAAGGAATTTTTTCAGTTCCATAACTGAAGAATTCCTTATTTTTTTTGTGATATCCTAAAAAGCCCAGGGTGCCGTCCGGGAAAGAAACGCCGGTAATTACTGCAGTATTGCATCCCAATGCTACTAATTTCTTTAATAACTCCTGAAGGAATTCCAAAGAGGCATCTTCACCGGGATAGGTTTCTCCCAACATCAGGCACGCTTCGGAAATATTCGGAAGAATAATATCTGCCTTGCCGCATAAATGTTTCATCTCTTTAGCAAAATGCCCATCAAATCCGGGATAGAGAACTCCATCCTCTGCCATGGCGGGATCGACCACAATGTAATTATCTTTGCTGCCAAAAGTATCAAAGAATTCTGATACAATTTTAATCTGACGTTGAGAACCAAGGTATCCGGTATAAATTGTGCTAAATTGGAACTTCTGACTTTCCCAGTGTTTTTTGATAGGTTCCAAATCATCCGTTAAATCACGGAAGGTAAAATTCGGAAACTGAGTATGGGTGGAAAGAACTGCAGTAGGTACAATGGCAGTTTCAATTCCCATAGAAGAAATAATTGGCAGTGCCACCGTAAGAGAGCACTTTCCAATACATGATATATCCTGAATTGTCATTAATCGTTTCATGGTTTACCTCCAACCTAGTTGTAACAATGATTGCATTATACATTGAATGTGGTATTATTGATATTATCAATTATTGAAAGAAACATAAGACCAGAAAGGAGCCGCCAATGTTATATGATTTGGAAAAAAGGGGCAGTCATCCCATTTATGAATATCTGTATCACTGTATTAAAAATGATATTCTCACCGGGAAAATTGAACCGGGAGAAAAACTGCCTTCCAAAAGGGAGTTTGCAAAGAGTCACGGAATCAGTGTGATTACCGTGGAAAATGCCTATGCCCAATTGGTGACGGAAGGTTATATTTTTGCAAAGGAAAAGAGAGGATATTTTGCCGGGGATATTGGCGGAAAATATATTCAGGGAAAAAAGAAGAGAATTCCCGTGGCGGAAAAGAAACGTAAAAAATGGTTGGTGGATTTTAAATCCAATCATATTCTCTATGACAGTTTTCCGTTTTCCACCTGGTCTAAGGTAATGCGACAGACCTTATTGGATCAGGAAAACTCTTTTTTGGAAAGTCCGGAGAGCCAGGGGGTAGCGCCGCTTCGCCAATATATTTCCATGCATCTGGAAAAGTATCGAGGTTTGAGTATTGATCCCAATAACATTATTGTCGGTGCAGGAACGGAATATCTTTATGGACTGATTGTACAGATTTTGGGACATAGTTCTATGATTGCTGTAGAAGATCCGGGACATAAAAAAATTGGAAAAGTTTATGAAAGCAACGGAATTCGTTGTATTCGGATTCCGGTGGATCGGAACGGTTTAAAGGTAGAAGCACTGAAAGGAAGCAATGCGTCAGCAGTTCATTTGTCGCCGTCCCATCATTTTCCAACCGGTTGTGTTGTGCCGGTTGCAAGAAGACATATGCTGATTCAGTGGGCAAGAGACAACGACAGTTATATTATCGAGGATGATTATGACAGCGAATTTCGTTTTAGTGGCAAACCGATTCCAACCCTTGCCAGTATTGATGAAGAACGGGTTATTTATATGAATACCTTTTCAAAAACATTGGCACCGTCTATTCGCATTGCTTATATGATTTTGCCGGAAAAACTGATGAAAGTATTTCGGGAAAAGTTTGACTTTTATTCCAGTACGGTTACCGGTTTTGAACAGTACACGCTGGCAAACTTTATCCGGTTAGGATATTATGAAAGACATATCAATCGAATGAGAAATTATTATCGGGAGTATCGAAATCATATTTTGACGGCAATTAAGGAATCTCCGATTTTTGATAAAGTAACCATTGAAGAAGAAAATGCCGGATTGCATTTTATTCTGAAGATTAATCGTGATATTGATGATGAGCAGTACGTGGAAAAATTAAAAAACAACAATATTAATATTTCTACGGTGGCGGAATACTGCTATAATGATAATGAAAATTTTAAACATCAGTTTATTATTAATTATTCTGCCGTTCAGGAAGAAGATTTGAAAAAAGCACTGGAAATTATGAACCGGGCTTTGGAGGACTAAATGGAACAATATAATGGAAACAAAGATTTTAAAATAGATGTACCACGGAATGTAAAGATTATTTTGTCTGTTTTGGAAGAAAACGGTCATGAAGCCTTTGCGGTGGGCGGTTGTGTCCGGGATGCCATTTTGGGGCGTACGCCGGATGACTGGGATATTACCACGTCAGCTTTGCCACAGCAGGTAAAAGATGTTTTTCATAAGACTTTGGATACCGGTTTACAGCATGGCACCGTGACAGTACGAATTGGTGGGGAAGGTTATGAAGTAACAACCTATCGAATTGACGGCGAATATACTGACGGAAGACATCCGGACTCCGTGGAGTATACTTCTAATCTGATTGAAGATTTGAAGCGCAGAGACTTTACCATCAATGCCATGGCCTACAATCCGACGGTGGGATTAATCGATGCCTTTGACGGAATGGGAGATTTGCAGCGAAAGTGCATTACCTGTGTAGGAAAAGCAGAACAGCGTTTTGAAGAAGATGCATTGCGTATTCTTCGTGCAATTCGTTTTTCCGCGCAGTTGGGATTTACCGTATCAGAGACCACGAAAGAAGCGATTCGGACGTTGGCTCCGACTCTGGAAAAAATCAGTGCAGAGAGAATACATACGGAAATGGAAAAGCTTCTTCTTTCCAAGCATCCGGAAAAAATCATGGATGCATATGAGTTGGGAGTGACGAAGGTAGTATTGCCGGAGTTTGATGCCATGGTGGAATGCCCGCAGAATACGCCGTACCACAAATATGATGTGGGAAGGCACACCGTGGAAGTGATGAAGCATGTGCAGGCAAATAAAACCATGCGATGGGCAGCACTGTTACATGATGTGGGAAAACCGAAGAGTAGGACTACCAAGGATGGCAGAGATCATTTTTACGGGCATGCCCATGTGGGGAGTACCATGGCAGTGGAAGTGATGCGTCGGATGAAGATGGATAACAAGACAATTAAGGTAGTTTCGAAACTGGTGGATTGTCATGATGACCGGCCTACAACCACAGCGTTGGGAGCAAGTCCGGAAGCGATTCGCAGAAGTGTTTATAAAATCGGTAAAGATATTTATGACAATTATTTGCAATTGGTTTATGCAGATTTCCAGGGAAAAAGCGACTATGGAAAAGAAAACGGATTTGATGCCTATCTGTACACGAAAGAACAGTATGAATTGATTGTTAAAGAAGGGATTTGTACTTCCATTAAGGAGATGAATATTTCCGGGAAGGATTTGATTGCCATAGGATGCCCTGTGGGAGAAAAAATAGGAACGGTTCTGGATGAGTTAATGGATATTGTTTTGAAGGAACCGCAAAAAAATCAAAAAGAACTGTTAATGGAAGAAGCGAAAAAATTAATATAAACGAGGAAAACATCGGAAGCTGGTCCGGTGTTTTTCTTTTGGTAAATTGCATTCCACTCAATGTCATAAAAGCCGAGGCCCACTCATAGTCTAGGAGTAGAAAACAGACGCGAAGTGGGTGGAATGTATGAATGAAAAGGCAATAGGAATCTTTGAACAGTACGATCTGAAGGTCGATAGCGCTTTTAAGTATCGGGGAAACTATGGATGTTATACGGCTACGGGAAAATATATTCTGATGGAATATGATTTCAGTGAAGAAAAACTGGAAACCATATTCACGGTCCAGGAATATCTGGAACAGGGAGGGATTAAAACTGAGAAGTTGATACATAATAAAGAAAATCGAATAATTAGCGTTGGGGAAGATGGATTCGGCTATGTATTGAAAAAAATATATGATGTAGAAGAATGTGACATTCGAAGGAGAGAGCATTTGGAAAAAGCAGCGAAGAACCTTGGAAAAATTCACAAACACTGTAGGGAGATGGCGACGATTTGGGATGAAACTGTGCGAATCTATCCGGCGAAAAATATGCTGGATGCATTCCGGAAACACAATAAGGAAATCTTACACATTAAAAACTATATTGGGAAAAGAAAAAATAAGAATTACTTTGAGCGATATCTTCAGGGAATTATTGAAGCGTATTGGAATCAGGGAAAAGAGACTGTTACATTGTTGGAACAGTCAGCGTATGAGGAACTATACCGGAATGCAATTTGCCAGAAACAGATCCTTCATGGAAATTACAATCAGCATGCCATAGGCTTTGAACAACAGAATCCGGTGCTGGTTCATCTTTCGAAGGTTTACTATGGTCCACGGATTCAGGATGTATATGATTTCTTAAGAAAAGTTCTGGAAAAAAACAACTGGAATATTGCTTTGGGTCATGAGGTGTTGGGACATTACGAAACGGAGAATCCTTTAAAGAAGGAAGAGTATACGGTGCTGAAAGCTCTTTTTTCATATCCGGAGAAGTTTTGGAAGATTGTAAACTACTATTACAACTCCAATAAATCATGGTACTCGGAGAAAAATGAGGAGAAGCTGAAAGCTTTTCAGGAACAGGAGGGATTCAGAAGGGAATTTATTGCGTCATTGTAGTTTTTTTCTATACATTTTCATAACAATATCAAATTTTCAACAAATTTCAGTATAAAAACGTTTTTTCTTGTTCCATTTCGGTAAAGTTTGTATTATAATAACACCAAATGGGCAAAAAATAGACTAGTTGTTAATTTCACCATGGTAAACAATGGGAGGAAAAATATGAGTTATAAGGATACTTATCAGGAATGGTTAGCAAATCCATATTTTGATGATGAAACTAAAGCAGAATTAAAAGCTTTAGAAGGAAATGACAAAGAAATTGAAGACAGATTTTACAAAGAATTGGAATTTGGTACAGCAGGGCTTCGTGGTATTATCGGTGCCGGTACCAACAGAATGAATTTCTACACAGTTAGAAAGGCATCTCAGGGTTTAGCAAATTATATTATCAAAATGAATGGTCAGGAAAAGGGTGTTGCGATTGCATTTGATTCCAGAAGAATGTCTCCGGAATTTGCAGATGCTGCAGCATTATGTTTGAATGCAAACGGAATTAAGGCCTATGTATTCGAATCATTGAGACCAACACCGGAACTGTCTTTTGCAGTTCGTACCTTAGGATGTATTGCAGGAATTAATATTACTGCAAGTCACAATCCGGCTGAATACAACGGTTATAAAGTTTACTGGGAAGATGGTGCACAGATTACACCACCTCATGACGAAAACATTATGGCTGCTGTAAAGAGTCTTGATGTGACTGAAGCAAAGACTATGGATAAGGAAGAAGCTATCCAGGCAGGTCTTTACGTACAGATTGGAAAAGAAGTTGACGATCAGTATATTGAAGCATTGAAGAAACAGGTTAAAAATCAGGATGCAATTGATGCGGTTCAGAAGGACATTAAGATTGTTTATACACCGCTTCACGGTACAGGAAATATTCCTGCTCGCAGAATTCTGAAAGAATTAGGTTTTGAAAATGTATATGTTGTAAAAGAACAGGAACTTCCGGATGGAGATTTCCCAACAGTAGGTTACCCAAATCCGGAATCAGAAAAAGCATTTGAATTGGCTGTGAAGTTAGGAAATGAAGTAGGCGCAGATTTGTTGCTTGCTACGGATCCGGATGCAGACCGTTTAGGTGTATATGTCAAAGGAAATGAACCGGGAAGATATCATGTATTGACCGGTAATATGTCTGGTTCTCTTCTTGCAGATTATGAAATCAGCCAGATGAAGGAAGCAGGAACTCTTCCGGAAGATGGTGCTTTGATTAAGACGATTGTAACAACAAACCTTGCAGACGATATTGCTAAATATTACAACATTGATTTAATTGAATGTTTAACAGGATTTAAGTATATCGGACAGCATATTTTAAATATGGAACAGACCGGAAAAGGTCACTACTGCTTCGGCTTCGAAGAAAGCTACGGATGCCTTATCGGTACACATGCCAGAGATAAGGATGCCATTGTTGCAACTATGGCACTTTGTGAAGCAGCAGCTTATTACAAAACAAAGGGAATGTCTCTTTGGGATAAGATGATCGAAATGTACGATAAGTACGGATACTGGCAGGATGGAATTCAGTCAATCGAACTGAAGGGTAAAGAAGGTATTGAAAAGATTGCCAATACTTTGGAAAAACTTCGTGCAAACGTTCCGACTGAAATCGCAGGTTACAAGGTTCTTGCTGCCAGAGATTACAGAGAAGATACAATTAAGAACATGGAAACCGGAGAAGTTACAAAGACAGGGCTTCCTACATCCAACGTTTTATACTACGATTTGGAAGATGGTGCATGGGTTTGCGTAAGACCATCCGGAACAGAACCAAAATTGAAGTTCTACTACGGCGTGAAGGGTACTGATTTTGATGATGCGAAGGCTAAGAGAGCAAAACTCGGTCAGTATATGATTGATCTCGTAAACGGAATGCTTCAGTAATTAAAACTAAAAATCATAAAGAGAACGAACACCATAATATATTGAAATAAGATATATTATGGTGTTTTTATTATGAAGAAAACCAGAATGTGGCTGTTACTTTGGGGAATCCTTATTGTGCTGAACGGTTGTCGAATGGAACCACTGAATCGGGAGAAAAAGAATGATTTGGATTTTACGGTGGTTTCGGAAATTGAATTAACAGAACCGGTAAAACGGATTGTGGAAGAACGGAAGAAAGCTCCTTTTAAAGTGACGTTTTCGGATGAAGAATTTACCTATATTCTGATCGGGTACGGGAAACAGGAATATACGGGCTATCGCATCCGGGTCAAAGAACTGTATGAAAGTGACAATGGGATTTTTGTTACTACGGAGTTTTCCGGCCCGAAGGAATACCAACAACGGAAAAGAGAATCCTATCCTTATCTTGTAGTGAAAATTGAATACACGGATAAAAATATTATTTTTAGTGAATAATCCCGCCAAACTCCGGCATAAGATTTTAGTATAAACAAAGAGAGGTGGGAAGTATGGAAGTAATCAGAAATAATATTCATATGAATGTGGTGAAAAAGAATTTTGTCACCACGTTTTATGTCAGTCATGAAGGAACCGTAAATGAAGCCGGTCCGGCAATCGGAAATGTTATTTGCCGAAAAGAACGTGCCGTGGCAGAGCAGGTTACTGTGAGAAATAATCAGATTACTATTGACGGAAAGTTGAACTATGAAATTTTGTACAATGGGGAAAATGAAGAACATGTCTGCTGTATTGAAGGAGAAAGCGGATTTCGGGAAGTGATGAAAGTGCCTGATGTGGAAAGCGGAGAAGCAAAAGCAAGGATGGAAATCATTTCTTCTTCTCTTCAACTGATTGATGGCAGAAATTATATTTATAAAATCAGCGTTATGGCATACATAACCGTGGAACAATTGGAAGATTTGGAAATGGTTAAAGTGGTTCCGGAAGAAAATTTGAAAGTGCTTTCTAAAGAAGTGGAAGTGCTGGAGGTGAAAGCAAACAGCAGTGAGATGTTCCGAATCAGCGAACAGTTAGAAGTGCCGGCGGGAAAACCGGGAATTGAGAAGATTGTTTGGAAGGATATTCGACTGAACACCATTTCCGTAAAACCGTTAGACCGGCAGTTGGAAGTTTCGGGCGAACTGTTTGTGTTTTTGCTGTATCTTCCGGAGGAGGAAAACGGAACAGAGCAGTGGATGGAATCAACCCTTGGATTCCATGGAGTTGTGGAAATGAGTGAATCGGAAGAAGGCATGATTAGTTTTGTGGAGGCAAAATTGTGCGATGCCAATTTGACCCCGGTGCCGAACGGAACCGATGAAATGAAACAGTTGAATCTTACAGCATTGTTGAAACTGGATGTGAAGTTGTATCAGGAACAGAACTATGAAAATGTTGTGGACCTGTATGCACCGAACAAAAATGTTATTCCGGAATTCAAGGAACAGAAACTCCACCGTCTGCTGGTGAAAAATCAGGCAAGAACCAAGGAAGCAGTGAAGATTGATGTGGATGAGGATCAGGGAAAGATCCTTCAACTTTGCAACGGCAATGCGCGACTGCAGATAGAAAATGTGATTCCGGGGGATCACAGTATCAAAATCATGGGAAAAATTGTGGCAGAGATTTTGTACATTTCCGCAGATGACAACAACCCGATTTCCGGAAAGAAAAAAGAAGTTCCCTTTGAACATATTATTGATGCGGAAAACATTGCCCCGACAGACCGGTATTATATTGACTGGAGAACAGAGCAGATTTCTTCAAATCTGCTGAACGGAAAACAGGTGGAAGTCAAGGCGGTGGTTGCGATGGAGGTTCTGGTGTTCCGTGAGGAAAAAGAACAGATTCTGAAAGAGGTGCGGGAAGAAGCAATCGACATGGAAGAGCTTGCATCCATTCCGTTGATTCGCGGATATGTTGTACAACAGGGGGATACCTTGTGGCAACTGGCAAAAAGAAACCGTACAACAACCGAGGAAATTATGGAAATGAATGATTTGAAGGATGAAGAATTAAAGAAAGGTGACAAACTGCTGATTGTAAAATCCTGTCAATAGAGTATAATTACTTTACGACAGAAAAAATGGAGAAACAAATGGAAAAAATAGAGTTAAAAGCATATGGGAAAATAAATTTAGGATTGGACGTTCTGGAAAAAAGACCGGACGGGTATCATAATCTGGAAATGATTATGCAGACAGTTGGTGTTTATGATGATGTCATCATCCGCAAAATTCCGGAGAAGGACCGCATTGTGGTAAAGACCGATACTATGGTTCTGGATAATGAAAAAGGAAACTTGGCATATATGGCAGCAAAAATGTTGATGGAGGAGAAAGATATTCACGAAGGCGTGGAAATTGAACTTCATAAGAGAATTCCGATTGCCGGGGGAATGGCAGGGGGCAGTGCTGACTGCGCGGCAACCCTGAAAGGGATCAATGAAATGTTCAATCTGGGCTTTGACCGTGAAGCGTTAATGGAGCGAGGCGTGAAACTGGGAGCAGACGTTCCTTATTGCATTCTGGGAGGAACTGCTTTGGCGGAAGGGATCGGAGAAAAACTGACTCCCTTGCCGGCACCACCGCAGTGTCCCGTTATTATTGCGAAGCCTCCGGTTTCTGTATCCACTGCATTTGTATACGGAAACATCCGACCAAAAGAAATTGAAAAACATCCGGATACAAAGGGGCTGATGGAAGCAATTAAGAACCGGAATCTGGAACAGTTGGCGAAATTGCTTTACAATGTTATGGAAGATGTTACCATTCCGGAATATCCGATTATTGATACGATTAAAAAACAGCTGATGGCTGACGGAGCAATCGGTTCCATTATGAGTGGCAGCGGGCCGACAGTCTTTGCACTGTTTCAGGATATGGAAACGGCACAAAAGGCGTATAATCATCTGGAAGAATTATCTCTGACGGAACAGCTTTATTTAACGGAATTCGTTAATGAAGATTAGTCCGGAAGAAACTGATTTAGAAAAGTAAAATATTTGAAGCGAAAATGCAGGGATGGTTCCTGCATTTCCTTTTGTGGAGAAGTACTCTCTGAAACCGAAGGAATAGAACAGGATTCGGAAGGGTAACCGAGAGAAGGACAAAAAATACTCCACCAAAATACAAAAACAATGATTAAGAACTGATATTTTTTCATAATATAATCTCCTTGAAAATTGATTTGTATAGAGTGTTGACTGTTTTACACAGAAATATTCAAGGGTATTGAATTATTTTCCTAAAATGTTAAAATATTGGTACTAAGAAGCAAAGGTGTAGAGATTATGAAATATAGTAACGCACCCATTGGAGTCTTTGATTCCGGTGTGGGTGGATTGACAGTAGCGAGAGAAATTATCAGACAACTTCCACAGGAAAGCGTTGTGTACTTTGGAGATACGGCGAGAGTTCCTTACGGAAGTAAATCAAAAGATACCATTATCCGCTATTCACGACAGATTGTTCATTTTTTGCAGACAAAGAATGTAAAGGCTATCGTGATTGCGTGTAATACAGCAAGTGCATTTGCACTGGAGGCAGTGGAAGCGGAACTGGACATTCCGGTAATCGGTGTGGTAAAGCCGGGAGCAAAAACTGCGATTGAAACGACGAAGAACAAACGTATCGGAATTATTGGAACAGAAGGTACGATTAAGAGTGAATTATATACAAAATACATTCGGGGAATTGATCCGGAAATCGAGGTTGTAGGAAAAGCGTGTCCGCTGTTTTGCCCACTGGTGGAAGAGGGAATGTTGAATGACCCGGTAACGGACGAAATTGCTTCCAGATATTTAAAGGATTTGAAGGAAGAGAATATTGACAGCCTGATTTTGGGTTGTACCCATTATCCATTGTTGCGAAGCACTGTTGGAAAAATTATGGGGGAAGGCGTGAATCTTGTAAATCCGGCTTATGAAACTGCAGTGAGTCTTGGGAAACTGTTGGAAGAAAAGGGGATTTGTGCAGAAGCTGAACATCAGAGCGAATATAGTTTTTATGTCAGTGATGCGGAAGAAAAATTTAAAGCGTTTGCAAATTCCATTATGCCGTTCCATATCGAATTGATTGAGCAGATAAACATTGAAGAGTACTAAAAAACAGAATGGGGTGAAATTCAAAGATGGATAAAGACGTATTGGTAAAAATTTCGGGGCTTCAGGGAGCGGTGGACGGAGAAGAAACCGTGGAACTGATGGCTCGTGGAAAATATTACAGAAAAAACAATAAGCACTATCTTCTATATGATGATATTGAAGAAGAGAGTGGAATGACTACAAAAAATACCATTAAGTTTAATGAAGACAAAGTTGAAGTTCTTCGAAACGGAATGGTAAACGGAAAACTGATTTTTCAGCAAGGGAAAAACAGTCAGTCTCTTTACGGGACACCGTACGGGGATATTTTGCTGGAAGTTATGACAAAGAAAATTGCTGTGGAAGAAATTACAGATAATATTAATCTTTTGATTGAATATGAATTGTATGCAGATAACACCAAAGTTACGGACAGCAAAATTATCATCGATATTAACGGACAATAAAAAAATGATTGAAAGAAGTTCTTTCAATCATTTTTTTTATTTTAGTTCTTTCCGAAGAATTTTTTCTTTTTTGGTGGTTCTGCTACAGGACCGCGAATTCTTTTAAAAGATGTAATGTAAAGTCCGCTTACGGTTGCTTTGATTTCCTGTTTTGGAAGGAGTGCATCGTAAACCTTCGCGTCGGCAATGAGATTCATAACTCGTGGACCGGCTTTAACTTTTACAATAGGAATCTTTGTAAGTTTTGCAAGCTTTGGTGCCTGTTCCAAAACAACACTTGGAAGTCCGGAATCTTTTAATTTCATCTTTCTTTTATCAATAACAAATAAGCTGATGGTCTGTGCGTTTGATTCCAACGCCTTCTGCTGTTCGTCCTGTTTCTTTTCTGCTTTTCTTCCGAGAAAATATAAAACTGCCATAACAGCAATCATAACCAGAAGAACGATTGAGATGATCCACACGTATGTGGCAACTGCAAGAACTGGTGTATTAATCATTTTGTACCTCCACTATTTTAAAGTCTTGTGATATTTTAACATTGAAACATTGAAATGACAATGCCTTTCTATTCCTGACCGGAAAGTCTCGCAACTTCGGCACGAACCAAAGAAGGGAGTTCTTTCAGTTCCTGGCGACTCATTTCTTCTGTATAAATAGGTTCTCCGAAATTGATGGTTACTTCGGCAGGCTTCATCCATGGTGTATGATTCTCAAACAAATCCGGAGTGCCGGAGATTCCCATAGGGATTACCGGACATTTTGATTTGGAAGCAATCTTAAAAGAACCTTCTTTAAATTCTCCTAGTTTTCCGTCTTTGGAACGGGTACCTTCCGGGAAGATTACAATAGAGATTCCGTTCTGAACCTGTTCCGCAGCTTTGATGATTGTCTGCAATCCGGCGCGAGGGTCTTCGCGGTCTAAAAAGAGACAATGAACAAAATACATTACCCACGGAAGAATCGGAATCTTCTTAATTTCCTTTTTGGCAACATAACCGGTAGGTCGTTTCATTAACGGATATGTTGTAATAACATCGAAATAACTGGTGTGATTTCCTATAAATAATACTCCTCGGTCGTCCGGAATATTGTCCATTCCGTTGACGGTAACCTTAGCGCCGACAATGTATTTGGACACCGTCTGTAAACCAAACTGAACAAACCGAAGCATCATATAATCCCTTGCCTTCATGGAAAATAATCCCACGATTAATGCAATCAGCATAACCGGAAGGGAAAAAACAAGAAATAAAAATAAATATGTAAGTGCAATAATTGAACGCATTGTTGAATCCTCCTTTGCTGCTTCATTATATTAAATATAGATTGAAAAAGCAATTAAATTAGGCAAAATGTACAGATACGCGCCAAAAAAATTGTTGATTATGTCTGAAAGATAGAAAAAACCGATTTTATCCATTGAATTAGGGGTGTGTTCGTGCTATACTTCGTTTATAAAAGCGATAGTCTCGCATATTAAGAGGAGGACAAAATAATGAAGAAATTTAAAAGAGTCATGGCAGTAGTTGCAGCGCTTGCTCTTACTGCAGGGATGACAGTAAACTGTATGGCTAAAGATACATGGGGAAGCTACTTCGGAAGAGAAGAAGGTGCTGGACATGGTATCTGGTACGAAGGTGCAGAAGGAACATTAAAATCTCAGTCAGCAGACGGCTGGACAGCTGATATCAAGGAAATCGGCTGGGGCGGTATCTGGGGCGGACAGGTTTACCAGAATACTAAAGATGGATTTGGTTCTGTTAGCATTGAAAAAGGAAAAGAATACAAAATCAATGTGACATTAAAGTCATCTAACTGTAACAAGTGGGTATTCATCAAAGTTGCTACAAAAGAAGATATTGCATACGGTAAGTGGATCAGACTTAAAAAGGGAAGTGCTACAACATTAAACGATACATTTACAGCAGCTTGTAACGCTGATTCCATCTACTTTGGTATCGGTGGTGAATTTGGTGACAGAGAAGATGAAGCAGCAGCATATACATATGCAGACGGTGGACAGGATGCAGTAGCAAAAGACACTGATGAAGATGCTTTATTACCTACAACAATCACATGTTCAGGATTCTCATTAGTTGAAAACACAGCAGCTCCTGCAGGAGAAACAGCTACAACATCAGCAGCTGGCGTTTCAACAACTACAACAACTACAGTATCAACTGGTGATTTCGAACCAATCGCATTCGGAATGATTGCAGTATTCGCAGCAGCAGCAGTAGTTGTATTCTCAAAGAGAAGAGAACAGGCTTAAGAAAAAAATAAAAATTCAGGCGGTCAGTTTTAAACTGACCGCTTTTTTGTGCAAAAAAGAGGGAAAAAAGGAACTGAAAGAAGGATACAAGATTTAGTTGTATAAAAATAGTTTTATTCTAGATGTGGTAAATGCAAAAAAAAACGTTATAAAAAAAACAGAAAATCGTGGAAATTAGTTATAAATTCATAAAAACATTTTAAAGTTATAGTAAAAAATCCACAAGAGAAATGAAGCTTAAAACGTTTTTTGTTGTTGATTTGTACATATCTCTGTGATAAAATGTTTTCAAGAATATCACTATGTGGATTCTAATGTAAGTGAAATTTTTTCGATAAGGAGGAGGATATTAAAATGAAAAAATTTAGTCGCAAAGCATTAGCTTTTTCTATGGCCGCAGTTTTTGGTGCGTCTATGGTGATGACAGGATGTGGTGGATCTAATGGAGGTTCACAGGGGAATGGCAAGAGCTCAAAGTTAAGTGAAACAAAAACTAAATTAGGAGCTACAAATTTAAAAGATAAAAACGTTAAAGGTGAAGTTTCTATCATGGTTTGGTCCGGTGATGGAAAATACTATGAAGATATGGGACATCAGGAATTAAAGCCTGAAGATATTACAGCTAGTAACGTAGCTCAGGTATATGCAGTAGCACATAAGTTTAACGAAACTTATCCAAATATCAAGATTAACCTTTGGTCAAAAGAAGGTGATCCTGATCAGGTAGGTACTCCATCTTGGGAACAGGAAATGGAAAACTTTAAGGCTACATACGGAAAGTATCCTGACGTTTGGGGATCAACTGACGTACCAAACGATATTAAGAAGGGTCTTGTAGCTGACCTTTCAGATTACGCAAATGATGAAACTTATAAGGCATACAATGCAAACCTTATGAGCGACTTGAACTACTACGGATTCCAGGGTGGACTTCCATCATACACAATTCCAGCCGGTATCTGGATTAACAAGTCATTAGCATCTAGTAAGAATATTTCAATTCCTGAACCGGATTGGGATATCGATGACTATACAGAATTTGTTGCAAATACTGACCACTCAAGCTATTGGGGAAGCAAAGGTACTGCAGCAAGTATCGTAGATATCGGAACAACAACAATTAACAAACAGATCAAAGAAGAAAACTCTGTTGATTTAAATAATGACGAAGTAAAGAGCTTACTTTCATACATGAACGAATGGTCACAGTCAACTGTTGATACAGATAACGGTGCCGGAAATGTATCTCTTGAAATCATGAAAGAATGTACTGATTATTCTTGGTACTTCTTCACAAAGAACAGAACTTTAACAAACTTTGAAGATCCTTGGTATATCACAGCTGCAGCAGATGAATCTGCTTCACAGTCTGATACATATGTAAATGCAAGTGACTGGGATATTTACCCATACCCTGCTACAGACTTCTGTGATAACACAATCAGAGTCGTAATGGATCCAATCTGTATCCACAACTACGCAGCTGACGATAATAATAAAGAATGGAGCGATGAAGAAAAGACAAAGCGTGACGTTGCTTACGCATTCGCTACATATTGGACAGCTAGTACAGAAGCTAAGAAAGCAATCTTTGATCAGCAGTACTCAGATGGTACACAGATTAAAGAAACAACAACAGGCGATTCATTCCCTGTAGTAACTGGTGCAGCATTTGACGAACAGATGGAAATCTGGAACAACGTTGAAGCTCATAAGGTTTATGAAACAAAAGAAGGTTGGCAGAAAGTACTTGAAATCTGGAAAGCTGAAAAGTATTGGGATTTCACAGACAAGGCAAAAGCTCTTTCTATTACAAAGAACGGTGAAACAACACGTTGTATGTTTGAATGGGAAAACAAGTGGGATGAAGAAGTTGCCGGATCTTGGATGACAGATAAGAACTGGGTTGATAATGTTAAGTCTAAACTTGCTGACTGGAATACAAAGATCAACGATCGTCTTACAGAAGCTCAGGATCAGTTAAAGAGTGCGTTGAAAGACAACTACGGATTCACAGATTCAGATTTTGAAAAATAAGAATTGTTAATGCACAATTTTGCGGAACTGCCTAAAGTAGTTCCGCTTTTGTGCCAAAATAATATATGTAACACACGACGAAAAAACGTGATTAATTATTAGAAAGATTACAAGGAAAGAGGACGGCAATGAAGAAAAAAATCATTACTACTTTAATAGCCATAGCATGTATTGCCGCTGTCGTCGTTTGCCTTTTTCAATTCGTATTCAAGACAGAAGCTGAGTACATAGAAGATGCCAGTGCATCAGATGTACAGTGGGCTTATGACCTGCTTTCAAATGCTTACCTTGAAGAAGATGAACAGCCGGAATCATACTATACGAACTACATAAAAGAACACACCGATTTAGGTGAAGGTGAGTATGTATGCGAGCTGGAAGATGGCATAGATGCAGCACAGTATTTAACTGAAAACAAAGAACAGATTGATAAAGAAGATACACGCGATGATATTGTCGCAGCTATGGACGGATACGATTCTCCGATGACAGTGTTGGATTACAACCAGAGCGCATATTACTATGTAAATGTAGCAAAGGCTGGAATGTATACACTTTCAATTGATTACATGTCTACAGGAAATTCGTTATCCGATTTTACTGTTTCTGCAAAAATTAATAAAGAGCAGCCATATTCAGAAATGAAGACAATTGCATTACCATTGCAGTGGACAGATGTAGAAGATTATGCAGACTATGTTGGAAGCGATACAGAAAAAGCTTTTGACACAGATAGTTATGGTGATGAAATCGCTTTACCACAGAATAAGATTGTTGAATGGTTCAAAGACGTTCCATTGTACAACAATACATATGTTTCATCTACTCCTCTCCAGTTCTATTTGGAAGAAGGAAAGAATGAAATTATCATTAAAAATGTTTCTTCCAGTGGACTTGCATTAGGAAATCTGACTGCGAAAGCACCGGAAACAATTGAAAACTGTATTACATACGAAGAATATTCTAAGAGTCATCAGAATGCAGATCTCATCAAGGATGCAGAAGACGCAATCCAGATTGATGCTGTTTCTTATTCTAAGAAAAACTCTATCGATGCAATTTACGGTTCATCAGCAAAAACTTCACTTACAAAATACGACATAGATAACAAGAAGATAAATACATTGGAATGGCAGAATGCAGGTATCGATGTTACATATAAATTCGACGTTAAGAAACCTGGTAAGTACTATCTTGCATTCCATTATGCAAATGAAAAGAAAGAATTCGAAACATTTGAAACAATCTATCTTGATGGAGAAGTTCCATTTGCGGAATTATATAACTATTCATTTGCACCGGTAACATCAGGTTACGCAAATGAAATTCTTTCTGATAAAGATGGAAACGCATTTGAATTCTTCCTGGATTCAGGAGAACACACAATTACAATCAAGCAGGAAAATGAACCTGTTATGGAAGCATATCGTTATGCTACATTACTCCAGAAGCACGTTACTGATTTCGAATTGGAAATCACAAAGATTACAGGTAGTAACGTAGACGAAAACAGAAACTGGAAAATGACAAACTATATCAAGGATACTGACAATTATCTGAAGGCTTATAAGATTATTATTCAGCATATCAGATTCCTTCTTCAGCAGTATTCTGAAAACGGAAACAAGGGAGCAATTCTTGCATACTTAGATGAAGCTTCTCAGTTTATCGAAAACATCAGCAAGTATCCGGATGACATTGCGTTACATAAGACAGACTTAACAGGTCCGGACAACTCAGTGCTCGTATCATTGAGTAAATTTACTACAGATGTTACAGCAAACAAATTCACATTAGACAGAATTTATGTATGTGGTGACGAAGACATTTTAGAACGTCCAAACTCTGCATGGTACAGCTCATTATGGACAGGAATTGCGTCTCTTGCCAGCACATTTACATCCGATAAGTATTCTGCTGAAATTCCTGATGACGGTGAAACAATCACTGTTTGGGTAAACAGAGCGATTACTCACGTAGACTTACTTCAGAAGATGGCAGATACAGAATTCGTAAACTATTATAAAGAAAAGACAGGAAAGAATATCAAGGTTAAAGTTGCAACCATGCCTGATGTTAACAAGATTACATTAGCGATTGCAGCGGATGAAACACCGGATATTGCTTTAGGATTAATGTCTTATGTACCATTCGACTTATCAAGCCGTGGTGCTTTATATGACATTTCACAGTTTGATGATTTCTGGTCAGTTGCAAACAGATTCCCATCTGGTTCATTTGTATCATATGTATACAATGATGGAATTTACGCAATCCCTGAAACAACAGACTTTAACGCAGTTATCTATAGAACAGATATCTTTGATCAGTTAGGTGTTGAATGCCCTACAAACTGGAATGAATTAATTGAAATTCTTCCTACTCTTCAGAGATATGGTAAGAACTTCTATCACAACATTGCACAGGGTGCTACAGGTTATAAGTGGTTCTTCCAGACTGCACCAATGATCTTACAGAACGGTGGTCACTTGTATGAACAGGATCCTACAACAGGACGTGTTACAACAGGTATTGACTCTAAGGATGCTGTAAGAGGATTACAGTTGTTAGGTGATTTATTCACAAAGTACTCTTTGGAAAAATCTATCAACTCATTCTTTAACTCATTCCGTTACGCAACAGCACCAATCGGTATTGTTGGTATGGAAGATTACACATTGATTAAGAACGGCGCTCAGGAATTAAATGGTAACTGGGAATTAATGCCGTACTTATATACAGAAAATGCTAATGGCGAAAGAAACGCAAGTTTCGTAGCCAACGGTACAGGTGGTGTAATTTTCAAGACTTCCGAAATGAAGGAAGAAGCTTGGGAATTCCTGAAATGGTGGACTGGTAAAGATGCTCAGACAGAATATACACAGACACTTCGTTCTACTTATGGTAAGACATTCTTCTGGTTGTCAGCAAACAAGGCTGCGTTAGAAAACAACCCAATGGATGAAAAAGATAAGAGAACAATCATGAGTCAGATTGATTCTGTAACTGACGTTCCTAGAACTCCAGGACAGTACTTATTGGAAAGAACAATTTCAAACATCTGGACATCTATGGTATTCGACGGTACTTCAGCACAGGTTGCTGTCGACGAAGCCAAGTCTGATGTAAATAAGGAAATTGTACGTAAGATGCAGGAATTTGGATTCTATGATGAAAACGGAGATATGGCTAAAGGTAAGAACTTTGTTCTTCACAGCGATGCAAAAGCATGGATTGAAGAACAGATGGCAAAGGCAACTCCGGAAGAAGATCAGATGCCTGTAAATGACTATTCAGAAACGGAGGTGGAAGACGATGGCAGCGAGTAAAAATATAGAAGTTGCGGAACAGGTTGGAAAGAAAAAATTCACTGACAGAAATGGCTTCCACGTATTCGTATTATTTTTACCTTACGGATTATTGTTCTTTACATTTATTTTCTTACCTATCATCATAGGTATGGGATTATCATTTACATATTTTGACGTTATTAACACTCCGACATTTGCGGGAATGAATAACTACATTACATTGCTCACAGGTGACGAAGTATTCATGAAGTATGTATTACCGAATACGATTCTTTACGCGATTGTAGTAGGTATCGGAGGATATATTTTATCCTTCTTGATGGCATGGATTTTGGCGCAGGTTACTCCTCGTGCCAGAACCATCTACGCATTATGTATGTACATTCCATCCATGTCCGGACAGTTATTTATCCAGTATGTATGGAAGATTATCTTCTCAGGTGACCAGACAGGTCTTGCAAACGCATACCTGCAGAAGTTGGGACTGATTAGTCAGCCGATTCAGTGGTTGATTTCATCCGATTACTTTATGCAGATTATGATTTTCGTATCCTTATGGTCATCCATGGGTATCGGCTTCTTATCAATGCTTTCCGGTATTATGAATATCGACCAGGAATTGTATGAAGCTGCATACGTTGATGGTATTAAAAACAGAGCGCAGGAAATTATTTACATTACTGTGCCTTCTATGAAACCACAGATGTTATTCGGTGCGGTTATGTCTATCGTAAACGCATTTAACATGGGTTGGCTCGGTGTTGCCCTCGCAGGTGCAAACCCAACACCGGATTATTCCGGACAGTTGATTGCGAACCACATTGATGACTACGCTTTCGTTCGATACGAAATGGGTTATGCATCAGCAGTATCAGTATCCTTACTGATCTTAGTGTGGATTTGTAGTAAAGTAGCCAATAAGTTGTTTACAGAAAAAGACGAATATTAGAAAGGAGGATATAAAAGTGGCAAATTTTCAAGGAAACAGAATTAATCCAAGTAGATTTTCCAAGGGACAGATCAAGTTTCATGTAATTGCATTACCATTGTCAATTATGATGTTGATTCCGGTTATATTCCTCTTCAGTAATGCGTTTAAACCGTTGGGAGAATTATTTAAATTCCCTCCATCAATATTCGTTTATAACCCAACCTTGGATAACTTTAGAAACTTATTAAACTTAGCGGGTTCCACGGGAATCCCGATGTCAAGATATTTCTTGAACTCATTAATCGTAACAGTATTAACCGTTATATTAAATATCATTATTTCTATCATGGCAGCTTATGTATTCTCTAAGAAGAAATTCAGAATCAAAGGTGCTTTATGGGAAATTAACCAGACGGCTTTGATGTTCATCGCTACAGCCGTTGCAATTCCAAGATATTTAATTATTGTAAATATCGGTGCTTACAATACATGGTTTGCACATATCCTTCCATTAATTGCCACACCGGTTGTTTTATTCTTAGTAAAACAGTTCGTTGATGGTATTCCGGATGCTTTGATTGAAGCAGCCGTAGTGGACGGTGCCGGGGATGCAATTATCTTAAGAAAGATTATTGTTCCATTGGCAAAACCTGCTCTTGCGACTTCAGTCGTATTAACATTCCAGCAGGTATGGCAGAACGTAGAAAGTTCAAACAACTATATTACTAGTGAATCATTAAGAACATTGACATATTACGTAAACTCAGTGGGAACAAACAACGCAGTGGCAGCTGCAGGTATGATGGCAGCCGCACAGTTGGTAATGTTTATTCCAAACCTCGTTATCTTTATTGCAATGCAGTCTAAGGTAATGAACACAATGAGTCATTCAGGTATTAAGTAAGGAGGCAGTCGATGAAAAAAGTATTGAAAAAATCATTAGTGCTGCTTCTGGCACTAATATTTACAATGTTATCTGTTGTTGCTGTTGCAGCATCACAGGCAACAAGCTACTCTTACACATTAGATGATGAAGGTGAATATGTAAGAACACAGGATGCTTACCTTCCGGACAGAACAATTACTTCTTTGGGATTAAGTGATCCGGAAGATATGTTAATTGAACAGAATGCGAAGGGTGAAAACATTCTTGTAATTGCTGACACCGGACATAAGAGAGTAGTAATTTACAACCTTGATACAGAAAAGATTATCAACACAATTGAATCTTTCTCCGTATCAGGACAGGAAACAAGATTTGATTCACCAAAGGGTGTATATCTTACACAGAAAGGTGATTTATACGTAGCAGACTCTACTGCAAAAACTGTTTACCGTTTTAAGAAGCAGAATGATAAATATGATTTCTTCTTCACAAGACAGTATGACAGACCTACAGCTCCAATCTTTGATGAATCCGCTTCATCAAACTACGAGCCAAGTAAAGTTGCGATTGATAGTGGTGAAAACCTCTACATCGTATCAGAAGGTAACTATAACGGTATTATCCAGTTAGCAAACTCCGGAGAATTCTTAGGATACTTCGCTGCAAACCTTACAAAGTTAACACCGCAGCAGGCATTCCTGAAATTAATCTACACCAGAGAACAGGAAGAAAAATCAGAAATACTGAATACACTTCCATCTACATTCTCTAACGTATACGTAGATCATTCCGGAACAGCATACTCTGTAAGTATGGGTGATACAGAAAACCTTTTGAAGAAACATAGTACAGACGGTGCGAACTTGTTCAAAGCCGTTGTATGTTCAGGAAACATGACTGACGTTACTGCAGATGATGATGGAATTATCTACACATCAGACGTAAACGGATACATCAATGTTTACACAAGAGACGGTGAATTGATTTTCTCAATGGGTGAAGCCGTTCAGGGAATGGATATTTCAGGTTTGTTCTCCAGCTTAACAACAATTGCTGTAGATAATAAAGGAAATATCTGGACTGCTGATGGAGAAAAGGGATACATTCAGTCCTTCGTTCCAACAGAATATGCAGAAACAATCTTTAAGGCATTAAAAGAATATGAAAACGGTGATTATGATTCAGCCATGGAAGACTGGAATACAGTTCTTCGATTGAACCAGATGTCCGTTTTAGCACATAACGGTGTTGCGAAAGCATACTACAATGATGAAGAATATGAACCGGCTATGGAACATTTTGAAATTGCCGGAAACAGAGATGGATATTCCAATGCATTCTGGGAAGTACGTAACGTTGCTTTGAAGAAATATATTGGACCATTCCTTTTAGTACTGGTAATCTTCTTCATTTTGAAAATTTTAATCGGAGTTATCGATCGTAATGACGTAATTCCTAAGAAGAAAAAAGCTTTGGGAGAATTCCTGAAGAACGTACCGGTTGTTGGAGAAATCGGTTATGCATTTAAGTGTGCAAGACATCCGATTGAAAGATATTATGATATCCGTGTTGGTAAGAACGGCTCCATGATTGCAGCAACAATTATTTATGTTGTATTCTTTGGTGTTTATATGCTTTACCAGACAGGAAAAGGATTTATTTATCAGTATACAGATGTAGAAGATATGGATATGGGAGCTGTAGTAATCGGTTTCTTTGCAATCTTAATTCTGTTTATTATCTGTAACTTCCTCGTTACCTCTATTACAGATGGTGACGGTACATTAAAACAGGTATATATGATTCCTGCTTACGGTGTAATGCCGGCAATGTTTGCTATGTTAGCAACAATCGCATTATCATATGTACTTACATACAACGAGTCCTTCATTTTAACAGTTATCATGGTTGTCGGCGTAGGCTGGTCACTTTGTGTAATCTTTGAAGGATTAGCAACCGTACATGATTATGACTTTAGTCACACAGTATTAAGTTTGATTATTACATTTGTATTTATGTTAATTGCTGCAATTGTAGTATTAGTAGTAATCATTATGTGGGAACAGTTATACGACTTTATTATTACGGTAGGAAAGGAGATCGTGAGAAATGTTACAGGAAGCGAAAGTTAAGAAAATTAAATATATCTCTGTGGCAGTATTTGCTTTCATGATTCTTTCCGTAGCCGCCGGTGTTGGTGCTGCATTCCTGAATACAAACAGAGATACCAGACCGGTACCGGAACGTGTAAAGTCTACATTGGAATATACTGATTCTTACACAGAGTTATGTACCGTTGGAGATTACAAATATCTCTTCTTTGAAGAAAAAGATATCATTGCAGTCGAAAACGTAAAAACCGGATATGTTTGGAAAACCGGTTTAGATGTTCCTTCCATTGATACAATCAAGGACGGAAGAAAGAAATTAAAACGTTGCCAGGAAGATATTCTTGCGTTACAGCATAAAGCAAAAGTTTCCGATAAAGGAAAGACAGAAGACGAAGTCTTAAAGGAAATCATTGAAAAGATTGAAGCCGGAAAAGTTTCAATTGAATCTGATACTTATACAGGATTTACAGGATTTGCCAATAAGAACAATATGACACCTGTTGAATTGATGGATTTCATTGAATCAACAGATTCATCCTTCCAGTCTGACCAGTTCGTTGATTTTGCAAACTCATTAGTAACTGTAGAGTACTACGAAGGTAGCGGAGATAACACTATGGTACAGAAGGCATCTTCAGCACCATGTGATGATGAAAGTGCTTCCAGCTTAACAGCTGTTAATGAAGCAAATCATGAGTACAAGCTCCAGTGTGAATTTAAACTCGGAGCAAGTGCTGCAACACTTGGATTAAATGTTTACCTTACATTTAATGAAAATGGATCAATTAATATTAAGATTCCAAATGATGAAATTTCCGGTTCTAGTAATAAATTAAAGGATGTTATCATAGCACCATTCCTTGGAGCAAGCGGTGGTATTCTTAATTACTACGACGGAAAAGCATATAACAAAGCGGAAGTATTAGACGTAACACCTGGTTATGTATTTGTACCGGATGGAAGTGGTGCGTTAGTACGTTTTGAACAGAACAGTGCAACATTTAATGAATACAATGGTGATGTATACGGTACTGACCCGGCTACAGCATTACACCATTATGCACCAAACAAAGATGAAGGTGTATCACAGAGTGTTGTACCTTTGAAGAACCCTACAATGCCGGTATATGGTATTTCACACGGTGATGGAACACAGGCAGCATTTTTGGCATACGCAGATTCAGGAGATGAATATATGAGCATTCATGTATTGCCGGAATCTACACAGCCAAAGCAGAATGCTTATACATATGTATACTCATCATTCCTTTACAACAGTGAATACTATCAGGTAACAAACCAGCAGGGTGATGCATACAGAAAAACACAGGATAAGATGAACGAATTCGATATTGACTTCACAATCCAGTTCTTATCCGGTGACGGAAGCGATGGCGAACCATCTGCAGATTATGCAGGAATGGCAAAGGCATATCGTGAGCACCTGATTGAAGCAGGTGTATTAACAGAAGTTCAGCAGAACGCAACAAGCATTCCTTTAAGAATTGACTTCTTAATGGCTGATTCTAAGAAGGGTGTATTCTCAACAAAAGAAGTTGCTGTAACAACAGCAGATGATGTTCAGAACATTTTAAGTGAACTGAACGAAAACGGAATTGCAAATATTAATTCCGGCTTGATTGGTTGGCAGAGCGGAGGAGAAACATTATCAAAACCAAACAGCACAAGTTTTTCAAGTACTGTAGGTTCAGAAGGAACCTTCGAAGATATGATGAAAGACATGAAAGATAAGGGTGTTGATGTATCATTCTCCAGAGAATTTATCTCAATCAATGAAGAAATGGTTTCATACTATAACAACGCAGCAAAGCACTTATGTACACAGTATATGGAATTAGACAAATCAGAAGTTCTTCCATCAAACTGTCCTGTAACAGAGTTCGCATATGCAACTCCTGAAAAGAGTGCTGAATGGCTTACAGATTTGTATGATGATTTGGGAGATATGAGTGATTCCTTAACAATCGATGGAATTTCAAACAAATTAATCAGTTCTTATACAAGTAATAAGAACAAGAGAACAACAGTAACAGATACAGTGAAATTGTATCAGGATGCTGTAAAAGCAATTAAAGATAAGGGCACAAAGATTAACATGGTTAATCCAAACAAGTATATGTGGCAGTATACAGACAGATATCTCCAGTCACCAATTGGAACATCTCAGTATGTATATGAAACAGATACCGTACCATTCTTACAGATGGTTCTTCACGGAACAATGGAAGTTTACGCACCATATGCAAACTTCTCATTCTACTCAAATGATGACATGTTAAGAATGGTTGACTACAACGCAAGCCCATCCTTTGTATTAACAAAGGAACCATCATATTTGTTATCTGCAACAGCTTCTGCTGATTATTATTCAACAGAGTATGAGCAGTACAAAGAATTGATTAACACAATTTATACAACAGTCAATGCACCATTATCACAGGTTGTAGATTACAGCTGGGATTCCAGAACAGTATTTACATGGGATGGTACAAAGCTGGTTGAAAAAGCTGAAGACGAAACAACTGGTGGTGTAATTGCAAACCAGTACTCAAAAGACGGAACAATTAAAACAATTATTATTAACTACACAGATGATGACATCGTGGTTAATGGTGTAACAATCGCAGCAACAAGTGCTGGAGTAGTTGAAGGAGGTGTTGAATAGTGGATGAAAATCAATTAACACCTAAGCAGCCAACTCAGATGGATGATGCGGTTGAAAAGGTAGTAGATAGTTCAGTTGAAAACGTTGTGGAAACAGTAGCACAGGAACAGGAAGCACCGGTAGCAGTGGAAGAAGCCGTAGTGGAAGAAGCCGCTGCAGAAGTTGTGGAAGAACCTGTAGTTGAAACAGCAGAAGAAACGGTAGAAGAAGTTGCAGAAGAACCTGTAAAGGAAGCTGCCGTAGCAGAGAAAAAAGAGAAAAAGAAGAAGATGCGTACATACCAGCAGAGACAGGACAGAAACGGTTATATGTTTATGGCTCCTTGGATCCTTGGTTTTGCAATCTTCACATTATTCCCATTTGTAATGACCATCATTTTGAGCTTCAATGCTGTAAGTTCTACAGCTTGGGGTTACCAGATGGAATTCATCGGGGTGAAAAACTACATTAATGCTTTTGTAGGAAACCAGGAATTCCTTCCTGCATTATTGGGATATCTTAGAATGATTATTCCATACACATTCATTGTAGTAGTATTATCATTTATTATCGCGTACCTGTTAAATAAGATTAATGTTGGTAAGGGACTTTTAAGAACAATTTATTTCCTTCCGGTTATTATCATGTCGGGTCCGGTAATGCAGCAGTTATTAACGGCCCAGGGTAAGGGTGATGCTGCATCAGCAGCTGCAACAGCAGCAAAGACAACAACAAATGCATATTCAAATATTTTCATTATGCAGATTATTGATAGTTATTCCAGACCATTAGCAAACGGTCTTGCAGGAATCTTTGATTGGCTTTCAGTTATTCTTTGGTTTACAGGTATTCCAATTGTATTGTTTATCAATGGTTTACAGAAGATCAACCCAAGTATTTACGAAGCAGCAAAGATTGACTCAGCAAACGCTTGGCAGATTATGTGGAAAATCACAATCCCAATGTTAAAGGGTGTTGGATTAATTATCACAGTATTTACAGTAATTCAGTTAGGTATGTTCGATGCAATCAATCCAATGTATGAATTGATTGAAGAAAAGACCGGTGACTTAAGTTCCGGACTTGGTTTCGCAGCAACCTATGCATGGATTTACAGCTTTATTGCACTCCTGTTAATCGGATTTATATTCTTACTGTTCAAGGACAGAACACCAAAGGATATCAAAGCAAGAAAGAAGCAGGAAAAGAAATTAAAGAAACTCGAAAAGTATCAGAAGAGAAGATTAAAATCTCAGAAGAGACACGAGGCAAAGGAGGCAAAGTTATATGGAAAATAAAAATGAAGTGGCAAAGAAGAGTAGCCTTTCTTCATTGAAGAACATCAACTTTGCCAAATTGAAGAAATTAAAAATTGTACAGTTTGCGTCCAAGTTTTTAATTTACTTTGTATTGATTTGTATTGGCTATGTATTCTTAAGCCCAATCTTTGAAATGATTGCAAAGTCTATTATGAACGAAGCAGACTTGATTGATCCATCTATCACATGGATTGCAAAAAATGCAACATTTAGTAACTTTAATAATGCAATCAAACAGTTGAATGTACCGGCGTCATTAATCAATTCCATTTGGTTCTCAGCGCTCTTAGCGATTGGACAGACAATGGTATCAGCAACAACAGGTTTTGCATTATCAAGATACACATTTAAGGGACGTAATCTTTGGTACGTAATGTTGATCTTAGCATTTATTCTTCCGGTACCATTGCTTACAATTCCTCGAGTAATGATGTTTACAGAGTTGAACACTTTGACAGGAATCAATTTAATGAATTCCATCTGGCCACAGTTCTTTATGGCACTGTTGGGACAGGGAACATACTCAACAATGTTGATTTTGATTTTCTATAACTTCTTCAACATGATTCCAAAGTCATTGGATGAAGCAGCCATGATCGACGGCGCCGGTTCTATGAGAGTGTTCTATCATGTAGCAATTCGATTATCATTATCTACTATCTTAGTAGTATTCTTGTTCTCGTTTGTATTTAACTGGAACGAGACATATTCTACAAGTATTTTCTTAAGAGATGCTGTAGACTTACTTCCTGGAAACCTTGCTTCATACGATAATGGGGCTGCAACAGGTGGTGCTAACGCCTTGAATGAAGCACAACGAATGTCAGCGATTTTGATTTCAATCGCACCGTTGTTAGTACTGTACTTATTCGTACAGAGACAGTTTATTCAGGGTATTGAAAATACCGGTATTACCGGCGAATAAGATGTGCAATCGGGACAGGCGCCTGTCAGGGTGCCTTCCCATAAAGGGGATTTATATCCTAGAGTGAAAGTACTATATAATAAAAATCATGAGAAAATTTTTATTGGAATAGGAGGAAGAAATGAAAATAACTAAGAAAATTGCTTCAGTAGTATTAGTAGCAGCTATGGTTGTTACTACAGTAGCAACAGCACCAACTGTTACAACACAGGCAAAGCTTAAGATTGTTGTAGGAAAGAAATTAGCACTTTCCGTTGGAGAATCAGACTTTGTTATGGTTAAGGAAAAAGGTGCAACTTATACGTCAAGCAACAAGAAAATTGCAACTGTAAGTAAAAAAGGTGAAGTAACCGGAAAAGGTGTTGGAACTTGTAAGATCGTAATAAAGAAGGGTTCTGACAAAGCAACAGCGAAAGTTACTGTAAAACCGGGAAAGGTTAAATTAAAATCAGTAACAAATGTAGGCTCAGTTAGTGCAACAAGTGCAGCACAGAAAGCTACAATTAAGGCAACCTGGAAAAAAGTTAAAGGTGCATCAGGATACTATGTATACTATGCAACAAGCAAGAACGGTAAATATACAAAGAAGACCGTTAAAGGCGGAAAGAAAACAAGCTTAAAGATTTCAGGCTTAGCATACGGACCAACATATTTTGTAAAAGTTAAGGCTTTCGGCGGTAAGAAGAAACTTACAAGTGATGAATACTCCAAAGTATTATCTGTAAAGACCTGGACATTAAATTGGAGTGATGAATTTAACGGAAACAAACTTGATACAAGCGTTTGGACTTATGAAATCGGAAACAAAGACGGTTGGGGAAATCAGGAATCAGAATACTATACAGCCGGAGATAATATCAAGTTTGAAAACGGAAGCCTTGTAATCATTCCTAGAATGAAGACTGTTGGTGGTGAAACAGAATATACATCCACAAGAATCAAGACTGCAGATAAGAAGACTTTCAAATATGGAAAGATGGAAATCCGTGCAAA
This sequence comes from Eubacterium sp., assembly GCA_016292095.1. Classification (GTDB taxonomy): domain Bacteria; phylum Bacillota; class Clostridia; order Lachnospirales; family Lachnospiraceae; genus Eubacterium_G. The sequence goes on along the minus strand of JAEFAB010000047.1, from coordinate 11,511 downwards.
AGCATCTAAGGGTACAGGAACATGGTCTGCAGGATGGATGTTAGGTGATGGCACAGGCGATAGCCGTGGATGGCCATATGATGGTGAAATTGATATTATGGAATCCATGAACGGTAAAGTTCCACAGACAATTCACTGTGAATACTACAACAACCAGAGCTGGTCACATGGTAACAAGAATTACTCAACAGGCTTATCACAGGCACAGTCTGCACAGGCATACCATACTTATGGAATTATCTGGACAGACAAATACATTCAGTTCACAGTAGACGGAGTAAACAAAGGAAAATATGATCCTTCCAGATATACAGCTAAGAATTATGAAATGGCTTGGAAGGGTGCATTTGATCATCCGTTCTTCTTCATTTTGAACTGTGCAATCGGTGGAAATGCTGCCGGCAAAGTATCAAAAGAAGGTTGGACAAAGATTAACGACAACTTATACGAAGACTACTTCTACATTGATTATGTAAGAGTATACAAGTAAAAACGGGGAAAACGAGTAAATAAGAACTTAATAAGATAACAATAAGGAAACTGAATCATGGCGGCAGTCAGGTGCTGCTGTCATGATTCAAATAATGTTCGCTAAATAGAGTGGAGGAAACTATGGTTACAATTAAAGACGTTGCTCGTGAAGCTGACGTAGCCATTTCTACAGTATCCAATGTATTTAACAATGCGGATATTGTAAGTGAAGAAACAAAGCAGAGAGTTTTAGCTGCAGTTGAGAAGTTACACTACATTCCGAATATGAATGCAAAGCTTCTCAAATCGAACAGAAAAAACACGATTGGTGTGTTTCTGACCAGTTTGCAGGGTGATTTCTATCGCGTGTTAACACAGGCAATCCACCTGCAGTGTAAATTAAATAATTATTTATTGAATATCTATGTAAGTAATGATAACTCACCGGATGAAATTTACAGAATGATTATTGCATCCGGAGTAGCAGGGGCAATTATTTACCATGAAGATTTAACAGGAGATTATGTTAAACGTATTGCAACTGTAAATATCCCAATGGTATTTATCGATAGAGATAGTAAAGGAAAAAATGTATCCGGCGTATTATCAGATGATAAACTGGGTGCTTCTATGGCGGTAGATCATTTAATTAAGTTAGGCCATCGCAGAATCGGATATATGCATGGTAACGAATCCGGTGACGATACACATCGTTATCAGGGGTACGTGGAAATGATGCAGAAGAATGGTCTGACAATAGATGAAGATATCATTTTAAGAGGATATTACGAAGAATCATTGGCTTACAGTGAAATGCGTTCAATGCTTTCCAGCGGTGTCGAACTTCCGGACGCAATGTTCTGTGCCAACGACGAAATGGCATGGGGAACAATTCAGGCATTACAGGATGTTGGAATCAAGGTTCCGGAGGATGTCAGTGTTATTGGATATGACGACAGTCTTCTTAGTAAGTACTATAGCGTCCCATTAACAACAGTTCACAGTCCGATTACGGAAATGGGTAATGCCAGTGCAACAGAATTATTCCGTCTGTTACATGACGAAGGTGATAAATCAGGAACAGTAACAAAATTATCACCAAAGATGGTATACAGAAGTTCTTGTGGAAAACACAAGGATACCAAGTAAACGAATGCTTTTGCATTTAAACTAAATTTAATACAATAACATTCACAAGGAGATTATTATGGAGAATTACAGACTTGAAGGAAAAACATTTGTCATTGATGATTATGACAGAAAACCAGCTTTTTCCAGTTTTTTACCGGGTCTTGCAGGAGTAAAGGGAATTCCAATGTGGACATTCTACACCAACAGAGGTCAGGGAATGAACAGTTTTGGTATTGACAATAAAGGCAATGCCATTATGGAATTTAATTCAGCAAATACCGCATTTGAAAACACACAGGTAAAGGGATTTAGAACTTTCCTGAAAATTGATGGGGAATATTATGAACCATTTTTCAAATACGAAGCTGAAGCAAAACGTCAGATTCGTATGAACAAAAACAGCTTCAAGATTATTGAAGTTAATGAAAAATACGGTATTGAAGTAACAGTAAACTACTTTATTTTACCAAACGAAAGCATTGGAGCTTTGGTAAGACAGGTATCCGTAAAGAATATTACAGATGCAGCAAAAGATGTAGAAATCATCGACGGTCTTCCAAAGATTATTACATACGGAATTTCCAATGGAGAATTCAAAGAAATGTCAAACTTATTCAAGAGTTGGGCATACATTAAAAACATTGACAACAAGGTACCTTATTATACACTTCGTGCATCAACAAAGGATTCTGCTGAAGTATCAGATGTTGAAGGTGGTTACTACTATCTTACAATCAAAGACGGAAAACTTCAGGATGTTATCTATGATGTAGATACTGTATATGGATATGACTTATCGTTAATGACACCAGTGAACTTCATTGAAGGATCTGTAGATGGCGTTCTTGCTAAAAAACAGTGCTTTGCAAACAAAGTTCCTTGTGGATTTACACCATTTAAAACAACAATTGCAGCAGGAGAAAGCTTCTCATTCGATTCCATGATGGGATTTGCAGGATCTGTAGAACAGATTAATGCAAAGCTTGATACATTCTGCGGAAAAGATTATCTTGCAAACAAGTTTGTTGAAGCAGAAGAATTAGCTGACAGCTTCACATCCGATGTAAAGACACATACATCTGCAGGAAAATTTGATCAGTATATTGAACAGTGTTATTTAGATAACTTCCTCCGTGGTGGTTATCCATATGTATTAAATAAAGACGGCAATAAGTCTATTATCCACTTATTCAGCCGTAAACATGGAGATCCGGAAAGAGATTACAACTTCTTCTCAATCGCTGCTGAATACTATTCACAGGGTAACGGAAACTTCCGTGACGTTTCCCAGAACAGAAGAAACGACGTATTCTTCAATAAAGATGTTGGAGAATTCAATGTAAAGACTTTCTTTAGCTTAGTACAGGCTGATGGTTACAATCCATTAGAAGTTCGTCCAAGCTTATTCAATGTAAAAGAAGGTTCTCAGGATGAAGTAAACGCATATGTAAAAGAAAACATCGATGGCGATGCTTCTGCAATCATCAAGTTAGTAGAAGGCAAGTTCACACCGGGACAGATTTCCAATACAATTGCAAAACTTCAGTTAAAGTTAAAATTAGATGACGGCGAATTTATCGCAGCAATCTTAGAAAAATGTGACCAGAATATCGAAGCCGGATTCGGCGAAGGATACTGGAGTGATCACTGGGATTACAATATGGACTTAGTAGATAACTACTTGTCTATTTTCCCTGATAAAGTAGAAGACTTATTATTCAATGACAAGTCATACAAGTTCTATGACAGTGTTGCAACTGTTGTACCAAGAAGCGAAAAGTACGTAATCAATAAGAAGGGTGCGGTTCGTCAGTACGGTATGGAAGTTGAATCAGCTGAAAAACTTGCCAGACCTGGATTTAATAAGTGGGCTACAAACTGGTTAAAGACACCGGATGAAAAGATTTACGAAACAACATTAGCTGTAAAGATGATTACTTTAGCATTAAGCAAGTTTGCACAGCTTGACGTTGACGGAATCGGTGTTGAAATGGAAGGTGGAAAGCCGGGATGGAATGATGCCATGAACGGACTTCCTGGATTATTCGGTTCAGGAACACCGGAAACATTTGAATTAAAGAGATTAGTAAACTTTATCGTAGAAAACTTTGATGGAGAAGGCGAAGTAGTAATGCCTTCAGAAATCGCACAGTACTTAGAAGATGTAAAGGCAGCTTTAGATGCATACAATGCAGGAAACTTAAATGACTTCGAATACTGGGATAAGGTTGCAACAATCAGAGAAGAATACAGAGCCTCTGTAGTAACATACTTCAGCGGAAAAGAAACAGCTGTAGCAAAGGCAACAATCGTAGAAATCTTCAAGGCATTTGCTGACAAGATTGCTAAGGGTATTGAAAAAGCAATCGAACTTGGAAACGGAATTGTTCCTACATACTTAACACATGAAGTAACAGATTTCGAACCGGTTGTTGATGCTGACGGAAATGCAGTAATCAGCCACTACGGTCTTCCAAAGGCAAAAGTAAAAGCATTCAAGACTGTTCCATTGCCATACTTCTTAGAAGGACCTGCAAGAATGATGGGTTACGAAGATGCAGATACAGCTAGAACATTGTACAACAAAGTAAAAGAAACAGATCTTTACGATCAGAAGCTTGCAATGTACAAGACATCTGCTTCCATTGAAGATTGTTCTATGGAAAACGGACGTTGCCGTGCATTTACACCGGGATGGCAGGAAAGAGAAAACGTATTCCTTCATATGGAATATAAGTACATCCTTGCAATGATTAAAGCAGGACTTTATGATGAATATTATGAAACAATCACAAGAGCTTTAATTCCATTCTTAGATCCAAATATGTATGGAAGAAGTACTTTGGAAAATTCATCATTCCTTGCATCCAGCGTAAATCCAAACGAAGATATCCACGGAAGAGGATTTGTTGCAAGACTTTCAGGTTCTACAACAGAAATGATTTCAATGTGGATCGAAATGTTTATGGGTGGTAAGGTATTTACTTACGAAAACGGAGAATTAGTTCTGAACTTCACACCAAAGCTTGCAAACTGGCTCTTTGATGAAGGAAAGGCTACATTCAGACTTCTTTCAAACTGTGACATTACATACGTAAACAACACAGGAAAGAACACTTACGGAGATGATGCTGCAAAGGTTTCTAAGGTTGAAATCGATGGTGAAGTAGTTTCAACAGAAGCTAAGATCACAGGAGCTTTAGCTGAATCCGTACGAGACGGAAAAGTAAGTGCAATTACTGTATATTTCGAATAAGAAATAATTTATTTATAGTATATTTTTAAACTATATAAAGAGGGGCGACTCAAATATATTTTAAAACAATAGGCCGCAATTCGTTAGCCGGGCGAGCATAGTTACAGGCGCGGAGCGCTGTTTGAGCATAGCGAGTTCGCGAGAGCGCCTGTTAATCGGCGGCGCAACCCGGGTAGAATTGCAACATGTTTTAAGATATATTTGAGTCGCCCCTTTTGAAACAGTTTTGAAAATCATAGGAGAAGAAAATGAGCGATTTAAAATATTTAGATACTAAGGGAACCTTTACCTTAGATAATCCGGATTTAACCAGCTATATGTATTTTCCACTTTGTAACGAAGCCGGAATGATGAGTTCCATCACACCGGATTTAGGTGGAGATATTAAACTGGACCAGAATACTTTTTTATTGGAACCGGTAAGTGCTGAAAACCTTCATAATAACAAATCCAGCAGAAACTTCTGGGTTTATGTGGAAGGAAAAGGTGCGTGGTCTGCGACAGGACGTTCTGCAAAACAGCAGGCACAGCTTTTCGATGAAAAGAAGGAACAGGTAAAACTGACTGCCGGAATTGCATGGCATCAGGTTGAAAGAGAATCAGAAGAGTTTGGTTTAAAGGCAGTGCTTACATCCTTTGTACCAAACACAGAAGATAAAGTAGAATTAACAAAAGTAGAAATTACAAATACATCCGGGGAAACACAGAAGATTACATCGACTGTAGCAATTCCAATGTATGCACGTTCTGCAACAAACATCAGAGATCACAGACATGTAACATCTCTGCTTCACAGAACACATACAGTGAAAAACGGAATTATGATTTTCCCAACATTGACTTTTGATGAAAGAGGACATAACAAAAATACTGTTTACTACAGTGCTCTTGCAAAAGAAGATGTGAATGGTGAAATGACTTCGCCGATAAGTTTCTGCCCGGTAACGGAAGAATTTATCGGAGATGGTGGTAATTTCGAAAATCCATATTATGTAATGAAGAATGAACCATTGCCATATGAAGCAGGACAGCAGGTAGACGGTTATGAAACTGTAGCTGCAATCCGTTTTGCAACCGGTGACATTGCTCCGGGTGAAACAAAGACATATATTGTGGCATTGGGATATGGAAATTCAGAAGCTGATATCACAGAAATCAGCAAGAAATATTTAATCACAAAGCATTTCGATAATTTGTTGGAACAGACAAAGAATTATTGGCAGGAAAAAATCAATGTAAGTTACGCATCAGCAGATACTGATTTTGATAACTGGATGCATTGGGTAAACTACCAGCCAATGCTTCGTCGAATTTACGGATGTTCCTTCCTTCCGCATCATGACTATGGAAAAGGTGGTCGTGGCTGGAGAGATTTATGGCAGGATTGTCTTGCACTTCTTATTATGGAACCGGAACAGGTACGTCAGATGTTAATCGACAACTTCGGTGGAGTACGTTTTGACGGAACAAACGCTACAATTATCGGTGCAAAGCAGGGTGAATTTATTGCAGACAGAAACAATATTACCCGTGTGTGGATGGACCATGGTGCATGGCCTTATCTTACAACAGAATTATATATTCAGCAGACCGGAGACATTGAATTCCTGACAGAAGAAAATACATACTTCAAGGATATTCAGGTTTGCCGTGGCGAAGACAAAGACTGGGATTGGAAAGATGCTCAGGGAAATCAGCAGCTTACAACAGATATGGCTTCTTACAAGGGAACTGTATTGGAACATATGCTGATTCAGCACTTAACAGCGTTCTATGATGTTGGGGAACACAACCACATCAAGATTCGCGGAGCAGACTGGAATGATGCTTTAGATATGGCTGATGAACGTGGCGAAAGCGTAGCCTTCACAGCACTTTACGGTGGAAATTTGGGAGAACTTGCAAAAGACATTCAGGCTTATGCAGAAAAGACCGGAAAAGAAACCGTAACCTTAGCAAAAGAATTATTAATTCTTTTAAATGCAGACAAGTCCATTTACGACAGCATTGGAGAAAAGAATGCGGTATTGGATGAGTATTGTGAGACGGTAAAACATACAATCAGTGGAGAAAAGGTTGAAGTGTCCTGTGATGAATTAGCAAAGACATTGACAGGAATGTCTGAATGGGTTGCAGAACACATTCGTGCGACAGAATGGACAGGAGACAAGATTGGAAACTTCTGGTTCAACGGATATTACGACAACAGTGGTAAGGCTGTAGAAGGTGATTTTGAAACCGGCGCAAGAATGATGCTGACAAGCCAGGTATTTACAATCATGGCAAATGTTGCTACAGATGCACAGATTGACAGCATTGTAAAAGCTGCAGACAAGTATCTCTATGATCCTGAAATCGGTGGTTACCGTTTGAACACAGACTTCAAGGAAGTAAAGGCTGATTTGGGAAGAGCATTTGGTTTTGCCTTCGGTCATAAAGAAAACGGTGCAGTATTCTGTCATATGGCAACGATGTATGCCAATGCATTGTACAGCAGAGGATACGCAAAAGAAGGATATAAAGTCATCAATACCTTATATAAACATTGTAACGACTACCACAAGAGCAGCATTTATCCGGGCGTACCGGAATATGTAAGTCAGCGTGGTCGCGGAATGTATCATTATCTGACAGGAGCAGCCAGCTGGTTATTGCTTACTGTATTAAATGAAATGTATGGTATCCAGGGAACTCTGGGAGCATTGACCTTTAAGCCACAGTTGTTGGCAGAACAGTTTGCAGATGGTAAAGCATCTGCTCAGTGCATGTTCCGAGGCGTTAAGATTACCGTAACCTACGAAAATCAGGAAGGCTTGGAAGCAGGCTTCTATAAGGTTAAGGAAATCTACATTGACGGACAGAAGTATGCTGATGGTGATACTATTGCAAAAGAAGATGTGGATAAATTAGGGGATGAAGCACAGATTCGTGTGATTCTTGGATAAAAGTTACCGGATAAAGGAGAATAAGAATGTTTAAAATGGAATATGGCAGAGCAGTCTGCTATTCAGGATACCGTGAAGGACAGAGTCCGGTAACGGAAACATATCCGACTTATGACCAGATTGTAGAGGATATGAAGATTTTAGAAAAGCACGGATTTAAGTATATCAGAATGTATGATCCGGTAAGTTATGCTGAAATGACTTGTCAGGTAATCAGAGATTTGGGACTGGACATCAAGCTGATGTTGGGTCCTGGACTGATTTCTGAAGTGAATAATCCGGGATGCCCATGGCTGAAGACCAATTATTCTGAAGAAGAATTGGCACAAAGAGCCAAATTCAATGACCAGAGAATTGAAGATTTAATTCGGATTGCCAATGAATATTCGGATGTGATTAATGTGGTTTCCATCGGAAATGAAAACACACCGGATTGGGGCGCAAACAATGTGCCGGTAGAACGTCTGGTAAGTTTTGCAAAGAGACTTCATGAAGGAACTGACAAACCAGTCACTTTCAATGAAGGTGCTTTTGAGTGGCCGAGAATTCCTCAGATTGCAGAACAGATGGATATTATCTGTGTTCATTCTTACCCATTGTGGCACGGCGTGTCTGTAGAAGATGGATTGGCAGAAAACAAAGAATGGTATCAAAAAATCAAGGAAACCTATCCGGACAAGCCGGTAATCTTTTCAGAAGTGGGCTGGGCAACCAAGAGTAAGCCGGGAACCGAAATGGGCGAAGGTCAGACCAACGAAGCAAACCAGAAAAAGTACTACGACGAATTCTGGGCATGGGCAGACGAAGAACAGATTATCGCCTATATGTTTGAGGCATTTGATGAACCGTGGAAAGGTGGCAATGACCCAATCGAAGCAGAAAAGAACTGGGGCATCTACTATGTAGACAGAACACCAAAACCGGTGATGGAATAAGTAATAAGAGAAAGACCTTTCGAGGTCTTTCTTTTTTATGAGAAAAATATTTTTATACCACAGTCCCTGATTTTATCGAAGAAATCAGACAATTGTCTGTTGTAAAAATCTTACAAATGAAACAGTTTTTTTCACTATTCTTTAGTTGTATTGCACATAGCATTGTGGTAAAATGTTTTTATCATTGGTTACAGGGTGGAGAACCCTGTTAATGAGTAGAAAAATAGAATATATGAAAGGAGAAAAAAATGAAACTCAGTAAAACAATGAAGAAAGTAGTAGCATATGTATGTGCTATTGCTATGGTAGTTGCTGGATTGTCATACACACCGGCAACAGTAAGTGCTGCTGAATGGATTTCAACAAACAATGGTTGGCTTCAGAGAACAGCAGACGGTGAATTTGCAGTCGGAACAGGCGTTTCGTTTGCACAGGAAGGAATTTCTGCAATTTATGCAGGACATTGGGGAAACGAAACTGCTGATATTGATGTGCAGGGCAGTGACGATCCTTACAACGTTCCTATTGATGTAAAAGAATTTAAGCCTGCTTTTACAAATGGCGATGGTCAGTGGATGATTCAGGTTTCTATGAATGTTCAGAATCTTGATGCCGCAAAGACGTATACGATTGAATTAAAAGCAGATGATGCTGTTTTATTTACAACTTCAACATCAGGAACTACATCATTTCAGCAGACTGTAGGACTTGGAAAGAATGATGATTTGACAGAAGGAACTCATATGCTTTCATTAGTTGCAGAAGAATATGTTGATAATGGTGAGACTGTTGAAGTACAGGATATTACTATTACTCCAAATATGACAGAAATTGCAAATAAGAAAAATATTTGGGCAAACTGGACTAATCCTACTGGTACAACTAAAGCTTACGCATATCTTGAGAAAGTATCCACAGGAAACGGTGCTGCAACAGCAGCAAATGGATGGCTTTTCAATACTAATGCAACCCAGCCGATGGTAAGCGTTGATAATGTTGCTAAGTCACAGGATGGAACAGTTACTGTTGAGGCTGGAGGTACTTACAAACTTATTGTTGAAGCATTCAATGCCGGAAGCAAGAAAATCGGTTATGGAGAAGTTGAAATTACTATCCCTGGATTAACAGAAGAAGAAAGCATTGCTCAGGGTGCTTTACAAAAGATTAACACTGCTGATAATCTTGCGTATCTTAAGAATGCTTTCGTTGGATCAAAGGAAGCAGAAGCACACAATATTGTTGATGGAAACAATGCTTCAAGATGGCAGGCAAACAAAGAAATTGATAACACATATTTTGGCGTAGATCTTGGTGAAGTAAAAACAATCGGTAGTGTATTAGTTAGTTGGGAAGCATCTAACGCAACTGCATACGATGTGCAGGTTTCTACAGACGGAGAAAACTATACTACAGTAGCTTCAGTAAGTGGCTTGAGTGCCGATAATGCGCAGGTTAAATTGACCACATTTGATGCAGTAGATGCACAGTACGTAAAGATTGTATGTACAGCATTAGGAAACAATGCAACACAGTATGGAATTAGTCCATTTGAACTTGCAGTATTTGCAGGAGAGAAGGAAGAAGAATCAAGCGGAGAAGAAGTATCTTCAGAAGAAGAATCATCAAGTGAAGAAGTATCTTCAGAAGAAGAATCATCAAGTGAAGAAGTATCTTCGGATGAAGAATCATCAAGTGAAGAAGTATCATCGGATGAAGAATCATCAAGTGAAGAAGTATCTTCGGATGAAGAATCATCAAGCGAAGAAGTATCTTCGGATGAAGAATCAAGCGGAGAAGAAGTATCTTCAGATGAAGAATCATCAAGCGAAGAAACATCTTCAGATTATACATGGATTGCTGTTCCAGATGGTCAGGGTTATTTCTACAATGATAATCATACAGCAACGGCAATTGTTAATGTTCAGAAACCTGGATTCGCAAATGAACGAGGAATTTATATGAATGTTCCTGCTGGAATTTCCGCAGTTACAATTAATGGTGTTGCTCAGACAACAGGTATTGAGGGAGCTGGAGTTGTTGTTTATTTATCAAACTTAACTCAGGCAATTAACGAAGTTGTTATTAATCATGGCTTAGGAATATCCACAGTAATGATTAAGAACGAAAATGTACCATCAGATGAAGAATCATCAAGCGAAGAAGTATCTTCAGACGAAGAGTCATCAAGTGAAGAAGCATCTTCAGAAGAAGAATCTTCAACAGGAACTGAAACATGTGACCTTCCAGCACCTCTTGGATTAGTAAACTCAACAGGTGAAGGAACACTTCCATATAACTTTGCATGGGCTCCGGTAGAAGGTGCTGCTTCATACAATGTTTATATTGATGGTGAACTTGCTGGAACAGCGACAACTCCAAACTACAATTTAACTGGATTAGAAGATAAGGCTGATGGAAAATATACTATTTCTGTTAAGGCAGTTGATGAACAAGGAAGAGTATCCGTTAATGAAGCTTCTGTAGAATTTGTAAAGGGCAATCCAGAAGAATCATCTTCAGAACAGGGTTCAGAAACAGAATCTTCAACAGAAGAACAGACAACAGCACCAGTATTTGATTATCAGGAAGTAGCTGGTACAGGCGTAGATGCAAATTACGGAAACTGGACAGTTTGGATTAATACAACAAATACAATGAATATTGGTGTAGATGTAAATGATGCTGACTCTATCAAGGGTTCAATTGTAAGCAACAATAACAATTGGAATCAGTGGGGAGCAGTTCAGTACAAGTATAATAAGGACGGTTTAAC
>JAEFAB010000046.1 GCA_016292095.1 Eubacterium sp. | reverse complement strand
GTTGCTTCAGTGCTTACTTCATCACCTGCTACAATTACTGTTGTAGTAACACCCTTAGATTCAATACCATTGAGTAATGCGGTTACCTTAACTGTATGGCTTCCTGCATCAATTCCTGCACAATCCAATGTAGATGTTGCAAGGTTCATTCCTTTGATTGCATTGTCTACATATACATTGTAGAGCTGTCCGTTGTTTGGTCCAACCCATGTTACGTTAATGGAATTCTTTCCTGTCTGAGTTGCTGTTAATCCTGTTACTTCTTCCGGCATGTATACATCTGTTCCCATAACTGCGATTTCACCAATCTGGTAACCCCAGTTATAATTTCCTGCTGTAAAGTTAACCTTCACGTAACGAACTGTATCCTGATGGTATTTGCTTGCATCGAATTCATCTTCTAATGCTTCTTTGTAAGCAGCTCCTGTTACATCGATTACTGTTTCGTAGTTTTCTCCATCTGCTGAGAACTGAATGTTGTAAGCTGTTGCATTGGTGTTATCTGCCTTGAATGCGATTAATGTTTCCTGAATCTGATTCTTAGCAATCTGTCTTCCCAAGTCAAGAGTTACACTCTGTTCTTTCTGTCCCCAAGTTGTCTGAACTACTGTATCATTTGTCTTTCCTGCAACACCGTTTGTGATAGTCTTAGGATTCTGACTTCCTTCTGATGTGTTGATATCTTCAACAGTTACATCACAACCTAATGCAAGGTTTCTAACACTGTTGATGTACTTGAACAATGATCCGTCATCTACTGTTACCTTCTTAGAAATTCCTTCTGAATTTAACTTGTTGTAGTATGACATTACCTTAACGGTATGTTCTCCAGCTTCAATGTTTTCTGCTGTATATGTTCCGGCATCAACTCTGTCTCCTACGAGTTTTCCGTCAATATATACCATATACTTGAATGCTTCCTGACCTGCGTCCGGAACAATTGTATATGTAATTGTCTTAATAGCATTTGAGCTTACGATTAAGTCTGCAGGATTTGCAATAGTTTCAACTTCTGCAAGTGCTGCATTTAAGTCTGTATCAAGAACAGCGATTTCACTAATCTGAATTCCGTAATCTGCAACGGATGGATAATCTACCTTGATGTATCTTACGCCACCGGTTACACCGGATACGTCAGTTCTGATGATTGCATTTTCATCAAAGTCTGCTTCTACAACTGTATCAGATGTGTAAACTACATCATAATCTACTCCGTTTGCAGAGTACTGAATATTGTAGTTTCTTCCTAATACTGTGTCGTTTCCTGCAATGTTCTTGTACTGTACTAATACTTCATCAATTGTTGATGCATCATAGATTTCACCTAAGTCAATGATTGCATATCCTTCATCACGGTATCCCCAGCCTGCTCTACTGAGTGCACAGTGGTTACCATTCATTGTTAATGCACCATCGTTTAAGTATGTCTTATTTCCTTCAGCAACTTCCGGATATACGACTGTATCTTTTCTTAATGCTAAGTTGTACTTATTGCTGCTTACCATTTCTTCTACTGTTGCAGCAGGTCCAACTGTTACTGCACATGTTACTGTGAAGTTTCCTACCTTAGCGGTAATTGTTACTTCACCTTCGCCCTTAGCAGTTACTGTACCGGACTGATTTACAGTTGCTATGTTTTCATCGCTTGATGACCATGTAACTGTCTTATCATCTGTTGTATCTGCAGGGTTAATTACGATTTCCAATGTTTCTGAAGTTCTATTTCTCATTTCAAGAGTTGTCTTCTTCAGATATACTTCACTGATATGAACTGCTTCTGTTACAGTCAAATCACATGTTACTTCTTTTCCTGATGCAGTTCTTGCAGTAATTGTTGCATTACCTTCATTCACTGCTGTTACAAGACCGTTCTGGTCAACTGTTGCAATATTGTTGTTTGAACTTCTCCATGTTACTGTTTCATCTGTTAATGCAAGAAGCTGTGTTGTTCTGCCAACAGCAATTCTTTCAGATGTCTTATTCATGGAAACTGTTCCTGAGATAATGATACTTGATTCTGTTACGTTTGAAAGTACCATTCCCTTTCTGTATGTTACAGCCTTAATTAATGCTGATTTATCTACATGTAATGGTTCTGTATATGTTGTTGAATTTTCAGTTGGATCTGTTCCATCCAATGTATACTTCACTTCAGCACCTTTCACAGAGGTTGACATAACCACATCCTGGCTACCACTGTAAACTCCACTAGCCGGAGTAATTGTCGGTGCATTTGCCTGAACTGCTCCATATACTGCAATTTCGTAAATAGAAGAGCCATATGTTGTTCCTCTTGCTACGGTCTGAACTCTTACATATCTTGCATTGACTGCATCAAATGTTGTATGAACTAATCCAGATTTTCCACTTGGAGATGCTACTGTTTTCCACTCTTCTCCATCGGTAGAAACCTTAATGTCGTATTTCGCTGCATACGCTGCTTCCCATGTTACATCAACAGTATTGATTGCTCTAAGTGAACCTAAATCAACCTGTAACCACTCGTTTGTGTCATCATTTCTAGCCTGCCATCTAGTCTTTAAGTTTCCATCATTCGCATTTGCTGCTGGTTCTGTAGTAGTATCAGTTGATGCTGTTACTGTTTTTCCTTCTGATAAATCATCTGCACTCTGAATTACATCACCTTCAATTGTAATTGTTGCTGATGCGAATGCGGAATCAATATATCCTTCTTTTACTGCAATTGCTTTTACAGATGTATCACTAGATACAAGGAATTTTCCTTCGTATACAGGTGATGAAGCTGTTGGAACACTACCATCTGTTGTGTAATGAATTGTTGCGCCGCTTTCTGCTTCAATTTCAATTAACTGTGTATCATCAAAGGAGACTGTTCCTGAAATATTTTCTGTAACTGTTCCAGTCTTTAATGATGTTGCCTTAATTGTAGGTGTCTGTGCCTGTGTTAATTCGAACTGATGATTTTCATCAATATTAAAGCTTACAAATGCTCCAGATGCTACAGTGGCTGTACCCTTAGTCTGTCCGTTTGCATCCTTAACTGTTACAGTCTGTGCTTCGTTTGTAGGATTCCAAACTTCACCTGTGTAAACAGTTGTATTATTCTTTTCTTTCTTATATACAGAACCGGTAATATAATCACCTGTGATTACATAATCATTTGTTCTGTATCCTAACTGATCCATTGCTGAGATGAACCATAATGTATTTGCTCTATCTTCTTTCTGCATTGCAGATACGTTTTCTTCAAATAAATCGTATGCTGCCTGTGGATTTGTCTGTGAAAGCATTGGCCATGTGATATGCTGCCATCCGTTATCCGGTGTAGCATATTCATCATATGTCTTCTGGTATTCTGCGATGATTGCATCGATTTCTGCCTGAGACTTTCCTGCTGCCTGTGCTTCTTCTACCTTATTGTCTCTGGTATCTAATACAGCCTGCATTGCATATTCTGTATCATCCCAAAGTCCCTGATACATGCTTGCACATTTTGTCTGGTTCATACCATAGTTTGTTAAGTATTCTGAAATTGGTAACCACTGAATACCATAAATGTACAGTGGCTGTCCACCGAAGAATGTTCCGTAGCTGTAAGAAGCTCCGTAAATCTGTCCTGTTCCTTCGAATGGATATTTTTCTAACCAGTTATCACCGTCATAATCGAACCAATACTGTTCAATTGCTTCCATTTCTGTTGTAAATCCGTAAGCACCTGCATCAATGTATTTGTTGTTCTTTGTTGTTTCACCCCAAAGATACATACCTACCCAGCTGAATAAGGATTCAGAAGCTGATTCCTGGTTATTACCGTCATCGTTATCTGCGTAACCGCCTGCCCATGAATGTCCTGAATACTGGTCAAATGCTCTAAACTTGCAGAACATATTTCCGTCATCTTCAGGTTCTTCTGGATTTGCGTAGTCACGAACAAGAAGTTCAATCATATCTTTATAATCGTTATAGAATTCCTGATCATATGAAGCCAATACGGATGCACCAAACATGAAGTAACCATATGTAAAGTGGTGGTCACAGATTGCTGCGTTGGCACCGAATGAACTTTCCGGATAATATAATGTACCCCAATCCTTATTATAGATGAAGTAACAACTATCATCTCCACCATCATATGTGAACCAGTCTACCATAATCTTCTTAAGATCCTTAAGAAGACCATCTCTCATTTCTGTTTCCCCAAGCTGGTCAGCCATTAATGCACTAATTGCTAATGGATGAACTGCTTTACCCTGCCAATATGCATCTGCATTTGGTCCTGTTCCTAATTCATTTAATACTGTATATAAGTATTCAATACATTCTGCACTGTTAAATAACGAACTATTTGGTTTTGTGAATGTAGGAAGTAATCCTGCAAACTGCTGTGTTGTGGTAATCTGATTTGAAAATACACCCTTCATCTGTCCACGGATAGATGGATAAACGATATCCGGATTATTGGTATCTGTAGAATGTTTCCACTGATGAGGATAGAATGCCTGAAGTGTTACATTGCTAAATCCATTTCTCTTACTCTGAGTTGTTGCTGTATATGTAGTAACAATCTTTGAGTTTGCTTTATTGAATGTGTATCCAACTTTTGTATTTGTTACATATGCATAACCATGTCTGTAAATCTGTTCCATCTGACTCTTACTTGTCATAGCACCGAATGACATATATGCATCATTTGTTGAAGGAAATTCCACTTTGATTAATGTATTTTTTCCTAAGTTCTTAGCAGTAAATACTGTTCCTGCCGGTGCAGAAATTGTGAAATAAGATCCATCATTTCCTGCCTTTTCATTTTCTTCATCTACAGATTTAAATCCAATATGGTCAGCAGTTACGGTCTGTCCTTCTGCTGTTAAAATTGCATTTCCACTCGCATCGAAAAATTCTGTAATTGATGTAGAACTAATAAATGTTGTATTTGTTCCGTAATATTCTGTAAACACATATGGAGAACCTTTTACTAATGTAGATGTCATCTTTAATCCATCTTCATCACAAAGTCCTAATTTTACTGAATAATCACCATATCCTTCTACTCTATCATATCCGCCTTTTCCAACATAGTTATCCGGATATACATAGAAGTCCATTTTATTCTCAGTAGAATAGCCTGTTCCAAGGTCACCTTTCTTTCTGTCATTTACCCAACCAGCTGAAGCAAGAAGTACTCCAAGACCCTTCTTAGAATAAACAGCTTTCAATGGGTGGACACAATCAACATTTCCAAATGTCTTAATCATCGCTGATGACCACCAGCTGTTGGAATCAATTGGAACATCTACTGTTTCGTCATTTACAAATACAGGTAATTTGTTTAATTCTTTTTTAATTTCTCCAGAAACATATGATCCTTTACCATTCTGATTATTTACAATCTGTCTGGTTGGAAGCTGAGGAATTGGTGCATTTTCTTTGCTATCCCCTTCTTTATATTCATATACTTCTAATTCCTTAATTCCAACACCGCTTCCGCTTTCAACTTTAGCGTATGCAAGAACTCTGACATAACGAACACCTCTCTGATAACATGTGAAATTATCAACCATGCTTGGGTATCCTCGTAAGTATCTGTGAATTGTTGTCCATTCTACAGCATCTGCTGATACCTGAACATCAAAAATCTTACCACCATCATCAGTAAACTTTGTGATAACTCGTCCAATATCGTACTGAGCACCCAAGTCTACATACAACCACTGGTCATCGCCCTGATAAGAAGTAAAACTTGTATTTGTACTTCCATCTACAGCATTTTCCGGCTTAACATTGTTATAAGCAGCTTCTGTAATGTTTCCATTTTCATCTTTCATCCACCACTCATCTCTTGTTCCGGAGCATCTTACTGTTTTGTTTAACGCAAGGTTTGTACCATAATCTACAGGAGGCTTATTTGCACCACCTGTACCCCAAACCTGGAATTCAAATAATGAGCTACCATAAGCAGTTGCTCTTTCAGTTGTAATAATTTTTACATATCTAGCAGTAGTCTTGCTTAATTCATTAGCATTAATAGTCTGCTTTAATGCAGCAGATGCATCAACAACGATTCCATTGTTTCCTGATGCTCCTGTCTCAGCTACGAAAGTGCATGTACCACTACCCAATTCATTATTATTTTCAGGGTTAAAAGCTACAACACGAACTGTGTGTTCTCCCGGTGTAAAACGAACATCACCCTGTGTTCCACCGTGGTTACTAAACTTATATCCATCACCACCGGCTGTAGCAATCTCATCATCTACATATACTTTGTAATGTGCATCTTCTACGCTTGTCCAGTTTACACTGAATCTTAAATCACCATCATCACGAACCCCTGTATAATTGTAAGAAACAGCCATATCTACATATGCACCTGTGTTCTTAGCTTTTGTATATACAGTAGTCCAGTTTGTTTCATCATCAGAAAACTGAATCTGATAGTATTTTGCATAGGCAGCTTCCCACTGCATATATAAGTGGTCAATTGTAGCTACCTTTCCCAAATCGACATACAGCCATTCGTTTGTATCAGACTGTTCTGCCTGCCATCTGGTACTTGTATTACCATCAACTGCATAATCTTCATTAGCACCGGAACTAACGTAAACCGGACGTTCTTCTGAAAGATTATACGGTGTTTCGTTTCCATCAGCCGCAGCTACATCAAATAGCTGTGTTTCCGGACAAATGGAAACTATCATAGCAAATACCATGATAATAGATAAAATT
The DNA here is from genome assembly GCA_016292095.1 of Eubacterium sp. Taxonomy (GTDB): domain Bacteria; phylum Bacillota; class Clostridia; order Lachnospirales; family Lachnospiraceae; genus Eubacterium_G. The sequence goes on along the minus strand of JAEFAB010000046.1, from coordinate 11,232 downwards.
TTCTTCATTTTCTTTCCCATATCTTCTCCTCCGACTCATACTTTGATAGTTTAATTATAGAATGCCATTTTTTCCTTCTCAAGCATAAAAATAGTTTTTGCCACTTTTCGGCAGTATGTCCAATTTTTTATGAAACACCACCAAAAAAATCCTTTAAATCTTCAACTTTTAGTGCAACTTGTGTACGTTTTTCACAAAAATACAACTTCTCAATAAAAACATTTCAATCGTTTTTTCGTGTTTTTTTACACTTTTTTCTTAAAATAATCCCCCTTTTTCCACCAATTTTCCTCAAAAAAACATACAAACTAAACACCTTTACACACAAAAAAGGCTTGGCAATTAGCCAAGCCTTTAAAAACATAATTTGTATTACTCAATTAATCTAACAACTTTCTTCTTATCCTTTGGTGAGTCAGGATTTGGAGTTGTTTCATATGGAAGTTCCATATCTAATGGGTATACCTTTAATCCGGTACCACCACCGTTTCCACCTAATGCCAATGTATTACCGATAATCTTTCCATAGAAAGTAAGTGAAGAATTCAACTGAATATTTCCTTCAGGAGCAAACAAAATTCCGTGAACTTCATGACTACCTGTTGTAAATACAACGTTACCATGCTTTGAGTAGAACGATAACGAATCATTTCCACCGTTTGAAGCATTTACATGATTACCGTAAAGTTTGATATCTCCTTCTGTTACTACTGTACCAGATACATCCATAGAGTTTGCAGTTTCAATACTGTTTGCATAGATGTATGTTCCGTAAATACCACAACCTGCACCTGAGTTGGAAAGTTTTCCTGTACAATACAGATTTCCGTGGATTTCTGTATTTGCAAGAGTTAAGTTTCCTTCACAATATACATTACCGTAAATATGTGTTACAGAGCTCTTTCCATTAGCCCAGTTATAGTTTACAAAGGATGTTGTTCCTGTAGGATTCTTAATATAAACATCTCCGTAAATTTCACAGACACCCGGTGCCGCAAATGTTGTTGATCCTGATGTTTCAATCAACATATCACCATGGTGATTAATTGTTGCACTACCAGCCATTGACCAATATCCGTTTCCGGAAATTTTAACATTTCCTCCACTATTCAAAGTGGTGTAGAACGCTGCACTGGCACTCCACAAACTATCAGGTTTTGCAGTTTTTGTCCAATGAGACGCCTCTACTGTTGGAGGTGGTGTAATAATTGCTTCAATATTATCTCCTAAGTAGTATGGCATATCAATAATCGAACCAATAGGCACTGCCGATGTCGGTGTAATCTGTGTTCTTGTATAGGTGTTATCACCGTTATCTACTAATGTATAGCAGTTCCAGTCATAAGATCCACCTTTAACTGCCGAGAACGAATACGCATCTGTATGGCCGGCACCGAAAGACATTCCAGCATTAGAATGAATTCCACCGTATACTTCATATCCGCCACCGGTTAATACTAAGTTCTGTGTTGTACTTCCGGAGAACAGGGAATAAGGAAAGTCTTTGATATCCCCTTCCATTTCATCTACGGAAGCTGTCGCAGAACATGCAACATTTAATGAGTTAACACCAACTGCTCCACCGAACAAGTTCTTCTGAGTATTCCTGATACTAACCCTAACTCTGGTACTGTCGATAACCTTTACATCTACATCTTCAAGTTTAAATCCATTTCTCACAGCATACTGTTCTGCTGCAAGTTTTGCACCAGATGTATTCGCCTGATTTTTTGCTAATTCTTTTGCTCCGGACATTGCTGCAAGGTCACACGCAGACTGCATATTTGCTTTTAATGTATATCCGCGTCCCATATCTATAACCATCGCAAGCATTCCTAAAAGAACTGCCATCAAGATACCGACAATTACAGCGGTAGCACCGCTTTCATCTTTTCTTAAATTTTTAAGACCCATAATCATCTCTCCTCACATTTCAAAACAGTGAACAAGTTCAATCTATTAAAGAATCTGATTTTCAACTTCCTTAACTGCTGCATTGTGCTGAGTTTCCCAAGCTTTGATAATATCAGTGCATTCAGCAAACTTTTCGCTTAACTGTTTTTCTAATTCTGCACTCATACCGCCCAAACCTTCTGAAGCTTCCTTAATATCAGCCTTCAAATCAGCTAACTCTTTTTCTGTTTCAGTTAACTTTAATTCCAGCTCTCTCTTTTCAGTCTTCAACTGGTTTGCTTTAACGCTCATTTCATCTTTTACCTGCTGACGAATCTTTTCGTCATTTTCTCTCTTTGCATCGAGTCTGGCATTCAGATCCTTAATACGAGCATTCAACAGTTCGATTTTTTCACTTAACTGCTCATTTTCTTTAATAATATCAACTCTTTTTTCATCATATTCGATTAAAGACTGCTTATAGTTTTCTTCAATTTCCTTCAAGTATGTATTTACAGCCTTTTTATCAAATCCCTTGAATGCTGTTGGAAAACGATGTTCATTTTCTACTGCACTTCGAAGGTCTTCAATCGATACACTTTCGTCACTCATTTTTCAATCTCCTTTTTTCCATCCTTATGCTTCGGACACAGTAAGGCAGTCCCCAATGTTAATGTTAAATTCCTTTGCTTTGTATGCAGGGAATTCAACGACAGCTTTGCTACCTTTCACTTTCGCCTTGCATTTATTTTTATCTACACACTCATCAATATGCAACACTTTTCCGGTTTTGTCAATATAAACCACATCAATTGGTGCCGACATCATAAAAGTATGTATCTGTGAACAAGGCTTAATCAGAAGAGCTCCTACTTCTGAAGGATCCCTTCCAATCAGTCCTCGCAATCTTAAAAGAAAATTATCTGCAATATAGGTCAGACATATCTCTTCTTGATTTCGTAATAACTTCGAGCGTTTCATTTCTTATCCTTTCCCTTCGGTAATTCTTAAAGCATTTCCATGGCTGTCATTGCTGCAGGTCCTAATAACACTACGAAAATAACAGGGAAAATGAAAATTACCAATGGAATCAGCATAAGTACCGGCGCCTTTAACGCTTTTTCTTCTGCTCTCTGTTTTCTCTTTTCTCTTAAACTTTCTGACTGTGTACGTAAGATTGAACGAATGGAAATACCCATCTGATCAGCCTGTACAATCGCCATAATAAATGATGAAAGTTCTTTAACATCACATCGTTTTGCAAGGTTTTCGTATGCTTCCTTCTTAGAAACACCTCGTTTGATATCTCTTGAAGCCTGCATAAATTCCTGCATCAATGGTGACTTATCTTTTTCATATAACTTTGCTAATGAAGCATCAAATCCCAAACCGGCCTCAACACTTACTACCAACAAGTCCATTACATCCGGAAGATGTTCACGAATGTGATTTTTCTTTGCATTGATTCTGTAACGAAGTACATATGTAGGGGCAACCATACCAACGATAGCTAAGATTAATGCAACAAGCATTGACTTCAGCATATCTAAACCTAAAATACTTCCCAGGAAGAAACCAACTAATAATCCGGTAAATGCTACAAGAACCTTAACTGCTGAGAACTGACTGGCTGTCCAGTCAACTTCAGCCATATCAAGCATTGCTTCTACAGGACTTTCCAGTTCGTTGTTTGCTTCCTTTTTAGCTTTTTCACGAGCAACTTTGTTCTTACGCTCTGACTGCTGTTTTCTCAGTTTGTTCATAAATCCGTCTTTGTCATCTTCACCTTCAGCAAATTCAGATTCATCTTTTACACCCTCGAGACGTCCCTTTACTTTTGTATGGGTATCAAGAGACTGTAATACTATAGAATATACACAGAACAGCGTAACACCAAATACTGCTGTTATTACATATACTATCATAACTTTTCCTCCAACAATATTGTAACAAATCCTTTTTAGTATTTAACTGTTACAATCTTCTTAATCGCGATAAATCCAATACCTTCCCAAATAGCACTACCAAGCAACATAATGTGTCCAGTATGTGTTTTCAATAATACTTCTGAGTAGTCCGGATTAATAAGTGAAACTGCTAAGAGGATAAAAATTGGTAAGGCACCTACAATATATCCTGAAACTCGTCCACTGGATGTCTTAGATTTAATTTCACCCTTCAACGAAATACGCTGTCTGATAGTTTCTGAAATCTTTTCGAGGATTTCTGAAAGGTTACCACCAACCTGTCTCTGGATATTAATTGCCGTACACATAATTCCCAAGTCTTCACTTCCGATTCTGTCTACAAGCGAATTCAAACTTTCTTCCAAAGTAATACCTCTCTGGGTTTCTCTGAATACTCGACCGAATTCTTCAGCAATTGGATCTTCCATGTCTTCTGCGATTGTTGCAATAGCGGACTGGAATGTATATCCGGCACGCATTGCATTAATCAATACGCCAATTGCGTCAACAAGCTGTTCTTCCAATGCTTCTTTTCTCTTTTTCTTTTTTCTCTTTAAGAAGAATACCGGGAAAGCAAGAATTACTACCACTACAGCAACAAGAATAATCTGGTTTAATCCAAAAGCTAATACAATAGCCACACCAAAAACTAATGCTGCAATCCAACCAATCACAAAGTTCTTAGCTGAAATTTTGAATCCCAAGTTATATAATTCTTCTTCAAATACTTCAATTTTTTTCTTTAATTTCGCAGAATATTCACTCTTAGGTCTGTCTTTAATCTTGTCTTTATCTTTTTCTCTTCTGCGTCTTCTTCTCTTTTCTTCTTTTTCTGGCTCTGGTTCCTGATCTACCATAACCAGACCCTGCACTCTTTTTTCAATTTCCATCTTGTCTTTTTCAAGCTGATTTAAGAAGATGGTCATTAAACAAAATACTAATACAAGTGCAGATCCTGATATCGCTAAAATAATTAACATATTTATTCCAACTTTCTGCTTTTATTAGCCTATATTGTTCTCATTATCAGATTTTTAATCTTTGTTCGTAGAACCAGCGATCATCAATCTTAGCACCGTTTGCAGTAATCTTTTCGCAACAGATTGGCTTAACACCGGTACTCATAAATCTTCCGACTACCTTATTGTTTGAATCATATCCTTCAATATGGTATTTGAAAATTTCCTGAGTTGTAATAATGTCGCCTTCCATACCGGTTACTTCTGAAATACTGATAACCTTTCTGGAACCGTCTCTCAGTCTGGCCTGCTGTACAATTACGTCCAACGCTCCGGCAATCTGCTGTCTGATAGCAGTAACCGGAATTTCCATACCTGACATCATAAACATGGTTTCAATACGAAGCAATGCGTCTCTTGGGGAGTTCGCATGGGCTGTTGTAAGGGAACCGTCATGACCTGTGTTCATGGCCTGTAACATATCTACTGTTTCACCACCACGACACTCACCTACTACGATTCGGTCAGGTCTCATACGGAGGGAGTTTCTAACAAGATCTCGAATTGTTACCGCTCCGTTTCCTTCCAAGTTGGCCGGTCTACTTTCCAATGAAACTACATGTTCCTGCATCAATCTTAATTCGGCAGCATCCTCGATTGTTACAATACGTTCATCTGCTGGGATATATGCTGACAATACGTTCAACAATGTTGTTTTACCTGAACCGGTACCACCGGATACAAGTACATTCAACTTACCTTTTACAGCTGCTTCCAGGAAATCTGCCATTTCCTTTGACAATGAGCCAAATCCAATCAGGTCGTTTACTCCTAATGGTGTGTCTGAGAACTTTCGAATTGTAATTGTTGATCCATTTAATGCCAACGGTGGTACGATGGCGTTAACACGGGATCCATCTGCAAGTCTCGCATCAACCATCGGGTTAGAGTCATCAATTCTTCTTCCCAACGGAGTAACGATTCTGTCGATAATTCTACGTACATGTTCTTCATCATTAAAGGTAACGTTTGTTTTTGTAAGTTTACCTCTTTTTTCAACATAGATTTGTTTTGGTCCGTTAACCATTACTTCGCTGACATCTTTATCATTCAAAAGTTCTTCCAACGGTCCCAAACCGGTGATTTCATCGAATACAATCTTCGTGATTCTTGCCTTATCCGTTCTCTTCATATCCGGATTGTTTTCATCTACGATTTCTTCAATAATTTTTTCGATTTCTTCCGGGGTCTCAATTGCTTCTGTCCTTGACAAATATGTAGCAACTTCTCTATGTGTGTTTTCAATGATCTGTAATGTTTTCTCATCATTTTCGTGCTCATCAGTTTCTTTCTTCTGAGGAGCAGTTTTCTGTGATGTATTACTCTTCCACAAGCTGGAAACACTCATCTTTTCAGGAGCTTCAACGACACCCTGTCCCGCTGCTTCTTCTGAATCTGTTGTTTCTGCTTCCGCTGTTTCTTCTATTGTTTCTGCAGCTTCTGCTTCAGCTGCTTCTTCTACGATTTCTTCTTTTACTTCTGGTTCAGTTTTTACTTCCGGTTTCTTCTCAGGAGCGCTTACTTTCCCCATTCTTTCAAGTAATGACATATTTTTTCCTCCTTAATGAGTCAAAATTATTTTGAACCTTGATCAGCAAAATCTTTAATTACTTTACTTACCTTCGACTTTGGAGCGGCTGTTACAATAGGAATACCTCTGTTTACAGAAGCAATTGCACTCTTCGCATCAAAAGGAATGGTAAGGTTCATGCCTACTCCTAAAGCTGCTTCCATGTCTTTCGCTTTAATATCTGAACTACCATCTTTGTTCAAAATTAATTTTACTTTACCAGTTAATCCTAAAGTATCTAATACTTTCAAACATACCTTTGCATTCTTCAAACTTGAGATATCCGGTGTAATGATAAAGCAAATATCGTTACAAATATCTACGGCCTGAAGAGATGTTTCATCAATTGTAGGACCCAAGTCAAAGATAATATAATCAAATTCTTCTCTGAGAACATCTACGATTGTGCTAATATGTTCCGGTTTAACCAGCTCTGCAAATTCCGGTGAATTTGGAGCACACATAATCTGCATTCCACTCTTGTGTTTATACAAATATGTATTTACGTTTTCCAGTGAGAAGTCTCCATCTGTTACTAAATCTGAAATTGTCTCGAACTTTGGAATATCCAAGAATACCCCAACATCACCAAACTGAAGGTCCAAGTCAATTAATAATACTTTCTTTCCAATATCCTGTAATGACATTGCATAGTTTACAGCAAAAGTAGTTTTACCTGTTCCTCCTTTTGTTCCAAAAACAGCAACTACAGTGGCTTCTCGCATAATATCATTCATTCTGTCTTCCTTATTTCTCATATAAATTCACCACTTTCTATTAATTTTGTTTTATTTTTTAGGTCTAAGTAAAAGTGTATAATTCCAGCCAATATCGTCCCTCTTGTCAGCCTGTAAACGATAAATCTTCTGGCAATTTTCCATTGTACAAGCAAGTGTTACACTTGTATATACACCTGTATCAGCTGTGTAATGCTGATCACCGATTCTGATTACATATGCACCTTCAACAAGTACTTTTGCATCAGCGCTACCCTTTGCAGCAGCTACGATATCAACACGGTCACCCTTCTGGATAAATCCGCCTACACCTTCTTCCAAATCAACTTCTAAAGTAATTGCTCTGGAATCTTCATCAACGTTAACATCTCCACCTAATCCTAATGCTAACGAATCATTGTTACCTGTTTTTTCATCATAAACTTTAGATCTGAGAATCTGTTCCTGTGGTAAGATCTTAACGTTGTTAAACTTACCGGCTACAGCGTTAACACTGTTGAACGCATCATAGTTTGCTGCACTTTCAGGTACCTGAATTGTTGTAAGCATATCCTGTGCAATCAATGTATTTTCAGGAATTTCTTTTGATGCGATAACTACAGTAACGATTTTTTCATTTGCAAGTTTTGATTCAATTGAGCCATCAGATGTCTTCTTTGTATATCCGCTCAAGAAATAAAACATTAATACAGCACAAATTGCTGCTGCTACAATTGCGATAATATATATTTTCTTCATAACTATACTCCATCTTGTCTATTTTTCTTTACTTTGAATTTGAAGCCACACTTGTTGACTTAGCCGTGTAGGTTTTACCTACAAATGTAGACCCTACAAAAGTAAGAGTCTTAATTTTGTTTTCTACGGAAACCGTAATTTCCGCATCAGTAATGGTTACGGTAATTTTAGCACCAGTACTGTTTTTTAATAAATTTTTCTTTACATAACTTTCCGTGGCCGTAACAACGGCTCCCACGTCTTCCGATCCTTCTGTCTGGTTAGTGAGAGATACAAATGCGTATCTTGCACCTTGGTAACTTGCGTCTTCAACCTTATACCGATTGTAGTAGATCCAACCAAAGTCCAACATCCCACAGAGGATTAAAAGTAAAAGAGGAAGAACAATGGCAAACTCAACCATCGCCTGCCCACGTTCATCTTTTTTAAATAATCGTTTCATACAAATGTCCTTTTAACCTTTTTACTTATAACACTTTTTAGTTTCTTCATGGATTAATAACGGGGTGGGTCGTTGACCCACCCCGTTTACCATAGGTTTACTACATAAACCCATTTCACTTTTTGCTAATTAGCATTTAAATTACTGATTGAAATCTGTATCTTCAAATACTGCTGCAATCTTTCCTCTCAATGCAACTACTGCTGCGATAAGAGCTACTGCGATTAAAGCAATGATAAGAGCATATTCTACCATTCCCTGTCCGCTTTCATCCTTTAAGAAATTCTTGATCATAATGTGTTCCTCCTTATTATTTGTATTTATCTCTAACAACGTTTACCCGTTGTTGGGAACTAATTAAATATTAATTGTAAACAGTTGATCCGGTAAAAGTAATACGATAATCATCGATATCGCTAAGAACGGTCCCATCGGAATCATCGTCTTCAGCATTGTCAGTACCGGCATATCCTTCTGTAAGAATGTATATCCTGTAACCAGGAATCCCATAATAACTATGGCTGTCATACATCCCATAAAACCTAAAACAAATCCCATCACTGCGGCAAGTTTTATATCGCCCATCCCAACGTTCTTTGCAAGAAATGCTGGAATCGTGAATATGATGAAACTAACAATCAATCCGATAATCGAGTCAACTACGTTGAACTCCGGAAAAGCTTTTAATCCACACAAGTTTGGGATTCCAAATGCTAACCTTAAAACCAGGACTGTCAGTAACATATCGTTAGGAATTACTCTGTGGTGGATATCTGTTTCCACCATCACGTTTACTGTGATCAGTAATAAAAGTATGTAACATATCTCAACCGGGGATTTAATTCTCCAAGTAATTAATCCTCCGAAAAGAGCAGATCCGATAATGAAAAGTATGTTTTCATATTTTGCTCTTCTGAATTCCAACTCTCTATTTTTGAGAAGTTGTTTTTCAATCAAATCTCCAATAAACTTACAAGCAATGCCAGCGGCAACTCCGATTAGTATTCTTATTATCAAAGATATCATGAGATATAATCTCCTAACTTTATTTGTTTGGTTCGTTCATGTTTAACTGTATGATAATTGTATCAAATTCCATAAAAAAATCAATAACATTATTGCTTTTTTTTTAATAAATTTGGACTTTTTTGGCAATTATTTACTTTTTTAAGCATTTATTCACAAATTAGACCACCTTTATAAAAATTCGATACCTGATTTAGGGTTTTTTCGAACTATCGCTTTATAATTTGTTCATATTTTGTTAACATTTTAACATTTTCATTATTTTTTACTTCTTTCGTCAAAACCCTTATTTTATCTTGACTTTCTTGACTTTTGAGCCTTTTTTTGCAACTTTCATTTTTCCATCCACAAATTTGTATGCGAATATTTTAACAAACAGTTTACTTTTATTCCTTATTTTCTTCGAACGAATTATGATTCTTTTTTTATTCTTTTTGACTTGTTTTTTTAAGAGATATTTTTTCCCTACATTACCTCTTTTTTTATAAACAAATATAACATATCCATCAGCTGTTTTTACCTTCTTCTTCAAAACAATCTTCATTCGTTTTGCGCTTTTCTTTTTTGATGCACTTTTTACCTTCACACGGGAAAGCGAAACAGATGTTTTTTCTTTTTTCACTTCAACCGGGGTGGTGGTTTCATTTTTTATTCCTGTTTCTCCCGTTTCGGTTTCATCGTCAAAAATAAAATCCGCTATAGATGTGTCTTCTTTATCTTCACCGGCAGGGATTGTAACGACATCCCCCTGGTTTTCGTCAAAGGTTGTGGATCGTTCTGCTGCATTCAACGAATAAGGTACACGTGCCCAGGCAACTGCCATGGTGCAAACAAAAACAGTCAAAGCCGTTCTCGTTATCTTTTCTACATACCCATTTCTCATACGTGCTTAACGCCCCCTTTTATTATTTCTTAATTTTAACTTTAACGATATCAGACCAGCCTCCGTAAATTGCGTTTCCCTTTACCAGTCTGTATGCACGAACCTTAACATAAAGTTTCTTGCTCTTTTTCAAATTTTTATTGGATACATTGAATGTCGTTGTGTTCTTCTTGATTAACTTCTTATAGAGTATCTTTTTATTCTTTTTCGCTGCGGAGCTGCTTTTGAATACACACACTTCATATCCATTTACTGACTGCATTTTTGCGATTGTGATTTTAATTTTCTTTGCATTTTTCTTTTTGGAAATCTTTTTTACAATCTTTACTGTTCCAACTTTAGTTTTATCAACTTTAGCATCTTTCTTTGTTGTAGTCGAAGACTCTTTTGTTGTTTCATTCGCAAACATATAATTCCACGGATTGTCTACAAGTGTTCCATCGAAGTTTTCCGTTGTTTCATTCTCAAACCTATAATTCCACGGATTGTCTATTGTTTGCTCCTCGTCTGCTCTGATGACCGTCGTCATCGGCAATGATGTTCCAACCAATGTCACTGCCATCATTGCAATAATAATTGTTTTTCTCATCTCTTTTCTCCTTATCCGTTCTTTTTTCTATATTCTATCATCATCCCTCTCAAACCTCAACACATTCTCCTTCTTTGGTCAAAAAAAGAACAGCCCTTTCGAACTGTTCTTTCTATCTTATGTTATTTTACTCGTACTTTCTTTGTTACAGACCATTTCTTGGAATAGCAAAGTTTTCCACCAATCATTTTGTAACCACGTACTCTGATAAACAATGTCTTTGCTTTCAATTTCTTGTCTGAAACCGAAAATGTCTTCTTATTCTTATTTACCTTTAATTCTTTTACATATTTCTTGTTCTTCTTTGCAAGCTTCTTTGTCTTGTAGAAACGAACAATATATCCGTCTGCAACCTTAAGCGCTTTCTT
>JAEFAB010000002.1 GCA_016292095.1 Eubacterium sp. | reverse complement strand
TCTCAAAATCGATTCTCGGCTGATTATCCATATCAGGATCGCCGTTGGGATTTCCGTCTTTTACGTCGTAAATGAACACGAAATCATACCTGTTCTTAATGTAGTTCTCCATATCTGAAACGATTTATGAATTAGTATTTTCTGTTGTCTCTTTTTTGTGGTTTCTTTGGAAATAATAGCCCAAAGCAAACTCACCTTGCTCAATGGCAGAAAACCGCTGGGGAAAGCAGCCATTTTCGCTGATTTTCCCTGCAATCTCATTTAGTTCATTTGCTAAATAACCGCCTATCTTGCGCTGATAGATGGTTACGTTCTTTGTCAATAATTGGCCAAAGATGTATGCTGGCTGCAAAGCCGCCGCCGCAAAATATCGCTCCTTGACTCCGCTATTCACATTTCCCATAGCCTTCCACTGCATTGACTCAATGACAGCGAACAACCTGCCACACAAGTAGGCTACGCTTGTGTTGGATTCTTTCAATGTTGAACTCATATCTTTGTCTGTATTACGATTAATAATCAATTTGATGAGAGCTGCCCTCTCTACCGAAAAATAGTCCCCTTTCCATATCCTGACGAGTACGCTTTGCAAAACTTCCAATGGCAATTTGTATCTATGTCCTTTAATGGCAGCATTCCAAAGCATTGTTCCCATTTTTGTTTTGGAATTGAGGTCAGACTTTGGCTTGTCCCCAGGCTTTTTATCACGTTGGGTAGCGGCAATCAACATTCGCAAAGGGCTATAAACCAATTCTCTCTCATAATTTTCAATTTCAATGTCACGAAACCATTCCGCCAAATTCTTTTTGTATTCATCCAAACTCAGGGCTGTCCAATCTCGAACAGCGATACGTGCAGCAGCAGACGAAAGAGTGCAAGTGTAAAACATATTGGTATCAACCGTTGAACCGATATTATTACCACTCCAAACAGAATCAAAAAGCCCCTTTACCCACGACGCATCCGGTGAAGATACAACGGCCAGTGGACTCTCTTCGGTGCCTTGCTTAGTCCAAAACAATGCTACTGTCGTATCACTTAATTTAATCCTATGATTATATTCGAAATGTGCTTTCTGCTTTTTCTCTTTATCCGCCGGAACTTCGCGCCCATTTGATAGTAAGAATCGCAATCCTTCAATATAGTTCCTTGCACAATCGCGGCAAATGGATGAATTCAAATTACCCTTTAGACCATACGACTCAAAGGCATTTTCATTGTATGACACCAAAGCACAACCTGCGGTTTGACCCTTAGGCATTTTGACCAGTCCGTGTGGTTCATCCAATACTGGACTATCTGACCTACCACAAATGGAACACACTTTCCCATTTGATAACATTTGCTCATTATCTCGAAAATGCCGAATGATAGCTTCCCTAACTTCCTCGTTTTTCAACAATCTCGTCGTACCGACCATAAAAGTAATATTCTCACCTTTAATCTTCTTGTCTAACTCGTCAAATTCTATTTTTGCCTTTTTCAATCCATCCTCATTCTGTTCTTCATAGAATTTGAACACAGGCTCAAGGGCTTGAACTTCTTTGTACAATTCAAGTTTATCCAAGAACAATTGATGCTTCTTATTTACTGCATCATCATTTCCAAAGCCAAGAACTTCCTCACACTTGTCAAGGAGAAAACGAGCCTTACCTTTTTTAGCTGTAATCACCTCAGTTTCTATGGTTTGTCTTTCCCCAACAATGAATTTCTGAAATTCGCCATTCTCATTAATGACAATGTCAATAGAAAATGGTTCCTCTTTTAAAGCCATATTTTTGCCTTTCGTAACCCTTTTCCCGAACTCTACTAATTCTTGTATCATAACTCCGCCTCCTCTTTTTGATAATGTTCATAAACAACTCGATTGTATTCATCTGATTGTTTTGGTTGGATGTGTGATGATGACAACATCTTTGTGGCCATTTCTTCAGGACATTCGAGAATGCCGTTTATTATGGCCACATCATAGAAAAACAAAGGCGTAACTTTCCCTTTCTCATCATAGAACATATCGTAGAACATACTACCAATAGGATAGGTAATGTCTAAAGGTTGATCCTGCTCGTTAGGTATGGAAAAGTCGGCGGCAAATTCTCTCGTTCCCAAGCAGGGCTGATGCCAACACTGTCCTTTTTTCACTCTTCGTTCAAACATCGTCCGGTATTTCTTCACTGAAATAGGGTGCTCGCTGCCTTTTGTGCTTTCGATGAATTTCTCGTCAACGAAGACAGAAGCCTCTATGATATAACCCACATCTTTCAGTACAATACTGTTTCTTTGCTGACGATTGTTTTTTATATCGGTAATATCTATCGGTTTGCCCTTGGGATTCTGCTTTTTGGAAATCTCGTTCCTTTTTATGGAAGCAAACTTAATAGGGTTAAGCACGATGATTTTCCTAACAAACCATTGGAATTCTGGTTTCCACAGAATGGCTTCCAAAATGCCACGGGCAGCCGAAGGTGTCATACAAGGGTAACTCATCCTTTCCACTTTCAAGTCGGGACGGGTAAAGCAAGCAAAGTCGCCTGTAACCTTCAATCTAACAATTTCTTTGTCAAGCATATTTATCCTCCTTATATTATTGAGTTGAATTCATCTTTGAAAGGTAATCCAAAGTTCTTGTCATAAGAGCCATACCAAATCATAATACCACATTGTTCAGGCACAATGTTGTTATCCTCAATGAACTTGTCATAAACCTGAACACAGTATTGGGACACCTCTTGACGTTCTTGCCTTGAAAGATAATCTTGGTCCTTTATTCGGTTGTACAATTCACGGCTCTTTTCATCATATTGATAAACGAAAATGGGTTGGGTATTGTTGTCAATTATCTTGTATTTATCAGCAACCGTTTGAAACAAGAATCTTTTTCTGTCCTCTGTAATCTTATATTTATCCGCATCTCCGAAATTCTCAACAAGTTTCCTATAATAAAAACTGTAGAAGTCGTGGGTGTATAGTTTTTCCTCATTGCCTTTATAAAGAAGATTGGCAAACTCCGCCCACGAACGATACTGCTTGCTTGGCTGCCCTGATTCTGTTAAGGCAAATAAATAAACATCCCCTCTTTCTGCTCTGCCTTCTCTATTGCATCTTCCCGCTGATTGTATGATTGATTCCAAAGGTGCCAACTCTCTATAAACGGCAGGAAAATCCATATCCACACCCGCTTCAATAAGTTGGGTGGAACTGACAACTATTCGTTCCTTGTTCTCCAATGCATTTCGAATGTCTTTGATTACTTGTTTTCTATGTGCAGGACACATATTCGTTGAAAGATGAAACAATGTAAAACCGCCACAACCTCGCATCTCTTCAAAAAACATCTTTGCTTTTTTCTTGGTGTTGAAAACGACAAGTGCAGAAACTTGCTTCTTAACGACGGTTTCTGCCAATTCTGAAACAGGCATTTCGTCATATCCATTCAAAGGATGGTAAACTACTCTTTGAGTTTCTTCAAACACACGTTTCGGGTTTGCTACCAAAGGCTCTATATGTATTCCACGGAACCCATCTCTTGCTTCGAAATCAGGCTGAGTCGCAGTACAGAAAAGAATGCTACACCTGCAAAGTTTCTGTAGATTATCCAGCATAACCAAAGTCGGTTCGGTGACATTCATTGGCAAAGTCTGTATTTCGTCAAAGATGATTATGGAATCCTGAATATTGTGTAGTTTTCTGCAAGCTGATCTTTTGTTACTGAAAAGCGACTCGAAAAATTGTACAGAAGTTGTGATAATGATGGGGTAATCCCAATTTTCAGTTGCTAATTGTTTGGGATTACACTCCTCACTACCCCCTTCTTTTGCGTATATCACATTTGAATGGTGTTCAAGTACATAATCATCGTTTTCACCATCATTAAATATCTTTTTCAACTCATCAGCAGTCTGGTCAATGATGTTGATAAAGGGCAATACAATGATAATACGCTTGATATTTGGGTGACTTTGCGCATGATGCAAAGCCCAATTGATGCTGCACAAAGTTTTGCCTAATCCCGTTGGCAGTGTCAAAGAAAAAAATCCCTGAGGAATATTTGCCTTCGATTCGGCATATAACCGTACTTCATTCCGCAATCTATTTATTCTCAATTCTTTTTTCTTTGAATCATTTTCAAAGCTGTCAAATTTTCGTTGCAGTTTTCTCAATAATTTTGATGGGTCAAATGCCCTAGCTTTTCTCGCTAAGAACTTGGCTTCTTGGAAATGTCTTTCTGTATCAAGGCTGTCGGCATCGACAAGGGCACTAAATAACATTCTAACAAAAAGTTCCTGCAACAATATGTCTGAAAGATTCCGAAACGCTGTATCATCAAAGTTGCGGACAGCATCACGAGTGTCGTTTTTCCAATTTGTAAGGATTTCACTATATGTATCATTATCAGTATTTCGTTCTGCCTCGATACTTTGTCGCATTTCCGGATTGTCAGGCAATCCCGAATGATGTCCGAATACAGGAAATGCAACCTCCATTAGCGAGTTGTCTTGGGCATACATGGCTCCATATATAGAATGTTTTACTTGATTGTTTTCTCCAGAAATATGGCTCTGAAAAGCACTTGAATACTTGCCTATGTCATGAGTCAGACCGCAGAACTCGTACAAATCTGCATAAGATTCAGACAAGGCGGATTCTCGCATGAGATTCCCCACGCCAAAACAGTGCTCCTTCATTGTCTGTTTGACACCTCTTGAATTTTCAGAGTGGGCTATAAATTCTTTCATAAACTGTTCCATATAAAAAGTTTATAACAAACCAGTGCCTCTTCGTCTTCCAAACTCACCTGCAAATTTCGAAGCAAGTTTGGCAACTCCATATTGATGAGTATCGTTTGATTGGACAGCCATGTCTGACTGCCTTATGTGTGATATGATTCTGACTTTTTGCATAGTTTACTTTTTTGCTACAAAAATGGAAGTGCGTTGTCTCATA
>JAEFAB010000001.1 GCA_016292095.1 Eubacterium sp. | reverse complement strand
TTAATATTCGTAATTCGATCCAACCGGAAATTTGCGAGATTATCATACTTATCTACATTACAAATCAAATAGTACTTATCGTTCACAGCCACCATCTGATACGGATTAATGATGTAAGGTTCAGCTTTTCTCGGATGCAGTTTCTTGTCCGTGCCATATTGATTATATGTAAATGAAACTTTTCTGTTTTTGCTGATTGCTTCATCCAATACTTCTAAGGTATAAAAAATCTCGCCATTTCTAGGCATATTATCCGGCAAATTTTGAACATGCTTTACTCTGGACGTAAAATAATCGTTGGAAAGACCTTCAATCTTTTTAATCATATCCTTACATTGTCTGGCTGGCAGATATCGATTAAAAAGCAAACTGTCAATCAACAGTCTTAATTCACTATCCGTAAATTCCCTTATCAGATAAAAATCCGATAATACAGAGCTTTCTTCTAAGACTCCATCTTTATTCTTTTTGTACTTCACAGTTTCCGTATAATCAATGTTATAGCCAAAGTCAATCAGATTCATCAGATTTCTTTTGATTGTTTTCCGCTCAACTTTCGTGTTATATTCCCGTTTCAGAATATCCATAATCTGTTTCTGACTCAGCGTATGATTTTCATCGGAATAGCGCTTTAAAATGTCAAGGATATTGATAATTACCATCTTCTTTGGTGGGATTGTGTAAATCATCAATTCACCCCTTTCTCCATATTCAATTAATCCGTTCAACCTGTTATCTCCATTATAAATCCAACACTGCATTTATACAATTATTGTTTTTTGTATAATATGTTGTTATCATTCACTCAAACAATTCTCCGATACAGTCTCTGCACCGGTAATGATCATCGTATTCAACAACATATTTTTCCAGTTCAAATACTTCGATAATCAGCTCAAGCACTTTCGGCTTATTAATGCAGCGGTCAATGTACACAATCGCCCACTGATTGGTACAATCCCATAAGACTCGTCCACGTGGATAATTTATATAATCCCCCTCTTTGAAATGGTCATCCCATAGCCTATCATGTCCATAAGAGTTATCAATTTTGTCTGACTGTCTTCTCCCCTCAGAAAGATTACATGCATTAAAAATAAGTCTTTGTCCAATCAAAAAAAATGGTCCAATTCTCATAACCTTCACCCCTATTCAATAAAATCAATTTATTAGCTTTCATAAAAGACAGAGTATCCTATTCACTTTTTACAATGAGAGTATAAAAAAAGCGATGGGATATTTTTTACCCATCACTCAATCATTTCTTCTATCATTCCTGCCAATTACATTATTTCCATCGACTATTTTGTATTCCTGCACAAATCATTCCATTGACAATTTCCACAGATTTCTTCAAATTCCGCCCCCTTAAAAATCATTGCCGCATTTCCGGCCAAGTTATCCCAGCTATCGACTTCACCATAAGATAATCCACAGCTCTGCAAAACTTTTTCATCCATCTCTGACACCTTATCTGGAGAATTACATTCTTCATCAACATAATTTGGACAACTGGAACATAATTGGTCTCCACCTTCTACTAATTCGACCAAGCAAGAAGAATTCAATTCAATCGACTCTACAATTTGGTCCATATTCCTAGTAAATTCTTCATCATATCCATGTCCCGTATATTTCTGTATGCATAATAAATGATGCGGACGTAATTTTAACGTTTCCGGTTGTTGTCCATCATGAGCCTTCCATGCACACTCCGTCAATTTCAGATTCGTGAATACTGCCTTAAAGCTAGAATCTTCAGGACTGCACGCATACACGCCAAATCTAATTTTTCCAGTCCCCTCAAACATATGACATACACGCATTTGTTCAAATTTTTCTCCATCCATAGAGCATTCGATACAATAGTCATCATTCCTTCGGCTAAATCGATACCACATTGTTTTTACATCTGCCGGAATCACTGTTGTTGCCCAATCAGAATAGCCATTGTTTGTAACAACCGAGCCCAAATGTTGATACTCATTATTTTCAAATTCTACAGATGCCTTCAACCAATTTTCAGAATCCAAATACATTACAATTCCGCATTGATCAAATCTACAGTGACTTCCTGTAAAATCAGTCTTCACTATAAATGAAAAAAATTTTTCATCTGTTTCCATCTGAAGCAAAGGTGCATTATCATTTCGAAAATGGTAATAGGTTCTCTGCCAAAGATCAGTCTTGGGTTCCGTTGTTATTTCAATATAATTTTCCTTTATGATATAGCCTTTAGGCTCCCTAACCCAACTCATTTCTTTTAAATTCATTCAGCCACTCTCCTCGTATGTAATTCTCATTTCAATCTCAGGCACATTTAATACCAATTCCTCTTAATTTATGTACCAAAGCAAGCCGGTATTTACTTTCTCACTTGCAATTCTGCAATAGAAACATAATGCTTCACATCAAATCTTTCCTGCGCATTATCCTTTAACATCTGGAAATGTTCTTCGTCCCAAGCCTTCAGCTGTGTTTCATTCATCGCCGCGCCCACTCCTCTACAAGCCCGCATGCGACCATGCCATCCTTCTCTTGTAAATGAAACATCTACTCGAAATTCCTTTCGTAAAACAATATCAAATCGGGTAAGAAGTTCATCTGGCACAAATACCGGTCGAACAGTATCTCCGTAGGAAGACCAATTCGGGTTGTGTTTTAAAATAATCTCTTCGCTTTTTCCAGCAATCTCATCCTCATAAGGAAGCCATCCCATGTATAAAATTAGAAGTTTTCCTCCAGGTTTTAACATCTTTGCAAATTTCTCAACAATCACCTTAGCGTCCAAATACCAGATACATTGACATATTGTGATGACATCAAAAGTGTTCTCCTCATAAGTCACCTCTTCAGCCGGACACGTATAAAAATCAATATCCTTTCCCTGCTCTTTTGAAAGTAACTTTGCCTGTTCGATCTGGTTCCTTGAAATATCCGTTCCAATCCACTTTGCGCCATATTGATACATATTGCGCGGGAGCACTCCGGTTCCTGTTCCAATATCCAGAACTTTCTGTCCCTCCTTGCACAATCCCAAATCCAAAATGCATTGATAGAATTCCTTCGGATAAATATCTCTATATTTTGCATAATCTTTTGAAGTATTTCCCCAGTCAAAACTATTTCCATTGTCGATATCTAAAATCTGCATTTCTTTTCTCCTTCGAATGTTGTTCGCAACTTTTCCGCTTCTTTTATTCTACTCTAAAAGTCAAACCAAGTAAATCCATCACGACATCATTCCTCCTAACATTCCTGCCAATACCGAAGGTACAATCAGCCTGACCAAACCAACACTTCCTGATGCCACACTCCCTCGTGTCACCAAGGCAATTACCAAAACCACAGCCACATACACCAATCCTGCCACAATCCCCCATACAAATCTTCGTGTTTCCATGCTCCTTCCGGCAATCATCCCCCCCACAAATGCTGACGCTGCATAGATTGCCATAACATAATAATTTAACGTCTTATCTGACGGACAGATTTTCAATGCGGCGTATGCCGCCAGCAGCAACAACACTCCACTAACCACTGCCTCCACCACCAACACTTTTCCGATTACAATTCCCTTTTTTCCGATTGACATCTTCCACCTCATCTTCCTTTTCTTTATATGTCTATTTCACCCTCTCTGCCTTTATGCCCTTTTCTTGACTTTAATAGTAGGTTTTTGTAAAATTGAATTCGACAGGCTAACTCTTTGTAGCCCGTTTATTACGGAGCATTTTGCTCTATACTTAGGAGGATTTATATGGGACCCAGTGACATAGCTTTGCTATGCGTACTAATTGTTTTACTGTTACTTTCAGCGTTCTTTTCATCTGCTGAAACTGCACTTACCACAATCAACAAGTTGCGACTTCGTTTGCTTGTGGAAGACGGAAACAAAAAAGCAAAAACATTGGAGAAGGTTTTATCAAAGCCTCGAAAAATGTTAAGCACAATTTTGATTGGAAACAACATTGTTAATATTGCTGCTTCTTCGATTACAACAATCTTTGTCCAGCGGATTTTTGCCAACTGGATTGTTAGTATCGGCGTTGGTATTTTAACAATTTTGATTATCATTTTTGGAGAAATCATTCCAAAAACAATTGCCACGATGCATTCAGAGAAATTAGCATTGTTTTACGCGAAACCGATTTGTTCTCTGATGTTTCTTTTAACACCGATTATTTTTATTTTAAATCTTTTTTCTTCATTGATTTTGAAGATTTTCCGAGTTCGTGTTAACTTGAACTCTTCTACCATTACAGAAGATGAACTTCGAACCATCATCGACGTAAGCCAGGAAGAGGGAATTCTTGAGGAAGAAGAGTTTGATATGATTAACAACGTGTTTGATTTCGGCGATACTTGTGCAAAGGACATTATGATTCCAAAGGTTGAAATCACTATGCTTCCTTTAGATGTTACATACAAGGAATTAATCGAAGCCGTTCAGGAAGATAAATTCACCCGTATGCCGATTTACAAAGACAGCACTGATAACATCATCGGTATTATCAACATTAAGGATTTAGTCATCAATCAGATTCACGCCACAAACTTCGATATTCGAAAACTCATGCGTGAACCATATTATACAATTGGAACAAAAGTCTTAAACGATCTCCTCTTCGAGATGCGTGGAAACGACACCGGTATCTGTATTGTCCTTGACGAATACGGACAGTGTGAAGGCTTGATTACTTTAGAAGATATTATTGAAGAAATCATCGGAGAAATCCGAGACGAATTTGACGAAGCAGAAAAGCAAGTCATTCGAAAGATTAACGAAAACGAATACATCGTAGAAGGCTCCATTAATCTGGACGACTTCAACGAACAGTTAGATACAGAAATTGATTCCGAGAACTACGAATCCTTAGGCGGGCTCATCATTGAACATTTGGACCGCCTGCCACAAAAGGGCGACGTAGTAACCATCGACAACTGTCGCCTGACCGTTATCAAGATGGACGACAAACGAATCGATTACGTAAAAGTAAAGTTGCTTCCTACAGAAGCAGCGCCTGCGGAAGAAAATTAGAGTTCACTCCCATCCGATTTGGATGGGAGTTTTTGTTTTATAACCACATGAAACGACTTTTCGCTCTACATACTGCCTACAAGCACAAACTCTCGCACATTTTCAACCATATGAAACGGCTTTTCGCTCTACATACTGTCTATCAGCACAAACTCTCGCACATTTTCAACCACATAAAATGACTTTTCGCTCTACATACTGCCTATCAGCACAAACTCTCGCACATTTTCAACCACATGAAACGACTTTTCGCTCTACATACTGCTTGACACAAAAAAACCGACCCGTATCACGGGTCGGCATACAAATCTAACTAAATTATAAGTTCTCCCAAAGTTTGCCCTGCTTTTCTTCACAGTACATGCAGCTGTACATAGCGTTTTTCAGGTCCGTGAGAACAAAGACATGTTCTAATTCCTGCTCAATGGATGTGATACATCTTGGATTACGGCAGTGAAGAACGTTGGTGATGGTTTGAGGAAGCTTCAGTTCTCTCTTTTCTACGAGGACACCTTCTTCAATGATGTCTACAGTGATGTTGTGGTCGATGAAACCTAATACATCAAAATCGACGATATCCAAAGGTCCTTCTACTTTGATGATGTCCTTACGCCCCATCTTCTTGCTGCGGGCGTTTTTAATAATGGCGATTTGACAATCCAAATCCTGGAGGTTCAAATATTTATAAATCGCCATGGAACGTCCTGCCTGAATGTGGTCCAGGACAAATCCATTGTTAATCTGATCTACATTTATCATACTTCCACCTCCAACAATGTTAAGATTAATGCCATTCTGACATAAACACCATATTGTGCCTGTTTGAAGTATACGGCTCTAGGGTCGCTGTCCACTTCAACGGAAATTTCATTGACACGAGGCAATGGATGCAATACAAGCATGCTGTCTTTTGCCAATTTCATTTTTGCTTTATCAAGAATGAAGCTGTCTTTTAAGCGGATGTAATCTTCTTCGTTGAAGAAGCGTTCGCGCTGAACTCTTGTCATGTATAATAAGTCAAGTTTGCCGATAACATCTTCCAGTTTTGTTACTTCTTCGTATTCGGCACCGGCAGCTTCAATGTTTTCTATAATATAATCAGGAACACGTAATTCCTTCGGAGAAATCAACACAAATTTAACATTTTCATATCTCAGTAAAGAATTGATTAAAGAATGAACGGTACGTCCAAATTTCAAGTCTCCACAAAGACCGATTGTCATATTTCCAAGTTCACCTTTTAAAGATTTTACAGTTAACAAGTCTGTCAATGTCTGTGTCGGATGCTGATGTCCGCCGTCACCTGCGTTAATAACAGGAATTCTGGCATTTCTTGATGCAACTAAGGCTGCACCTTCTTTTGGATGACGCATTGCACAGATATCTGCGTAGCAGGAAATTACCTGAATGGTGTCTGCCACACTTTCACCTTTTGCTGCGGAACTGGATGTAGCTTCGGAAAATCCTAAAACCTGTCCTCCCAGATTCAACATAGCCGCTTCAAAACTAAGTCTTGTTCTTGTGCTTGGTTCATAAAAAAGTGTTGCTAATTTCTTTCCTTTACAGACTTCACTGTATTTCTTAGGATTTTTTTCAATATCGCCGGCAAGTGCCAAAAGTTTGTCCAGCTCTTCTACTGAAAAATCCAAAGGACTAATTAAGTGTCTCATGAATCCCTCCTTGATTGTGTATTTTTCATAATGAGTAAGGCTATAAGCCGGGTTATGTCTAAGATAATCATCTATCTAGGCATATCGTTACCAATATGCTCAAGCGACCTACCCGAAAACTCAGCGGGCAACCTCAACGTTTTCTGTTCAGTCTTGCTTCGGATGGGGTTTACACGGACCCACACTGTCACCAGCATAGCGGTGGTCTCTTACACCACCATTTCATCCTTACCACACAAGGTGGCGGTTTCATTTCTGTTGCACTTTCCTGGGAGTCACCTCCACTGGCCGTTAGCCAGCATCCTGCCCTATGAAGCCCGGACTTTCCTCACCTGCGTACTTTCGCCAATAGCAGCTGCGATTATCCACCTTACTCAACTGTATACGTTATCATATTTTTCGTCATTATTCTATAGTTTTTCTAATATTTTTCGAATGTTAAGTATAGTCTTTTCAAGCATCGGAACATCTGCGCTGTTTTGCTCCTTTGCCTTCTGCAAAATCTTTTCAAATTTTGCTTCCCGGTCTTTCAGATAATCTTTCAAAACCGGATTTTGATTTTGAATCAATTGTCTGCCAAACAATAACTCTTCCTCCGTGTAAGGAGGCTCAGAACCGTGAACAGCTTTCAAAATCATATAGTATTTTCCGCCGTCCTGAATCATTGTTTCTTCAGCAATACAAAATCCGTTCTCATTCAGATATTTTCTGAGAATATCCGGATTTTTATGTGGGGACAAAACAAATTCTTTCACGGTGTCGTTGACCTTGGATTCCTTCAAAATCTGGACAATCAACTCGCCGCCCATGCCGGCAATCACAACGCTTTCCACCTGTCCCGGATGTAACTTCTGCATTCCGTTTGCTTGTTCCACATGAATGCGGTCTTCATAGCCTTCGTTTTCAACATTGGCAATCGCCATTCGTATTGGTCCCTCATTAATGTCCATGGCATAAACCTTTGGCGAAATATTATTTTCAATTAAGTAGATTGGCACATAGGCATGGTCCGTTCCGATGTCTGCCGCAACAAACCCTTTGGTTACCATATCCGCCACTGCTTTTAATCTTTTCGAAATCATTCTATTGCCTTTCCTATGTCAGTCTGATGTATATTTTCTGCAATTCCTGTTGCTGACGGATAATATTCTGTAACTCCGCGATATCCGTCACCTGCGCCGCCTTGTGTTCAAGACTTGCTTTCTTAATCTTCTGCACAGCATCATTGATGGCACGTTCCTGTTCTGCAAGACTTAGGTTGGCACGGATTGGCGACACAAACAATTCTGCCACTTTTTTGTGCTCTTCTTCATCACCGAAATTGTTCATAATCTGTGCAGGATTTGCTTTTCCTTCTTCCATCTGTTCCCAGAAAATTCCGGCAACACGACGGTAAAAATCATCAATAAAATCATCCGGCGACAAAACCTGTGCCACCTTCATAAACCATTGACTCTGATCCAACAAATACGCCAACAGGATACGCTGAGTCTGAACACTGGCATCTTCCTTCTGCATTTTCTTTACTTTCACCGGTTCTTCCACCGGAGCCTTTTCTTCCTTGCCCACGTAAGCAAGCGCTTTTTTACGGGTAAGTTTTTTCAACCCTTCCACCGGAATATCGTAAGTATCGCAAACGGCTTCCAGATAATTCTCCCGTTCCATTTCATCTTCGAATCCCAAAAGCATTTCAGCAACTTTATTGTGAAACTCTGTTTTTTCCTGAGGATCCTCCAAGTGATATTTCTTCTGTTCTTCTCCAACCTGGAAGATGAAGAAGTTTGTTGCGTTCTTAATGCGCTCCTCGTAAGCCTCTTTGCCCATGTTTTTAATAAATTCATCCGGGTCTTTATAAGGCTTCATATTAAGCACTTTAATTGCCAGTCCTGCGTCTTTCAGGTATGGAATTGCGCGCAGCGCAGCCTTTATTCCGGCCTCGTCACTATCAAAAGTCAGCACCACTTCTTTGACATAACGCTTAATCAATGATGCATGACGAAACGTGAAAGCTGTTCCCAATGCAGCCACCGCATTATTAAACCCTGCCTGATGCAAGCTGATGACATCCATATATCCCTCGCAGATAAGCATATAATCCTTTCTGGCGCTTCTTGCGACATTCAGCCCATAAAGATTACGACTTTTATCAAAAACCTTCGTTTCGGGCGAATTTAAGTACTTCGGCTTTGCATCACCCATAACTCGTCCACCGAAGGCAATAACACGGTTATTTGCATCCATAATCGGGAACATTACACGATTCCAGAACTTGTCGGTTACTCCGCGTTTTTCATCATATGTAAACAGACCGGTTTCCTTCAATTCCTGATCCTGATATCCTTTGGACTTTAAATATCCGTAAAGATTATTACTATATTTGTCGGAATAACCCAAACCAAATCGCACAATGGTATCATCCGACAATTCTCTTCCCTTTAAATAATTGTAAGCAAGTTTTCCCTGCTCCGATTTCAACAGGTAATGATAATACTTCGCTGCTTCCGTATTGATTTCAATAATTCTTGCTTTCAAATCATTTGCCTGCTTTGCTTCTTTGGAGTACTCCTGCTTCGGAAGTTCAATGCCAACCCGCTTTGCGAGAACCTGCATTGCTTCCACAAAAGTATAATTTTCATATTTCATCAGAAATGAAATCACGTTGCCGCCTTCTCCGCATCCAAAGCAATAAAACATCTGCTTATGAGGAGATACGGAAAAAGATGGGGATTTTTCGTTGTGAAATGGGCACAGGCCGAAATAGGAACTTCCCTTCTTCTGCAGTTTCACATAGTCCCCGATTACATCCACGATGTCATTTTCTGTTCTTACCTGTTCAATAATATCGTCTGAATAAAACATTAATTGTTCTCCTAAGCTTCCTACAGTTTCCAAAATTTCGGAACAAAAATCTTTTCAAACTGAGCCACCGAATACTGGTCGCTCATGCCGGCAATGTAGTCGCAAACCACCTTTGCTTCCTTCTCTCCACGTTCCCGCATCAGGTACTGGAATTCCTCCGGTAATTGATTTGGATGTTCCAAATAGTATTGATACAACTGAATCAGCATTTCTTCCACTTTTACTTCTTCGCTTTTTGCTACAGGATTTCGGTATACATTTTCAAACATGTACTTTCGAAGTCCCATCATTGCCTGCTCTCCATCCGGCGACATACGGATGTCATTTTGATCCAGGCTGTTGTTTACCACGTCATGAATCAGAAAATCCAGACGATCTCTGGTACAATTTCCCAATATATCTGTAAATTCTTTCGGAATATCTTCTTCACTGATAATCTTTCCGCGAATTGCATCATCAATATCATGATTGATGTAAGCAATCTTATCGGACAATCGAACCACCTTTCCTTCTAAAGTCGATGGTTTTCCGCTGGTTCTGTGGTTCACCATTCCGTCTCGCACTTCTTTGGTCAGGTTCAGACCCCGACCGTCTTTTTCCAACAATTCCACCACGCGAATGCTCTGCTCATAATGTTTAAATCCGTACTCACAGACACTGTTCAATGCCCGTTCTCCGGCATGACCAAATGGTGTATGTCCCAAGTCATGTCCTAGAGCAATTGCCTCCGTCAAATCTTCGTTTAATCGCAAAGATTTCGCAATGGTTCTGGCAATCTGCGATACTTCCAATGTATGGGTCAATCTGGTTCTGTAATGGTCCCCCATAGGAGCCAAAAAAACCTGTGTTTTGTGCTTTAAACGGCGAAAGGCTTTGCAATGAATAATCCGATCCCGATCCCTTTGATATTCGGTACGCATATCGCTGGGTTCTTCAGCCCTGTCGCGGCCTTTGCAATAAATACTTAAAGATGCATAAGGACTTAAAATCTGAACTTCTAACTGCTCATTTTGTTCTCTAATATTCATAGCGACCTCCTTCAACCCACAGATAGGGTTATTATACTATAAAACTTCCCCAAAAAAAAGTTTTTAAAAAAACCTCTATTTTTTTATTGACACATCCGTCTAATTATGATAATATTCTTCTTGCGTTTGAAAACGTATGCGGAAGTGTCGGAACTGGCAGACGAGCAAGACTAAGGATCTTGTGAGCATTGCGCTCGTGTGGGTTCAAGTCCCATCTTCCGCATTTTCTTTTTTTATGAAAATGCATATTTTAATTATCTTGCAGTTGTGGCGGAATTGGCATACGCGCATGATTCAGGTTCATGTCCGGGTAACTGGGTGAGGGTTCAAGTCCCTTCAACTGCACTTTTAAGAGATTATGTTTTTACATAATCTCTTTTTTATTTGCCAAAACCTCCTCTCGCCATTCGCAGCATGACATTCTTTCGCTATTCGCAGAAAACAGCTGCTTCCGCCTTCGCGGAAGCAGCTGTTTTCTGCGAATACCGTTTGTCGTCAAAGGAATGTGCTGACGCACTTCTTCCGATAGAAAAAGAGGAGAGTTTTTTCCGCGAGCGGAAAACTCTCCTCTTTTTCTATCGGAATGCTTCGCATTCCTTTGACTCGTTATTACGCTAATTTTTCTTTTGCAACTTCTACTAATTTTGCAAATCCTTCAGCATCGTTAACTGCCATTTCAGCTAACATCTTTCTGTTCATTTCAACACCAGCTAACTTTAATCCATACATAAACTTGCTGTATGAAAGTCCGTTGATTCTTGCAGCAGCATTGATACGAGCAATCCATAACTGTCTGAACTGTCTCTTTCTCTGCTTTCTACCTGCATATGAGCTTGTTAATGCTCTCATTACAGACTGCTTAGCTACTCTATACTGTTTTGATCTGGCACCTCTATAACCTTTAGCCAGTTTTAAAACTCTGTTATGTTTCTTTCTAGCGTTCATTCCGCCTTTTACTCTTGCCATTTCTATATCCTCCTAACTATTGATTATAAGTATGGTAAAATCTTCTTCATATTCTTTACATTTGAAGCATCAGTTGTTGTAGCTTTTCTAAGATTTCTCTTTCTCTTAGCTGTCTTCTTTGTTAAGATATGTGACTTATAAGCTTTATTTCTTTTAAGCTTTCCTGTACCTGTCTTTTTGAAACGTTTTGCAGCTGCTCTGCTTGTCTTAATTTTTGGCATGTTCTTTTCCTCCTTAAATATGCTTTAAAGCCTTAACGCTTTTTTTCTAAAAACATTGTCATGTTTCTGCCTTCCAATTTTGGTGCTTTTACAACAGTTGCAATATCTTCAAGCAACGCTGCAAAATCATCTAAAACGTGTGCATTACTACTTACGTGAGCCATCTCACGACCTCTGAAGCGCAAAGTTACCTTAACTTTGTCACCCTTTGTAATAAACTTTCTGGCATTGTTTGCCTTAGTCTTTAAGTCGTTTGCTTCAACGTTTGGTGATAATCTGATTTCCTTTGTTTCAACAACATGCTGTTTTTTCTTTGCTTCTTTTTCCTTCTTCTGCATTTCATATCGATACTTACCGTAATCCATAATCTTGCATACAGGTGGCTGTGCTTTTGGCGCAACCTTGATTAAATCAAGTTCAGCCTCTTCTGCCAACTTCATGGCTTCCTTAGAAGACATTACTCCCAACTGTTGTCCTTCTGTTCCAATCACACGAACTTCTTTATCTCTGATCTGTCCGTTAATCATTAAATCGCTAATAGTAGTACACCTCCAAAATCATTAAGCTCGCCCTTTTCGGGCAAAGAAAAAAGATAGTCATAGACTATCCACACATTCTAAACAACCTCAATAATAAGCTGTTAAAATATTAACCTCGAATCACTATCCTCAGTGTCTGGGTGAGAGCGGATACTCTACTTTCTTTTTTTAACCTTTGATATTCTAACACAAACCATTGAGGTCTGTCAACAATTTATTCTTTATATTTTTTCAACACTCCATTTACCATAGAAACATTAATCCATCCAAGGATACAAGGAAGCACAGCAATCAATCCCGGAACCAGTCGAAAGGTCACCATCAGGAAAGCGCCGTTAATTATAAGGGTTGTAAAAGTCGGACCCCAATGTCTTGTGGCAATCAGAAAACAATTCTTCAAAACAGTTCCCGTTTTTTCTTCAAACGTGGCGATATACTGGAACACATAAAGCAATTCTCCCAACGCCAACACCAGCAGAAAATAATAAACCGGAACCAATCCATAATACCAGCCACCATATCTGCTGACGAGTACAGAAACGAAATTGGAATCAAAGTATAAAATCACGAGTACAAGGAACATCACGCCCCAAATCAGAGAAGACTGCTTCCACTCCTTCTTCATTGTCTGAAAAAAGGTTCGTGTAACATATCCTTCCTGTCCCTCTTTCATTTTCAGTAACACATAGCTATATGCTGTGGACGCCGCGCCGATTGTAACAATCGGAATACAACTGACTACCCACAAAATGCTTAAATAAAATCGAAACCAAATTTTCGATAACATTTCCAGAACCATTTTGCTCTCCTTCGCTGTAACAAATTAAGAGCCGGAGAAATTATTCCTTCCGGCTCTCATTATTATACTTCATCTTTCTTCATACCGCAAGGTACGGAACTATTCCTTTACACCACCGGTTGTAATACTTCCGATAATATATTTGGAACAGAAACAGAATACAATCATAATCGGCAATACTGAAATTGCAACACACAAATAGATTGCACCTGTGTTTGACGCTACTTCGATTGAGTCTTTCAGTTTAACTACCATCAATGGTAATGTAAACTTTTCCGTATCCTTTAACAAAATCAAAGGCATCAGGTAGTTGTTCCAGTTTGCAATAAATCCACCAATAGACATGGTTGCAATACCGGGAGCAATCAGCGGTAATACAATTTTATGGAAAATATATAATTCCTTACCACCATCAATTCTTGCAGCTTCCAATAAAGTTCTCGGAAGAATTGACAATACGTACTGTCTCAGGAAAAATACAGCACCCGGAGCAGCGATTGCCGGCAAGATTAACGGCCAATATGTATTATACATTCCAAGGTTACTAACCAACTGATAGAAACCGATCAAACTAAGCTGTCCAGGAATCATCATAAATACGACAGTAATCGTAAAAATAGCCTTATTTCCTTTAAACTTGTAAATCGCCAATGCGTAAGCAGTAATTGCTGAGAAATATGCGGACAGAATTGTTGCAGGAACTGCAACGATAACACTGTTTAACATTCCGCGGAAAATATCCACATTCTTGTGAAGTTTTTCCCAGTTTTCTCCCAACGCCTTACCCGGCATAAATGTAAAGTATGTAATAATATCTCTACCTTCTCTGGTAGCATTTACCATCATCAGGATGAACGGTAAAAAACATGCCAATGCAAGAATTGTAAGACAAATATAGATGATTGATTTTTTAATTCGAAAACCTAATGTTCTTTTATTCTTTTTTACAGGCAGTTCTGTTTTTATTGTCTTATCTTCCATCTCTTAGTCCTCCTTGTCTCTCATTAATACAAACTGTAATACAGAGAATACCAAAATAATAAAAAACAGAATATATGCTGTTGCCGCTGCACGACCTACGTTCATCGCGTTAATATTAAATCCAAAACGATACAAATACATAATTACTGTTCTGATGGAATAGAATGCAGGGTCAGATTCCTTAAACATAATCTGTGGTAAATCGAACATCTGCAATCCACCAATTAATGAAGTTACACCAACATATAACATAATTGGTTTTAGCAACGGAAGTGTAATTTTTGTAAACATCTTCCATCTTCCTGCACCATCAATTGCGGCAGCTTCATAGTAATCGGAATTAATTCCCATAACCCCTGCCATCAACATAATAAAGGAATTACCAAACCACATCCAAGCCTGGATAATCGCTACGACAATAAATGCTTTCTTTGGATCACCCAACCATTGTGTCGTTACCGGATGTCCCATGATTTTAGATAAAATCTGGTTGAAACTTCCGTGATAAGGGTCTAATAGTGTTGAGAACAGGAATGCAATGGAAGTTGCTGCAATAATATTCGGCAAATAGTAAATTGCTCGATAAACTCCAATTCCACGAATCTTATACTTAATGTCACTGAATATAATTGTCAGCAAGAATGCCAATCCTAACTGAAGTACAATATTAACACCCCAGATTTTAACGGTATTTCTTAAAGCTTCCCAGAAAACCTGATCCGTTAATACGGTTTGATATTGTTTCAATCCAACAAATTCGATATTGGTTCGAATGGCATTGCTGTCATACTGTAAAAAGCTCAGCCAAAATGTTCTCAAAACCGGATAAACGCTGAATATCAAGAATGCAACCACATAAGGTAAAACAAAAAAGTATCCCGTGCGCTCTTTTCGGCTCAGCTTCGATTTTGCATTAAGATTAATTTCTTTTAATTCTCCGGCTGTTTCGATGGTCACTGTTTTCAATGGTTTTTGTTTTTCTTTTTTAGTCTTTGCCATCTGTTTTCCTTCCTTTCATATAGTATTGAAAAAAGGGTGAAGGGACAAACCCCTTCACCCCTTTATGATGTTAATTATTTTTCTTCAATTACTAAATCAGGATATGCAGATTTAACTTCTTTATAGAAATCAGCGATTGCTGTCTTCTTATCTTTTTCACCTGTCTTGATTGCACTAATTGCAGCACCCCAAGCATCACCAACGATCTGGTCATACTTTGTTACCTTAGAGTAATCGATGCCCTTAGCCTGTTCCTGCCAGAACTTGTACAATTTTTCTCCGCCATAGATTTCGTTAGCATCATCTGCATGCTTCTCAAGTGCAGAGATTAATGAAACTGTATCACCCTGTGATGTTTCAATCCACCAGTCAGCTGTATCTTCGTTTAATGTACAGAACTTAACAAATTCCCAAGCAAGTTCTTTTCTTTCACTAAGTTCGCTGATACCGATATATGTACCACCACCGAATCCGTATGCAGGTCCTGAACAAACGCCCCACTGACCTGATGTTTCGCCTACGTTATCTCTCATTGTAAGAACGCCCCATGCAGGAAGTCCGTATGCAAATACTTCTGTCTTTTCCTTGATGTCTTTTGTAGCTTCTTTGAACTTTTCAGCATCCCAAACGTCACCTTCTTCATCAACACCCCACTGAGTATCAGCTGTAAGAAGTGGAACTTCACCACTCATAGCCTGGTACCAAGGAGCTGTCCACTGGTTAGCAAATGCTGTAAAGTCATTCTGATATAATTTAACTGCAAGATCCATATAATCCTGTCTAGCCTGTGTTACATTTAACTTGTTGTCTACTACCCAAGCTTCATCACCTGAGAAATAGTTCATTTCTGCGTCAGATGCGAAAATCTTATATCCTGCATCCTTTAATGTCTTAGCTGTATCTAAGATTGTATTGTAATCTGCAAATTTCTTTCCAATTTCTTCCGGATCATCTGTTCCGAATACTTTCTTTGCGATATCTCTTCTATAGTAGATACCAGCAGGAGTGATCTGATAACTAATTGCTCTCTGAACACCGTCAGCATCCTGTCCAACCTTCCAAACGTAATCAACGATCTTTCC
This sequence comes from Eubacterium sp., assembly GCA_016292095.1. GTDB lineage: Bacteria > Bacillota > Clostridia > Lachnospirales > Lachnospiraceae > Eubacterium_G. Next base: position 10,840 of record JAEFAB010000001.1, on the reverse strand, counting down.
GTCGAATTCAGAAGCACCTAATTTACTTAAGTCAGCGAAATATCCCTTTTCATACATTGACTGAAGCATCTGTGGTTCACCAACAATAATGTCAGGTTCTTTTTCACCAGCTTCAAGGGCTGTTCCAACCTTCTTAACATAATCTTCCGGAGCGATTACTTCTACTTTAACTTTCTTGCCCGGATTTGCTTCTTCGAACTTCTTGCCAAACTGCTCTAAGTCAGCTGCCAATGTCCATACTACAATTTCGTTTTTGTTAACTTTCTTGCTTGAACCTGATGAACCGCAGCCTACAAGACCAGCTACCATTGCACCAACAAGTCCAAGTGCCATGAGTTTTTTAAATCTCATATTTTCTCCTCCTTTTTTCTGAACTGTTTATTTTTTTCCGTTCAGCTCTCGAAAATTATTATACAATAAAACCCATGTGTATATAAGTTACGCTTTTATAAAATGGTGTTTTTTTTTTATTTTCCGCCCCGTTTTTTGTCTATTTTGCACAAAAAAGCGTTTTTATCGAATTTTGATATAAATTAGGTTTTTGTTAAATTTACCCCCCTTGAAAAAGGCACAAAAAAAGGACGTCCTAAACGTCCTCTTAATCCAATCGGTGCGACAGGATTCGAACCTGCGCTCTCGCCTTCCGGCTCGGTCGGTGCTCCTCGCTCTGCGAGGGTCGTCCACTGGACGACCGCACCCTCTGCGTCTGGACGCAGAAGTCTTTATATTTAACTTTCTTCTTAACACAATAATAAAAAAGGACGTTACAAACGTCCTTTCTACTTACTCGGTGCGACAGGATTCGAACCTGCGACCTCTGCGTCCCGAACGCAGCGCTCTACCAAGCTGAGCCACGCACCGTAACACCTGTGATATTATATCAATTCTAACATAATATTTCAAGCATATTTTCCAGATGCGCCAACTTCAGATATTGCGTTTAGGACACGTTACTCACGACAATTTTTAAGACTTGAAACTGCCGCACATAGTTTGGCTTTCGTGTTTTGCACCATTCCCCTGTATGGTAATCTTTTTCGCATGGCACATTTGGTTATCATTGAACACGCATTTCGACGCGTTGCAGCCTACTTTCAAACTCTTTTCCGGCTGTTCGTTGCAATGGCAGGCTTTTGCCGTCGAATGATCAATACGTTCTTTAAAGCTCCCGCAAAATGTTCCGTCTTCTACAGCTGCATCTTCTCCACCCACTTTAATGCCTTCCAGGCAGCACTGCAGCGACTTATTAAAATAGCAATTCTTTACATTACAATTTAGTTTTGTCATAAAAAACACCCCACAAATATTATTTCGATAGTTCGATAATAATATTGTGAGGCATTTCCTATTTTTTATTCTTCTTATTTTTCAGGAGTCTGAACTACCTGTCTGATTTCCTTTGTCTGGATTTCTTTCACAATCTGTTCTAAGAATTCTGACAACGGTTTCACACCTTCATCTCCTGCAAAACGGCTACGTACGGAAACTGTTCCGTCTTCTTCTTCCTGCTGTCCAACAACGAGCATGTACGGAAGTTTATCCAGACGAGCTTCACGAATCTTGTAACCAATCTTTTCAGAACGGTTATCTACTGTTACGTCAACACCGTGGTTCTTTAATTCTTTTGCAACGCTTTCTGCATATTCCTGATATTTTTCAGAAATCGGAAGAATACGAACCTGTTCCGGACACATCCATGTTGGGAACTTGCCGGCATATTTTTCAATCAACCATGCCAATGTTCTTTCGTAACATCCCATTGATGTTCTGTGAATAATGTATGGGCGCTGCTTTTCGCCGTTTTCATCAATGTAGTACATATCGAACTGTTCCGCAATTAAAGCATCCCACTGAATTGTAATCATGGTATCTTCTTTTCCGTAAACGTTCTTTGCATTGATGTCAACCTTTGGTCCGTAGAACGCTGCCTCTCCAACGTCTTCCACAAAATCAATGTTCAATTCTGTTAAGATATCGCGGATATGCTGTTCTGTTTCTTCCCAAACTTCTGCAGAGCCAATATATTTTTCTGTATTGTTTGGATCCCATTTTGAAAGGTGATATGTTACATCTTCTTCCACACCTAATGTTTCCAAGCAATATTTTGCCAAGGCAAGACAGCCCTTAAATTCTTCTACCATCTGATCCGGTCGAACCACAAGATGTCCTTCTGTGATTGTGAACTGACGAACTCTTGTCAGACCATGCATTTCACCGGAATCTTCATTTCTGAATAATGTAGATGTTTCACTGTATCTGCAAGGTAAATCTCTGTAAGACTTCTGGCTGTTCTTGTATACATAGTACTGGAACGGACAAGTCATTGGACGAAGCGCCATCACTTCTTTGTCCTTTTCTTCATCACCTAAAACAAACATTCCTTCTTTGTAATGTCCCCAATGTCCGGAAATCTTATACAAATCGGATTTTGCCATTAACGGAGTCTTTGTTCTTGTGTAACCCCATTCATTATCTTCCAGATCTTCAATCCATCTCTGGAGTTTCATCAACATCTTTGTTCCCTTTGGAAGCATTAACGGAAGTCCCTGTCCGATAACATCTACTGTTGTGAACAATTCCATTTCACGACCGAGTTTGTTGTGGTCTCTGTTCTTTGCTTCTTCCAAGGATTCCAGATATGCATTCAAATCATCCTTCTTATCAAAGGCTGTTCCGTAAATTCTCTGAAGTCTTGCTTTATTGGAATCACCTCTCCAATATGCCATAGAAGAAGAAATCAACTTAAAGGCCTTAATTCCTTTGGTACTCATTAAGTGTGGTCCTGCACAAAGGTCCACAAATTCTCCCTGACTGTAGAAAGAAATAATTGAGCCTTCCGGTAAATCCTTAATCAATTCCACCTTGTATGGTTCATTGCGGTCTTCCATATATTTGATTGCATCTTCTCTAGGAAGTGTAAACTTTTCAAGTTTTGCACCCTGCTTGATGATCTTCTTCATTTCTGCTTCAATTTTATCTAAATCCTCTCTGGAGAAAGGTTCATGTTCAAAATCATAGTAGAAACCTGTATCAATAGAAGGTCCAATAGCAAGCTTTGCATCCGGATAAAGGTTCTTTACCGCTTCAGCCAAAACATGAGATGTAGTATGGCGATATGCTGCTTTTCCTTCTTCGTCATTGAATGTCAAAATATTCAATGTACAATCTTTATCAATTGTTGTACGTAAATCAACAACTTCTCCGTCTACTTCTCCTGCGCATGCAGCTCTTCCGAGACCACCTGCAATGTCAAATGCAATGTCATTTACTGACATTGGTTCTGCGTACTCTTTTACAGAGCCATCTTTCAATGTGATTTTCATTTGTCAATCCATCCTTTCTTTTTCTTTCCGGGGCTTTTCAACAAAAGAAAAGCCCCTGCTTATGTTTCCATAAACAGGGACGTACTATACGCGGTTCCACCCTGATTGCATTACAAATTTGCAATGCCTCTCATTATGATGATAACGGAATCACCGGGCTTGATTAGAGCCACTCAGAGGTAGTTTTCAGTTATTCTTCCGTAAGGCACTCTCAGCAACGGCCTCTCTCTGTGACCATCCAAATAACTTACTCGTCTCGTCAACGCTTTTTTGATATCCTTTATTATAACATTCTTTAACTTTCTGTCAATCAGCGATTATTAATCACCGTAGAATTCTTCTGTCCAGAATGTATCAATAAATGTATGTCCATCCGCATCTGTGAATTTTGCAGCCTTATGATATCCAATACCGACTTTTGTAAATTCTTTCTTTATGATGTTATCTCTATGCGCCTTATCAGCCCATAAGTTATCAAATGCTCTCTTTGCAACTTCATTTAATGACTCAGCATGGTCACAGCTGTGAACAACATTTTCGCCCACATAGCATACGCTAGGGAGTTTGAATTTTACCTGTTTGAATACACTCTTATAAGATTTTCCATTTGGTCTTGTATGACTGAAGTTTGAATCTGTCTGAACCATCAATTCATTTTCAGAAGATGGTGCCACTTCACTTGGAACAACTTCTTCCACACGAATCTTTGCAGCCTTGTTTAACTTCTTATCAAGTTTCAAAGGCGCAATCTTCTTAGCCATACGCGCATCATTCAAATATTTGAGATGCTTATAAATATTGTTCTGTGTATCAACTTTATCAGCATCCTTCAAATCAGTAACTTTCACGGAACAGTCATAATCTTTTCCGTTGACGGTAGCTGTTACTGTACAATTTCCTTCTTTTACTGCTGTTACAACACCACTCTTGTTTACTGTTGCAACACCTTCATCTGAACTCTTCCAAGATACAGTTGCATCCTTTGGTGCATTAAACACCTTCAACTGAATTGTGTTCTTTCTCTGTTCTTCGATTACTGCATCTCCGACCTTGTTAAAGTTTACTCCGGAAACATCCAACGAAACAGATGTTAAGTCCAATGCAGTCTTCTTAAACGCTTTCTTTTTGGATAAAACATTTAATCCACGTACTTTAACTTTACATACGTACTTATTACTTCCAACTTTCGCGATAATGTTGCACTTTCCATTTCCCATAGATGTAACTTTACCCTTCTTGGAAACTTTAGCAACTTTCTTGTTTGAACTGCTCCACTTAATCTTTCCTGTACTGTTTTTCAGTTTCAATTGAAATGAATACTTTCCTGTTATTTTATAACTGTTATAATTCAGTTTTGCACCGGCAGCGGAAACATCACTACCTACCTGTAAGTTCAATCCAACAATCAAAAGAATCGATAAAGCAACACAAATCAATCTTCTTTTCATAACATCACTTCCTCTCTATATAATTAATCCGTACGCTCTCATACAGACATTATATCACATCCCCATTAGAATAGTAACAATTTATTTCGGTTCCTTATAACTAATCTTTACAACAGCATTTTTATAAACAAAATCTGCGGCTCTTTCCAAAATAATCGCTCTCTTGATTTCATCTTCTTCGTAGTTTTCTTTCATTTCATCAACGCTTTCGTAACCGTATTCTTCATAGGAATTTTCCCACCACTGGTTCACGTCCGCATCGGATACATTCAAAAGATCTTCCTTGTACGCAATCAACCATGCTGCCATTTCAGAGGTCAATTCGTTTTCATATTCTTTTTCCAGGTCATCCTGTGTCATCTGCATCAATTCCAGATATTCATCCAGTTCCATTCCCCATTCTGATGCTGCATAGTTATAATCCGCATCCACTTCTTCAATAATACGGGCATATGCATCATCCGGGAATTTTTTCAGAACACTTCCGTCAACAACCTGCTGCCATACATTTGAGATTCCTTCGTTTTTAACTTCTTCTTTAATGTAATCGTAGTAATCTTTTGTGGTTGTCCATCCGTATTCCTCTTCGAATTCTTCTTTCACCCATTTATCTGTGATTTTTTCCACAACTTTTTGGGAAACAGTTACAACTTTAACATTAAAGGTTACTTTCTTTCCGGAATAATCTGTTCCGTCTTCTGAAATTTCAGCAGGATTAATTCCTTCAACATTTTCAACAACATCTCCGTCTTTCTTTCCCTTTACCGCATCTGAGATGGATTTAAACGGTCCGTCGGTATCCTCACCAACAGTAACTTCTTGTTCTTTCATTGTAAGGTCTGCTACTTTTTCGCCGTCAATGTAACCGGTCAGATTGAATTCTACCTGATCACCGTCTTTTGCTTCACGCTCTGCCGGCTCGTAAGAAACCGTATCGCTTTCCACATATTCATCAAACATCTGCTGTGTCAGTTCAACTTTTAAACCTTTATACTTTGCTAATTCAATAAAGTTTTCTTCAAAATCCTCTTCGCTTTTTGCGCCGTAATCATTTTTCTGGAACACTTTATTCTTTTCTTTATTTTTATGAATTACTTTGTTGTAAAAAACAGCGCCGCCAAAGGCCGCAAAAATAAGAACGATCACCAACGTATAAATAATCGTTGATCGATTGTTCTTTTCACCTTCCTGTTTTTCAACTGTTTCAATAATTTCCTCTTCCACGAGTTTCTTTTCTTCCATGTTTCCTCTTCCTTTTATGTTTTTCTTTTCTTTCCCCTGTCTGTAAACAATGAAAAGGACCTGAATCAGGTCCTTTTCATTCTATCATATTTCCAATAATAAATATACGAATTTTTCAAAAGTTCACAAAACTTTCTAATTATCTCTTGTGTAGTTTGGAGCTTCCTTTGTAATGTGAATGTCATGTGGATGACTTTCCTTTAAGGATGCAGCTGAAATCTTAACGAACTGTCCTGTGCTCTTTAATGTTTCAATATCTTTTGCTCCACAATATCCCATACCGGAACGAAGACCACCCATTAACTGGAATACTGTATCTTCAATGCTTCCCTTGTATGCAACTCGTCCTTCAACACCTTCCGGAACAAGTTTCTTTGCATTTGTCTGGAAGTATCTGTCTTTACTACCGTTTTCCATAGCTGCGATAGATCCCATTCCACGGTATACTTTGTATTTTCTTCCCTGGAAGATTTCAAATTCGCCCGGTGCTTCATCACATCCGGCAAACATGGATCCCATCATACAAACGCTACCACCTGCAGCGATTGCCTTAACAATATCTCCTGAATACTTAATACCACCATCGGCAATGATTGGCACGCCATATTCTTTTGCCACTTCATAGCAATCCATAATCGCTGATACCTGAGGTACACCAATACCTGCAACGACACGAGTTGTACAAATAGAACCAGGTCCGATACCAACTTTAACAGCATCTGCACCAGCTTCGATTAAATCTCTTGTAGCTTCTCCTGTAGCAACATTTCCTGCGATTACCTGAAGATCAGGGAACTCAGCCTTAATCATCTTTAATGTCTTGAAAATGTTTGCAGAATGTCCATGTGCAGAGTCGATAACGATTACATCAACCTTAGCTTCAACCAATGCTTTTACACGGTCCATAACATTTGCTGTAATACCAACTGCAGCACCACAAAGGAGTCTTCCCTGAGCATCCTTTGCAGACAACGGATACTTAATCTGCTTTTCAATATCTTTGATTGTAATTAATCCTTTTAAATTGAAATCATCATCAACGATTGGAAGTTTTTCTTTACGGGATTCAGCCAAAATAGCTTTTGCTTCTTCTAATGTTACACCTTCTTTTGCTGTAACCAATCCCTCAGAAGTCATAGATTCTTTAATTAATTTTGTTCCGTCTGTTTCAAACTTTAAGTCACGATTTGTAATAATACCAACCAACTTCTTTCCTACTACAATCGGAACACCGGAAATTCTGAATTTAGCCATAAGATCATTAGCATCATTTAATGTATGCTCCGGAGATAAATAGAACGGATCGGTGATAACACCATTTTCAGAACGTTTAACTTTATCAACTTCGTCTGCCTGCTGTTCAATAGACATATTCTTATGAATAATACCTATTCCACCCTGTCTTGCCATAGCGATTGCCATGCGATATTCCGTTACTGTGTCCATACCGGCGCTCATCATCGGAATGTTTAATTTGATTTTCTTTGTAAGGTTTGTAGATAAATCTACCATGTTCGGTGTCACTTCTGAATACTGTGGCACTAACAATACATCATCAAACGTAATTCCTTCACCAATAATCTTTCCCATCAGTTTTTTCCTCTCTTTCTTTCTCATATTTGTATAATGTACAAAATACTAACAAAAAATGTAACCCTTGTCAATGAGTCTTGTGTCATTTTTTTAACAAATTTCAACATTTCTTTCAACACCCTTATATAAGGGTATTTTTCTCTAACATCTGTATATTTTTGTCAACCAAATATTGAAAATGCGGTATAGTAATGCACTATACCGCTCTTTCTTATACATTTCTCTTTACAATACTAGGGCGTACATGATACATTGCATCAATCATCTTTTCTGTTGGTTCAAACAAATACTTTGCCTGTCCATCAGGATCATTGTAAATAATTGCATAGACATTGTCTCCCTTTGCACCGGAAGAATAATCTTTTGTAATCACTGCACTACGACCATGCACATCTGCTGATTTTACCGGAGCTATCAACTCCGCATTTTTTAATTCTATATCTGTAATATGTTTTCTTTTTCTCTGTCCCAGAATTTTTTCAATGGTTAAATCTCCGTTTACAAGAGAATATTCATATTCCACACTGGTATAAACAAATGCCAGATACGTTACATATCCAAGCAATGCTGTCAGTGTCAATCCGACCATTCCCAAAATCCCTGTTCCAAAAATGAAAACAGTTAAAGTAACGAATATTGCCGCAAAGCGAATCAATAATCCTTTTAAATCCAGTTTTCTTTTTACAATATGTTCAACAAATACTTCACCCATTTTCGTTCTCCATGTTATTCAACGGATATAATATAATAGTAGATTGGCTGACCGCCCGGATAAACTTCTACTTCTACATCCGGTAATGCTTCCGCAATCTTTTCAGACAATGCATTGGCATCTTCTTCTGTCACTTCTGCACCGTAATAAATACTTACGATTTCAGATTCATCATCCTGCATTTCTTTTACCATTTCAACCGCTGTAGCATCAATTTCTTCTCCAACAGATAAGATTCCGCTATCACCGATACCCATGATATTTCCTTCTTTGATTTCTTTATCATCAATTACAGTGTCTCTTACTGCATAAGTAAGTTCTCCTGTCTTGATGTAAGACATACTTTCAATCATCGCCTCTTTGTTGTCTTCTGCTGAATTATCCGGAATAAATCCGATCATTGCAGCAATTCCCTGAGGGATGGTCTTTGAAGGAATTACAATGACATTCTTGTCTTCTACAAGGCTTTCTGCCTGCTGTGCTGCAAGAATGATATTCTTATTATTCGGTAATACATAGATATTGTCTGCGTTAATTTCTTCTACCGCATTCAAAATATCTTCTGTACTTGGGTTCATTGTCTGTCCACCGGAAATGATGCGGTCAACATTTAATCCTTTGAAGATTTCATCCAAGCCTTCACCAACAGATACGGCGATAAAGCCATATGGCTTTCTAGGTTCTTCTGCTTTCTTTGCTTCTTCCTTCTGCTGTTCTGCAAGTTTTTCCGCATTCTTGATTAAACGTTCGTGATGTTCTTCACGCATATTGTCTACTTTCATACGAGAAAGAGAACCATATGTTAACGCTCTTGTGAATGCTTCACCCGGCTGATTTGTATGAACATGAACCTTAACGATTTCATCATCTGCAACCAATACAATGGAATCACCGATAGATTCCAAAAATCCCTTGAAGTTCTGTTCTTCATTGTCAGACAATGGTTCTTTCAGATTTATAATAAATTCGGTACAATATCCGAATTTGATATCTGCTTCGTCCATTGGAATGTCCTCTGTAGAAATTGATACAGATGGTTTCACAACATCTTCCAATGTATAATCTATTTCTTTTCCAAGGAACGCATCATAGGCACCCTTGAGAACAGTCATTAATCCCTGTCCGCCGGAGTCTACAACACCTGCCTGTTTTAATACAGGAAGCATTTCAGGAGTCTGGCTCAGTACATAGTCACCATGCTTGATAATTTCATCAATGACATATACTAAATCATCACTTTCCGTAAAGAGTTCACATGCCTTATCAGACATTCCCTTTGCAACGGTAAGGATGGTACCTTCCTTTGGCTTCATTACTGCTTTATACGCTGTTTCCACAGCACGTACGCATGCCTTTGATAATACTTCAACGTCAATTTCGTCATACTTCTTGATTTCACGAGTGAAACCTCTGAATAACTGTGACAAAATAACACCGGAGTTTCCGCGAGCTCCTCTTAAGGAACCGGATGAAATCGCTTTAGAAATATTTTCCATAGTTGGATCAGCGATTCCGCCTACTTCTTTTGCCGCAGACATAATGGTCATTGTCATATTTGTTCCTGTATCGCCGTCCGGTACAGGGAATACATTTAACTCATTAATCCACTCTTTTTTTGCTTCCAGATTTTTCGCTCCGGCAATAAACATCTTCTGTAATACTTCCGCATTAATACTCTTAATTTCCAAAATATTTTCCTCCTTGGGCAGAACTTTAGTCAATTACTCTTACGCCTTCAACGTAAACATTAACTTTCTTTACTGTCATGCCCGTAAATTCTTCTACCTTGTATTTAACACTTGAAATAATGTTATCTGCTATTGTTTCAATATTTACACCATAAGAAATAATGATATGAAAATCGATGGTAATTTCATTATTCTCATCTATGTCCACATTAATTCCTTTTGTAGAGCTGTCTTTTTTCAACAGTTTAACGAGACCGTCTTTAACACTGACCATAGCCATACCTACGATACCAAAGCATTCATAAGCTGTCTCTCCTGCATACTTTGCAATAACTTCCGGGCTGATCAGAACCTGCCCTAACTCAGTATTCATCTTACCTTTCATATCGTCTCCTCCTATTTAAGAACAATAATTCTTTTCGATTATACTATCTTTTAGTCAAAAAGAAAAGCATTTTTCCCGTGATAGGTAGTCATATCTAACTCACTTTCCGATATATAAAGTAAAAACTCATCACCAATGTGACGAGTTTTTATTTCATGCATATGGAACGTTGAGAAACACGCATAGCGAGCTACTCGCGTAATTATGCTCTTTCTACTTTTCCTGATCTTAAACAAGAAGTGCAAACATACATTTTCTTGCTGCCGCCTTCGGTCTTAACCTTGACAGACTTGATATTAGATTTCCACATTTTGTTGGACTTTCTGTGTGAATGACTCACAGCATTTCCAAAATTAGCACCCGTACCGCAAACACTACATTTAGCCATAATAGCACCTCCTTTATTAAATTCAGTCTTCTTTACCTCAGCCCTAACACGAGGGACATTT
>JAEFAB010000045.1 GCA_016292095.1 Eubacterium sp. | reverse complement strand
GAGCCTGTTTACCTGCCATAGCTGCAGGAATCTGATCAGCAGTTGCGCCCGGTTTTACAACACAACAATCATCCATACTGATAAATGTAAAATCAGATTCGTTCATGTTATCCCATGATACACCGTTTGTATTCTTTTTCACCTTAGGAACAACAAGTTCATATTCTTTCTTGTCGCTATTGAAAATCATAAATGGCTTTTCAGCAACTTCCGGTGTTTTATCCACAACGGTAGAAGTTCCGCCCGGCCAGTTAGATTCTTTAATGGATGTATCACATCCTACTAAAACATTGTTCCAAACGGCAGGTGCATAGTTACTGTCTGTTGCAGAATATGCATTAGCTCCGGATTCAACATTTCGGCTTAACCACTGTTGCTGAGAACCGTTTTCAATCTTTGTGGATACCTTTGTATCCGCTAAGAAACCACCGCTGGCATATCCACCCTGATCATGAAGATATAATGCTCCGTAATGCGGATCTGTATGGTAACCACCGATTACCCATTTCTTCTTGGATGAATCATATTTGTATTCAGGAACTTCTGTAGAAGATCCTGTTAAATTCATTCTTCTCATAGATGTTGCCTGTGATACAGCCCAAACAGTGTCTTTTGCGTTTGAAGTCATATTTTCAACTTCACGCCAGAAGTTACATAATGCACTGTAGTTAATAGAACCGTCACCTTTTCTTCCGACCATCCAACGAGCCAGTGACTGTACCTGCTTAATTTTTACATCTTCCGGAGATAATCCCAAACCGGAAACCTGTGTATAAAATCCTACGTTCGCAGTTACATCATAAGTCTTGCTGCTTGGCTTAAACATAAACGCATATCTATCAGAACAAAACTGTCCGGCACCGCTTCCGGTTACCTGATATGCAGTATCCATTACATTCTGAATAGATGCCTTTGGATCGGTATCTTCAAAAATATATGTATTTGTACCAAATGTCTGAAGTTCATAAGAAATCGGCTGTGACTGCGCTGATGTTTTTCCGTTCACAACAGCGGCAACCTTATAGTAGCCATAATCAAAGCTGTTATCATCATATGTAGTTTCTGTTACATCCGCAACTTCGGTATAAGTTCCAAAACGGCTTGGAGATTCATATACTTTATAAGAAGTTGCTCCGCTTACACTTGCCCATGAAATTGAAGCACTGCTACTGTTATGATAAGCAAAAGTTAATTTTGTCGGAACCCCAGCATTTGTGCTATCACCGGATACACTTGCCGGAAACGCACTAAAAACTAATGCTGCAGATAATGAAAGTGCAACAATTCTGTTTTTTAAAAATCTCATCTCTCTTTTCCTTTCTTTTTACCAATATTGTATATCAATTCTATCACAGTTTATTTTAACATTCTACATAAAATAATAACGTTTTTTAATAAAAATATTTTTAGTTATTTCCATTGACCTGTAAAAAAAGAAGTCCCTCACGGAACTTCTTTTTCAATATCATTTCAGGATTACATTCCCATACCCATTCCAGGATTTCCTGCTGGCATTGCCGGGATATCTTCCTTAATATTTGCAACAACGGATTCTGTTGTCAATAATGTGCTTGCCACGCTGGTAGCGTTCTGAAGTGCGCTTCTTGTAACCTTTACAGGATCAAGAATTCCGGCGTCTACCATCTTCACATATTCACCGTGTAAAGCATCAAATCCGGTTCCTGCTTCTGATTCACGTACTTTGTTTACAATTACAGAGCCTTCCAGTCCGGCATTTCTTGCAATCGTAAATAACGGAGCTTCCAAAGCCTTTAATACAATTGCAGCACCGGTCTTTTCGTCACCTTCCAAAGAGTTTACTAATTCAGCAACCTTCTTAGAAGCATGAATGTATGAAGATCCGCCTCCGGCAATTATACCTTCTTCAACTGCAGCTCTTGTAGCATTTAACGCATCTTCCATTCTCAGCTTGTTTTCCTGCATTTCAGGTTCTGTTGCAGCACCAACACGGATTACAGCAACACCGCCTGCTAATTTAGCAAGTCTTTCCTGAAGTTTTTCGCGGTCGAAATCAGATGTTGTTTCTTCAATCTGTGCTTTAATCTGAGCAACTCTGGCAGCGATTGCCTCACTGTTTCCTTCGCCATCAACAATAATTGTATTTTCTTTTGCCACCTTAACAGATTTTGCTCTTCCTAAATCTTCGATTTTTGTATCAGCCAATGATAATCCCAATTCTTCAGAAATCACCTGACCACCTGTAAGGATTGCAATATCTTTCAACATTTCTTTTCTTCTGTCACCATAGCCCGGCGCCTTTACAGCAACGACATTGAATGTACCACGAAGTTTGTTTACGATTAATGTAGTAAGAGCTTCCCCTTCCACATCTTCAGCAACAATTAAAAGCTTTGCTCCGGACTGAACAATCTGTTCCAATACCGGAAGAATCTCCTGAATGTTGCTAATCTTCTTATCTGTAATTAAAATATATGGATTTTCAAGGTTTGCTTCCATCTTTTCCATATCTGTAGCCATATATGCGGAAATATAACCACGATCAAACTGCATACCTTCTACCAGGTCCAGTTCTGTCTTCATAGTCTTTGATTCTTCGATTGTGATAACACCGTCATTAGAAACTTTTTCCATAGCATCAGCTACCATATTTCCAACTTCTTCATCACCGGCTGAAATTGCAGCAACTTTCGCAATCTGTTCTTTTCCGGTAACAACGCTGCTCATTTCTGCAATAGATTCCACTGCAAGGTCTGTAGCTTTCTTCATTCCCTTTCTGAGAATAATCGGATTTGCACCGGCTGCAAGGTTCTTCATTCCTGCATTAATCATTGCCTGCGCTAAAACTGTCGCTGTTGTTGTTCCGTCTCCGGCAACGTCATTTGTTTTTGTAGCAACTTCTTTTACAAGCTGTGCTCCCATGTTTTCAAAAGAATCTTCCAATTCGATTTCTTTTGCAATTGTTACACCATCATTGGTAATCAATGGTGCTCCAAAACTCTTATCTAAAACTACATTTCTTCCTTTTGGTCCTAATGTAACCTTTACTGTATCAGCAAGCTGATTAACACCTGCTTCCAAAGCCTTTCTGGCTTCTGCTCCAAATTTAATTTCCTTAGCCATTTTCTGCCTCCTGCTTGAAATAATTATTCTTCAACAATTGCTAAAATATCATTCTGCTTTACAATGATATATTCTTCATCTTCTAATTTCACTTCAGTTCCTGCATATTTTGAATATACAACTTTATCTCCAACTTTTACTGTCATCTGCACATCATCAGTTCCCGGTCCTACAGCAACCACTTCAGCCTGCTGTGGCTTTTCCTGTGTCTGGCTTGCAAGAATAATTCCGGACTTTGTTGTTTCTTCTGCAGAATCCTGTTTTAAAATAACTCTGTCTGCTAATGGTACTAACTTCATGACTTAACCTCCATTTTATACTTTATTAGCACTCTTTCTTTTCGAGTGCTAACTCACTAATACATATATTAACACTTTCCAAAAGAAATGCAACCATCTTTTTACTTTTTAACAAAATATTTACAAAGCTTCTCTATATTAAATGAAGCATTTTCAACGCCTTGGTAATACCACCCTGATCATATGCTGTCGTTACATAATCGGATATTTGTTTCACTTCCTCATCTCCATTCCCCATAGCAACAGAAAAGGCTGTATACTCCAGCATATCCATATCATTAAAACTGTCTCCAAAGGAAATGGTATCTTCTCTGCTCATCCCCAGGTATTGAATCATTCGCTCAATCCCCTGTGCTTTTCCTTCTCCTTTCGGAATAAATTCCAGCAGACAGTTTCTATGATTAACCATATTGTAATTTTTTGATCCATGCTCGATTGCCTGTTCCAGATTACAATCCGGACAAATAAAAGCACTCATCTTAGAAAGATGCATTCCTTCGCTACCAAACTCTTTAATTATATTCCCCATTTCCTTGAGATATACATCCCGGATTTTTTTCAGTTCACCGGTCAAATTGGCACTCTCTTTTCCTAAATAGAAATGATTTTTTCCTTCTCCGATTTCAACCAGTCCGTTTTGCCGGCAGATTTCAGTCACTTCTTCAATTTGTCCGGCATTGAGTTCCGACAAATATATTTCTTTTCCTCCGATTTCAATATAAGTGCCTGCTCCGGCAACAATATGTTCAAATCCCGGTGCCATATGTCCCGGATAAATCATACACTTTGTCCTGCCGGTGCAAATTACAGGAATGTGCCCGTTTTTTTTCAATGAACAAATGGATTCCAAGGTATCCTGTGGCATCCCGTTCCTGTAGCTGTAAATTGTTCCGTCAATATCAAAAAACACAATTTTTCGTTTCATTTTAACGCTCCATTACAATTCTCAATTTCCCGAAATATCGTAACATTTCCATATTAATAATGCAACCAAATTACAAAAGACTATTCTAAAAAATAAACCACCTTTTTCACAAATTCTTTATACATTATTGCTTTATTTTAGTACAAAATAGTATTA
Organism: Eubacterium sp.; assembly: GCA_016292095.1. Lineage (GTDB taxonomy): Bacteria > Bacillota > Clostridia > Lachnospirales > Lachnospiraceae > Eubacterium_G. Next base: position 17,945 of record JAEFAB010000045.1, on the reverse strand, counting down.
TAATTGTTTTATCAAACTGAATGGAGGACTTCAATATGGGAATGTTTAAAAATTTATTTGGATTTGCAGCAATTACCGGTGCTGCAGTCGGAGGCGCAGCTTACTTAAAGAAACGTCAGGCAGAAAGAGCAACGGAAGGTGCCTTTGATGAATTCGAAGATTTCGACGATGAAAAGATTTTCGATTTTCAGAAGAGCGGAGATAATGATGAAAAAGTCAGCATCACCATTAACACCAGAAAGATTAAGAAAACTGCTGATAAGGTAGCTGATAAGATTTTAGATGCAAAAGATATGGCAGTGGATACTGTAACAGAAAAGCTTGGTGAAGAAAAAGTTGACCTGGCAAAAGAAAAGGTAAACGAATTCACTGTAAAAGCAAAAGATGCTGCAAACAATGCAAAAGACTTTGCTGTGGATAAAATCGGTGAAGAAAAAATCGAAAACGCCAAAGAAAAAGCTAATGAATTTGCTAATACAGCAAAAGAGAAAGTAAACGAATTTACAGCCACTGCAAAAGATAAAGCTACAGATGCTGCTACTATGGCAAAAGAAAAAGTAAACGAAACCGTTGATAAATTCAAAAAATCAGATGCAGAAGAAATTGTGGAAGATGCTACCGCTACTGTTGAAGATGTTGTAGCTGACGTAACTGAAACTGTTGAAGAAAAAGCTGAAGATGCTGTAGATGCTGCAGAAGAAAAAGTTGAAGAAGTCAAAGAAACTGTCGAAGAAAAAGTTGAAGAAGCTAAGACAGAAGACGATGTAAATATCGATGAAATTTTAGAAGACGAATTAGACGAAATCTAAAAACATAAAAAAGCGTTCCGATGAACGCTTTTTTTATTGCCTGTTTTTAGTTTTTAACATATACATCACAGTATCGAACTCCCCACTGTAATGCTTCCGAATGAGACGAGAAGAAAATATCAATTCTGTTTCCGTGAATTGCACCGCCTCGATCTTCTACGGTATAGACATGATCACCAATTTTTAATTTGGTACCAAATGGGAAACGGGATGTATCCGCTGCAATCGTTCTACCAGCCGTTGCACGGGTACCGGATGCTGTAATGCAATTTGTTTTCCCACAACAGGAAGCACAACCACAATATCCTGTGATTTTAAATTCACCAACATATGTGTACGCTTCTTTTTTCTTTGATTTTTTACTTTTCTTTTTGTTCTTCTTTTTTTCTGTCTTCGCCTTCTGAACTTTCTTAGTCTTTTTGACTTTCTTTATTTTTTTGTTCTTCTTTTCTTTCTTTTCAGCTTTGGTTGTTTCTTCCGTTTCAATTGTCTTTTCTTCAATAACAATTTTTCCTTCCGGAACTTCAACCGTTGTTGTTTCTGTTTCTGTCTGTAATACTATTTTGGATTTTTCATTAGTGTCATTTGCTGATTGTAACAAATTTACTTCATTGACCAGTTTTACTACTTTGAATGTCTCAACTTCTTTTGTTGGGATATTCTTTTTTTCTGCATCAACAGAATGAAATGAGACAACAGTCATCATAGATGTAGCTAATAATATACCACCGGCAATGAATTTTGAATTATTCATATTTACACTCCTTTTCTGTACACTTATTGTAGCATCCAAGTGGTAATATATAACATTTGTTACGCTTTGTCAATAAAATATTACATTTTTGTAATATTTATATTTTGTTTTTGTAATTTTTGTCGCATTTTGTTCTATTTCTGTGTAACATCTATAATATTTATTCAGACAGAAAAAAACCGGGGATTTCCATCCCCGGTTCCATAATATTTCATTATTCTTAGATATCTGTTGGTTTCGCAACTGCATTACCCCATGTAAAGTCAATTGCCTGATAATCCGGATTAACAACCTTCAAAATATTTGTATATAAGAAGTTGTGTCCGGCCATTGTAGACATCATATTATTCTTATATAAGTAATCAGCTACACTTGCTACAGAATATGTATCAATTGTGCTATATACATAAGTTCCGTCTTCGAGAAGTGCATATGCACGAACTTTATATGTAGCAGATAATACCGGTGCTGATGAACCACCAAAGGTCATTGTCATTGCATAGTACTGAGCGGTCTTAGATTCGCCAATCGCTGTTCTAAGTTTTCCGGCATCTGTTGCTTCGTAAGAACGAACATAGGTGTTTTCATTTCCAACAACCATATCATCTTCTGTTACATCAAATGCAGTTCCATTGTACTGAACCAAAGAATAAACCAATCCGTAATCTTCTACTTCTTTTCCGTTAATTGTTGGTTCTGCACCTGCTACGACACGAACACCACCTACACGACCTTTACTGTCTGTCATTGTTGTGTTCATCTGATATCCTGTAATAAATGTATCACTTGAAATTACAACACCACCTGTCGCTTCTGTAGTTTCTTCTTCAGAAGAAGTTTCTTCAACAACCTTTGTAAATGTAATTTCATCAATATTAATAATTGTTCCTGCTTCAAATCCGTATAAAGCAAATACTACAACAACACTGTTATCAAAGCTCTTTGTTGCTGTTCCGGAATATGTATTCTGTCCAACAGATGCTGCAACTGCAGTTGGATCTGTATTTTCGAATCCTTCCAGCTTAATGCTCATATTGCCGGCTTTAGATGTAGTGTACTTGATTGTGTAATCACATGTATCACCTTTTTCAATTCCACTTACCGGATACTTCACCTGAAGTCCCCAAAGACCTGAACCACTGTTATCAACTCGTAAAGTCATATCCATGTTTGTTCCGGTACCTTTGTAAGAGAGTAAGGAACCACCTGCCCATGATGGACCCTGATATAATGTAAAGTCACCAACATTTTCTGTCTTATCTGATGTTCCTAAAGAAATGAATTCATCCGGTTCTGTTGACTCATTTTCAACACTAGATGTTTCATCACTGCCTGTACCACCAACTTCAACTGTTGCAGATACTGCCTGAGATTCTACACCGTTTAAAACAGCTTTAACTTTAACAACTCTTTTTCCGGCAGGAATGTTGTTCAGTACATACTGATTACATCCAACATTTCCTAAAACAAGAGTATCATCTACATAAATGTTATATGCCTGACCTAATTCGATTCTTTCTGTATCCTGTCCCCATACAACTGTAATCTGATTATCAGCATTACTGTAAGCAGATAATCCAAAAGGAATTAACGGAGTTACTCCACCCTGCTGTCCTGATGAATTTTCTTCGGATGAACCTTCTTCTGATGAAGTTTCTGTCGGAGCCTGTGTAGTTGCTTCTGTAGGTTCTTCTGTTGTTACTTCTTTTTCTGAAACCTTGAAGTAAATTGTACAAGAATTAGAACCATAATAATCAGTTACTGTTAATGTATGATATCCAACTGATAAATCAGAAATTGGAACTTCCACATCTGCTCCCTGTCTTGGAGAAATTGCATTTCCATCAAGTGTTACTGTTTTAAATGCTGCAGCCATAGCAAATGCGGCATAAACAACATCACCATGAATTTCAGGTGCTACACTGACTTTGCTCATTTCATCTGAATAATAATCAATTGTGTCACTGAATCGAACGTCAGTCCAATCTGTGATTGTAGATGGATCTTTAATTTCCACTGCCTGTGTTGTTGCTTCTGTTGTAGGACTCTGTGTAGTCGCCTGTGTCGGATCCTGTGGTGCAACAGTTGGTTTCTGAGTTTCATAATTCTGTCCACCTACAGTAACACTTCCACCGGCCGCTGATGATTCATAAATACCATCGGTAGCCCTAACTGCAACTGCATGCTTACCGGCAGGTACATCAATTTCATAATAAGCAGCAGGCTTATCTGCTAAAACAAGAACCTTATCAACGTAAACATTGAATCTGTTTGGTTCGCTATATCCCCATGTTACACTAATTTTGTTATCTCCCACTGCCTCCGCAAGGAATCCAATTGGCTTTGTAAGGTTAGAACCTTCTGTACTTGTTCCACCCTGTGTATTTGCAGCAACTGTAGAATGAAGTGCTGCGTCATTGATTGTTGTATTTCCGCTAACAACGGTCATTGCTCTTGGTGTAGCGCTTACAGTCTTTGTTGCGCCTGAGCTGCTTGTAAATGTTACATTCTTTGTACTTGTTGATGGGTTGTATACAATATAAGTCGGTGTTCCGTTCTTAACAAATACACTACCCAATGTACTACTACATTTATAAGACAAGTCCGGTGTACCATAATCAATCATAGAACGAATATGGTGATATGTATGTGCTGTAGAATCACCACCAACCATGGATTCACCTAACCATACATTGTTCAATGCAGCTTCCGGATCCGCATAGGCATAATAACCTGCCCACAAATCATTCCATCCTGTTACCGAACCGCCATCTTCGTTCGGACTGGTTAAATCATTATTATAGAATTTCTTAATATAATTCTTTCCTGTTGTTTTTTCTGAATCTTTCAGGAAATACATAGACCAAGGGTTAATTGGACAAATCTGAATTCCCTGTACACAAGCCTGGCTAAACCAAGTCTGATAATCAGCTTTTCCGCCCCAAACCATAGATGCCATGATTTCTTCATAGGTACTCTGATCCAGTTTGTAGATATCTTCGTCCATATCAAACCAGTAATTCTGCGCTGCGGCAACTTCTGTTGTATAAAGGTAGATACCTAAATCTCTTAATGCTGTATCTCCGGTCACTTCACCGAAAAGGATAATACCTGCCCAAGCATTAATTGCTTCGGAAGTTGATTCCTGGTTATTTCCGGTTCTTTCATCTTCATATCCTGATGCCCATGAATGTCCTTCATATGGGTCGAAACATCTTAAGTATGGATACGCATGTCCACATAATGCTTCACTGTTTTCACGATAAGGACAAGCAATATCATAAATTAACTGTTTTATAACATCTTTGTAATCATTCAACCACTGTGGATCCCACATACCCAAAACAGCAGCACTTTCAATATAGTAACCGTAATGGAAATGGTGGTCGTTCAGCTGATCAATGGCTTTAAAAGTAGGATTTTCACTAAATCCTAAAAGTGAGCCAAGACCGTTTCCGTAATAAGTAAAGTACTTTGTATCAGAAGGGCCGGAATAGGTAAGCCAGTTATTCATGTTTCTTTCCAAACCTTCCATGATTTCATTAATGCTAGCATCATTGTTTACTGCAGCAGCTGCAGCCATACCCTGAATGCTGGAATTTAATTCTTTCGCATGATAATATGTATCACCACCATCATTGGTATTTAAAATGCTGGAGTTTACAAAATCTTCAACGTAACCACTTAACGCCTCTCTACCCTGTGTATCTGAAGTAGGTAATGCCGGCATATACGGAAGAATTCCATCATACTTCATCTGAGTCGTAAAGGAAGAACCTTTTAAGAACTTCATATATCCACGAAGTGTCAATCCCTTATTGCTCATAAAGTTATATCCGGACATATTCTTGTACTGATGTGGTAAAACACCCATAATTGTACCGTTTGCAGTACTTTCAGCTTTGTTTGTTGTTGTGTAAGAATATGTTGTGGATAAAATATTTGTATTTTCGTTATAACTATAATTAGCTTCTGTATTTGTAATAAAGTTAAATGCGTATGGTCTGTATTCTTTTGCAATATTAATTGCATTGTTGGTATCGTTGTTATTACCTTCTACGCTTTCTGATAACCATGCAAATGAGAAATAAGTCTTATTTGAAGGTAATGTAACAGAAAATCTTCTGATTCCACCGTTTTCATCTGACTTCGTATATGTAGCACCACTTGGTAAATAGAGTGCATAATACTGGTATGACAATGATGGATATCCGTTTGGTGCAGATACGTTATCCCAAATCTTAATGACAACAACCTTTGCACCATTATATGTATCTTCATATACAACATGTCCCGGGAATTCCGGTCTCAATTTTTCTAAAGTAAATGTATTTGAATTTGTTAATTCAAAAAATCCAAACGGGCTACCATGAGTCATGATTGCCTTGAACTGCTGTGATGAATTATTTGGATTCTTTGTAACCAATTCATAAGTAAAATCCGTCACTTCATCAACGTTTGCCTGAGTAGATGTCCATGCAGGCTTAACATTAAAGTATCCAAGGGTATCATTATCCTTAATGTTAACCGCACTAATATTAATCTTACTACTTTGCATACATGATTTTGTTACACGTAATCCGTCTTGTTTCATTAAATAATTTAATGGAAAAGCATAGGCAGTACCGGTAAGTTCGTTCACTTCTCTTGTTCCATCTAAATCCCACAACATCGTAGTAGCCCAGTCTGTTGTGTCAAGAGCGGAATGATTGCTGTTATACCGATCTGTAGTAAAACGATAAGTTCCCTGATGAGCTAATGTTGGAAGTTTTGAAACCAAATCACTGTCAGATCCGATTCCGATACTTCCCTTTCCAAGTGTCTGAACTGAATTTACAGCAGCTTCTACTTTTGCAACGCTATCATCTTTAAGGGAAAAATTAGATAAAGTCATACATGATAACATAGCAAAAGACATAGTGATAGCCACTGTGCCTCTAAATAATTTCTTCAACATAAATCTCCTCCAATCAATTTTTTTGCATTTTTCTCCCATAGTTGTAATTATGTTAACATAGAGAAACTGCTATTTACAGTGCGCAATTTTTCTTTGTGGTGCACTTTTTTTAAAAAGTGTTTTTATTCACAAAAAACGATACAAATATTCATTTTATAAATAAAAAAGAAGGCAATTTTCATTACCTTCTTTTCCTCTATTCTTCCTCTGAACTTTCTTCTTCATCTTTCGGAACTTTTATTTTCTTATTTTCTTTCATATCGCTCATGTACTGCTTTGCTGTATTAATACTTTCTTCATCCGGATACATTACATAAGCATATGCATTTGGCACGGAATAGGTGGTTGCTTTTCCACCGGTTCCGCTGACACTGTAAGTCTGGATCTTCCATTTCGGAGATTCGTCAATCTGGAAATTCACCAGAGCACGAATGTCTCCTTTTTCCATATTTGTCTGGAAGCTTTCCGCAACGGAATTCATAATATCGTCATAACGCTTCAACAGAGCACGGGACATACACTTCTTTATTACCGCTTCAATCACCTTCATCTGATTTTTTCCACGCTGTCTGTCTCCGTCTGCAAAGGAATGACGTTCTCTTGCAAACCAGATTGCCTTGTCCCCCGGAACATCTTCATTCAAGCCTTCATAAAATTGACATCCATGAGTATAGAACGTATAGTCGGAATCTAAATCAACTCCGCCTAAAGCATCAATAATATTTACAAAACCGGTAAAGTTCATGCGGACAAAGTAATCAATTTCAATACCATACAATTGTTCCAATGTTGCAATGGAAACATCGATTCCATAATTTCCGGCATGAGTCAGTTTATCACAGGAATCCTGTGAAATAGATAATGGAACATAATAATCTCTCGGTGTTGACACCAGTAAAATCTGGTGAGTTACCGGATTTACATTCATAATGATATTAACATCACTTCTGCTCTTTGTAGTAATGTCCCCTTCCACATCAATACCGCTGACATAAACGGTAAAGCATTCCGTTGTAACTTTTTTCTCTGTGGATTTGGTCTTTACTGCATTTTCAACGGAAACCGTATAAATGCAACGAATTTTAGATGAGAAATCCGAATAAGCTCCGTCTTTCTTATCGTCATTGCTGTCATCGCCTGCATTTTCAATCAGTTCCAGCATGGAATTGTTCAAAACCAATACCTGCACCTCTTCCTGGGCAAGCATTTTTTCAACCATTTCCACAGGATCCTTGAAGGCAGTTCCTTCAAACTCTATGGATAATTCCTTCTTATAATTTTCCCCAATCACCTGAAGGTCTTCTTCGGAATAAGTACTGCTATATCCGATGGCATAATCCTTCACATCTTCAAGATTTGCAGCCGCATCTTCCTTCAACACATAAAATCCGTATTCATCAGTACTGAGTTTTGACTGTTCTACAATGGTATCCAGCGTTTTATCTACTTTATTAAAAACATTTATAATCTTGTCGTGATAAATCACTTCTAAAACGGAACCGGTAATGAGGGCGATGATCATCAATACGGAAATCACAATGGATGTAATATACCGCTTCTTACCCCCCTTCAAAATCACAGCAATGAAAAACACTGCCAATAATAATGCTTCCGCCAGGATGATTTTCTTATATCCCAGATATTGAATCGCCAAATAATCATTCGCTGAAATCCATCGGTACATAAAATAATCAAAAATAATCGTTGCTATAAGAAAGATTACGTTTAAAACAATAGATGTCACTTTCAATTTCTTACATTTGCTCGGAACTCCTGTAATTGTTTCTTTTGTATTCGACATATCTTTTCTCCAATCATCTTTTTTTACAGCAACGATTATTATATATGATTTTTATGAAATTATACAAGTATTTTTTATTTACTGTAGTATTTCTTACCATTTACCTTCACATAAGCTACTACTTTAAATGTATATTTTTTTGAACCTTTCACCTTCTTTGAAAAACTCTTCTTCTTATTTCCTTTGATGGTTGCAAGCTTTTTCATTTTCTTTTTGGACACACCGCCACGGACTTCATATCCCTGAGCACCCTCTGCTTTTTTCCAGGTGATTTTCCATTGTTTTCCTGAAATTGCTTTTGCTTTTGCCTTCGGCGATTTGAAGGACAAAGCTTTGGATTTGGAAACATAATCCGTATAAACCTTAACCGTTCCGTATTGAACATAAGAACGTACCCGGTAAGAATATTTCACACCCGGAGTTACGTTTTTAATGACACAGGTCTGCTTGGTTCCGTCCTTAACGGTCTTCACCAGTTTGTATTTTCCGTTTGGTGCTTTCATATAGATTTCATTTCCGTCGGAATTTCCGCTGTTATACCATTCCAGTTTGACAGCGGTGCTTCCCTTTTTGGAAATCGTCAAATCTTCTACCGCGTTATTCTTAATCTTCTTCCATTCCTTTTCCAGATATGTTACACGGTTTTTCAGCCATACACGAAGTAATTCGACATTTTCTCCGTAAGAGTTTGCATGATTATCCAATTCCAATCCAATTGCATTGTCACATGTGGAATATCTCTTTACAATACTCCATCCGGCACCACCGTTTTCAACACTTGCGTAGTTTCTTTCAAAAGAAGCTCTGTATGTATTGAGAAGGGTCGCAATTCTACTGCTTCCCAACGAATTGGACTGATACATATTCTGAAGTTTTGGATAAATTGCTTTCATTCTTGCATTGACTTTTGAAACAAACTCATCGCTTCGAATTAAATAATAATACCAACGAAATTCTGTACAATGGAGTTTTTCGTAACTCTTATCTCCGTTGTAGTATCCCTGATAAAATCTCTTAGACGCATTTCCGGATGAAAGATCTAAATCCCAAATCGGTCCGGCATACATCTTTCCGTTTTTCACGTAGAATCTGGTTGAGCTGTAATTAAAGTCCACTGCTTTAAAAATTTCCGATACAATGTAATAATTTACAAAGGAATCCAAATCAATATATTTTGTATATTCCGACGCTTTCTTGGAACGAATTGCTGTATCTGCATTTGCTAAAAACTTTTCAATTCCGGTCACCTGTGTTGCAGTCGGTTCCTCCGGAACATTAATGGCAAAACGGATGCCACTTTTCGTGTAAGTATAGGTCACATCACTTTCCTGACGTTCTCTTTCCACTTCCAACATAAAGTCTTTAGATGTTTCAGAATCATCAATATCAACCTTGGTTGTTCCGGCTTCTACCGGTTCCGTAATCAAATAACTTCCCAACAACACGCCGTTATAATAAACGTCTGCAAATTCACTCTGACTGGTATAAGCAAGACCAACGGAAGTTGCTAAATCAAGTCCCAATTTGTTTCGAATCAATGTCTTATCAAAGGCATTGGCCAAGAGGTTCCACTTCTTTCCTTTTTCCATTCCAAGCATACTCTGCTTTGAACTGAATTTTACGTTAAATGGTTTCTTTTCCGCTTTGGCGGTAGAATTTCCTCTGATTTTCACCTGTGCCTGTTCATCTGAAATCTCTACGGTTCCATCTTTCTTTACCACATCAACCTTAGCAACGACATAAGTCTTTTGCAGGGAAGACAACGGTGTTTCTGATGTAATGTAAACACGGTCAATATCCGACGTTCCATAAGGAGCCTCTTCCGCTTTAACACTTCTTCCATAACCGATGGCAACTGTCATCAACAGCAACCATACCACGATCAGTTTCTTATTCATTTTTTATCCTCCGATACACATTTTTCTTCATTATATCATTAAAAACATTTTTATAAAGGAAAAATTTTACCGCTAACATTTCTATTTCCCACGCACCCTTTTTCTCTATTCTTCATACTCTAATGTATGGAGGTGTTTATGAATAGAATCAATATTTTATCAGGAGATTTACGACAGACTTATTTATGGAAATATATGAGAAAACAAAACTTTGATGCCCATTTGGTTTCCAATCTGAATTTTGAAAGGAAGGATATGATTGTCTGCGGAACGCCTTTCGCCAAACTGAATGATTATCTTAACTGTGACTTTTATACATCCTATCCAATAGAAACATTCATTCAATTGCTCCATCCGGGACAGCTTGTGTTTGCCGGAGGAATCTCCGGAAAGTATCGGAAGATGTTTCAGGAAAAGGAAATCATTGCCCTGGATTTGCTACAGGACCGTCATTTGATTTGGCAAAATGCACACCTCACAGCGGAAGCTCTTTTAGGAAAAATCATTACTACCACGGTTTTTTCACTTCGTCATTCCAATGTTTTCGTGTTTGGTTTCGGAACATGCGGTATGAATATAGCAAGACTTATGAAACAAATGGACTGCAATCTTTTCATTGTTGACCATACTCCGGAAAATTTAAGTCGTGCTACTTCTTTTGGATATCAAACCACATTGACCGTTCCACTCCGCCACCTTTTAAAGGAAGCAGATATTATAATCAATACGGTTCCCCAACCAATTCTCAAGCCGGAACACTATGCATTGCTTAAAAAGTCCTGTGTACTCTATGAAATCGCCTCCTATCCTTACGGACTGGATCATGCTCTGGCAGAAGAATATTCCTTGTCCTTTTATACATGCCCCGGTCTTCCTGGGAAATACACGCCGCAGGCTGCCGGGGAATTAATAGCAAAGCAAATCATATCACATTTAGAAAGGATGAATTAAATGAGTCATGATTTTTCAGGTAAAAATATCGGCATTGGTCTGACAGGTTCCTATTGTACCTATGCAAAAATATTTGAAGAGATTGAAAAGCTCTCCCATACCAACGCAAATCTCACGACAATCTTTTCCGCCCACGCCGCTTCTACAGACAGTCGTTTTGGAGAATGTTCCTTTTTTTTAAAACGTGCGGAGGAATTGAGTGGCAAGAAACCTATTACAACGATTCCTCAGGCAGAACCGATTGGGCCAAAAGGACTGTTGGATTTATTGATTATAGCACCTTGTACCGGAAACACCTTGTCAAAACTGGCAAACGGAATTTCTGATACTCCGGTTCTAATGGCAGCCAAGGCTCACTTGCGAAACAATCGTCCCTTGGTTATTTTCCTCAGCACCAACGACGCTTTGGGAATGAATTTGAAAAATATCGGCATTTTGCTGAACACAAAAAACATCTATTTTGTTCCCTTTGGCCAGGATAATTTTAAAACTAAACCCAACTCCATGATTGCTCACATGGATTTAATCGAGGATACCATTGCCTTGGCATTTTCCGGAAAACAAATCCAACCGGTAATTAAAAGTCCTCATCTTTCTCCGGGATAAACTGCATGATTTCTGTTTTTCATGCATACCATTGAATATCGATATTTTAAAGGAGTGCTTATGTGCGGAATTGCAGGTTTTTACGGTTCAGATATGAATCAAAGTCAATTACTAACAATGAGGGAAGCTTTGGTCCATCGTGGACCGGATGCTCAGGGACAGTTTATTAAAGGTTCTTGTGGCTTAGCCCATACCAGACTTTCCATTCGTGATTTATCCGGCGGAGTTCAGCCTATGACACGTTGTTTTCACGGGAGAAAGGCTACTATCGTTTACAACGGAGAGTTGTATAACATCCGGGAGTTGAAGTATCGACTTCTTCCATTTTCCATTCCCTTTGAAACAACCGGCGATACAGAAGTGCTCCTTTACAGTTATCTTGTTTTTGGTCCAAAAATATTTAAAGAACTCAACGGCATTTTTGCATTCGCCATTTATGAACAGGACCGGTTACTTTTGTGTCGTGACCATTTAGGTGTAAAACCATTATTCTATTATTATCAGAATTCTCAAATGGTTTTTGCTTCTGAAATCAAAGGAATCTTTGCCTACGGAATTCCTGCAGAACTGGACGAAACTTCCTGGTGCGAAATCCTTGGTTTAGGTCCGGCCCACACGTTAGGAAACGGGGTTTTTAAGAACATTCAGGAAGTCCTTCCGGGACAATATCTGATTGTTGATTCCACTGGTCTTAAAGAGTATTGCTATTGGAAATTAACCGGACAGATTCATGATGATTCGTACGAGGATACAGTAGCTCATTGTAATAGTTTGATTCTTGACAGTATCAAGCGGCAAATGGTTTCAGACATTCCCATTTGCACCTTCCTCTCCGGCGGTCTGGATTCCAGTCTGGTATCTGCTGTTGTTGCAAAGGAGTTGGGAGATACTCCACTAAACACCTATTCTTTTGATTTTGTGGATAACAATATAAACTTTCAGTCCAACTCTTTCCAAAGTACCTTAGACCGCCCTTTTGTTGACGTAATGAAAAAGCATATTCAAAGTAACCACCGCTATCTGGAATGTAATAACAGCCAGCAAATCGACTATTTATTTAAAGCGGTGGATGCAAGAGATATGCCTTGTATGGCTGATGTGGAATCGTCCATGCTCTACTTCTGTAGTGTAGTATCCGAGGAGTGTAAAGTAACGCTGACGGGAGAATGTGCCGATGAAATCTTTGGTGGCTATCCTTGGTTTCATCAGGAACGTTTTTTGCACCAAAAGGGATTTCCGTGGTCTATGGATTTGTCCCCTCGAACCGCTTTGTTCCGGGAGGATTTCATTAATCAGCTTCCTTTGGAAAGCTATGTTCGCACGCAGTACGAAGATACCCTTTCCTCTTGTCCGAAAGTGGACGGTGAAAGTTCTCCGGAGGAAAAGCATCGTGAAATGTCCTGGCTGAATATTCGTTGGTTTATGATGACTCTTTTAAACCGCATGGACCGCTGCAGTATGTATTCCGGATTGGAGGCCCGGGTTCCGTATGCGGATTACCGGATTTTGGAATATGTCTTTAACATTCCATGGGAATTCAAATGTCACCATGGTCAGACTAAGAGCCTTCTCATTGAGTGCGGTAAAAACTATCTTCCGAAGGAAATTCTTTATCGTAAAAAAAGCCCATATCCGAAAACATACGATCCCGGATATGAGCAACAATTAGGTCAGATGGTTTTGGAAGAACTCCATTCCAACCCACGTTTAAAGCAAATCATTGATTTGCCCAAAACGGAGCAGTTTATCGCTTCCGTCAAAGATTACGGAAGACCATGGTACGGACAATTAATGGCCGGTCCACAGCTTTTAGCTTATATCTTACAGATTGGTTACTGGTTAAGAAAATACAATCTGTCTGTTTAATTTTCTTCAGGGGAAATGACATAATTTTCCAGCTTGTTGTTCTGATTTAAATAACCGGAAATTTCTTTTTCCACCCGAAGATATTCTTCATAAAAATTCATTGCCGACATGCGCAAAGCACCATGTCCCATAATAATCAGCTGTTCCAGTGCGTCAGATGTCGCAACGGTAACTCTGTATTTATTTGCCAACTGATGCGTTGTTTTCGCAATATAAATATCCGCACTTTCCGCTTCTTTTGTGAAAACAACGTATACATTCTGATGACGGTAAATCGTTTCCTTATGCCGCTTCACATTATATGCATCAAAGACAGCAATCACTGTTTTTCCTGTATATCCCTGATAGTTGGACAACATATCCAGCAGTTTATCTCTTGCTGCATCAATATTCTGAGCAGCAATTGCTTTCAGTTCCTCCCAGGCAAAAACAATATTATATCCATCTACCAGAAGACAATCCGGAAGTGTTTTACCACTCTTGCGGTACACCGGCTTCTTTGATTTCGTATAATCTCTGGTTTTCTTTTCCTGGAATTTCTTTCGTTTTACCGGTCCGAAAGTCCGTTCAAAGCTTTCCATCAATTCTTTATCTGCAGCATAACTGTCTTTCATGGAAACCGGTCTACTGGTTTCCATAATTTCAGGAGTTACTTCAAAAGACTGATTGGTCGCTAAGTCGGTCTTGATATGCATATACTGTTCCACTTCATCCCAAGGAACATAAAATCCTGCGCCATGGGCACAAAAGACCGAACCGGTAGGATTTCTCATATCACTTTCACTATCATAGCCTTTCTTTTCAATCACTTCTTCCTGATTGTGGCAAGGGGCATACCCTTTATACTTCAGAGAAAGAGTTCCTGTTCCGTGAGAGTATTCATTCACCTGAATCTGATAATCACCGATTTCAGATACCGGTGCATATCCGGTAATTCTGCTTCGGTCTCCTATCATTTCCGGCGGATTCATCTGTCCGTTCATCTGCCCGATATCCGTCATTGCCCTACCAACCTGATCTGAGTCAATATCCAGTACAAAATCATAATAAGGCTCCAGCAAAACACTTTGGGCTTTCTTCAGCCCCTGGCGGATTGCGCGATAGGTTGCCTGGCGAAAATCTCCGCCTTCCGTATGCTTCAAATGCGCCTTTCCGGCAATAAGCGTAAAGTGAATATCCGTAATCGGTGCCCCGGTCAGTACTCCCCGATGCTCCCGTTCTGCTAAATGGGTCATAATTAATCGTTGCCAGTTTCTGGACAAGGCATTGGTATCAGCCTTGGATTCAAATGTAATTCCGCTTCCCGGTTCTCCCGGTTCTAAAAGCAGATGTACTTCCGCATAGTGTCGTAACGGTTCAAAGTGTCCAACCCCTTCAACCGTATCCAAAATCGTTTCTTTATATAAAATCTTTCCGGTTCCAAATTCCACTTCCAAACCAAATCGTTCAGAAATTAATGCTTTTAACAGCTGAATCTGAATCGGTCCCATGACACGAATATTAATTTCGGAAGTATCCTCATTCCATTGCAGATTTAATGTAGGATCCTCTTCTTCCAATTCTTTTAACTGTTGAAAAACCTGATTCACATTACATCCCTTCGGCAATAAAACGCTGTAGGATAATACCGGTTTCAGATCCGGTTCTTCCGTTTCGGATTCTACCCCCAGGCCTTGTCCGGAATAGGTTTTTTCCAGCCCTGCAACGGCACAGACATTTCCTGCTTCCACTTCCTGAACCAAAGAATATTTTTCACCGGAATAAATCCGGATGTCGTTAACCTTTGCTGACCATTCTTCGTCATTGGAAATCCCATGGATTTCGTCACGTACAGCCAGGCGTCCTCCGGTAATCTTCATATGTGTTAATCGGTTTCCGGAAGAATCCTTTGTGATTTTATATACTTTCGCCCCAAAGTTTTCTTCATAAATCGGCTCATAACTATATCGATATATTCCTTCTAACAGTTCCAATACGCCTTTATTATTGAGCGCCGAACCATAATAACAAGGAAACAGCAAACGGTTCTGCACCAAGGATGCAATCATTTCCTCCGTCAGTTCTTCATGTTCCATATAGTAATCCAATGCCTGTTCATCGCACATGGCAATTTGTTCGTAATCCGGTTCCTCTGTGCTAAAATCCACAATTCCGTCACCCAGACGAACTCTCATGTTTTCTCCGCTGAATTCTTTATTGGTTCGGGGCATATCCATCTTATTTACAAAAATAAAGGTTGGAATTTCATAGCGTTTCAACAATTTCCAAAGAGTCTCCGTATGTCCTTGTACCCCTTCGCTGCCACTAACAATTAAGATTGCATAGTCCAATACCTGCAAAGTACGCTCCATTTCCGTCGAAAAATCCACATGTCCCGGCGTATCCAGCAACGTGATTTGCATATCCTGATATTCCAAAACAGCCTGCTTCGAGAAAATCGTAATCCCTCGTTCCCGTTCCATGGAAAAGTTGTCCAAATAAGTATTCTTATGGTCTACTCTTCCTAATTCTTTAATTTTTCCTGTATTGTACAATAAAGACTCTGACAGAGTTGTCTTACCTCCATCAACATGAGCCAATATTCCCAGTGTTATCTTCTTCATATGACCTCTACTACATAATTATTCTAATTCATTATACCAAAAACGCTACCAGATAAAAGAGACTTTTATTGTATCCAATAAAACAAGTGAGTCACTTACTGCATATTGTACGACCTTTGCGATCAATAAAGTTATGATATCAATTACTTTTGAAGAAATAATTCATCGACTGCAAGCATTATAGATGACCAATGCAATGAATTGTTCAAAGCAACAATTACCGAATAACACCACAAAAAAAGAACGGAAAAATCCGTTCTTTTTTATTATTCAAAATCAAAGTGATACGGTAATCCCAGTTCATCTCGTACTGTAATAATATCCTTCTGAACCGCCTCGCCCACAGGTACTCCTTTATCTTTTCGAAACATCCAAACATCATATTCCTTTTCTCCGGCTGTATAAATTCTGCTTTCGCCCGGAGCTTTTGTTGAATTTCTCAACGCTCTGCAGATATCCCCGGCAGTCTTCTTAAAGGTATCCAGCCCCATATAAGCTTCCGGATCTACCACAAAGAAGAAATGTCCTAAATGATACATCTGCGGTTTTCCTTCTTTGGAAACACCGGTTAACGCTTTCATAAACTGTCCGCCGGATAATGCAGCTGAAAGTATTTCCACAACTGCAGCATAGCCATATCCTTTATAGCCTGCCAATTCTTCTCCGATACCTCCTAACGGTGCTAAAGCGGCAGTTTCATCCACCAGGGCTTTCAGTATTTCCTCGCTGTCAGTCATAGCTGTTCCGTCTCTGGAAATTACCATTCCTTTTGGAGTATCCTTGCCTTCTCTTGCATAATATTCTATCTTTCCACGCTGTACAATGGATGTGGCACAATCCAAACAGAACGGGAACTCCTCATCCGTTGGTAAGGAGAATGTCAATGGGTTGGTTCCCATCATATTGTCCACACCAAAAGTCGGTGCAATAGATGGTCTGGCATTAGTTCCGGTAATTCCAATTAATCCCTCTTTACTTGCCATAGATGTCCAATATCCGGCAATTCCATAATGCGTAGAATTTCGAATCGCTCCACCAGCCATGCCATAGGTCTTTGCTTTTTCAATCAACATTTCCATCATTTTGTGACTGGCAACCATCCCCATTCCGTCATGGGCGTCCATTACCACGGTTGTTGGTGTTTCTTTTAATATTTCAATGTTCGTTACCGGCAACAGGGTGCCGTTTTTGATTCGATCAATATAAATTGGTTTAAAGCGATTGCATCCGTGACTCTCGATTCCTCTTCTATCTGATTCCATCAGTACGTCTGCACAAATCTCAGCATCGGCCCTCGGAACACCATAACCACAAAATGCATCTACAATAAAATTGTTCATCAACTCCCAGTCTACAAACGGTCTCGTTTCTTTCATGTTTAAACCTCCAAATTTCCTAAACATATTATAACTTCGATATATAATTTTATTCCTGAGGCAGTTTCTTCCTCTACCTCGTTCTCCGTTACACTCTGTTCCTATTATAATATATTTCCAACAAAGTTGCCACGAAAAAACCTGTGACAATCAGATAAAAAAAAAAAAGAGGTACCGCGGAAATTTGATATGATCCTCCTTAAGTAGACAAGGTAAATAACCAAATCTACTTAAGGAGGTTTTTTATGTCAAAATCCCCATTTACTCCAGAGTTTAGAGAAATGGTATCAAAATTGTTTTTAGATGGAGAGTCTTCAATTGAGT
>JAEFAB010000044.1 GCA_016292095.1 Eubacterium sp. | reverse complement strand
CGGCAAGCTCATCGGTTCTGCTCAGAGAGTTCCTGTTCCTACAGGTTCTACAACAATCCTTACAGCAGTTGTTAAGGGTTCTGACGTAACAGTTGAAGGAATCAACGCTGCTATGAAGGCTGCTGCTTCTGAAAGCTTCGGATACAATGAAGATCCTATCGTTTCTTCAGACGTTATCGGAATGAAGTACGGTTCATTATTTGATGCTACACAGACAATGGTAGCTCAGATTGCTGATGATCTTTATGAAGTACAGGTTGTTTCTTGGTATGACAACGAAAACTCATACACAAGCCAGATGGTTAGAACAATCAAATACTTTGCTGAATTAGCATAGTTTTAAAATTTAGATCCAAAAAGGGTCCGGCTTACTTGGGCCGGGCCCTTTCAATGTATATGAAAGGAGCACAAATATGCTTAATAAGAAATCAGTTGATGATATTAATGTAAAAGGACAGAAAGTTTTAGTTCGTTGTGACTTTAACGTTCCTTTAAAAGAAGGTGTGATTACAGATGAAAACCGTCTTGTAGCTGCACTTCCAACAATTAAGAAATTAATCGCAGACGGAGGAAAGGTTATTCTTTGCTCACATCTTGGAAAGCCAAAGGGAGAACCAAAGCCTGAATTATCTTTAGCACCTGTAGCTGTTAGACTTTCTGAATTATTAGGACAGGAAGTTAAGTTTGCAGCTGATGCTAACGTTGTTGGCGAAAATGCAAAGGCTGCTGTTGCAGCAATGAACGATGGTGATGTTGTTCTCTTAGAAAATACACGTTACCGTGCAGAAGAAACAAAGAACGGTGAAGAATTCTCTAAAGAACTCGCTTCTCTTTGTGATGTATTTGTAAATGACGCTTTCGGTACAGCACACAGAGCTCACTGCTCAAACGTAGGTGTTACTGAATATGTAGATACAGCTGTTGTTGGATACTTAATGCAGAAGGAAATTGATTTCCTTGGAAACGCAGTAAACAACCCGGTTAGACCATTCGTAGCAATCCTTGGTGGTGCTAAAGTTGCTGATAAGCTTAACGTAATCAACAACCTTCTTGAAAAGTGTGATACATTAATCATTGGTGGTGGTATGGCTTACACATTCATCAAGGCTCAGGGTGGTAACGTTGGTATCTCATTAGTAGATGATACAAAGCTTGATTACTGTCTTGATATGATCAAGAAAGCAGAAGAAATGGGTAAGAAGTTATTACTTCCTATCGATACAGTAGCTGGTGACGGATTCCCAGATCCAATCGATGCACCAATCGATACAATTATCGTTCCTACAAATGATATTCCTGACAACAAAGAAGGTCTTGATATCGGACCTAAGACTCGCGAATTATTTGCTGATGCAGTTAAGAGTGCTAAGACTGTTGTTTGGAACGGACCAATGGGTGTTTCTGAAAACCCAAGTCTTGCTGCAGGTACAATCGCTGTAGCAGAAGCTTTGGCTGAAACAGATGCAACAACAATCATCGGTGGTGGTGATTCAGCAGCTGCAGTTAACAACCTTGGATTCGGTGACAAGATGACTCACATCTCTACAGGTGGTGGAGCTTCTCTTGAATTCCTTGAAGGAAAAGACCTTCCTGGTGTAGTAGCAGCAAACGATAAATAAGGAGAAACAAAATGAGAAAGAAAATTATTGCAGGCAACTGGAAAATGAACAAAACTCCAAGTGAGGCAGTTGCATTAATTGAAGAATTAAAGCCATTAGTAGCAAACGAAGATGTAGACGTAGTATTCTGCGTACCTGCTATTGATATTGTTCCTGCGATTGAAGCAACAAAGGGAACAAACATCAACATCGGTGCAGAAAATATGTACTTCGAAGAAAGCGGAGCTTACACAGGTGAAATCGCTCCAAATATGCTTACTGATGTAGGAGTAAAATACGTTATTATCGGTCACTCTGAAAGAAGAGAATACTTCGCAGAAACTGATGAAACAGTAAACAAGAAAGTATTAAAAGCTTTCGAACATGATATTACTCCAATTATCTGTTGTGGCGAATCTCTTGAACAGAGAGAACAGGGAATCACTATCGATTTCATCCGTCAGCAGATTAAGATTGCATTCTTAAATGTAACAGCAGATCAGGCTAAGAAGGCAGTTATCGCTTACGAACCAATTTGGGCTATCGGAACAGGTAAGACTGCAACATCTGATCAGGCTGAAGAAGTATGTGCAGCTATCAGAGCTTGCATCGCTGAAATCTATGATGACGCAACAGCTGCTGAAATCAGAATTCAGTACGGTGGTTCTATGAACGCAGGAAATGCGGCAGAACTTATGGCTAAACCTGACATTGATGGTGGTTTAGTTGGTGGCGCTAGCCTTAAAGCTGACTTTGGTCAGATTGTCAACTATAATAAATAATAATAAATTGATGACAGGGTACTGTTTTTCAGTATCCTGTTTTTCATGTAAAAAAATACAATGTTGAAGTCGATTTCGTTGAAACTCCATAATCAATTCAGTATAATAGTATTAAACTGAAAGGAGTGATTTGTATGAGAAAAATGGGAAAATACGTTTCGCTGACAGTGATGGTTCTGGGAATTTGCTTCATATTGGCAAAGCCGGTTCAGGCGAAAAAAAATGTAACGGTATCGCCGGGGTCGTTGGACTCTTATGCGAAAAAATATCATTCTGTTTATGATAAATCCGTTGCCCACAGTCTTGCACTGAATAAGATTGTGGAATCTATGAGAAAAAAGGGTGGTGGAACACTGACATTTAAGAAAGGAACCTATAAGTTCCAGTATTCTTTGAGTGTCCCTTCCAATGTAACAATGAAATTTAAGAATGGAGTAGTGATTAAGAAGATTATGGACTACAGAGCGCATATTGCTCCGGGTTCGCTGATGTTCTGTTTTGCTCCGAAGAATAAAATGCAGGTGAAGAATTCTATTGGGAAATACAATGGAACTTCCAATGCAAAAATTCTGGGAGAAGGAAAAGTAGTTTTTGATATGTGCAAGGTGAAGGGTTTGGCAATGAATGTATTGCACTGCAAGAACATTGAAATCTCAGGAATTACATTTAAAGGAATGAATGGAAATCATTACATTGAAGTGAATGCCGCTAAAAATGTAAACATTCATGACTGTAAATTCAATAAGGCTACGAAAAGCAGTATTAGAAAAGCCTATGTGAAGGAAGCTGTCAATATTGACCTTCCGGATGCATCAACACACGGAATCGGCTCGATTTGGGCAAAGCAGGATAAGACTCCGTGTAGAAATATTAAAGTAAAGAACTGTGTGTTCAATGGCATGAGCCGTGGCGTTGGGACACATAATTATTCTCAGAAAAATGGGAAAAACATCTATCACAAAAAAATAAGGATAGAAGGAAATACATTTAAAAACCTGTATGACGCAGGAGTCTATTTGATGAACTGGGATAACACCGTCATCAAAAACAATAAGTTTATTAAAAACGGAAAGAACAATAAAATTTCCAAGCAGACGACAGCTCACGCAATCGCAGGTAGTGGTGTGAAAAACATTCATATCACAGGAAATTCATTTAAAAAGATTACAAAAAATCCGATTTACTTTGCAGCTCAGGAAAATATTGGAAACGGCTCTCAGTACAGTAGGATTTATGTATATATTACAAAGTCGGAAGCCAAGGAAATGTTAAACAACACTTCCGAAGACTGTGGAAACGATCCGGGATTCCCGGGATATGACGTCGTTTATCTGTTAGGAGACGGTCGCAGAACTGCTCAAAATGCAGTCGGTGTCAGTTTCAAAAAGCAGGAAGTCTGCTTCGACATGGTGAAAAAGAAATAGTTATAAAAGGAGAAAAGAAAATGGCAAAGAAACCAGTTGTATTAATGGTATTGGATGGTTATGGATTGAATTCTAATCCGGAAGGAAATGCAATTGCTATGGCAAAGACACCGGTAATGGATGGATTAATGAAGGATTATCCTTTCGTGGAAGGAAATGCTTCAGGAATGTCTGTTGGTCTTCCGGATGGTCAGATGGGTAATTCAGAAGTAGGTCACATGAATATTGGTGCCGGAAGAATTATCTACCAGGATCTCACAAGAATCACAAAGGATATCCAGGATGGAACATTCTTTGAAAACAAGGTGTTATTACAGGCAATTGAAAACTGCAAGAAGAACGATTCTGATTTACACCTTTGGGGATTATTATCTGACGGTGGTGTTCATAGTCACAATACTCATCTTTACGGATTGCTGGAAATGGCAAAGAAGAACGGTCTTGAAAAAGTATATGTACATGCTTTCCTTGACGGACGTGATACACCTCCTGCATCAGGAAAAGATTATGTTGCTGAACTTCAGGAAAAAATGAATGAAATCGGTGTTGGTAAAATCGCATCTCTTTCAGGACGTTACTATGCAATGGATAGAGATAATAACTGGGATCGTGTACAGAAAGCATATGATTCTCTTACAACAGGAGAAGGCGTGAAAGCAACAGATGCTGTTCAGGCAATGGCTGATTCTTATGCACAGGATGTAACAGATGAGTTCGTGCTTCCAACAGTAATCACTGATGAAGCAGGAGAACCATTATCTTTAGTAAAAGATGGAGATTCCGTAATCTTCTTCAACTTCCGTCCGGACAGAGCAAGAGAAATTACAAGAGCCTTTTGTGATGATCAGTTTACAGGATTTGAAAGACCATTCCTAAACATCACTTATGTATGTTTCAAGGATTACGATGAAACAATCCCTAACAAATTAATTGCTTTCGAAAAAGAAGAAATCAAGAATACATTTGGAGAATTTTTAGCAAACAACGGTTTGAAGCAGTTAAGACTTGCTGAAACAGAAAAATATGCACACGTTACATTCTTCTTCAATGGTGGTGTTGAAGAACCAAATAAAGACGAAGACAGAATTTTGGTAAACTCTCCAAAGGAAGTTGCAACTTATGACTTAAAGCCTGAAATGAGCGCTCCTGAAGTTGGAGAAAACCTTGTAAAGGCAATTAAGTCCAATGAATATGATGTGATTGTTATTAACTTTGCGAACCCTGACATGGTTGGACATACCGGTGTGATTCCGGCTGCGGTTAAGGCAGTTGAAACAGTTGATGGTCTTGTTGGACAGGCAGTGGAAGCAGTAAAAGAAATGGACGGCGTATTGTTTATTTGTGCTGACCACGGTAATGCTGAAAAGATGGTGGATTATGAAACAGGTGCACCTCATACAGCACATACAACCAATCCGGTTCCATTCATTTTAGTAAATGCAGAAGAAGGATGGAAGCTTCGCGAAGGCGGATGTCTTGCTGATATTGCTCCGACATTGATTGAAGTAATGGGCATGGAACAGCCAAAGGAAATGACAGGAAAATCCTTAATTGTTAAATAAGAATAATGAGTTGGAAGAAGCAATCGGAACGGTTGCTTCTTTTTAACATATTGACGAAAAAATAGCGTAAAAGTACTTGCTTTTCAGCCACTATTATGCTAATATATTTCTGTTCGATTTATTTTAGGAGGTGAAATCACATGTTAAAGATCTTAACAGCTGTGTTTATGATAATTTGTATAGTAATTTCAGTAGTAATCTTACTTCAGGAAGGAAAGCAGGCAGGACTTACAGGTGCAATCAGTGGTGCGGCTGAAAGTTATTGGGGAAAGAACAAAGGACGTTCCATGGAAGGAAAGTTAGAAAAGATCACAAAGGTTTGTGTTGTATTATTCTTTGTTCTTGCAATCGTATTAAATATGGATATGATTGGATACTAAGATAGATTAGTAAAGTACTTATGAAGGTGTAGATTTGTTCTACACCTTTTTCTTATGCGATAGAAAATGAGGTGCAAAGTGGATTTAATAAATGAAAAAAAGAAAATAATTTTGGAACTGATGAAGGATAAGACCTATGTTCCAATGAAATTTAAAGAACTGGTAATTGTTTTAAATGTGAAGAAAGAAGACAGGGCGCTTTTAGATATTGTTTTATCGGAATTGATTTCCGAAGGGAAAATTGTTTTGACAAAGCGCGGAAAGTATATGATTCCTCAGGAAGAGTATATCCAGGGTCTTTTTATTAGCAATGAGCGAGGATTTGGCTTTGTGGAAGTTGAAGGTCAGGAGGAAGATTATTTCATCCCTGAAGGCAGTGTGAACGGTGCCTTCCATCACGATATGGTACTAATTACCGTAGAACCGAATCAGACAGGACGACGCAGAGAAGGAAAAGTGATCAAAGTTCTTTCTCACGAGATTACAGAGGTGGTTGGCTTATTCCAAAAAAGCAAAGGGTTTGGTTATGTACTTCCGGACAATCAGAAAATTTCCAGTGACATTTACGTGGCGGAAAAAGATATGAAGGGTGCCGTCACCGGACACAAGGTTGTAGTAAAGTTGAAAGACTATGGCTCTAAAGGCAGAAAACCGGAAGGGGAGATTATTGAAATTCTGGGACATAAGAATGACCCGGGAGTGGATATTCTTTCCATTATCAAGAAATATGATATTCCGGAACAGTTCCCGGAAGCGGTTATGGAGCAGGTAGAACAGATTCCTGACGAAGTGCCGGAAAGCGATAAGATTGTCGGTGGCGAAAACGGAAGAGTGGATTTGCGAGACCTGATGACAGTGACTATTGACGGGGAAGACGCAAAGGATTTGGATGATGCCATTACCCTGTCCAAGGAAGATGGGTTCTATAAGTTAGGAGTGCATATTGCAGATGTTTCTCATTATGTAAGGGAAAACACACCGCTGGACAAGGAAGCTGTCCGTAGAGGAACCAGTGTGTATTTGGTGGACCGTGTGATTCCAATGATTCCTCACAAATTATCCAATGGAATTTGTTCCTTAAATGAGGGAGAAGACCGTTTGGCACTGAGCTGTCTGATGAATATTGACGAGAAGGGAAAAGTTGTCAGCTATCAGATTGCAGAAACTTTGATTAATGTCAATCACAGAATGTCCTATACGGATGTAAATCAGGTGGTTTCTTTTGATAATCCTGAAGTGATTGAAAAATATAAAGACGCGGCAGACATGTTCTATATGATGGCAGAATTGTCCGAACTGCTGCGTGACAGAAGACATGCCAGAGGGGCAATTGATTTTGATTTCCCGGAATGCAAAATCCGTTTGGACGAAAAGGGTGTGCCGGTGGAAATTGTTCCTTATGACAGAAATAAAGCAACCAAAATTATAGAAGACTTTATGCTGGCAGCAAATGAAACGGTAGCGGAATGTTTCTATTGGTTGAAGATTCCGTTTGTTTACAGAAATCATGAAAAGCCTGATGAACAACGAATGGATCAGTTGACTCAGTTTATTGAGAATTTCGGATATTCGGTTAAGAAGAGAGAGAATCTGGTGCATCCGAAGGAATTGCAGAAGCTGCTGGAAAAGATTGAGGGAACCCCTCAGGAACCAATGATTAGCAGAGTGACTCTTCGTTCCATGAAACGAGCAGAGTATACACCACAGTGTGTAGGACACTTTGGATTGGCAGCAACGTATTATTGCCATTTTACTTCGCCGATTCGCCGTTATCCGGACTTACAGATTCACCGAATTATTAAGTTGTGGATCCATAACAAAATCGACGAAAAGAAGATTCGTCACTTCAACAGTATTTTGCCGGAAATCACCAAGAACTGCAGTGCTTACGAGCGCAGAGCGGATGAGGCGGAAAGAGATACGGAGAAAATCAAAAAAGCGGAATATATGCGCAGTTATATCGGAGAAGAGTTTGACGGTGTCATTTCTTCTGTAACCGGATTTGGAATTTATGTGGAATTGGAAAATACCGTAGAAGGTCTCATTCATGTGTCCAACATGACCGATGACCACTATGTTTTCGATGAGGCAACCTATTCCATGACCGGTGAACGTACCCGTAAGACCTACAAATTAGGACAACCGATTCGCATCCGTGTGGAAGGTGCCGATAAGGCGTCGGGAAATGTTGATTTTAGTATTGCAAAGAGTTGATTTATTTGATAAATAAGATATCATAGTAAAGGATATGTTTTTAAAGGAGAAGTTATGGCTAAAGGAGCAGAACGACTGATTGCAAACAATAAAAAAGCCAGACATGATTATTTTATAGAGGATACGTATGAAGCGGGAATTGTGCTTCATGGTACAGAGGTAAAATCCCTGCGACAGGGACATTGCAGTATTAAAGAATCCTTTGTAAGAATTGATCATGGAGAAGTGATGATTTATGGAATGCATATCAGTCCTTACGAGAAGGGAAATATTTTTAATAAAGACCCGTTGCGTCCGAAAAAACTGATGCTTCACAAGTATGAAATTAATAAATTAATCGGAAAGATTAAGGAAAAGGGACTGACCCTGGTGCCTTTACGTGTTTATTTTAAAGGCAGTCTTGTGAAGGTGGAAATCGGATTGGCACGCGGTAAAAAACTTTACGATAAAAGACAGGATATTGCCAAGCGCGATATGAAGAGAGAAAGCGAAAGAGACTTTAAAGTCCGTATTCGATAAACTGGTGTGATTGGAAAGGAGAATAAAATGTACACAGAGTCATTAGTTCAGTTAGGAAAGGTCCGTTCGGAAATCAGAGAGATTTTTGAATATGGTAATAAGAGAAGAGCAGAAATCGGAGCAGAAAACGTATTTGATTTCAGTATCGGAAACCCAAGTGTTCCGGCACCGAAAAGCGTAGACGATGCCATCAAGGATTTGGTAGAAAATTTTGATTCCGTAGCACTTCACGGATACACTTCTGCACAGGGAGATGCAAAGGTTCGTAATACCATTGCGGAATATACAAACCGGAGATTCGGAACAGCACTTACCGGAGACAATATTTACATGACCTGTGGTGCGGCAGCTTCTTTGACAATCGTTTTAAATGCGATTTTACAGAAGGATGACGAATGTATCGTGTTTACTCCGTTTTTCCCTGAATACGGTGTATTTATGGAAAGAACCGGAGCAAAACTGGTGTCTGTTCAGTCAGAAGAGGGAACATTCCAGATTGACTTCAATAACCTGGAAAAGGCTATTAATGAAAAGACGAAAGCAGTGATTATAAACTCACCGAACAATCCATCCGGTGTTGTTTATACAGAAGAAAAAATCAAAGAATTATGCAGCTTTTTGGAAAAGAAACAGGAAGAATACGGTCATCCGATTTTCTTGATCACTGACGAACCATATCGTGAACTGGTTTATGATGATACAAAGGTTCCTTACCTTGTTAATTATTACAACAATACATTTATCTGTTATTCTTACAGTAAGGCATTGTCTTTACCGGGAGAACGTATCGGATATATTGTTGTATCACCAAAGATTGAAAACTTCTCCGATGCGTATGCTGCAATTTGCGGTTCCGGAAGAGCATTGGGATATGTTTGTGCCTCCAGCATGTATCAGCGTGTTATTGAAAAGTGTATTGCAGATACTGCGGATATTTCAATCTATAAGGAAAACAGAGATTTGTTATTCAATTCTTTAACGGAAATGGGATACTCCTGTGTTTATCCGGATGGTGCATTTTACTTATTCGTAAAAGCATTGGAAGAAGATGCACACGCATTTTGTGAAAAGGCAAAAGAACAGGAATTATTGTTAGTTCCTGCGGACAGTTTCGGAACACCGGGATATGTGCGTATTTCATATTGCGTTCAGACAAAGCAGATTGAAGATGCGCTTCCAGCATTCAAGGCATTGGCCGAAAGCTACGGGAAGTAAAGGAGTTTTATGAGTGGACAGTATAGCTGTGAGTTTTGCAGCAATTATGTATATGATGAAGAATATGAGGAGTATACCTGCGTTGTGAGCATGGATGAAGATGATTTGGCACGCATGATGCAGTTTAAAAATGCTTCCTGTCCATATTTTTCTTATGGCGATGAATATCGCATTGCCAGAAAGCAATAGGATGAGCAGATGAAAAAAGAAACTTATATTCGTCTGATGGATTGGGGAACCGCTACGGAACAGAGAAAAAATCTGATTATTTATTGGAACATGTTCGTTACCTTTGTGATTTATGCGGCGTACCCGTTACTGATGCTTTATTTAATGGTCAGCCGGGATATGAGATTTTGGAAGGCACTGTTGGTGCCAGGAATATCTTTCGTACTGGTGAGTGTGTTCCGCTATGTTTATAATCAGGAACGCCCTTATATTGCATTCAATTATCCATCGGTAATCAAGAAAAATAAAAGAGGAAAATCCATGCCAAGCAGACATGTGTTTTCTGCAGTGATTGTGGCAATGACCTTTTACTATATTTGCCCGTTACTTAGTATTCCGGTAGGAGTGTGTGCAGGATTGATGTGTGTCGGCAGAGTGGTTGCGGGGGTTCATTATCCAAAGGATGTTTTGGTAGGAGCAGTTCTTGGAATTGTAATGGGTATCATAGGATTTTATGCCATATAAATCTGAAAAATTGTAACTTGTTGTTTTGAAAGATGAAAGGGAATGTTGCGTTAGCAACGAAGCAGGAAAAAACATGAGTGGAAAAAACAGATTTGTGTTAAATATGACGGATGGAGATCCGTATAAATTATTGTTGAAGTTTGCAGTTCCTCTGTTTATTGGAAACATTTTTCAGCAGTTATATAATATGGTGGATTCCATCATTGTAGGAAATTATGTGGGAACGGATGCCCTTGGTGCAATCGGAACCACCGGTTCTTTGTATTTCTTTTTCTTTTCCCTGGTAGGCGGTTTGTCTATGGGAATCGGAATTATTATTGCCCAATATTACGGCGCAGGAGAGCATAAACAGGTTAAAAATACTATCGGTAATGCAGTCTGGGTAATTATGTCCTGTGCATTTCTGATGGCTGCCATAGGGTTCTTTTTTGCAAGGCCGTTGTTGGTATTTCTGAATACGGACCCTCGAATTTTAAATGACGCAGTCAACTATTTGCGTGTTACATCCATTGGTATAATTTGTATCGGGATGTATAACGGTGTGGCAAATATTTTGAGAGCGTTAGGGGATTCCAAAACACCATTAAAGTTTTTAATTTTTTCCAGTATTCTGAACGGATGTCTGGATCTTTTGTTTGTATTGGTTTTCCATATGGGCGTTATCGGTGCCGGAGCGGCAACGGTATTTTCACAGTTTATCTCAGCAATTACATGTATGATTTATGCATATCGAACCAATACATACTTCCGCCTGAAATGGAATAATTTTAAAATTCAGCCGGAGTTAATTAGAAAGGCGGCGCGATTGGGCGTTCCGGTGGCATTGCAGAATGCGTTAATTGCGGTTTCCCTGATTGCATTGCAGAGAATTGTTAACAGTTACGGAAAGACCTTTACATCGGCATTTACCGTTGTTTCAAGAATCGAGCAGTTGGTTCAGCAGCCGTTTATGTCTTTAGGTGCAGCGATGTCCACCTATACCGGACAAAATATCGGTGCAGGAAAACTCAAACGTGTATTGCGTGGATTTAAGGCGAACTCACTGATTAGTTCCACCTTTGCAATTTGCGTTATGATTCTGTTCTGGATTTTTGCTCCGTATATTGTATTAATCTTCGGAGACGATCCGCAGGTACGCAGCATTGCAGTTGATGGACTTCGAATTACCAGCAGTTTTTATATTTTCCTCGGAATGATTTACACCACAAGAAATGTATTAAACGGTGCAGGAGATGCAATGTTCTCCCTTCTTTCCGGATTTGTGGAATGTATCGGAAGAGTTGTTGTAGCTTATCCGCTGACATTAATTCCGTTTATGGGAAAATATGGAGTATTTTATGCCACGGGTATAACCTGGTTTTTAAACGGAATGTTCAGTTTTGTACGTTATAAACGGGGAAAATGGAAGAAGATGAATGTGGTCAATAAAGTGATTGACTCAAAGCCGATGGCTGAGAATACAGGAGAATAAATAGGAGTTTTTATGTTTGAAACAAACACAGAAATAGAAAAAATCATATTGGTTTCAGTGGCGACACCAAATACCGATGATCCGGAAGAGTCTTTGGATGAATTGGAAGAGTTGGTGAACACTGCCGGAGCAGAAGTGGTTGGTCGGATGATTCAGAACTTGGATCATTTAAACAGTGCCACATATATCGGTTCCGGAAAAATCGAAGAACTGAAGGAACTGATTTGGGAAACAGAAGCAACCGCTGTAGTTTGCGATGATGAGTTATCACCGGCTCAGTACAAAAATCTGGAAGATGCCCTGGAAGTAAAGGTTATGGATCGTACCTTAGTAATTCTGGATATTTTTGCCGGAAGAGCAAAGACTGCAGAAGGTAAGATTCAGGTAGAACTGGCCCAGCTTCGTTATCGTTCCACCCGATTAATCGGTATGAGAAATCTTTCCCGTCAGGGTGGTGGAATCGGAACCAGAGGTCCCGGAGAAAAGAAACTGGAAGTAGACAGACGATTGATTCGAAACCGCATTTCCCAGCTGAAGAGTCAAGTACAGGAAATGGAAAGTCACCGTCAGGTTACACGAGCAAAACGACAGGAAAATCCGGTGCCGGTAGTAGCAATTGTCGGTTATACCAATGCGGGAAAATCCACATTGTTAAATACTTTAACAGATGCCAAGGTGCTGGAAGAAGATAAACTGTTTGCAACGTTGGATCCGACTACGAGAAATTATAAATTGCCAAACGGTCAGGAAATTTTGTTGACGGATACGGTTGGATTTATCAGAAAGCTTCCGCATCATTTGATTGATGCGTTTCGAAGTACGCTGGAGGAGGCAAAATACTCGGATATTATTATTCATGTGGTGGACTCATCTAATCCGGTAATGGATAAAAATGTTCATGCGGTTTATGAAACACTGAAAAATCTGCAAGTGACAGATAAGATTATCATTACAGTGTTTAACAAGATTGATAAGTTGGAAGAAAAGCCGATTTTGAAGGACTTCCAAGCTGACTATACAGTGGAAGCCGCTATTAAGAAACAAATCGGTTTAGACAAGATTAATGAAGCAATTGAACAGGCATTGAAATCCATGCGTGTTTATATTGAGAAGGTATTTCCGTATACGGATGCCGGAAAACCGGGAATTATTCGGAAATATGGTCAGCTAATCACGGAAGATTATCGGGAAGATGGAATTTATGTGGAAGCATATGTGCCGGCGGAAATTATGGACAAACTGTAAAAGAGGTACGAGATGAAGAAAGTAAAAAATGTCTTAATTGTAATGGGGATTGTAGCTCTGGTCGCATTATTAAAATTATCTGCTAAGCTCGCTTTTTTCCATGCAGGCCCGCAGACTGAAACAGAATATGTAGTGGGATTTGGCGGGACACCTGAGGCAGAGAAAGAAGAATACGAGACAGATGAGATGTACTCGGAGATACAAAGTAAGGCTGATCAGGAAATGGTTGTAAAGATTTTGCAAACCGAAAAACAGTATGAAATGTTAGATGATATGAATAACTATCTTTCCGCTCGTTGTGAATTCGGCGAAAAGATGGAAAAACTGAATTCCTGGGAACAAAACTTCTTTTATATTTATGAACTTTGGGAAGAAGTGAACAGTGATGGTTTTGACGGGTATCTGTATTATCGTGGAATCCGTTTCTATCCGACAAAAAAAGCGGCAGAAGAAGTAGGGATTCAGGATTTGGTTTCTCTAATGGAAAAAGTCGAGAAAAAATTCCCGGATGGAAAAGTCCCAAAGAATGAAGAAAAAATTCAGGACCTCCTTGACGAAGAAGAATTTGATTTCGAAAAAGAGGATGAAGAGTTTTATGAAAAATATGACGCGATTCTTGCGGATTGTTTAGAAAAATACGTAAGAAAAAGCGCAAATGTATCATAGTAAAGAGAGGAATAAATAATGAGTAAAAAAGGAAAACTGATTGGTTCAGCATTATGCTGTTTGTTGACAATTATTTTAATTGTTTTGGTTCAAACCGTGGATGTAAGAAGGCATGCTCTTTTGGGTTCAAAGATTGGACTGTTCCATCTGAACAGGGAGTTCTTTTTGTTTACCGGAGTTAATCTTGTCTGGTATGACATTACGGAAGTTTTGGGCTATGTAGCAATTCTTGTAGCAGCAATCTTTGCATTGGTTGGAGTTGTGCAGTTGTTCCGGCGAAAAAGTCTGCTGAAAGTGGATCGGGAAATTATTTCTTTGGGAGTTCTGTATGCAGTTGTCGTAGGACTGTATGTATTTTTTGAAATCTTTATTGTCAATTACAGACCGATTATCATACCCGGAGATGATGGGCTTGAAGCGTCTTTTCCTTCTTCACATACCATGCTGATTTGCGTTGTTATGGGAAGTACCATGATGGTCGTTGGAAAATATATTCAGAATAAAGCACTTTGCAAAGCAGTTCAAATTGTTTGCGGAATTATTCTGGTGGCAACTGTTTTTGGCAGATTGATTTCAGGAGTGCACTGGCTGACGGATATTATTGGTGGAATCTTGATTAGTGCCGCTTTACTGTTAGCATATAGTGGAATTACGGAGAATTTCGAATAGGAGATTGTTCTATGGAAATTAAAGCTGTTCTCGGGGATTTAACAAAACAGAATGATGTAGATGCAATCGTGAATGCTGCAAACGAGACCCTTTTAGGGATGCATTTGACTTAATTGAGTGGATATGCTTTGATGAAAGAACACTGAAAGTTTACAGCAAAGAATTACAAAAACAATGAAAATGTATACGGTAACATTTGTTGAAAAATGAAAAAAAAAGCAAAGAAAATTTGATGGAAAAATGAATATTAGACATATGCTTAAAATTGGCTAGTAAAAATGGATTTTTAAACGTTTTTAATTCTGCGGGAAGCCTAGACTTTCCGCTTTTTTTTATGCTACAATCTAATTATCAAAGAAGCGCGGATAGTACAATTGAATAGAGAATTTTACTAGATGTAGAACCATATACGAAGGAGGCTAATAAAGCATGACAGAAGGAAAGAAAAAAAGTTCTAGTGTGGCACATCGTTGTTGGACCGTTGTAGGAATTATCTTATGTGTGATTTTAGTTCCTGTTTTGGTAATCAACATTGCATTAATTGTAAGAAGTTTTACAAATAAAGATGATGTTCCACAAATCGGTGGTTATTGTCCTATGATTGTTCTGACAGGATCTATGGAACCAAAGATTAGCAGTGGCGACCTGATTATCTGTAAACAGATTGACGGAAAGGATGTCAAGAAAGGCGATATCATTGCTTTTTTCGATCCCGACGGAAACGGTACCAGTGTTTTAACGCATAGGGTTACGGAAGTAATTAAAGAAGACGGAAAAATCAGTTTTAGGACAAAGGGTGACGCAAACCCTGTTGAAGATCAAAAACCAGTAGCAGCAGAAAAATTAGTGGGAATTTATCGTACTAAAATTTCCGGAGCAGGAAATGTGGCGATGTTTATGCAAACGACCACCGGATTAATCGTATGTGTGGGAATTCCGCTAATCATTTTGATAGGCTATGATTTAGTTCGTCGTAAAGCTTATGAAAAGAGAAATCAACAGGATACCGAAGCATTATTGGCTGAACTGAATGAGCTTAAAGCTGAAAAAGCACAAAAACTTGATGAAGACGAGACATCAGATGATTAAAAAGCTTCATAAATGATGAAGTCGAGGAGAAACAAAATTTGTTTAAGGAAAGGAGATTGCTTATGAAAAAGAACAGAAC
The DNA here is from genome assembly GCA_016292095.1 of Eubacterium sp. GTDB lineage: Bacteria > Bacillota > Clostridia > Lachnospirales > Lachnospiraceae > Eubacterium_G. The sequence goes on along the minus strand of JAEFAB010000044.1, from coordinate 19,379 downwards.
TATGAGATTGGCGAGTTGCCTTTTAGTATTAACATTGATTACCACTAGTATTCTTAGTGGAACATTTGCGAAATATGTAACATCCGGCAGTGCAAATGATTCTGCCAGAGTTGCAAAATTTGGTGTAGTAATTGCATCCAGTGGAAGTTTATTTGGTACACAGTATGTAGATGCTACCGGCGGTAATACACCAGGCTCAACAAATCTGACAGTTTCAGCTTCAGAAAATGTTGTAGCACCGGGTACACAGAATGATACCGGACTTACTATTGGAATCACAGGAACACCGGAAGTAAAAGTTCATGTTGACTTCGCTGTTACAGGTGTTCAGGATGTATTTTTAGCAGCAAAAGAAAATCTCCCGGATATGACAACAGCAGATACAGCAGATACTTTTAATAATGCGGCAGCTTATTACCCGGTTGTTTATACACTGAAGAGAGGATCTACTGTATTAGCAAGCGGAACACTTGCTGATATTGAAACATACTTAGAAGGTAACAGTATTACAAATGATTATGCTGCAGGAACAAATCTTTCAACTGCGATCGGTACATTAACCCTTACATGGGCATGGGCCTTTGAAGATTCTAAAGATAAGCAGGATACATTACTTGGTGATTTGGCTGCAGAAACAACACTTGCACCAGCTCCAAATCCGGCACTTGCTGCAGGAACAGATTATAACTTAGGTACTGCTGCAACTATTACAGTTACAGTTACTCAGATCGATTAATGATTCATAATATTGAACCGAAAAATTATGCAGGCACTCGTGGCTGTGCCTGCATACCATTTCGGTATTTCCAAAAGTCCGAACAGGATCGGTTCAGGAAAAAATTCCATTGAAACTGATTTTGTTCGGACTTTTGTAAATATTGAGATTCAATCAGGAAAGGAGGAAGTAAGATGACTATGAGCCGGAAACAGAAGCAGTCCTGGATTAATGTAGTTCTCGTTCTGCTGATTGTTTTAGATGTTATTTCTTTGATTATTGTTTTTAATCGAATGAGTGCATATTCATCAAGTCAAATTAAGAGCAATATTTTTTTGAACGAGCGCAATCAGAATTCCTCCTTGAAAATATCTAAAAAAGATACCGAACAATTACAGGAAAATGGTAACGAAGAAGAACAGAAAAAAACGGAAGTAAAAGTTTATGATGAAAATACCGTTTGGAAAACGGAAACAAAAGTAGATATTTTCCGGCTTCGTTATGACAATGAAAACGGTGAGATAACGGTTGACGGAAAGACCACAAATAAGGACAAGTTATTGGCACCGGGAACAAGAAATGAGTATTCTTTTACGGTGGAAAATACAGGAGACCATACCTTGAGTTACACCATGGAAATGGAAGCTTATTTTGGTGATAAGACTTACAAGATTCCGGTGAAAGCCCGGGTATGGGATTATCAGAAAAAATACCTTCTGGGAGGTAAGCACTCCATGGAAAGTATTATGAAACTGAATGATGTCAAAGAAAAAGCTGCATTAGGATCCGGAAGATATGCCGTCTATACATTGGAATGGGAGTGGCCGTTTGAAAGGAATGAAGATAAATTTGATACCATGCTTGGAAATCTTGCAGTGGATAAAGATTTAACGTTAACAATTAAAATCAAAACGACGGCGATGTGGGATGCAAATGTAGCAGATGCGAAAAAAGGAATTTTGAGTCCGAAGACCGGACAGGATCAGGTGATGTTTTATTCCCTGCTGGCGGTTCTGGTAATTTCAATTTACTTTGCCATCAGAGGTTTCTTCATAGTATTTGTTCTAAAAGACAGTGACCGGGAAAAAGAGGAAGAGAAAGATGAAAAAGAACAAAGCACAGCAGAAATGGGATAAAAGAAAAATAGCAGGAATGATTGGACGATTATTGTTCCTGGGGATTTGCAGTTTGATTATAGGAATCCGTATTTATTCCTGGAATGCAAAAAATCTGATGCATGATGGAATGCCGATGCCTTTTGGATACGGAGCGGCAGTGGTTCTATCCGGAAGTATGGAACCGGAGCTTTCCGTAGATGATTTGGTTCTTGTAAAGAAAAGTGATTCCTATCGGAAAGGCGATATTGTTGTTTATCAGGTTGGAGAGTCATTAGTAATACATAGAATTGTTTCCATAACGGACGAGGAAGTAATTACCAAGGGCGATGCAAATAATACGGAAGATGAGCCGATAAAACTGAAAAACATTAAGGGGAAAGCAGTTTCTCATTTTGCAAATGTGGGAACCGTGGCAAGTGCCTTACGAAGCAATGTTGGATTTATCGTTCTCATAGTCATCGTGGTATTATTGTTTGAACTGCCATATTTCATGGAACGAAAAAAAGCGATGGAAGAGCAGGAAAAAATTAAAGAAGAAATTCGAAAGTTAAGAAAAGAAAAACAGGAAGGGTAGTGATTGATTTGAAGAAGCGTTCTTTTGATTTTACATTATTTAGAATCGTAAGAATTATGCTGATTTTAGTATTATTGTCAGCTTGGCTTCTCTGCGGACTTTTTGCAAAGTATGCATCTACAGCCAGAAAGATGGCAGAAGCAAGAATTGCTACCTTTACGACCTTAGAAGTTTATGAACATAAAGCCGAATTGGAAAACGGTGTTTACACTTTGGATATCAATCAGAAAGTTAGTGAAAACGAGTATGATACGGTATTGCCGGGTGTGGATATCGCAAAGGATTCTTTTATTGAACTGACCCACGAGACGGAAGTATTGTCTTATCTTTATGTGAAGGTTGTGGAAGAAAATCTTCCGGATACCATCACTTATGAAATGGCAGATGGTTGGGAACTGTTGGATACGGAAGAAAATGCACAAACACATACAACGGAAAAAGTTTATGTATATGAAGATCTTGTGGGACCGAATTTCGGAAGTATCGTATATTTGCTGAAAGACAATCAATTAAAGGTCAGTGAAGAATTCGACGGCAACAATGATTTTGAAATTACATTTACGGCGTATCTGGGACAGAAGAATGCCGGGGATGATGCGGAGGATGTTTACGAAACCCTTTTCTAAGAGGTGATGTTTATGAAGAAATTACTAACGCGAAAAAGAATAGCGATGATATGTATAGCGTTTGCAATGATTTTGGCAGGCCTTGTTAAAGTTGCGGTTAGTTACGGAAAAAACTATCATACGATTACGGTAGAGTATAAGTATATGGATGGAACACGTGCTTATGATGATTATGTAGCAGTATATGCACATGGTTCCAGTATGAATATTACCGTTACAAATCCAATATTGCCGGGGTATCGGGCGGTAGACTCTACGGAGGAAGATGCAAATCCGGCATTGACCACCCACATTCAGTACAGTGACATTGACGAAGATTATACAATTATTGTTTACTATGCACCGGATTCCGTGGAATACCGAGTGCGCTATTTCTTCCAAAATGTGGAAAATGATATGTATACAGAAGAGTTATCGTTGCCAACCTGGAGAACGGATCGTAAAGGTACTACAGGAATATATCCGGCAGAATTGGAAAATGAGGAGTTTGAAGGTTTTACATCCTTATTCCACGAACCGGATGTAATTGCTGCGGATGGTTCTACGGTATTTCAGATTTATTATGATCGAAATTACGTTTTAATGAATTTCGAACTGGACGGCGGATACGGAGTAGAGCCGGTTTATGCAAAGTATGATTCCCGTTTCAATATTCCGGAGCCGAGCAAGAGTGGTTATGAATTTGTCGGATGGCGAGATGAAGAAGGAAATGTGTCGAAATTTACCAGTGGTAAGGTGCCTTCCGAGGATGTTACTTACACTGCAGTTTGGGAAGCTGTGGAGACTACTTATACCGTGGCTTACTGGTTGGAAAATGCTGATGACGACGAGTATAGTTTTCAGAGTAGTAAGCATGTAACGGCAATGTCCGGAGCAACCGTAACAGGAACTGATGACTGGAACGGAGCATTGAAGCCATATGCTGAGTTTGATCATGCAGATACCGAAGTGGTGGAAGGTGATGGTTCCACAGTTATTGACGTGTATTATACCAGAAAAGAATATACGCTACGGTTTATTTATGCCAGAGAGTTGGCAGGGCTGAATGCATATGATGGAAGTGACGTGACTGAACAGCCGGAAGAAGGGGAATATTATATTTATAATGTGAGTCGAAATAAGTTTTTGAGAAGTACACAAGTTACAGTCCAAAATTATAGACGTTTGGCATTGGATAGTGTAGCTGAAAAGTTTACCTTCACAAAAGTAGGGGATAATTACTATATCCAGCGTTCCAGTGATAATTATTATTTAACCATTGGAAATTCGACATCGAATTTTGTTAGTACGCCGACGGAAATTACATTAGTGCGTCTAACTGCTGATGGGATGACATTTTGGGCGATTCGTGACGGTAATTATTGTGGAAATGCGAAAGGAAATAATGATGCAATTGGTGGAAATGTTTATGATAGTACCTGGGGACAAACAACGAGCGGGAGTAGATTTTACATTTGTCCAACAGTTGATACCGCTACATCTAAACCACAGCTTTGTACCAGGACAAGCCCATATTCCAATAGTACCAGTAATGATTTAGGAACCCGATTGAATGCGGCAACTTGGTCAGATGCAGTTGCGTTGCCAACACCGACCGGATATCAAACTTATTCCGAGCGAATCGGAGATTATGTATATCATTATCTTACTTTGGAAAGAAAGTACGGAGCTTATATCGGAAAAGTTTGGCCGGTGGAAGCTGATATGGGAACTGGTGAAGTTAATGGAAGGCGAGCCTTCTTTGGTTCCTGGAATCCGGGGCATGGAAGCTATTATGTAAATCATCAGTCAGAGTTTGGAAATAATAATACGATTAAAGGTAAATATAATTATATGGACGAAAAAATCATGTTGGAGAATAATCCGAATGATATCCGAGTAGTCAACCTTTTAGGATATTGGGCAGGAACCAAAGCGAGCGATGTTTTGGCAAAGTGGACTTATAATCTGTATGTTCCGGCATTGGAGGAAGATACAGTAGCACTAGAAAAAAATGGAGTTCGGTATAAATTGTTTGGAACCTGTGACACTTTTGATGGTAATGTTTCTATTGCTCAGCAGACACCAATTTCCATAACCGGTTTTGGTGTTCCTACGAAAGAGGACGTGGTAAATGAAGATTATGAATACACATTTAAGGGGAATAATCTTTCAATGCCATATCATTCTTGTAACTTATTCTACACCAGAAATAATTATACCTTACAGTTCCAGAATGTTTCGACCATAGAACATACTTATACTGTTCCATATCAGATGCTACTTCATTCCGGTAATTATGATTATACACCGGTTTATCCGGATGAACTGCAAAGGAGATATTATTCTTTTGGAGGATGGCACGAGACCACGGATTTTATTCCAGGAACAGAAGTAGATTTAACAGACGAAAATCTCAGAATGAAGGCTTCTAATTTATCCTTATATGCGGAATGGGATAAGGTAATTTATAATGTGAAGTTTTATGATGATTTTAGCGACTACCAAACCGGAGAAAATGAGATTACTTCAATTGATGTAGAATATGGAGAGTATATTCCAACCAGCGAAATTCCGCAGTCCTCCGAGTTGACGAAACCGGAATCCAACGCAGAGTTTGCAGGTTGGTATTATTTCAACGAAGAAGGAACGAAGATACGTTTTGACCCGTATAATCTTCCGATTACGAGAGATGGAATTGCTCTTTTTGCAGAGTGGTCATCTTCCGCTACAGCGAAATATAAAATTGAATATGTAGAACGGGGAACGAATAATCAGGTGGCAGATTATACAGATGGAACCTCCTTTATTGGAAAAACCAGAACATTCTCGGCAAAAGGCGGAAATGAGTTAGACGAAAACCACGCGTGGGTTGAGAATGGAGAAAACTGGTGGCCGACAATTTCAAGTCATTCGATTCTGGTAGAACCAAATGAATCCAACGAACCATATGAACCGAATACATACCGGTTTGAGTATATTAAGAAGGATAAGGTTTGCTACACCGTTCGCTATGTGAATTCCGTAACCGATTCAGCAATGGAGGGATATCCAGCTGTTTCAAAGGAGACCACTTACGGTATTGTAACCGAGGATTCTCCGTATATTCAGGGATACATTGCTGATGCTGTAACCAAGACTTTGGTAGTGGCTGCAGGAACAACCGAGGAAGAAGAATATGTGAATAATGTTATTACATTTTTCTATACGGAAAATAATACGGAGGCCTTGTATCAGGTAAATCATTTTACACAGCAATTAGCAAATCTGGAAGCTTATGATATGTACAGACAAGATATGAGAATCTGTGATATCAATAAGCAGATTGATGCGACCAGTTCTGCAACCAGAGTTCCGGGATTCCAATTGGCACCGGAAAAGACTCATATTACTGGTAATATTGAAGAAGGTAAAGGGGTTGCCAACGGAAACAAACTGATTATTAGTTTATATTATGATCGATTAAAATATGGATATACCATCCGATATCTGGAGTTTGGAACCGACGAGGTTTTAGATACTATGGTATATGATGATGAAGAAGATGCAGAGTACATGGGAGCTACAGTTTCTGTAACGGCACCCGCTGAAATTACTCATTCCGGAAAGGATTACGTTCGTGTAGGTGATGCAGAAAGAAGTTTTCAGATTCGAGCAAAAGATGAGCAAAACATTTTGAATGTTTACTACATGGAACGAAATATGTACAACATCAAGTATGAAGCGGTAAGTATCCCAAATTTGGGAGAAGATTTTGGAACGCTGACAAGGACGTTGGAAGTCGTCAATAATGTTACGTTGATTGAAGGCTCAACAGCTTTCCAAAGTGCCGACAATGCGGACCGGGATAAATACACGTTTATTGGATGGTTTAGAGATTCGGCGTGTCAGGTGCCGGTTCCGAGTGAAATGATTCACGACACTAATACAATTATCCCAACTACGTTGGCGGATGTTACCTATTATGCGGGATTTAAGCGGAACGGTGGAAAACTGACCATTACAGAAAACGGAGGAAGAAGCGGAGATAGTTTCTTGTATCGAATCCACAATAATTTTGTGGATATGACAATTTCCGTAGGCGGTGGAGAAACGAAAACAATTGAAGATATTCCAACCGGGGAATATACTGTTGAAGAAATCGAAGGATGGTCCTGGAGATACGAACCGGTAGACCAAACGTCGAAAGAAGTCGAAGTTGTTGTTGATGATGGGGAAACAGATCCGGCAGGCGTAAGTTTCAGTCATGAACCGGGAGACAAGAAGTGGCTCGGTGGTGAAAGTCATCAGAACAACCATTTTGGAACTTTGGATTAATTGTAACTGGGGAAAGGAGGTGGCGACATGAAAATATGGATTGTCAAACATTCAAAAGCTGTAGCGATTGTCCTGACAATATGTCTGGTATCTACGGCAGTCGTTTATGCAGCGATGAAAAAAATATCCAATACCGTAGAAAACTCATTCTCTGCCGCTGCCTCTGTTAATCCCGTCGTGGAGCAAACTTTTGTTGCTTATCGTGACCTGGAAAGCAATGATGTACGAGTCAATGTCGGTGACACAGATTATCCGGTTTACGTTCGTGCAACAATTGTGGTAACGTGGCAAAACAACGAAGGTGAAATTTACGGGACAGTTCCGGAAGAAGGTGTCGATTATGTATTGACAATTAATACCTCAAAATGGGATTACAATAATACAGACCACTTTTATTATTACAGGGACGCAGTGCCGTCCAATACAAGTACCCAGGCATTGATTACAAACTGTAGAGAACTTAATGAAGGTCCGGCGGAAGGCTATACCTTAAGCGTGGACGTCATTGCTCAGACGGTTCAGGCTGTTGGCGGAACAGACGATGAAAGCCATTCAGCTTCAGCGGATGCATGGGAATAACAAGGAAACAGTTTATGGAACGTAAAAATCTATAAATATCTTCCGACGTTTTTGGAAGAACAACAATACCGAGATGAAAGGTTTGCCATCGAAGCAATCAATGGAATTGTTTTTGATGAAAAGAGGACCATTATTCTCGGTATTGTATTGAAAGAAGAAGATGCCCTATGCGGTTTAGCTGAAATCTACGGATTCCGTGATGAATAAGTGGATGCGGTAGGGAAATGTGGTATAATGACAAAGACGAGAGTAATGGAGAAGAAATCAAAGGAAACACTTAGAAAGGTATAAACACATGATAGTATATGACGGGAATAAGACGGATTTTTTACAGAGTGTTGAGAATGATACGATTGCTGTAGAAATCGAAAACAATATATATAACAAGATGAAGAAGAGAACAGCAGCAAACGAGTTTCGTTCCTGGGAAAATTCTCTTGAGTATATGTATAAAGTTTTAAATGATCAGGAGATTCCAAATGATGCAGGAATTGCAATAGAATATAATATTCCGCAGACATCAAAGCGTGTTGACTTTATCATATCTGGGTTTGATAACAATGATGAACCTAATATTGTAATTATTGAATTGAAGCAATGGGATAAATTAACAGCTATTGATGGGCAGGATGGATTAGTGGAAACATTTACAGGAAATGCATTGAGAAAAGTTGTTCATCCTTCATATCAGGCATGGTCTTATGCGATGATGATTAAAGACTACAATTCATCGGTTCAATCAAATAATATTCAATTATGGCCATGTGCGTATCTTCATAATTACAGAAGAAAAGAGAATGATGATTTAGATAAAATCCAGTATGAAGAATACACAAAAGATTCACCTGTTTTTTCTAGGGGACAAGTCCCTCAATTAAGAAAGTTTATAAAAAAGTGTATTGCTACGGGAGACAATAAAGAATTAATATATCAAATAGACCAAGGTAAAATTCGACCATCCAAAAGTTTGCAGAATGCTATAACAAGTATGCTGAAAGGAAACCGTGAGTTCATCATGTTGGATGAGCAAAAAGTCGTATATGAAGAAATATTATCTACTTCCAGACAATGTATGGAAGATGGACGAAAAAGAACTATCATTGTTACCGGTGGCCCAGGAACGGGGAAAACGGTTGTAGCTGTAAATGCATTGGCTGAATTGACGAATGATGGGCAATTTGCTCAATATGTTTCAAAAAACAGCGCTCCAAGAAATGTGTACTTGAAGAAATTAAAAGGTGAAATTAAAAAGAGTACTGTAGACAATATGTTCAAAGGATCAGGAATTTATACGGAAACAGAAAGAAATGTTGTAGATACAATTTTGGTAGACGAAGCACATCGATTAAATGAAAAATCTGGAATGTTTAGAAATTTGGGAGAAAATCAGATTAAAGAGATTATTCATTCTTCGCTTTGTAATGTATTTTTTATTGATGAACATCAAAAGGTAACATTGAGTGATATCGGTAGTGTCGGTGAAATAAGACAGTGGGCTGAAGAAGAGAATTCCGAAGTGATTGAAATGAAACTCTATTCTCAGTTTAGATGTAATGGTTCTGACGGGTATCTTGCTTGGGTGGATAATGTTTTGGAAATTGAAGAGACTGCGAATTATGATTTGAATGACATTGATTTTGATATTCAGATTTGTGATTCACCGTTTAATATGCAGGATATTATTGTTGAAAAAAATAAGAGTACAAACCGAGCGAGAATATTAGCAGGATATTGTTGGAATTGGATTTCAAACGGAAAGAATGATTCTTCTGTTCACGACATAAAAATTGGAGATTACGAAATTAGCTGGAATTTGGCAAATACGACAACATTTGCAATTGATGAGAATTCAGTAAGTGAGGCGGGATGTATACATACATCACAAGGTCTTGAATTTGATTATGTTGGTGTAATCATCGGTGAGGACATGAGATATGAAGATGATCATATCGTTACAGACTATACGAAAAGAGCCAAGACAGACCAATCTCTCAAAGGGATTAAGAAACTGAGTAAAGAAAATCCAGAATTGGCACAAAGAAAAGCTGATGAAATTATCAAAAATACATATCGAACACTAATGACTCGTGGTATGAAAGGTTGTTATGTATATTGTGTTGACGAAGGTTTGAGAAATTATCTAAAGGAAAGAATTGGAACAAAAAAATAATAAGAAATGGAGTGTTTATGAAACAGGATACAATAGACAGAATTAGAAAATTTACAGAGGACAGAGACTGGGAACAGTTTCACTCACCAGCTAATTTGGCGAAATCAATTGTAATTGAAGCAGCTGAATTATTAGAATGTTTTCAGTGGTCAGAAGAAGAATATGATATCCAGCATATAAAAGAAGAATTGGCTGATGTAATGGTTTATAGTCAGAATCTACTTGATAAGCTTGGGTTGGATGCGGACGAAATAGTCAACATGAAGATGGAACAAAATGAAGCAAAGTACCCGGTTGAGAAGGCAAAGGGTAAAGCGGATAAGTACACAGAGTTATAGAATTAAATGTTGAGTTAGGAAATGTGTCCGTGGCATTTGAGGCAGAGGAGTAACATATGAATCGAATGATTGTAATTGGATGCCCGGGAAGTGGGAAAAGTACGTTCTCGAAGGGATTACATAGTGCTATAGGGATTCCGTTATATCATCTGGATATGATGTATTGGAAGGAAGATAGGACAAAAGTTCCAAGAGAACTGTTTTTGAAAAGGTTAAATGAGGTCCTGGATCAAGACCGATGGATTATTGATGGAAATTATGAATCCACAATGGAAATGCGTATCGAAAAGTGTGATACCATTTTCTTTTTGGATTATCCTATGGAAGTTTGTGTTGAAGGAATCATGAGCAGACGAGGCAAAGAACGAAGTGATATGCCTTGGATTGAAAAAACGGATGAGATTGACGAAGTGTTTTTAGAATGGGTGAGAAATTATAATGTTGAAAGCAGACCAAAGGTATTGGAATTGCTTGAGAAGTACGAGGATAAAGAGATTATTGTTTTTCGTTCCAGAGAAGAAGCAAAGGAGTATTTGAAAAATGGAAGTATGGGATGCATATGACGGGAAAATGAATCAAGTCGAAGGCGTTTCCCTGGTAAGAGGTGAAAAAATACCGGATGGATATTTTCATTTGTGCAGTGAAATAATAGTGAGACACAAAGATGGAAGCTACTTGATTATGCAACGTGACAAAAGAAAACACCAAGGTGGAAAATGGGAAGCCACTGCAGGTGGTTCGGCGATGCAGGGAGAAGATTCATTAACCTGTGCTATTAGAGAACTTCGCGAGGAGACCGGCATTGATGCAATGGAATTGACCGAATTAGGTAAAGTCATCCATTATTTACATCAATCGATTTATGCGGAGTATCTCTGTGAAACCGACGTTGAGAAAGACAGTGTTTGTTTGCAGGAAGGGGAAACCGTAGATTATAAATGGGTTAGTGCAAGGGAATTGCGCAATATGTCCAGAGATGAATTGGTTACGGGAAGAATTCAGAATTTTATAGAGGAATTGAAGTAAATTATTGAAAATTAAAGTTGTTGAGGAGGAAGATTTATGTGCTTAATATGCGATAGAATTGAAATGATTAAGAAGGGAGAAAATCCTTATTTTGTTAAAGAATTAGAAACTGGATATGTAGTAATCGGAGACAATCAGCATTTTTACGGGTATGCTCTGTTTCTCTATAAAAACCATAAGTATACTGAGTTGTTTCAGATGGATATGGACGAGAGAACAAAGTTTATGCAGGAAATGTCGATTGTAGCGCAGGCGGTTTATAATGCTTTCAAGCCGGAAAAGATGAATTATGAATTGCTGGGAATGGGAGATGCACATCTTCATTGGCATTTATATCCGAGAGTAGAAGGGGATATCGGCGATTACGGAAATCATGGAAAAGGACCGGTTTGGTGGTATCCGATGGAAATGATGTATAGTGATGAATGTCGTGTTGGTGGCAATGAATTAGAACAGATGAAAAATAAATTGTTAGTTGAATTGGAAAAACTTTTATAGGAAGTTTAAAATGAAAATTATAGATATTGTTGGCAAAAATTATTTTGGAAAATGGGATAAAACCAGAACCGCTTGCAGAGCGATTATAATCAAGGATAATAAAATGCTTCTTTCGTATGAAACAAAGACAAATCAGTGGATGCTACCGGGTGGAGGTTTGGAAGTGAATGAAGCTGAAGCGGATTGTGTGATTCGTGAGGTGGCTGAGGAAACAGGAATCGTGATTAAGCCGTCAGAATGCGTGTTGGAGATAGATGAGTACTATGAAGATTGGAAATGGGTGAACCGTTACTATTGGGGCGAAGAGTTTGGAGAAACGGAAGTTCAATTGACGGAACGAGAACAAGAAGTCGGTATGGAACCAAGATGGTTGCCTGTTGATGACATTTTATCTATATTCTCAAAGCATCAGATGTATGCAGAGACCGATGAAATGAGAAGAGGAATGTATCTGAGGGAATATACGGCGTTGAAAAATGTTGGGGTGAGGTATAGAAAATGAAAGATTATATTTTTATAACAGGAGCAAGCGGGATTGGGAAATCCACATTGTGCAATGGCCTTTTGAAACATTATAATACGACATGTGTTGAGCAATATATGGTTCCGGAATTCTTTTCCAGAGATGGAGAAGAGCCAATGACCGGGGAACTGGAAGAGTTGACTTGTTGGGAAACCCGCGTGGCGATGCTAAAAAGTTTTCACAAATTGGGGTATAAAAACATTATTGCTTCAGATATCGATGATTTGCGAACAGCAGATATTCCGATTGTGTTTAAAGGCACAAACTTTATAAGAATCAAGCTTGTTTCCAGCAATTTAGAACAAATCAGGGAGCAAATGAAAAATCGACCTAATAATGGATTAATTGATTATGAGCTTCAAGAAAAAATGAATGATAAAAATTTGAAGCGAGAAGCACTGGTAAATGAATATGAAATTGATGTTGCGGGAAAAACAATTGATGAGGTGTTGCAATTAGCAATTGAGATTATTGAAACAAAAGAAGCTAAATTAGATTATGAATATAAGAAGCCGGCGAAAGAGATGTTTTATTCATGGGTTTTCGCAAATGGATTGTGGTAAGAAAATGGGATATATATTAGATTTAAGGAAAATAGAAGGTGTTGGTCACAGACCTTTGCAGATGGTTGCCGCAGGCGTGTTTCTTTTTGATGATCAAGGAAGAGTACTTCTTGAAAAAAGAACAGATGACGGGACGTACTGTGTACCCGGGGGAAGCATGGAACTGGGGGAAACACCGGAAGAAGCTGCTAAGCGTGAATTGTTTGAAGAAACAGGCTTGACTGCAAAAGAATTACACTTTATTAATGTGGAAGCTGGAGAGCAATGTCATTTTATTTATCCAAATGGTGATGAAGTGTACGCTGTGGATATCAATTTTTATTGCGATTCATACGAGGGTACATTGAAAAGTCAAGAGGGTGAAGTGGATGGTCTGAAGTTTTATGGCGTGGGCGAATTGCCGGCTGACTTATGGGAGAGAGATAGAGTAATTATTGAAAGAATTTGGAAGGCTAAATGATTGGGAGATTGAAACAAATGAATCAAGAAATTAAATGGCTATTTTTTCGACTTGGGTTCCACATTAATTGATGAAAGTGATTGTGCGGAATATAGAACGCAGGAATTATTGAAACAACCAAACGCTCCTACAAGAGATGTTTTGGAAAAGAGAATGATAGAACTTTCAATGCAGAATCGTCTGCCTTATAAAGATGCAGCAAAGGAGTTCGGGTTAGAGACACTCAAATGGCCGAGTCACTTAGAAAAATTGTATGTGGATACTCCAAAAGTTTTGGATATTTTGAAAAAGAAATATCATTTGGGAATTATTGCAAATCAGAAATTAAGAACAGAACAGAGATTAACAGATTTCGGAATAAGAGATTACTTTGACGTAATTATTTCTTCGGCTGAAGCGGGCGTTAGTAAACCGGACTTACAGATTTTTAAATTGGCGCTTGCTGAAGCTGTCTGTATGCCGGAAGAGTCCTATATGATTGGGGACAGACTTGATAATGATATAGAACCGGCGGCAATGCTTGGAATGAAAACTATATGGGTGAGACAAGGTAGCTTTTCGCATGGAGATCCGGAGTTGATTAAATATAAGCCGGAAGTTATCGTTGATAGACTAGAAGTAATTTTGAAATATTTATAGTGAAAAACTTTCTAGATTATAAGGGATGCATAGAAAGTACCCAAACTGCGCAGATATATGCAGTCGAACTGAACGATTAGGGGCGGATATGCATAGAAAAAGCCGAAATTATGCTAGTCTATGCAGGCAAGATAGAAGGCTAAGAAAAAAAATGCATAGAAAAAGCCGGAATTGAGCTAGTTTATGCAGGCAAGTTAGAAAATCAAAAAATAACATGCATAGAATATACCAGAATCCTACAAATCTATGCAGGCAAGTTAGAATGTCAAGAGAAAACGTGCATAGAAAAGTAAAAAAACGCACTGGTTTATGCATGCAAGTATGAAAACCAAAATAGAACATGCATAGAAAATACCAAAATTTAACAAATCTATGCAGGTGATGTGAAAAATCAAAATGAAACTTGATATTAAGGGAGAGAAAAATGATAAAAGTACTATTCATCTGCCACGGCAATATTTGTCGTTCGCCGATGGCACAATATGTTTTACAAAATATGGTAGAGGAACGTGGCATAGCCGATTCCTTCTACATTGATTCTGCAGCCACCAGCACAGAGGAAATTGGAAATGGCGTGCATTATGGAACAAGGAGAAAATTGGCGGAAGTCGGAATTCCTTGTGGCAATCATAAAGCAATTCAGTTAACGAAAAGGGATTATGAAAAATATGATTACCTCATTGGAATGGATAGTGCTAATATCCGAAACATCAATCGGATTGTGGGAGACGACTCGGAGAACAAGGTATATAAGCTTCTTGAATTTGCAAACCTTCAAAGGGATATTGCAGACCCGTGGTATACAGGAAACTTTGACCAGACTTATGAGGATATTGTGGCAGGATGTGAATGTTTATTGGAAGTACTTGTTTCTCACGCGACGCTTGATGGAAATTTGGATAAAATAGTAAAAGCGTAAAAAATAATTGTAATAAAGAAGGATAAATGATACCATAAACGTGTGTATGAAAAGAAATTTTCAAAAAAAGTTTTAGCAAAGGAGAGGTTATATATGAAATTAAGAAAAGCGTTAGTGTTAGTGATTGCATTTGTTATGGTATTTTCGACAAATGTATTTTCAGCAACTATAGTAACTCCTGAAGGTAAAGGAAATTCATACCAGCCATATGAGCTTAAAGGCTTGGGGGTTGGTGAATATGAATTTTCTGTTACATCAGGAAACATGATTTTTTTGGATGTTTACACTTCTAGTGCGGCAGAAGTTTCGATCAAGGAAGATTCTTCTATAAAACCCAAAATTACAGGACCGAACAATAGTTATCTCGCAAAGTTTCAGTTTAATGCAACGTCATCTAAATGCACAGTTGTGGTATCTGCACATAAGCATAGCTGGAATAGTTCTACAGGAATCTGTACTGTATGTAATGCAAAGTGTGAGCACAAAAGTACAGAACTAAATGGTTATGAAAAAGATGGTGCTACAGCAAGTACATCACATTTTATAAATTATAAGTGTAAAGAGTGCGGGCACATTGTTCAAACGAAAGAAAAACATTCTTTTAAAGTTGAATCAAAAGGTTCGAACGGAAGTCATTATGTTAAATGTACCAAGTGTGGAGAATCTAAAGCAGTAAACTGCAAATTCAGCAAGATTGTAAAATATAATCAATTAAAAGCTTTTGATACAAAAGGTTACCATCATAATACAGTATATAAGTGTGAATGTGGTGCAACAAAATCTGTAGCACAACAGCATACATTTAAAAACAATAAATGTACAAAGTGTGGATTTAAGAGAGTTATTCCTGGTAAGGTAAGTAGTGTCAAGGTTACAAAGAAATCTTCCTTAAAGAAGAAAACAGTCAAATGGAATGGTCATTGGAGTGGAAAAGAGTGGATACCTGCTCATACAACGACATTCTATGTGGCTGATTATACATTTAAATGTAATAAACCAAAGAATGTATCCAAGTATGAAATTGAGTATTCACCTTTTGTAAATAGTGTTGTTTCAGGAGGAAAGACAGTACAACTTGTTTCCAAAAACAAATTTAAATTCCATTTCTGTCTTTATAAGAAATCACAGACTGTAACGGTTAAGGTTACTCCAATTTCTAAAACAGGAACACGAGGAAAAACCAAGAAGTTGAAAGTAAAAGTTCGATAATAGATGATATTTTTTAAAAGGAGTCGGTCCGATTGAACAAGACCGATTCCTTTTTTGTATTTTTATAAAAGGTTTATTGCTATGCCCCCAAAGCAACTTTTTTGTTTGAAGTTATCATTTCATTGGGATTATTTTAAGAAAGAGAAGGCGATGAAAGGAAGCATTTCTTTCTTCGGTGTTTCTTATTTCTTGAAAAAATGTTATACTAGTAGTCGTGCGTCATATAAACGTGTACAGAGAAGTATTTGGAGGAAACTATGAGTTACGCAGATAAAGTGTTTATAGATATGTGTAGAGATATTCTCGACAATGGAACAGATACCAAAGGAGAAAAGGTGCGTCCGAAATGGGAGGATGGGAGCCTTGCTTATACCATTAAAAAATTCGGTGTAGTAAATCGTTATGATTTAAAAAAGGAATTTCCGGCGTTAACCTTAAGACGTACCGGTTTTAAGAGTTGTGTGGATGAAGTGCTTTGGATTTGGCAGAAGAAGTCTAATAACATCAATGACTTGTCATCTCACATCTGGGATAGCTGGGCGGACGAAGATGGAACCATCGGAAAGGCTTACGGATATCAGATGAGTGTAAAACATCACTATAAAGAGGGTGATATGGATCAGGTGGACAGAGTCCTTTACGATTTAAAGAACAATCCATATAGCAGAAGAATCATGACTAACATTTATGTACATCAGGATTTAAGTGAAATGAATCTTTATCCATGTGCTTACAGTATGACATTCAATGTAACAAAAAATAAGGAAACGGGAAAGCTGGTATTAAACGGAATCTTAAACCAGCGTTCTCAGGATGTTTTGGCAGCTAATAACTGGAATGTTTGCCAATATGCAGCGCTGATTCATATGTTTGCTCAGGTTTGTGATATGGAAGTGGGAGAGTTCGTTCATGTGATTGCGGATGCTCACATTTATGATAGACATGTGCCATTGATCGAAGAACTGATTAGCAGAGAACCGTTGCCGGCACCGAAGCTTTGGGTGAATCCCGAAATCAAGGATTTCTATGATTTCACACCGGATGATTTGAAGTTAATTGACTACGAGTATGGTCCTCAGATTAAAAATATTCCTATTGCAGTATAAAGGAGAAAACAATGAATTTAATTTTTTCAGCAGATCAAAATTGGGCGATCGGATACAATAACGAACTATTAATTCGTATCCCGGAAGATATGAAGCAGTTCCGGGAAAAAACTACCGGGAATGTTGTGGTTATGGGGAGAAAAACTTTAGAGAGTTTTCCGAACAAAAAACCATTACCGAATCGTGTGAATATTGTAATTTCTACCAGAGAAGATTATAAGGTGGAAGGTGCTATCGTGGTTCATAGCATTGAGGAAGCTTTGGAAGAACTGAAAAAGTATCCTTCCGAAAAAGTCTTTATCATTGGTGGCGGAGCGATTTACAAAGAGTTTTTACCATATTGTGATACGGCATACGTTACATACATTGACCACGCTTACGCGGCAGATACATTTATTCCGAATTTGGACAAACTACCGGATGAATGGGAAATGGTTGAGGAAAGTGAAGAAAACACTTATTTCGATATTGAATATTTCTACAGAACCTACAAGAGAAAATAATTGAATATCAGAGTGATTGAAGCATATATTGTACAGAGAAAATCTGTATGGTATATGCTTTTTTATGTTAGTTCGAGTTTTGGATAACACCGGTGCGGTTGGACAGCTGCAGGTGAATGTGGTTGATGAAAACAATGCTCCGGTGAATGATGCAAAGGTTACAATTTTGGATACGGAGAATCAAGTGGTGGAGCGGGTACAGACGGATAGTTCCGGTCAGACTCAGGATGTTTCTTTGTTTGCTCCGCCAATGGAATACAGTCTGGATGAAAACAGCGACATGATGCCTTATGCAAATTATAATCTGAGAATTGAAGTGGGCGGTATTCGGGTTGAAAATATTCTAAATGTGGAAATTCTTCCCGGCGAGCTGGCGCTTCAGAATGTTCGGATATCACAAAGCAGTGATAGTACTATTACAATAGCGCCCCACACCCTTTATGCGGATTATCCGGAGAAGATTCCGGAGGAGGAAATAAAAGACATCAATGAATCGGGTGATATTGTTTTAAGCAGAGTCGTGATTCCGGAATATGTTGTGGTTCATGACGGAACGCCGCAAAGCAATGCAAAAGATTATTATGTGTTGTATCGGGACTATATTAAAAATGTGGCTTCCTCGGAAATTTATGCCACCTGGCCGGAAGAGACTTTGAAGGCAAACATTCTTGCAATTATGTCATTTACTTTGAACCGGGTATACACCGAATGGTATCGCAATAAAGGTTACGATTTCACCATTACCTCCTCCACGGCTTATGACCAGAAGTGGATTAACGGCAGAAATGTGTATGAGTCGATCAGCCGAATTGTGGATGATATTTTTAATCAATATCTGTCGAAGCCGGATGTGAAACAACCGTTGCTGACACAGTACTGTGATGGCAAGAAAGTGACTTGCCCAAACTGGCTCAGCCAATGGGGTTCCTTTAATCTGGGAGAACAGGGCAAAAGTGCAATCCAGATTTTGCGCAACTACTATGGAAGGGAAATCTATATTAATTCTGCAGAACAGATTTCCGGAGTACCTGCTTCCTGGCCGGGATATGATTTGACAGTTGGTAGCAGAGGGCAGAAGGTAATGCAACTTCAGGAACAACTGGATACGATTGCAAAGGTTTATACTGCAATTCCGCGGATTGCTGCGGACGGAATTTATGGAGAAAAAACCAAGGAAGCAGTATCGGCGTTTCAAAAGATTTTTAACCTTCCGGTTTCCGGCGTAACAGACTTTGCTACCTGGTACAAAATTTCTCAGATTTATGTGGGAATCACCAGAATTGGCGAAGGGGTCGACCGAAATTAAAATACTACCAGACAAGTGTTTGATTATTTAAAGAAGAAATGATAAAATCTGAAGTTATAGGATAAGTGTATTCCAACGAAAAACTTAAATGAGAAAGGAACAAAACTATGAAAAAAATCACAACCAAAATTCTTGCACTTTCCATGTCTTTGGCTATGGTTGGTTCAAGTTTATCTGTTTCAGGACAGCAAACGAAAAAACTTGCCGTAAT
>JAEFAB010000043.1 GCA_016292095.1 Eubacterium sp. | reverse complement strand
GCGTCAAACTCTACTACTTCAGCCTTTGGGCTTGTGTATAATTCTTTCATTCTTTAAACCTCCTTAGTTTGCTGCTGCACATTCTGCAAGGAAATCATTTCCTTGATTTGCATCAATTGCTGCCTGAGCTACCTGCTGAATACTTCTTACTGGTGACATTGCTGAATATACTACTACTTCATCTCCATCTGTATATGTCAACTGAGCATATCCTCTAGCGATGAACTTTCTAATGTAGTTGTCTGATGTAACACCAGAGATACCTGCACGGTATGTTCCAGTGTTTCCAGCAAACCATCCAGTGTTTTGAACCTTCTTAAATGTATAATCACTATCTAATGTAAGTTCACTTCCACCAAGTTCTACAAAAAGGTCATTTGCTGTGATTAACATACCTGTTGAAAGGAATGTTGAATCAACTGCTTCTGTATTTCCATTTACAGTTACTGTTGCCTGGAAAGCAATACCTGCTGGAGCTGCATTCTTAACTACAGCACCATTTGCCATTGTTACAGAAACACTTGTCAATGATGTAAAGTCAATATCATTATTCACTACAACCTGTGTTCCTGCTTTATAAAGATCGTTTCCTGAGAAGTATCCGTACTGAGCAGTTGTAGGAAGTGTATATGTATCTCCTGCTTCAACATCAGCAACCTTTGTTCCATCTACTGTTACTGCATATGTTGTAGTCTGGCTTTCAACGGTATGTTCATAAGGTAAAGACTTAGCAGATTCGCCTGCTTCGTTAACTGCTGTGACTTCAATTGCATATTTACCTGCTGCTGGGAAGAATGTCGCTTCTAAGTTTGCTGCTGTTGCTGTAACAGTTGCTGCAAGCTGACCTTTTACATATACATTGTAGCTTGTAGCCCCTGCACTTGGTGCCCATGCAAAGTAATATGGAAGATTTTCATTTCCAGCATATGTAAGACCAACTGGTGCTGCTGGAACCTGAACTTCCGGTTCAGAAGATTCTTCTTCACTACCTGAAGACTGTTCTTCTGATGACTGCTCTTCTGATGATTCTTCACCTGATGGTGCATTTTCATTCTTAATCATTACTACGGATGTTCCTGTTCCATGATTAATAACAACTTCGTTAATTGTCTGAGTCAAGTTTGATAAGTAAACAACAACTCCAGCGCCCTGAATACCTGTTGTCTGAGCAACACCGTTAATTGTTACTGTTGAAATTCCTGCAGGAACAGTTATATAAATTCCCTCTTCATCTGCGAAGCCTGGTTTCTGAACATTAATGATTGATGTTGCTGAATGATTTTCATTATAGAAATAACCCTGACCATTATCAACAGCAATCCATGTATAATCTCCTGATGCTTCAGATGATTCTTCTTCACTAGACTGTTCTTCTGATGAAGCTTCTTCGCTTGACTGCTCTTCTGATGATTCTTCTTCGCTAGACTGTTCTTCTGCTGATGTTTCTTCTGAATCAGGATAGTTGATTTCATAATTTTCAGCTGTCATAATCACGAAATCGGAAAGTGTAGCTGTAATTGTTCCGTTAGCCGGGAACGCATCTGAATCATTTGCGAAATGTCCAAGTGAAACTCTAACATTTAAATCTGTTTCGATTGTAGAAGCGTAATCACCGATATAAGTATATGTGTACGTTCCATCACCGTTATCCTTCCACTGTCCACCTGCTCTTTCAGTAAAGATAACTGCATCATTAGATCTGTTGTCAACTTTAAATACTTTTGGTGCACTTGTTGTAAGGTCAAATCTACATACATAGTTTTTGTTCGCTTTGAAAGGAACATTATCTAAACCTGTCTGAATTGAATACCAGTTGCCACCAATTCCTTTTGTTGTCAATGTGTATCCTGTATGTGTGTCACTGATATCATAATTCGCCCAACCTTCAGCTTCAAACCATCCATGCCACTTTAACGTTTCTACGATGTTAGTATACTCAGGTGTTTCAGGATCCTGTGAGCTGTCATGTTCACTTACGCTGAAATTATCAAAAGAAACCACTGTTCCGCTTGGTAATCCTGATAATTCCATAACTAAATCATTTACTGTTCCGTCTGTAGCACGTGTAAAGGTCTTTGTAACAGTATATGAACCTGCTGTAATGTCTTCTGTCCATGTGGTTGAATCCTGTGTTTTAAAGTACATTGTTCCTGCATTTGAAGACTTCACTTCAAGAGACAAATCATATTTCTTTCCTGCCTCAAGCGAAGTAAGTGCTCCCTTATAATGAGCCTGTAATCCCCAGCTTCCCGGAGAATTGTTTGTATTGACTATTGTTAATGTCATATCATCAAACGACGAACCTGTTCCCTCATAGTCCATATCCCCAGTTGTCCAACTTCCATTAGCAGCATACAAAAACCAGTTTCCTACATTCGTATCACCTTGAACGCTTGTTGCCGCGTTAACCTTCGCAGGCTGATACGAGATTCCAGCTACTACCATTGCAATTGCACTCACCATTGCAACTGCTTTTTTGAAACTCTTTCTCATTTCAAAATCTCCTTTCTTATTAAGTTATGTAAAAATGTATTAGACTTTATGAGTAAAAATCTTCCCCGCACAATCTCTTCAGCCAAATACCCATAATCTACCTATTATTTTACTAAAATGCATTTTATGCGTGTAGTGTCATTTTTTTGTATATGGTGTTCTTTTTTTTAAAAATGTTTTTATTTTTCCCTGTTTATCATACTTATATCACGTTTTCCCCTTTGTTTACAGATAAAAGCGTTTTTATAATCGTCTTCAATCCTGCTTCCACGCATAAAAAAACAGGCTTCAACCACCTCATTTTTGAGTTGATAAAAACCTGTTTCAATACATTTTATGTTATTTTTTTCTACGATATTTTGTCTTATAAGTCTCACCGCCATAACGAAGTTTACGTTCCATCTTTCCACCTTCCATTAAGGTATACGTGAACTTCTGGTTGTAATATTTTTTCAGTTTAAACTTCATCATGTACTGACCGATACTAATCTGTGTTACTCTGTTCTTACTGCTGATGACAGTTTCAAATCCCAGTTTCTTATTATTCTGATCTTTAATCTTCAGACACATTTCTCCTTTGTAGAGAATTGTTGAGATTGTAATTCTGTAGAATTTCTTTTCCTCGCTGTCTTTAATTTTATGTACCCAGGTTCCAACCCAGAACTGTGTCTTTTCCTGGAATGCAGTAATTTCATTGTAAAGTTTTGCTGCTTTATCTGACTGACCCTTAATATCTTTCAGGATTGCAAGAGCTTCATTGACTTTTCCTTTTTCAGCTAAAGCAACTGCTTCTCCGTAGAAGTCCTTGGTCAAGCTTGCTCCCGCATAATGCTTGTCCGCCTTTACTTTTCCGTAAACTTCCATTCCTTCTGTTCTCTTGCCGTCTGCCAGAAGTTTCTTTGCGTAAGCTTCTCCGTATACACAATACATATTTGCAATTTCTTCGCTGCCAGCATTTTTTGCATA
This sequence comes from Eubacterium sp., assembly GCA_016292095.1. GTDB lineage: Bacteria > Bacillota > Clostridia > Lachnospirales > Lachnospiraceae > Eubacterium_G. Next base: position 69,607 of record JAEFAB010000043.1, on the reverse strand, counting down.
TAAGTTAATAATACTGTTCCATGCGGATTCATAATCCTTCTGGAGATAATACAATTCTGATAAGCGCACATCAATATCGTTTACAAGATTATAATCTCCGATACTATCTTTGCTTTCCTGCAAAAGTTTCTGTGCATTTGCATAGTCTTCTTTTTCCATAGCTTCCACGCCGTCATAGTAGTTCAAAAACGCCTTGGACCACTGACCTGCATCAGACTTTTCATCTGCATCATAACTTTCCTGGAAGTACTCTTTCGCCTTTTCCGTGTTGTCTTTTTCGTAAGCAGCTTTCGCCATATTATAGTAAGCTACAGCCAGATATGTTTCACTGTCTTCAAAACCATGCAGTTTTTCAAGGGTTGTTACCGCTTTACTGTACTGTTCTTTTTTAATCTGCTTTTTCGCCTGACTGAATTTTCTGTTTGGCACAATGTATGCAACATACAGGATCACCACAAACACAATCAGCAGAGCCGCCATAATTCCTACTCTGATATAGTGTGCCCGCATTGCCTTTTTACGATTTTGACGTTTAGACTCGCCGGCTCTTCTTCGCTCTTCATTCTGCTTCAGGATTCCGTATTTACGCTTTGCATCCTGATAGAGTTCCGCACTGTCTTTATACCACAGAATTCTTTTGAAAATTTCCATGCTGTTTCCAATGCTTTCCGATTCATCCTTTTCAGCAGCCTGAACAGCGGAAATGTAATTATCTTCATAATCTTTTAATTTTGCTTCCGCAAAAGTTTCGATTTCTTCCATGACTCCGGCACTTTCAAGTACTGCGTTTTTCTTACGCCAGAAGGTGCCATCTTCAAAGACTACTTTATCAATGCGAATCTGGAAGTCCCTTGCTTCTTCATCAGCAATTGGAATTTTCGCTGTTCTTCCTTTTTCCACAAGATATTTCTGTCCTAAAGCAAGATAGCTGTGCTGGATTACTTCCGCTTCCTCATCCAAACCAACAGTAATAGAAATATGCAGTTCTCTGATATCCTGCAGGTATATATTTACAAATTTCAGTGTGAGACGATTCTTCTTACTGATGGTGTCTCTTTCCAAAACTCCTTCCGTAAACAATACCGGGCTTCCATAAGTCCATAGGTTTGGTTCTAATTCCTGCAACGTTTCATAACGTCCGCTATCTTTTTGTACTATTTCAGAATTTTCCAGCGCTTCGTCTTTTGTAGACTCTTCAACAGAAGTATCTTCTGTTGTCTCATTTTCTAAGATTTCTTCACTTTTCTTTTCTTCCATAATTTTCTCCGATTTCATTTGTTTTTTTAAAAATCATCACCTACTAGTATACTTGATACAACCGTTTTTATCAATCGCCAAATCACATTCTCCTCAAAAACCGGTACAGCTTTTTTTCTAAATTCCGCAAAAAATAAAGTCTGCCGAAGCAATACTCCCGCAGACTTTACTCTCTAATTATTTTTTCACTTTAACAGTTTTAACCTTGGACCATGTTCCCCAAAGTTTTCCTGTGCCGTTCATCTTGTAAGCACGTACTTTGATGTACCATTTTCCTTTGGATAATCCTTTAATGGTGTAAGATGTTTTCTTTACAGTTTTTTCTTCATATCCCTGGAAACTCTTTGATTCACACCAACGGATTTTGTATCCGGCTACACCACTCATCTTCTTCAATGTTAATTTGATTTTTTTCTTCTTAACATTCTTTGCTTTTTTGATACTAGCCTTACCCGGTTTTTTAATTCCCGCTGTTGTTGTTTCTTTTTTCGGTGCCTGTGTTGTTTTTTCACTCTCAGGCTTTTCTGTGTAGTATCTTACATAGTCAACATCCATGTAAGCATTCAAACTGCTGTCCGGCATACCTCCTGCAAGGTTTCCGCCGCAGGCTACATTCAGTAAAATGTAGTATTTGTCATTTAATACAGAACGTGTGCCCTGAACATTATTTACCCAACTCCAGTTTGCTGCAGCGGAATAAGCACTAATGGAATCATTAGAAGTTCTAATCAGACCAATTCGTTCTCTGTCAATATAAAAGGCACAAACATTTCCATCTCGATAACATCCATAAGTATGCCACTGAGTTTTATCATCAAGATTCTTTTTATAGTAATTGTATAAATCGGATCCGTTTGCATCTGGGAAGTGAACAGTTGCCTGAAGATCTGAACGTGTGTTGAATGCTTCCATAATATCAATTTCTCCACAACGAGGCCATACCTTACCATTTGTTCCTAACATCCAGAACGCTGGCCAGATTCCCTTTGCTGATGGGATTTTAATTCTTGCTTCTACATATCCATAGCCAACTTCAACAAGACCTGCTGATGTCATACGTCCTGATGAAAAGTTGTATGTGGTTGTGTCCGCTTTTCCTGCATTTGCTTCATACTTCGCATTAATTCTAAGCGATCCGTTGGAAACACTGATGTTTTGTGATTTGTAAAATTCCTTTTCGTTGTTTCCCCATTCCCAGATACCATACGCCGAACCATTTCCAACCTGTGGTGTCCAGTTCTTTAAATTCAACTCGGTTCCTGTAAATTCATCTGCCCAATTAATCTTAAAGTCATTAATGTCTACCTTAGAAGGAGCAGCAGCGAAAGTCGGAACTGATAAACAAAATGATGCAACTAAAGTTGCTGCCAACATAATAAATTTTCTCATATATAAACCCTCTCTTTCTTTCCTTTTTTGGATTTTATTATATTTTATTCTATTCCTCAATGTGTTGTAAAAAATTTGCACCATTCTAAAAAAAGACACCCTTTAAAAGGATGTCTTTTTCATTATTCTGCTTTTTTCTTTTCTCTGATTGCTTTTTCCGCAACCATATTTTTTACTTTCATCAAACGAATCTGCGTACTACGTTCATTCTCGTCCAATTTCATTGTAATGTACTTGATGTTAGCCTGTGCTTCCGGAATAATAACATGTTCCAGTGCATTTACACGACGACGTGTCTTTTCGATTTCTGCAGCCATCAGCTGGCAGGACTTTTCAATTTCTGCCAGTTTCAGCATATCATCAAATACTGTCGACAAAGAATATACTGCCTCATCCAGTTCTCCGGTAGTAAAGGCGTATCCGTAGGAATAGATGTCATTGCCACTGATTTCCGACTTTGTAGAAAACTGTGGAATTTCCACACTCATTACATTCTTTGTGGAAACTTCAATATCCAGGGATTTGTTGCTTGCCATCATTGCTGTGTTCAGAACTTCTCTGTCCATTCCGGCTCTTGCCAGTGAAAAGTCCATGTTGGCAGCCTTCAAACCTTTTTCCACCTTCTGGCGCAGATTCATATTTTCAACCACTAGTTCCATAAACTGACGAACAAGTTCATCTCGCTTATCCTTCAACAGTTTATGCCCTCTGGTAGCTGACACTAATTTCTTTTTTTGTTTTGTAAGCTCCATTCGGGTTGGATTTACCATAACTTACTCTCCCTTGTAGTACTCTTCTAAATACTTGTCATCAATTCTCTTTAATTCTGATTTTGGAAGGATTGATAACAGTTTCCATCCGATATCCATTGTTTCTTCAATGGAACGGTTTGCATCATAACCCTGAGAAACATATTCTTTCTCAAATTCGTCTGCAAATTTTGCATAGATCAAGTCGATATCTGACAACGCTGCTTCCCCTAAAATGGTCATCAGTTCCTTCGCATCTTTTCCTCTGGCATATGCGGAGAACAACTGATTCATGACATTACTGTGGTCTGCACGAGTCTTTCCTTCACCGATACCTTTATCCTTCAAACGGGATAGGGATGGCAATACATCAATTGGTGGTGTAACACCTTTTCGATAAAGTTCACGACTTAAAATAATCTGTCCTTCGGTAATATATCCTGTTAAGTCAGGGATTGGATGGGTCTTATCATCTTCCGGCATAGTTAAAATCGGAATCATTGTGATACTTCCGTCTTTTCCTCTCTGACGTCCTGCACGCTCGTATAATGTTGCAAGGTCTGTGTACATGTATCCCGGATAACCTCTTCTTCCCGGAACTTCCTTTCTGGCTGCAGATACTTCACGAAGGGCATCTGCGTAGTTTGTAATATCTGTAATGATAACCAGGACATGCATTCCTTTTTCAAAAGCAAGATATTCTGCTGCGGTAAGTGCCATACGCGGTGTTGCAATACGTTCTACCGCCGGATCATTTGCCAGGTTGATAAATAATACAGTTCGGTCAATGGCACCGGTTTCTTTAAAGGAATTAATAAAGAAGTTTGATTCTTCAAAAGTAATACCTACCGCTGCGAACACTACCGCAAACTGTTCATCTTTTCCGCGAACCTTTGCCTGCTTTGCAATCTGTGCTGCAAGCTGTGCATGCGGAAGACCGGAAGCTGAGAAAATAGGAAGCTTCTGTCCTCGAACCAGGGTGTTCAATCCGTCAATTGCAGAGACACCGGTCTGAATAAATTCTGACGGGTAATTTCTTGCTGCCGGATTCATTGCCACACCGTTAATATCTCTTCGTTCTTCCGGAAGAATCTCAACACCGTTATCAATTGGATTTCCTAATCCATCAAAAACACGTCCCAACATATCTTCTGATACACCAAGTTCCATACTTCTTCCAAGAAAACGAACTTTACTGTTGGAAAGGTTAATTCCTGTAGAGTCTTCAAAGAGCTGTACCAATGCATTGCTTCCGTTTACTTCCAAAACTTTGCATCGACGTACTTCGCCGTTTGCCAACTCGATTTCACCTAATTCATCATAGCTTACGTGTTCCACGCCTTCTACCATCATCAGTGGTCCCGCTACTTCCTGAATCGTTCTATACTCTCTAGGCATTTTAGTATTCCTCCTTTCTCAACGTATTTGCTACTTCTTTGGATAACTGATCCGTAATTCTGTCGTATGCTTCATCCAAATCATTTTCATGAGTATATTTGAAACGTCCGATTGCTTCACGAACCGGTAATTTTACTAATTCTTCGATTTTTGCACCTTCATCTAAAGCGGCTCTTGCTTCATCATAGTAGCCTAAAACAAGTTTCATCATCATTGCCTGCTTCTTTAATGAAGTATAAGTATCTACTTCGTGGAAAGAATTCTGATGCAAATAATCTTCACGGATTGAACGGCTGGCTTCCATCTTCAAACGGTCCGGTGCGGACAATGCATCCATACCTACCATCTTAACGATTTCTTCCAGTTCAGCTTCTTCCTGTAACAAACTCATCAGTTTCTGACGAAGTGCTAACCAGTCACTGTCTACATTTTCTGTAAACCAGGAACCAATATTATCCACATAAAGAGAATAGCTGGTCAACCAGTTAATTGCCGGGAAGTGTCTCTTATAGGCCAATGCGGAGTCCAATCCCCAGAATACCTTTACGATACGAAGGGTTGCCTGAGATACCGGCTCGGAAATATCACCACCCGGTGGAGATACGGCTCCGATTACGGAAAGTGCTCCGTCTCTTCCTTCGCTTCCTAAAGTCACTACGTCACCTGCACGTTCATAGAACTGTGCCAAACGGCTTCCCAGATATGCCGGATATCCTTCTTCACCCGGCATTTCTTCCAAACGGCCGGACATTTCTCGAAGTGCCTCTGCCCATCTGGATGTTGAGTCTGCCATTAACGCTACAGAATATCCCATATCACGGAAGTATTCTGCAATGGTAATACCGGTATAAATAGAAGCTTCTCGAGCTGCTACCGGCATATCGGATGTATTGGCAATCAGAACGGTTCTTTCCATCAATGATTCCCCGGTCTTTGGATCCTTCAATTCCGGAAATTCATTTAATACGTCCGTCATTTCGTTTCCACGTTCACCACATCCAATGTATACAACGATATCCGCTTCCGCCCACTTTGCAAGCTGATGCTGGATAACGGTTTTACCGCTTCCGAACGGTCCCGGTACAGAAGCCACACCACCCCTTGCAATTGGGAACAGGGTATCAACTACACGCTGTCCTGTAATCAATGGTTTGTTCGGTGCCTTCTTTTCCTTATATGGTCTTCCCTTACGTACAGGCCATTTCTGCATTAATGTAAGGTTTTCTTCTCCCTTTTCTGTTTTTACAACGGCTACTGTTTCTGTAACATCATAGTTTCCTGCAGTGATACTTACGATTTCACCTTCAATTCCATAAGGAACCATGATTTTCTGTGTTACAACAGCGGTTTCTTTTACAGTACCAATGACATCTCCGGCTACCACATGGTCCCCCACTTTTGCAACCGGTTCAAAATCCCATCTCAGCTCTCTCTTTAATGAAGGAACGGAAACTCCTCTCTTCAAAAGATTTCCGGATACTTTCATAATGTCATCCAACGGTCTCTGAATTCCGTCATAAATACTTCCAATCAATCCCGGTCCTAATTCTACGGACATCGGTGCACCGGTGGAAATAACCGGTTCTCCCGGTCCTAAACCGGCGGTTTCTTCGTAAACCTGAATGGAAGCTCTGTCACCATGCATTTCTATAATTTCACCAATCAGATTCTGGTTACTAACTCTTACCACGTCAAACATGTTTGCATCACGCATTCCCTCGGCAATAACCAAAGGTCCTGCAACTTTTTTGATTGTGCCTTTACTATTTTCCATGTTTCTTTCCTTCCTGTTTCTTTTTAATCGTTTCCAAAAAGAATATCTGAACCAATTGCCTGTTCCACGCTGTCTTTCACGCCCTGAATTCCGGCTCCGGTATTTCCCCAGACTCCCGGAATCAAAATAATTGCCGGTGTAATCAGTTCTTTATAATTCTCTAATTCTTCTTTTATTTGTTCTGCCAGAGACTCTGTAATATAGATAATGGCGTAACTCCCTTTTACCAGTCTTCTGATTTGATGGATGGCCTCTGTTTTTTCCTCTACCAGAAAAATGTCCAATCCCAGGGCGCCAAATCCATAAATGCTGTCATAGTCTCCGATGACTACTGCTTTATGCATACATCCGCCTTATCCTTTCTCCAATAAATTCCTCTTCAAACCCATTTTGTTTTCCAAGAAGAATAATCTTCGCTGTTTTTATCTCATTAAATCTGGCAACTGCATAGGCAATAATCGGTCCGATTCCAAAAGACTTATATTTTTCTCCTCGAATCAGTTCCACAATCTGATTATCGCACCAGCATTCAAATACCGATGGAGATGTTTTGAAAGCCTTAACACCTTCACCAAATCCCACACCTTCCAGATAACTGAAAATTGACTCCACACCTCCCACGGAAGCTGATTTCAATTCATCAATACTAACTCCTTCACAAGGCACCATGGCATGTTCCAGAAACTGTTCGTCCTTTCCTGCCTGTACCCCGCGAATGGCAATTTTAATGTTTGCCAATGTCAGTTGGGTATCTGCGTATTTTTTAATCAATTCGTTTTCTGCCTGATTTCCAATCTTTTTAATTGCCTGCAATGTTGCACGGTCAACAATTAAATCACATAACTGTCCGTCTCCGGTACGAAGCAGGGTTTCTGTTGCTTCCTTTGCAACCTTCTGCATTTCCGCCGGCAGACTTTCATACTTGCCTTCCCGGATTTTTTCCATTAATTCATCCGGCACCAGTTTTGTTCCCTCAATGAACACATGTGCCACATTCACGCCTGTACAAGCCTGTTTAATTGCAGCCTTTAAATTATGATACTCATCCTGAATTGTTAAAATGGAATATTCAGAGTCGTCATCCACAATGTCCTGTAAGACTTTCATTGTTTTCTGCTTCTCTTCTTCCATCATTTCTTCCAACTCATTTTCAGTCGTTCGACTGCCCCAGCCTCGATCCTGTAAAAAAGTCATTCCTTCATCAAAACTTTTGCTGGAAAGAAGTTGTGTCATGGCTTCATCCGTCAACAGTCCTGTTTCCAATGTTCTGACTCTGGCAACTCCATATGTATATTCCTTCTCCATGGTGTCACCTCCTAGCCAAACAATTTACCGGATGCCACATCCTTCAACTGTTCCAGTTTTGTATCAATCAAGGATTTCAACGTACAGTTTTCCTCAATCATTCCGTAACGCAAAATAAATCCGTCGGAAATATCAACTGCTTCTTTTCCTAAGGTAAGACTTCCACCATTTTCGGCGGCAATCTTATTGGCTTCGGCTTCAAAACCAGCCGGAATTCTGTCTAAATCTTTTTTGCCAAGAAGAATTTCTCCCGGTTTTCCAACCACATTGGCTTTTAAGATTTTAAGAAGCATTTCAAAATACTCCTGATCTGAAAGAGAAGTCATTTTTTCATATGCCTTGTCCAAAGCCATATTAATGTTTAACTGCTTTGCACCTAAAACCGCATTTCTTTCCGAAAACTCAGCGCCGGAATTTGATTTGCTGGCATAGAGTTCTCTTTCCTGCTGTGCCTTCTTTTCAAATTCAGCAACTTCTTCCGCAATCTTTTCTCTTTCCTGTTCCATATATTTGTCACAATATTCTTTTGCGTCTGCAATGATCTGACCGGCTTCTATTTCTGCTTTATTATCAATTTCTTTGATGATATTTTCTAATCCGCTCATAAATCTATCCTATCTTTCTTTTTTATAATGCAATTCCGTTTAATGCAAGGAATGAAATAAGAAGTGCTAAAATCGCATATGTTTCTACCATGGCCGGGAAAAGCATTGCTTTACCGAACTGTTCCGGACGTTTTGCAATGATTCCGATACTTGCTGCAGAAGTTTTTCCCTGATATTTTCCTGATACAAGACCAACAATACCCATTGGAAGACATGCTGCAAGAATTTCCATTCCCTGAACTGCTGTTAATTCAACAGCACCACTACCGATAATTCCGATTTTTGATAATGCAATAAATCCGATTAACAAACCGTAAAGACCCTGGGTACCAGGTAACAACTGCATAATCAAAACCTTTGCAAATTTGCTTGGGTCTTCTGTCATAACTCCGGATGCTGCCTGACCTGCAATACCAACACCGATTGCTGAGCCCATACCTGCCATCAATACTGCAATTGAAGCTCCCAATAATGCATAAAATAATCCTAAATCGTTAAAAAATTGTCCTAAACTCATCGTTTCCTCCATTCTGCCTTATCGGCAATATCCTTTTTTATTTTTTGTAATAATGTTCCGGCTTCTTATTCTTGCCTACACATCATTGAAATCCGTATATTTTGTATTTGTTCTGAAAGGTCGGAATTCCGTTCCGCCTCCTTCATAGAACTTTCCAAAGAATTCTACAAACTGCAATCTGTTTGTATGAACATATGCTCCCAACAGGTTGATTGCCATGTTAAAGATATGTCCAAACAGGAATACTGCAATGAAGAGAATTACTCCCGGAATTGTTCGTCCTCCCATGGCTGCCATGGTGTTAATAACCTGTGCAATAACTCCGGTTGCCAACCCCAATGCCAACAATCTGGAATAAGATAACAAATCACTTAACCAGCTGGTCGTATCATACAGGCTGTATGCTCCTAAAAGCATTCGTTTCGCCGGATTCTTTGCACGTCTTCCTGCCATCAGTAAAATTCCAAGCATTCCCACAACAGTCAGTACCTTGGCCAGCATATTCGCCCATGCCGGGAATGTAACCATGCCTCCGATAAAGGAAGCAAAAATACTGGTAGGAATCAGCATTAAAATCAATCCGATCAGGAAGAAGTACCACATAAGTACATCAAAAACAAATCCTGCAAAATCTTTTTCTTTCAATAACAAATATCCTTTAATTCCCAAACCGGTAAAGAGATGTATAATTCCGAAAATCATACAATATACCAACATTTTCATTGGCTGCGTAACCGGTTCAAACCACAACGGTGGTATGGTAACTTCTTTTCCAAAGAAGGTTCCGCTGATAACGGAAACGGCATTTCCAAAATATCCGCCAAACAGAACGCCCCAAATCAATGTGGATATTCCGCAATACATAAACATCTTGAAAGTCTTCGCCATTCCTTCTTCCATTCGCGGAAACTTCTTTAATAATATGAAGCATCCCAGGAACATCAAAAATCCGTAGGCTGCATCCGATAACATAATTCCAAACAGGAAGTAGTAAAAGAATGCTGTAATTGCCGTCGGGTCAATTTCCTTTTTGGTCGGCAGGGCAAAGGATTTGACAACCCCTTCCACTGCATTGGTAAATCCATTATTTTCAATCAGAACCGGTGCTTCTTCTTTTTCCGGTATCTCTTCACTTTCAAAGAACAGGCTGTACTTTTCTTCCAGTTCTTTTTTCAGCGGTTCCACATCCCTCGCCGGCATATATCCGGTAATAATGAAGGTGTGCTTGGACTGGTTCAAATCGCCCAGCACCCGGTATTTCAAACCTCTGGTTCGATAATAGTCTCCCAATTTCTTGAAGTCGTATCGCAATTCAGACTCTTCTTCCATCTTGGTCATCAGTTCATCAATTGCCTTCTGGGTGTTTGCAATTCGATCCAAGCGGTTATCGATGGATTTTTGCGGAACATGATGCGCCACTACCGGCGGTTTTGTAAAATTCAATTTTCGCAAAAACTGTTCCACTGCATCCTGTTGTTCTTTTACATAAAAGCAGGATACGTAAGTCTGATACTTATCCTGATGAACCACCTGAATACTCATTTGTTCCGGTGCTTCCAGTTCTTCTAATTTTTTCAAAAGACTTTCATTGTCATAGGAACCTGAAATGCATCCGACCTGATGGAATGTACTGCGGGTACCGACGTAATTCATCGCCACATCCATTTCTATCCACGGACTTAAAGTCTTGATTTCATCCTGAAACTTTAAGATGTCTGCTTTTTTCTCATCAATCTGCTTTTTCAAAGAAAGGACATTGTTTACATGATTCATCAGATTCTGCTGATCTGCAACAATCTGACCATATTCTTCTGTGTTCAACAACTTCTTTCCTTCCAGTGAAGAAAGTAGAGAGGTTTCTTCCGGGTAAAGCTCCTGTAATATTTCCAGAGCATTTTCCGCCAGTGCTGCATTCTTATCGAAGATTGAAACCTGCGTTGCCGTATTCATCTTTGACAAAAACGCCTCTGTTTCTTCATCTGTCTGCAGCAGGTCTTCCCTGATTTCCAAAACACCTTTTTTCTGTATCAGTTCCAGAATACCTTTTCTGTTTTCTTTCATTGCGCATATCATTACTTTGCGCATCTCTAAAACTGCCATGTATTCCTCCTGTTATCCAATAATTTCGCGGACAACTGCCTCTACAGCTTCTTCCATTTTTTCTGATGCCATATGGTGAATCATTGAAATTTCTTTGTCGATGCGTTCCTGAACCTGCACGGTTTCCGCCGCACACTGCTCTCTGGTTTTATCCATCTCTAAAAGACTTTTCTCTTCTGCTTTTTTCATTTCTGATTCCCGAAGTTCCAACGCCTGTTTTTTCACGTCCTCTTTCATGGAAAGAGCCTGCTCTTTGGCGCTTTCAACTTTCTTATCAGCAGAATTTTCCGCTACCTTAATAGCATCTACTGTTTCTTTTATCATAAGAGTTTTTTCCTCCTTTACACATCCACTTAAATATATTACTTTTGTATAAATAAATCTATAGAATTCATAAAACGTTTAATTATTGTTTCCAAATAGTTCCATATCTTCTGTTGTTTCATGATATTTCTACAGGTTCTTGTGGTTTCGAGTTAATTTTCTTATTTTTGAATAGAACTTCCGTCTTTTTTCAGTCCCATTCCATATTTGAACATTACCAGACTGTCATCAGTGAATTTTTCAGCAATATCATAGGCTGTTACCGGCCATGTTACCGGTGTTGTTCCGGTAAATTCCACATCCCCGAATAACACATCTGCGATACCTTCGCACTGGGTTCCCGGAAGCCATGCACAAACCAATGCATCTATGCTATCCATTTCTTCCTGTACAGTCAGCGGCCGTCCTGTTACAAGCATTAAAACAATCGGAATGCTGTCTCCGAATTTTTCCTTTGTTTCCGCTACCATAGTCTTTCCGTAATAATTCAGGTAAAGTCCGTTTGCTCCGGTATCTCCGGCAGATTCCGAATATGGATTTTCTCCTGCAACAATAATGACCGCATCCACATCTTTGGAAATGTCCTCCGCAGAATCAACATACTCAAATTCTTTGTCGGAAGCTACTTCTTTAAATCCTGCCAAGATCGTAGTTCCAATTGTTGTTTCACCTTTGTCTCCATTCCAGCTGATGGTCCATCCACCGCACTGTGTTCCAATATCATCGGCTGCTTCTCCCATCACGGCAATTTTCTTTCCTTCTGCCAGGGTCTGAATTGCAGTCTTTTTGTTTTTCATTTTATCATTTTTCAGTAAGGTTAGAGATTCGCTAACTGCTTTTCTTGCCAAAGCTCTATGTTCATCACATCCCACTGCTTCCAGCTGTTCTTTCTCAGCCTTTCCGTTAATTTCTTCTTCAAACAGTCCTGTATTAAACTTCACCGTTAAAATTCTGGACACCGCATCATCGATTCGTTCTTCCGGAACGCGTCCCTCTTCAACCAATGTCTTTAAGGAATAGTAACAAATCTGCCAGTCCAACGGTTCCATCAGCATATCTACGCCGGCGTTAACACAAGCCTGTAACTGATCCTTATATTCTTCTCCCTTACAATGTTCTACACCGTCGTAATCTGAAATGACAATTCCCCGGAATCCCAGTTCGCCTTTCAGATAATCTGTAATCAATTCTTTATTTTCATGACAGTTCACTCCGTTAATGGAATTGTATGATACCATCAAGGTCTGCGCCCCTGCTTCAATTGCAGACACATAAGGTTTGATAATTTCATTTCGAAGCAGCTGGTCGAATTTTTCAGGTTCCATCTGAACATCGCCCTGATTTACGCCCTGTTCTACCTGTCCTTCTCCCACAAAGTGTTTGATGGAGCAAAGAACTCTGTAGTCCGAGATAAAATCATCGGAATCTTTTCTTCCCTGAAGTCCATTGACATAAGCAGTTCCTAATTCTGTAACCAAATCCGGATTTTCACCGAAACACTCATAAAATCTTCCCCAATGTTCATCATATGCCACTCCCAATACCGGTGAAAAGGCATAATTTGAACCAATGGCTCTTGTCTCGGATGCAGTTGTCATACCGATTTCTTCCACCAAAGCCGCATCACCTGTAGCCCCTAAGCCAATCTGATGTGGAAAAATCGTGGTTCCGTATACATTATTGTTTCCATGAACAGCATCCACACCATATAAAATCGGAATTTTGAATTTACTTTCTGACGCTGCCTTCTTGTATCCGTTAATTTCCTGAGACCAGTCTTCCGGATTGTTTCCACTGGTTGGTGCAGAACCGCCACCACTCAAGATTGCTCCCAAGCCATACTGGGTTACATCTTTAAAGTCCGCGCCGCCGTCTGCCACATTTCGTTCCGCCATAATCATCTGGGCAATCTTGTCTTTTAATTCCATTCTGGACATTAAATCCTTTACTCTGTCTTCCGTGGAGGCTTTGGCATCCAGATAAAGCGGTTTCTCCTCTTTCGCTTTTTTGTCTCCGGACTGACATCCTGCAAGCATGGATGCAGATAAGGTAAACACCATTCCAAAGGCAACAAGCTTTTTACCCAATCCTTTTGTACTGATTCCTTTTCGCATAATTCTTTCCCTTTTCTCCCGTTTTTTCCTGTAAAAAACATCCCTATGAGAAAACGGTACACAACCGTATGTCTGACAGGGATGTTCTTTTAAATGTTCGATATATGATTCTTTTACAATTATTTATTGGAGATGACATGCTCTCCTTTAAATTCCATCGTAAACACTACGCCGTTTTCCCTATTTTCCGCATAACATTTTCCGTTATGCTCTTTCACAATCTCTCTTACAATATAGAGACCGACTCCAATATTGGCATTATCATCCATGCTCTTTTTACTGAAGTAACTTTTCCATATCTCATCAAAGCTTTCTTCCGGAATCTTTTCCCCTTGATTATAAACAGATAAAACTGCATTTTCTCCCCGCATTCGCAAAGATACTTTTACACCACTCTCTGATTCTGCATGTTCAAACGCATTCATCAGCAGGTTGTTAAATGCCTGCATAACCTGTTCCTGATTCATCATAATATAAATATCAGACTCAATCTCAAAGCTAATTCGCAGATTCTTCTTATTCATCCATGATTTATATCTCTTTTCACGTAAGAGAAGTAAGTTTGAGAGATTTCCACGTTTTAAGTGAATCTTCTGTTTTTCCCCGTTATTCATAGACAGATTCAGTAAATCTCTGATCATATCAGACATTTTATTAATTTCTTCCATTACTGAATCGTAATATTCTTCCATTGCCTCCGGATGATCCAGACTCATCATTTCCAACTGACTGGATACAATCGCCAATGGTGTTTTCAATTCATGGGTAGCCATTCGGATAAAATCTTTCTTTCTTTCATCCATTTCTACCAGGTCATTATTCTGTGTTCGCAGCAAATAGTTGTAATTCTGTGTTTCCAACAACCGGTCGGAAAAATTCATATACATTTCAAAAATGCGCGATGCCAAAATGCCAACCTCATCATTCGAAAACTTGTAAGTATTTTTATCAAAATCAATCTGTCCTTTTTTCAGTTTCTGAGTAATTTCCTCCAACTGTTCTACCGGTCTTAAGGTCCTGTTTGCCTGGAGAAGAGAATACGGCAGCGACAGTGCCAGTCCAATCAACATTTCCAAAATCAGAAATCGACTGATAATATCTACACTACTGTCCAGAGACTTGATATTCATTACTATCAAAACGTAATAATACCGGTCCCCTTTTTTAACTTTGCCTTTTACTTCAACCTGATTATCACTGATAATCGGCATTGGATTCTCACTATAATCTTCAATATCCATAATTCCAAGACTATCCGGTCTGACATTCAGATTTCTCTTTCGGTCACTGGTATATAAAATGCGATCTTCGCAAAACACATCTAATACATAACCGTCAGAAACCAGGTTTTCCAATTCCTGCTCTTCCTGTCTACTCAGTTTATCCAGCTGATATTGCGATATTTCCTTATAAGTAGCTTTCATCTTTCCTTTGATTTCAAGGAGATAATAATCTTTCGCAAAGAATTTATATCCCCAGATCATTCCGCCAATCAGAATAATCAAAAAAATCGTCATTCGGATAAGATACTTACTCTTAATTCTGTGCATCCTTTTCCTTTACCTCAAAACGATATCCTACACCGTAAACAGATTGGATGTATGGATGGTCATCAGTCATTTTCTTTCTAAGCTGTTTTACCAATGTATCCACAGTTCGGATATCTCCATCATATTCAAAGCCCCATACCGCATTCAAAATTCTTTCGCGGCTTACGACTATATTTTCGTTTTCTGCAAAATAAACCAACAACTCAAATTCCTTCGGTGTGGTTTCAAAATATTCATCATCCAAATATGCTTTACGGTAATTCTTTTCAAGTCTCAATGCACCACGTTCAATGGCATTCGGTCCCTTCTGGTCGTTTCTGTCAATCAACTTGTCCATATGTGCTAACAGGACCTTCATCAGAAATGGCTTTGTGATATAGTTGTCCGCACCGCCGTTTAAGCCTTCTAACTGGTCTTCTTCGGATTCTCTCGCTGTCAACATGATAATTGGCAACTGGGAATGTTTTCTAATTTCCTTAAGAACCTGAATTCCATCGATATCCGGCAACATACCATCCAGAAGAATAATGTCGATTTTTTTACTGTACTCAAAAAACAGATCAATTCCGGTCTCGCCATTTTCAGCTGCCAGTACTTCAAATTCATTTCTCTGAAGAAATTTTGTGAGAACTTCTCTCAACTTCATGTCGTCTTCAACGACTAATACAACCTTTTTTCCTTTGTTCATTTCCGTACCCCTTTTAAATCCATTCTATAATCAAAGCATTTACCACTATATTGTGTAAAACCACTGATCATCAGCATTTAAATCGCTTACTTCAATATAGTCATATTTGCCCTTCATATCCAACTGTTGGTTTTTAATACTAACCGTCACGCCCGGTTCAACCGATTTTGTAATAAAAGCATTACTTCCAATCACCGCACCGCGACCAATCACAGTTTCTCCACCAAGGATTGATGCTCCCGCATAAATTGTTACATGATCCTCGATTGTCGGATGTCGTTTAACCCCTTTCAGACGTTGTCCGCCTCTTGTGGATAAAGCACCGATTGTTACTCCCTGATAGACCTTAACATAGTCTCCGATAATCGTTGTTTCACCTACAACAATACCGGTTCCATGATCGATAAAGAAATATTTTCCAAGTGTTGCACCCGGATGAATGTCGATTCCGGTTTTGCTATGTGCCTGTTCCGTCATCATACGCGGAATAATCGGAATGCCTAACCGGAACATTTCATGTGCCAAACGATTAATTGTAATTGCATACAGTCCCGGATAACAGAGAATAATTTCATTCTTATTAAAGGCGGCAGGATCTCCGTCAAACGTCGCCTTTACATCTGTTTCCGTATATTCACGGACTTTTGGTATTTGCTTGAAAAAATCAAGAGACATCTGCTGTGCTCTGTCTTCGATTTCTTCCTGATTCATCTTTGCATTTTCCGGCAGTTGTCGTAATACAATACTGATTTGTTTGGTCAGATTGTAAACCACATCTTCAATAATAACCGCCAATCTACTGTCATCATTGTAAAATCGATAGGAACGGTCACGATAATATCCCGGATAAACAATATTCAGCAATTTCTTTGTAATATCAGCCACAACTTCTGTATCCGGCTGGTCAAACAGCTCTATTGAATCAATCGTTTTTTCATTTTCGTAATCTTCTAATATATTATTTACAATCCCCTTGATTTCTGCCTCGATTTTGCTATGCATCTTCTACCTCCGTCACTTCATTGTATGCAAATGACCTTGGGGGAATCCCTTTAGTTATTATCTCCCAATTTTTCCTTAATCGCATTCAATAATTCGTCATAGTTTTCAAATGCAGGAAATTCCGGATACTCAGCCTTAATGGCATCTGTACTCTTAAATAAAAATCCTGCCTTACTTGCCTGAATCATACCAATATCATTGTGGCTGTCTCCGCTGGCAATTGTTTCATATCCAATAGACTGTAATGCTTTAACTGTTGTGTATTTTGATTTTTCACAACGCATCTTATGTCCTGTAATTTCTCCGTTTTCATTTACAACCAATGAATTACAGAAGATTGTAGGCCATCCTAATTTCTTCATCAATGGTTTTGCAAACTGTGTAAATGTATCGCTGATAATGATAACCTGTGTTAATTCACGAAGGCTGTCTAAAAATTCTTTTGCTCCCGGAATCGGATCAATTTTTGCGATTGTATCCTGAATTTCCTTTAATCCTAATCCGTGTTCCTTTAAAATACCGATACGGTATTTCATCAATTTATCGTAATCCGGTTCATCTCTTGTTGTCTTCTTTAATTCTTCAATGCCTGTCTCTTCAGCAAAAGCAATCCAAATCTCCGGAACTAATACACCTTCTAAATCTAAACATACAATATCCATGTTTCCTCCTTAACAAACGGCTAACCGTTTTCTCTTTTGATTTTTATATTTTTACACACCATAAGATTATATCACAATTTCAGCATTATTTTAAGTAATTGTTCTAATTATTTTTTTATTTGTTTTTCCCCTAAAAATGGAAGTTTTTTCAACTTTCAACAATTTATTTACACTTTATTGACAATTTCGGGTTATAATAAGAAAGCGACACAATGAAAACACTGGATAAGGTATAGAATAATGAGTAATAAAAACAAAAAACACGAAAAAATCAACCCTGCTTTCGGATTAACGGACCAGCAGGTTTTAGAACGACAAAATATGGGGTTGGTAAATACAAAAGTTGATTCTTCCACCCAGACGGTGCGGGAAATCATCACATCCAATGTATTTACCTACTTTAACTTTATCTTTTTGGTTCTTTCTTTCTTACTGATTTTGGTTGGTGCTTTTAATAATCTGACATTTCTGCCGATTATTATTTCCAACACACTGATTGGTATTATTCAGGAGTTACGTTCCAAAAAGGTATTAGACGAATTAACCATCTTGAATGCGCCGCACTGTATCGTTCTTAGAAATGGAAAAAAAGTTAAAATTGATGCGGAACAGCTTGTTCGTGATGATATTGTCATCTTCTCTGCCGGAAACCAGATTCCTGCGGACGCAACAGTAATCAAAGGTTCCGTAAACGTAAATGAATCCCTGATTACCGGTGAGTCTGATGAGGTTACCAAGGAACCGGGGCATCAGCTTTTGTCCGGAAGTTTTATTGTTTCCGGAAAATGCATTGCCCGTCTGGACAAGGTAGGTGAGGAATCCTATGTTTCTCAGCTGACACTGGAAGCTACAAAATCCAAAAAGCACGAACAATCAGAAATGATTCGTTCTCTGAATCGTTTGGTACAAATTGTGGGAATTATTATTATCCCGGTAGGTGCAATTCTCTTTTCTCAGCAGTACTTCCTGTCAGGAGCTTCGTTAAAAGACAGCGTTACCGGTATGGTGGCTGCCGTCATCGGAATGATTCCGGAAGGTTTGTATCTTCTGGCAAGCGTTGCTTTGGTTGTCAGTGCAATCCGTCTGGCAAAACAGCAGGTATTACTTCACGATATGAAATCCATCGAAACCCTTGCCCGGGTCGATGTTCTGTGTGTTGATAAAACCGGAACCATTACGGTTCCGGAAATGGAAGTCAGCGGTCTGCATCTCTTCGAAAATGCTACGGCGTATAACGAAGAGCAAGTCCTTGGTCTGCTTTCAGACTTTTCTTCTGCAATGACTTCCGATAACGCCACTATGGCGGCGATGAAAGACTATTTCAAGGAACCTGTTACAAATCCGGCTCAGCAGATTATTTCTTTCTCTTCCGAAAGAAAATACAGTGCCGCTGTTTTCCAGGGTACTCCTTATGTTTTAGGAGCTCCGGAATTTCTTTTGTTACAGGACTACCCGACCTACGCCAAGGAAATTGAGCATTACAGTGAAAAAGGATATCGTGTCATTGTCTTTGGAACCTATGACGGAGAAATGACCGGCAAGCGTTTGGAGAAAAGCATTCGTCCGATCTGTCTGATTTACTTATCCAACGCCATTCGCAGCGGTGCCCGGGATACCTTTGCATATTTCGAAAAATGCGGTGTGGAAATTAAAGTAATTTCCGGGGATAATCCTGCCACCGTTTCCGAAATTTCCGAAAAGGCTTGTATTGCAAATGCCGAAAACTACATTGACGCTTCTACACTTCAGCCGGAGGATATTGATGAAGCCATTGAAAAATATACCGTATTCGGACGTGTTACTCCGGATCAGAAACAGTTGTTTGTCAACGCCCTGCAAAATCAGGGCCATACCGTTGCCATGACCGGTGACGGTGTTAATGATGTTCTTGCATTAAAAGATGCTGATTGCAGTATTGCCATGGCTTCCGGTAGTGATGCCGCAGCCAATGTGGCCCAGTTGGTTTTACTGGACTCTGATTTTTCCAGAATGCCATCTGTCGTTTTGGAAGGTCGCCGTGTTGTTAACAACATCCAGCGTTCCGCCAGCCTCTTTTTGGTTAAGAATATTTTCTCCCTGTTGATGGCATTGTTCTCAATGATTTTTATGTTCAGCTATCCATTGGAGCCATCGCAGATTTCGCTGATTAGTGTCTTTACCATCGGAGTTCCTTCCTTCGTTCTGGCGTTGGAAGCAAACCATAACCGGATTAGCGGTAAATTCCTGACCAATGTATTTTTAAAGGCTTTACCTGCCGGTTTGACAGACTTTATTGTTGTTGCGGGACTGGTTGTGTTCTGTAACGAATTCCATGTAGACGAACAAAGTATTTCCACCTGTTGCACAATTTTACTTGCAATTGTTGGATTTATGATATTATATAGAATTGCCTCACCAATGACAGTCCTTCACTGGGCACTGCTAATTTCCATGTTCATTGGCTGGCTGGTATGTATGCTTTTTGTCGGAAAATTATTCTCTATTACAGATATCACAAGACAATGTACCATGTTACTGATTGTTTTCGCTCTGATTACCGAGCCGTTGCTGCGATATTTGTACAAGCTTTGCTGTTACTTTTTAGAGCAAATCGAAATGAAGCATGCACAAAATATTTCACGTAGAAGAAATGCAAAACATTCTAAATAAATCTTTTGAAAGGAGATACTATTTCTAGTATTAATATTATGGCAGAAACAAAATTCACAGGAACAGATACTTATGTGGCATCCGAAGATTTGATGGCCGCAGTGGAGGTTGCTTCCACATTGGAGAAACCTCTCTTGATTAAAGGGGAACCGGGAACCGGAAAAACCATGTTGGCGGATGCCGTTGCAAAAGCTTTAGACAAAGAACTTTTAATCTGGAATATCAAGTCCACAACAAAGGCTCAGGACGGTCTGTATATGTATGATACTATTCAGCGTCTTTATGACAGTCAGTTTGACGAGTCCGGCGTGGACGACATCTCTCATTACATTAAGTTTGGAAAGCTGGGAGAAGCGTTCAAAAAAGACGAGCAGGTTGTTTTATTGATTGACGAAATTGACAAAGCAGATTTGGAATTTCCTAATGACCTTCTTTGGGAATTGGATAAAATGGAATTTTACATTCACGAAACCAAGGAAACTGTAAAGGCTAAGAAACGTCCGATTGTTATTATTACATCCAATGCGGAAAAGGAATTGCCGGACGCGTTCCTTCGTCGTTGTATTTTCCATTACATTGAATTTCCAAATCAGGATTTAATGAAGCAGATTGTAACTGCTCATTTTGAAAACCTGGAAGATCATTTGTTGGAAAGTGCTATGAAGACTTTCTACTGGATTCGCGGTATTCGTGATGTACGTAAGAAACCAAGCACTTCCGAATTGATTGATTGGATTCGTGCACTGATGATTGGCGGCGTGGATCCGGACAAAATCCAGCAGGAACTTCCATTCCTTGGTGTCTTGATGAAAAAAGACGAAGACATGGAAATGGTTCGGGATATGAACACATAAGGAGGCTCTATGTTTACACCATTTTTTTACATACTGAAAAATAATGGTCTCAACATTTCTACCACGGAATGGCTGACGTTAATGGATGCCCTAGACAAGGATTTGGCTCATTCCAGTTTTACGGACTTCTACTATCTTTGCAAAACAATTCTTGTAAAAAGTGAAAGCGATTACGACAAACTGGACTCAGCATTTCTGGAGTATTTCAAAAATGTGAAAGAACAAAAACTGAATCTGGAGCAGATTAACAAATGGCTTCATAACGATGCCAAAGAAGGAACCATGACAAAACCGGAAATGTACCGTGATATGCGTACCAAACGAGAAGCCAAAGAGGTTCATCGAATGTTCCGGGAACGTATCGGGGAACAGCACACCGAACACAATGGTGGTAATTACTGGATTGGTACCGGTGGCGGCTCTGAATTTGGAAAGAATGGTCATGTAGCCGGCGGAATTCAGTTAGGTGACAAAGCCGGAATGAAGACTGCCTTTGCCGTTTTAGGCGAGCGTCGTTACAAAGACTTCCGTCACGATACAAAACTGACCATGCGTCAGTTCCAGGTTGCTTTCCGGGAACTTCGCCAATACTCCAGAAAACTGGATTTGCCAAAGACAGAACTGGACATTGACGGCACCATTGATTCCACCTGTAACCAGGGGGGTTATCTGAAACTGGAATTCGAGCAGCCACGAAAGAACACCGTAAAGCTGATGCTTTTATTTGACAGTGGCGGTTCCATGTATCCATACAGTGAATTGTGTAACGAGCTGTTCCAGTCCGTACACAAAGCCAATCATTTCAAGGATGTAAAGACCTACTATTTTCATAATTGTATTTATGCGAAATTATATAAGAATCCGGAATGTGACACCGGAGACTGGATTGACACTACCTGGGCATTTAAAAACTACGACAAGGATTACAAGGTCATTATCGTAGGAGACGCCGGTATGGCGCCGGAAGAATTCCATGACAAGAATGGAAATTACAGTGGTCCTAACGGTGGTCTTTCCGGCTATGAATGGATTCAGTTATTCAAGAAAAAATATCCGAATACCGTCTGGCTTAACCCGAACTATCACGGGGATTTATCCAACATGTATTGGATGGAATCAGAGCGTTTGATTCGTGAGGAAATTGATATGTTCCCACTGACCGTAGATGGTTTGAAACGGGGGATCAAAACATTAATGAATGATAAAAAATAAAATATATTGTTGTTTTGATGAACAACGCATCAAAAAAGGGGCTGTAAAAAAGCCCCTTTTTTGACGCAGACTAAAAGTTGTTTTGATTTTAGGTTATTGGATCGCGCATCAAACGTAACATAATGTATGAATCAGCCTTAACATTTATGATTTTTGTCTTGTTAAGGTACACTCGAAAAAACGAAAAATTGAGATTGTACCTTGCAAACATGAAAATCGTCAGTACTAAGGTACACTTAAAGAGATGATGGATTGAAGCCATACCTTGCAAACCATAAAATCTCTAGTGTCAGGGTGACTTCCTGCTGACAGCCTTCCCCACGTCTCTCTTATTTCACCTTGATGGAAAGATTTGGAGAAAGAAAATATTCCGGAAATTCTCTTTCAAGATGAACGATGCCATCCTTGTCTGCTTGAATTACGGCCTGCGGTATTTCCGCATACAATACCTTCTTTTCACTTTGTTCCGTTTCTGTAATTGTTGTGGAAATAAAGACATCATCGATATCCGGATAATCCTCCTGGAAACTTAAGGTGCTAATCATCTTTGTTTTTTCCATATCCACCACTACCGGAATAGAATCTTCCTCTGATAGTTCCTTGTAAATTTCTCCATAGACCGGGTCTTCTTGATCCGGAACGAATAACTGATTTATCTCTCCGTAGGCGTCATAAAATTTATTTGTTTTGGTATTCCATTTAATGTCTTTTCTATCCTTGGAAAGTAATTCTGCTTCCGACAGAATCAACTCAAAGTCGTCTCCCATCAGATAGAACCCACTTTTAATCACAGTCAAAATTTCCCCGTTTTCCTCTTCCGGATAATAGGTCATCTGCTTTCCTGACAATTCCACACCCTTCTTGGATTTCAAAAGAAACTCCACCTGGGCATCCATGGTATTTTTCTCGTCCATGGAATAGTAGATATTCGTACAAGTCGGATACATCAGCACTTTATGAATTGTGATTTTTTGTCCCTTTAAAGTCACAGTCTGATTTACCTTGTATGCCTTCGGAGGTTGTGGTTTCTTTAATGCAATGTCAAAAGATACAATTTCCTCCACATATTTCTGGGTCTGCTTATCAAAAGTATTGGCTGTTGCAGTCAATCGAATCTTCTTTGGAAACTCCCATTTCTGTTCGGTATCCTCCATAAGAAGCCAATCATCGATCACATAGAGACAACTCGGATTTTCTTTTGTACCGAAAGCACTACTCGTATAACTATAATTATCATTTACTTCCCCCAGATCCAGATTTTCAATCTGAATGTCATTTAACGTTCCTTTTTTATCGTCCGCGAAATCACCGCTAACCGAGAAAACAAAATTTGATTCATCAGCGATACAATAAGAAAGTGTTACGCTTCCTCCCTGAACTTTTCTGGTCTGATTCACTACGGTTTCACAATCATTCTTTAACGCTTCCTGAATCCCTTCATCCTCTGCTGCGCCTTCAATCCAATCTCCGATAATCGGAATTTTTGCAAGTGTTCTTGCAATGGTCGGAGACGTATTCACCCCAATCACTGTAATACTGCTTAAAAATACCATTGCAAAAACAAAATTTCTGATTGAAATCATAGCTGTATGAACCCGTGCTTTTCGTTTTACAGTTTTTGCAATTCTTGAAATATCATTTTTTTCCTGTTCCAAATGAACTTCTTCAAAAAAATGATCAAACTCATTCTTTCTATCGTACATATTTTCCCCTCCTATTCGTCCTGCAATTCCAGTCTTAAAAGACTCAAGGCTTTTCTCAGTCTCGTGGCCACGGTTCCCTGTGGTGTTCCGGTAATTTCAGATATTTCTGCCACTCCGTATCCAACAAAATATTTCAACACCACAACCTGACGATACTTCTCCGGTAATTTCTGCATTGCTATTTTCAATGGCAGGGAATCATATTGTTCCACTGTGGATTCTTCCGGTAACTCATCAATTCCATTCACTTTACTGAATTTCTTATAATGGTTATTGCACAAATTGATTAGAATGCGAATCATCCATGTCTCCAAATACTCTATTTCCCGAAGACTCTTTCGCTTCAAATATCCCTTATAAATTGCTTCATCCACAATATCAATTGCCATACTTTCACTAGAAAAATATGAATAAGCAATTTTAATCATTTTTGTTCTCATATTATCGATTCGATAAAAAAAATCGTCGTCACGTATATGCATTTTCTTACTCCCTGTGTTTTTGTTACAATCCTATCTATTTTACGAGGTTTTTTAGCGCTTTTTCAACCCTTACATATATTAGACCATTCAACACTCCAAATTTATTTTTTTATTTTTAATTTTTTCAAAAAAAAATTGACCTATCTGCTAGGTCAATTTTCTTTCCCGGTTATTTTTTCTAATTTTACGCGAAAAGCAATTCTTCTGGTGGTGTTAATTCCATCAAACTTGATAACGTATGCCATCTGCTCCGTATCTTTTTCCAGGATTTTCCCTTCTCCAAAAACAATATGCCGAACGCGGTCTCCCTCTTCTAAGGTATCCTGATTGATCTGCGGTTCCAATACTTTCCCTCGCAAGTAAATATATTCTCTCGCTTCCTGAAGAAGCTTTTCATCCGGTTTTGTATGAAACTCCAATAGTTTTTCATCAATATCAAAAATAAACCGGGATGGGTAGCGATAGGTTCCGTCAAAATTCTTTCCTTCCGATTCTGAAAGATACAAGCGTTCTTTTGCTCTTGTAACGGCAACAAACGCCAACCGTCGTTCTTCTTCCATGCTCTCTAAGGTCTTTGTTTTCCGAGACGGAAAAACACCTTCGTTCATTCCACACAGAAATACATTCGGGAATTCCAGTCCCTTTGCCGCATGAACAGTCATTAATTTTACTTTATCAGAAGAATCCACCGTATCTGTGTTCGTAAACAATGCAATATGCGACAAATAGCTTTCTAACGTCGTCTCTTCTCCACAGGTGGTTTCATATTCATAAATGGACTGCTTCAATTCTGCCAGATTATCCAGACGTTCCTGGCTGCCTTCCGTACGAAGCATTTTTTCATATTCGCTCCGGTTCATCAACTCAGAAATCAATTCTGAAATTGGTCGGTCCTCATAGTCTGCGGAAAACCGCTCGATTAACGCAATGAATTTCTTTGCACCGGTTCCTTTCAAAACCTCGTCCTCTACATTCTCTTTTAAGGCCTGATACAGACTACACTGATGTTCCTGGGCATATTCCTGCAACAATCGCATTCTTCGCTGTCCAATATTTCGTTTCGGAACATTCACAATTCTCGCAAAAGATAAATCATCCTGATAAGCAATCATTCGTAAATAGGATAATGCATCCTTAATTTCCATTCGATTAAAAAACTGTACTCCGCTGTAAATGGTATACGGTATTTCTCTTTTCAGAAAAACTTCTTCTAACGTTCTCGTAACATAATGTGCACGGTATAGAACGGTGATATCACCGTAACGTTTCCCGTAACGGAGCAATTCCGTAATCTCTTCTGCAATCCATTCCGCTTCTTCTGCCGCAGTCTTTCCATGATGACAAATCACCCGTTCTCCGTTTTCTAATAGCGGAATCAAGTCCTTCTTTATTCGGGTATGATTCTTCTCTATCAGAGAATTTGCCACCGATAATATCTCCGGTGTGGAACGATAGTTTTCCATCATCATAATCGTTTTCGTGCCCGGAAAGTTTCGTTCGAATTCCAATAGGTATCTGGACTCTGCTCCTCTCCAACTGTAAATAGTCTGATCCGGATCTCCCACAATAAACAGATTCTTATGATACGCACAGAGTACCGACATCAATTGGTACTGAATCCGGTCAATGTCCTGAAATTCATCAATCATGATATATTCCAGACGCTTCTGCCATTTCAGTTTCACCTCTTCATTTACCTGAAAAATATAAAGCGCAAATTTTAATAAGTCATTGTAATCCAGTCCAAAACACTTCTTTTCCTGATACAAATATCCATAAAAAATAATATCATCTGCATCCACTGCATTTTCATACTTTTCCTTCAGCACTTCTAAAGACATGGTAATCATATCTTCGTAATACTTCGGTTCCTTAAACAGTTTCCGCATTTCAATCATGTCTCTTGCTTTGCTAAAGGTCATATCCCGCAGAGTCAGTCCCCGTTCCTCATAAATAATTTTCAGCATGGCATCAATATCTGAATTATCCAGCACCAGAAAGCTTTTCGGATACTGCACCACAAAACTGTCCTCCTGCAAAATGGAAACACAGAATCCATGAAAGGTATTGATATATCCGGTGTCATTATCGCCGGTTAAACGATGAATTCTCTGGCGCATTTCATTAGCCGCCTTATTTGTAAATGTGACACACAAAATATTTCCCGGCAGGATTCCCAGCTCATTTACCAAATATGCAAAACGATGGGACAGGGCTCTCGTCTTTCCAGAGCCCGCTCCCGCAATGACACGAACGAATCCTTCCGTGGAAGTAACCGCATCTCTTTGCGCTGTATTTAAGTTTTCTAAAAGATCAAACATCTCTGTTCTCCTAAATGTTAATGAATGAATTCATTATAGCATCTTTCGAACATATGTTCAATATTATTTCTTCCACAAATATTTCTGTAAATCTACTTTTCCATCCACCACTTCTATTCCATCTTCTCGAAGTAGTCTTTCCTGCACTCCTTCTCCAAATGCAAAATTTCCCGGCAACTCTCCTTTCGCATTCACCACTCTGAAACATGGAATATGTTCCGGATCCGGATTTTTATGAAGTGCATTTCCAACTGCTCGTGACATTTTTTCATTACCTGCCAACTTTGCAATCAACCCATAAGTTGCAACCTTGCCTTTCGGGATTTTTTTCACCGCTTCATAAATCCTCTTTGTCGGTGTATCTGTAACAAGGTCATAACTTTCCGCAATCATTCGCTCAACTTCTTTCTTAGGAATGGAGCCATCCAAAATGATTGTATTCCAATGTTCTTTGTTCTGATGATATGCGGGAATGACTGACTCGTACGCCTGTCTCCAGAAATCCCTCCACTCCGGACTCACCTTAACATTCAAACAAATATGCCCCTCTCTTTCATAGGTCCATAAAAACGCCTTCTTACTTCCTTTCACTCGAACCAATTGCCAATTGGGATCATGAAAGGGTGCCTCCTGATACGTGTCAGGAAACGATAATCCATAGGCTAGTGCTTCTTCTCGTGTTTTCATAATGCGATTCTCCCTTTTCTTTCGTTCATTCATTTCTTATGAATTATATTATATCTTCTTTCTATTCTAGTGTCACGAAGACTGCTGCAATGAATAACCGTTTTGCCCAAACAGCTTCAAACCAATATGCAGGATTTTTCAAAATTATCCCTATTCTTTTCAGATAAATGATAAAATTATAAAAACCACCTAACCTTTTTCTAACAGTATCGACTAATATAATGTAACATTCATGAATGAAACAGTGAGGGCAAACAAATGAATACCAATGAAGCATTAAAACAATTTGAAAACAACGATTTTCTGAATCAGATTTACCAGTTTTCTTACAAACGCTGTAGTACCGGTACAGAAGCTGAAGACCTTTGTTCTGAAATAATTCTTTCAGTATTATCAGCAATTCAGAAACAAACAAATATCCTGGAATTTCACGCTTTTGTCTGGACCATTGCACATCGTGTCTACGCCGATTATTGTGCCAAGCGAAGTAAAAACTCCATTTGCATCAGTCTGGAAAATACGAACCAATCTCTAATGTCTCGGAAGAATGAAATTGATGATCTAAAAAAAGGAGGGCAAGGATTCTGTATCAAAACACCACCTTGCCCTCTTAAAATAGTTATCTTTGGTATACTTTTATTATACGTCACTTTTGACGTCGTTCATTTTTTATTTCACTTTTACTCTCTTCGCCTTACTCCATTTGCTATAGAACTTCATTCCATATTTTTCCATATAGCTTCTGACTTTCACATAGTAAACCTTTTTACTTTTCAATTTTTTCAATGTAATTGACGTTTTCTTCGTTTCTTTGCATTTCTTGTTTTTCGTGAATTTCTTATTGCTTGCATACATCACTTCAAAGCCTGCTGCATATTGCATCTTTTTCCAGGAAACAGAAATCTTTTTCTTTTTCCGACTCTTTGCAGAAGTGATTTTGACACGTTTCTTTTCATATGGATTATACCGGGTAGGCATATAATCAGGAGTTGTCTCCTTCCATACCCCTAACATAGTATTGCATTCCCCAACTACTTTGTTTTCGCCTTTTTTGTAAACCTTAACAGTTATTTTTGCTGTACCTTCACTTTTACAATTAATGGTTCCATCCTGACGTATTTCAATAACCTTAGGTTTATCACTCTGATAGGTAATTGTATAATCACCATTCTTTTCATACTGTTCAAAGTCGGAAATTTGGAAAGACTTTCCCTGATATCCTTTGGAAATACAAAGCAACCCGTATCGCATTCTGCAATATTTTTCCGGAATCTCCATTTTCAATGCCCAGCCAAAATACATATAATATGGCTTTCCTTCATATTCCATAAATACATTGTCTGCCATCATTCCGTTTTCATAAACGTATACGAGTCCACCGGTTTTCGCTCGTAACCATCCATCCGTATACAACTGTCCCATTTCCATCTGTTCGGTTCTTTCCGGATTGGTTATCAGTGTGTGAGTGGCATTATCCTGCTTTGTAACTCCGCAAAACAGCACATCGTTCAAGCGATATCCAACAATTTCATCCGTTGCGATTTTTCCATTCTTTTTCCCAAAGAATTTTCCGTTTTCATACACAGTTTCTATATTCCCATTTGTCGTTTTTTCCCAGTCCATACCTTCAAAGGTCAGAAACGTTCCCTCTATCCATTCATGATAGTAGTATTTCGCAATTTCATTCTGATTGCTCCATCCATACTTTTTATAAACAATATCATAAAGTTTCCAGGTTCCGTCAATATATGCATAACACCAGGAATGTCCATTAATCTCTCCATAGGCCGGAACTTCCTTCATATCTGCATAGAATCCATCCGCAACAACAGCCGGAATTCCCAGACTTCTAAGCATGTCCTTCATTAATTCCGAATCGCTGACGCAATTTCCCTTTCGCTCATAAAACGTGTCAATGGCATATGCTGATGTTCCACCTTTATAAAGGATATTCTCTCGAATCCAATGTGCAATCTTATCCGTTTTTTCCTGGTTTGTCTTACATCCCTTGGTCACCTTTAATGCCAATGTTCTTATGACATCCTGGTCTTTTTTTGTTCCATATTTTAGTCGTAATCCCAACTTCGGATAACGTTTCACATAGACGTCATTCATATAATCAAAAGCCGCCTTGGTCAGTTTCGGTGTCAGCACATCATACATGCTCTTTTCTCCCGGAGCAACTTTTGCATATGTTGTTTCCACGGAAGCACTTCCGAATAACATGGAACAAACAAGTAACATCATTAATAATTTCTGAATCAAACTCTTTTTCATCTTCAGTTCCCCTTTCAATTTTTAAACATCATTATATATTATTTTTTAATGATTTCAATACTTCGTTCCAAGATTCCCTTCATCCTGGCAATCGCCATTCCGTAATTCGTAAATGGAACTCCCTGATTTACAGCCCGGCTCATTCGTCGAAGCACTTCTCTTTCATTGAGCATACATCCGCCACAATGGATTACCATTGCATACTTGGATAAGTCCTGTGGAAAATCTCTTCCGGCAGTATTCTCAAATTTTAATTTTTTCCCCGAATATTCCTGTAACCACATTGGAATCTTTACCGTGCCAATATCATCGCATTGTCTGTGATGAGTACATCCCTCAGCAATCAAAATGCAGTCCCCTTCTTTCAAGTCATCAATTTTCTGAATTCCATTGACTGCTACATCAAAGAATCCCTTATATCTAGACATCAGAATAGAAAAAGACGTTAGTGGTATATTTTCAGGAATGATTTCATTAACTTTTTCAAACACCTGACTGTCTGTAATCACCAATGCCACCTGATTGTTCAGTCTTTTCATAGTTTCTTCTAATTCACTTTCTCTCACTGCCACTGCCATTTTTCCGGCATCTAACAGTTCTCTGATAACTAATTGCTGCGGTAAAATAATTCTTCCCTTTGGTGCTCCACTATCAATTGGAATGACCAAAACAACCGTATCCCCATCCGGAATCAAATCCCTTACAACGTATTTTTCTTCTGCATAATCCTTCATCAGTTTAATAATACGTTCCTTCACCAAATGGATATTTTCCTGCTTATGAACAGATGCAAAAATAACCTGTTCCTCCGAAACTTCCAAGCCCAATCGACTCATTTCTCTGGTTTTTCCGGTCAGCATAACGCCTTCGTCTACTACATCACCTAATAAGTCCCATTTGCTAAATACAATTAGAAAAGGAAGGTCACGATCCATAAACATTTCAATTAACTGCTTTTCAGATTCAATGATTGGTTCCAATACATCCATCACTAAAATGGCCATATCCACTTTTCCCAAAACATCCTTGGCTTTCTGAATTCGCAATCGTCCCAAATCGCCTTCATCGTCAAAACCCGGTGTGTCCACAATGATAACCGGTCCCAGGGGCAATAATTCCATTGCTTTTTGTACCGGGTCTGTCGTAGTTCCTTTATGGTCCGAAACAATAGAAAGGTTCTGACCCGTTACTGCATTTACAAGACTTGATTTTCCCGCATTTCGTCTGCCAAAAAAACCAATATGTATACGCTCTCCTGATGGTGTTGCATTAAGACTCATAGGCACATCCTCCTTTTAAAATCTGAAATCTCTCGTTCCCTGCTCAATTTTTTCTAAATAGCTTTTCGCTGTTTCCCGAACCTTTTCTGTCGGTATTTTTTCCATTTCCTGTTTTATTAATTCTTCACCTACCAGTTTTGTTTCCTCACTGGCATAATCTTCTAAATATTCCTTTAATGTCATCAACGCATTCGGATGACAATAATTCAAAATCTGTCCCGACTTGCAGAAGCTCATAAAGCGGTCCCCTGTACGTCCCGCACGATAGCAAGCAGTACAAAAAGACGGTATCATTCCCATTTCCATTAACCATTTCACAACTTCATCCAACGTTCTCTGATCTGAAACATCAAACTGCTCTGTGTCAGTAGGACGGATTTCTTCCCCATAACCACCTACGCTGGTTCGCGATCCTCCGGAGACCTGTGAAACTCCCAGACGCAATACTTTCTCACGGACTTCCTGACTTTCTCTAGTGGAAATAATCATTCCTGTATAAGGAACAGCAATCCGAATAATTGCACAAATCTTTTCAAAGATTTCATCGCTGATTCCATTGTCAAATTCCGACGGATCTATATCATCTGCTTTCTTCACTCTTGGGACACTGATGGTATGAGGTCCCACACCATGAACCGCTTCTAAATGTTCTGCATGCATCAAAAGCCCCGCCAGTTCATATTTGTACATTTCAAGTCCAAACAACACTCCTAATCCTACATCATCAATGCCACCTTCCATAGCACGATCCATTGCTTCCGTATGATAGTTATAATCATGTTTCGGTCCTGTCGGGTGCAATTTCAGGTAGCTTTCCTTATGATAGGTCTCCTGAAAGAGAATATAAGTTCCTATTCCCGCATCTGCCAACATTTTATATTCTTCCACAGTGGTAGCAGCAATATTAACATTCACACGGCGAATTGCTCCATTTTTGTGCTTAATTGAGTAGATTGTTTTAATACAATCTAAAATATACTCAATTGGATTATTCACCGGATCTTCCCCTGCTTCAATTGCCAGCCTCTTATGCCCCATATCCTGTAATGCAATAACCTCTTTTTTGACTTCTTCCTGTGTCAACTTCTTTCTTGGAATATGTCGATTCTTTGCATGATATGGACAATAAACACATCCATTCACACAATAATTGGATAAATATAATGGTGCAAAAATCACAATGCGATTACCATAGTAAGCAAGCTTAATTTCCTCAGCCAACTGCTTGATTTCTTCCAGCACTTCCGAAATTTCACATTCCAATAATACTAAGGCTTCTCTATGCGTCAGTCCTTCACAAACTGTTTCTTTTCCTTTTTTCTTTGGCTTCGCTTTATCTAAAATCTGACGAATTAATTCTACATTATTCTTGTTTTCTTCTGCATATTTTAAAGTATCTAATATTTCCTGATGATTAATAAATTCATCTGCATTCAATGACTTCTTGTCATACATCTTTGTTCACGCTTTCTATTGTTTATAGTCTCCCCGGTCTTCAACAATCTTATATCCCGCATTCTCAACCCTCAGTTTCAGACAGCGGATACACTCTGCTGCTTCTTCACCGGTACATATTTTATTATCATATAATGAATATTTTTTTCTCACATCTTTAGGCGAAAGATTCGGCATCACTACATTAGCTCCGGCTTTTAGTCCCAGTTCTCTTCCCTGAGGATGAATCGTTCCTAGCGCCGTTGTGGCCGGCAATAATACATGTGGATGTGCCAGGCGAATCAACGCCAGCATCTTCAAGGTCTTTTCAAGGCTTCCAGCTTTTTCCATCCTAAGCGGTGTATCCTGATGTGGAATAAACGGACCAATCCCTACCATTTCCGGTTTCAGTTTCGTAATCAGCTGCATATCTTCTGCCAAAGTCTCACTGGTCTGCCCAGGCGATTCCACCATAAATCCACAACCTACCTGATACCCAATTTCCTTTAGATTTCTGAGACATTGTATTCTATTTTCAAAACTCATCTGTGATGGATGCAAGCTTTCATAATGATTTCGGTCAGCGGTTTCGTGCCTCAGCAAATACCTGTCTGCTCCCGCATCAAACCACTCTCCATAGGTTTCATAATCATGCTCTCCCAAAGATAACGTTAAAGCATTTTCCGGATATCGGTTCTTAATTTCTACAATGATATCCGTAACCCGTTCCTTGGTAAAGAAAGGATCTTCTCCTCCCTGCAAGACAAAGGTCCGAAAGCCCAGCTGATTTCCAATTTCGCAGCATTCCAAAATTTGTTCTTTTGTAAGTCGATATCGCTGCGCCTTTTTATTGCCACAACGAATCCCACAATAATAACAATCATTTTTGCAATAACTGGAAATCTCAATCAATCCTCTGATATAGACATCTTTTCCATAGATTTTCTCCCGCACGCGATTAGCCTTTAGAAATAAATCTTCTAGTGGAAAATCCGTCTCAATAAGTTTCTCCCATTCCTGTAGGGATAATTCTTCTTTTTCAATTAATCTATTAATTAAATCTTTCATTTTTTCACCTACGTAAACTCATTTTAGCATAAAATCTATGACTAATACACCCTTGAATGAACTTAACACTAGAAAATCTTTCTATGCGGTATCGGTTATTCACAACTCGACTGCCGGCGTACCGTATGGATCGAATTTTCCCCCTTTATACGGTATCAGTTGTACACAACTCAACCACCGGTGTACCGTATGGATTGACTTTTTCTCATCTATACGGTATCGATTGTACGCAACTCGACCGCCGGCGTACCGTATGGATTGAATTATTCTCATCTATACGGTATCGATTGTACACAACTCAACTGTCGGTGTACCGTATGAATTGCATTTTCCCCCTTTATACGGTATCGGTTGTACACAACTCAACCGCCGGCGTACCGTATGGATTGACTTTTCCCCATTTATACGGTATCAGTTGTACGCAACTCGACCGCCGGCGTACCGTATGGATTGACAATATTGAATATATATGGTTGAAGCTCGGCACAAAAAAAGTGGCTACTTAAACAGTAGCCACTTTGCTAATTCAATTTCTTATTCTTTACCATTCCAACAATAAGTACAGAGTTTGTCCGGTTCAATTCCGACAGACTCTAACATATCATCCAAACGATGGAAACGAAGAGATGTGAAGTTTAACTTCTGACGAATACCTTCTACCATCTTTGCGTACTTTTCTGAATCCGGATCAGCGTATTCCTGAAGAATTTCATTTGTTACTTCGCCACCTTCTAATTCAGCGATAACTACACGTCCGATTAATTCCATTTCAGAAGTAGAACGTGAGAAATTCAAATATTTACATCCGTAAAGCAATGGTGGACATGCCGGACGGATATGAACTTCCTTTGCACCGCTTTCATATAAGAATTCAGTTGTTTCACGAAGCTGTGTTCCACGAACAATTGAATCATCAATTAATAATAATCTCTTGTCTTTAATCAATTCATGTACCGGCAACAGTTTCATATGCGCAATCAGATTTCTCTGTGTCTGAATTGTTGGCATAAATGAACGTGGCCAGGTTGGTGTATATTTAATGAATGGTCTTGAGAATGGAATTCCTGACTCATTTGCATATCCTACTGCATGTGCTGTACCGGAATCCGGAACACCTGCAACAACGTCTACTTCCGCATCATCACGACGAGCAAGTAACTTACCACAGTTATAGCGCATTTCTTCTACGTTAACACCTTCATAAGAAGCTGCCGGATAACCATAGTACACCCAAAGGAATGTACAAATCTTCATGTTATCCCCAGGAGCCATTAATGTCTTGCAATTGTTTTCGTCAAATACAACGATTTCTCCCGGTCCCAAATCTCTTTCGTACTGGTACTCAAGATTCATGAATGCATAGCTTTCGAAGCTGGCGCATCTGGCACCGTCTTTTTTACCGAGGATAATCGGTGTTCTACCCATTTTATCTCTTGCTGCAAAGATTCCCTTCGGCGTTAATAACATCAAAGATAATGAACCGTCTACAACTTCCAATGCATAGTTGATTCCTTCAATTAAGTTCGGTTTCTGATTAATTAATGCTGCAACCAATTCTGTGGCATTAATTTCACCATTACTCATTTCAAAAAAATGTGTTCCTTTGTCCACAATTTCCTTTGCCAATTCCTCAGCATTGTTAATCTTGCTGACAGTTGTAATAGCAAAAGTTCCATGATGTGAACGAACTAAAATCGGCTGTGCTTCAAAATCGGAAATACATCCAATACCGTAGTTTCCGTTTAATTCGTGAATATCCTTATCAAAGCGTGTACGGAACTGTGTATTTTCAATGCTATGGATTGACTTCTTAAATCCGTCTTTTCCATAAACAGCCATACCTGCACGTCTTGTTCCTAAATGTGAATGATAATCTGTTCCAAAAAATAAGTCAAAGTTACAGTTTTGTTTTGATGCTACGCCAAAAAAACCACCCATTTTTTACCTCTTTCTAAAATTTATCGTGGCAAAAATCTGTCCCGATAATTTTGATTTCCTTAATCTCATTTGTAAAATCACTGTTACATTATAGCATAGAGAAAAAAATATACAATTAAATTTCTATCGGTTTTGACATTTTTCCTTCATTTTTTAAGTTCCGACCCACACTCTTAAACAAAATGCCGATAATTTGCGTAAGATTTCAAGTTATGTTAAACTTTATCCGTAAAAATAAGGGGATTGGAGTATCATATGGGAATATTAGATACCTATTATAATAAATTTAATGAAGATAAAAGACTTTCCAGACGCCACGGTATTGTGGAGTTTACCACATCTATGAAATATATTCATGAATATATAAACGGTCGGAAGGGATTGAAGATTATTGATATCGGTGCCGGAACCGGCGGTTACAGTATTCCGCTTTCTGAAGAAGGTCACGACGTTACGGCGGTGGAATTAGCGAAACCGAATCTTGGAAAACTCAAGGCAAAAAACAGTAACGTGAAGGCGTTTCACGGCACTGCTACAGACTTAAAGAAGTTTCAATCTGATGCCTATGACATTACAATTTTATTCGGGCCAATGTATCACCTGATTTCCCATGAAGACAAATTAAAGGCACTGACCGAGGCAAAACGTGTTACAAAACCCGGCGGTTATCTGTTTGTAGCCTATTGTATGAATGAATACAGCATCCTCACTTACGGTTTTAAAGAACACCATGTCGAGGAATGTATTGCCAGCGGACGTTTTGACCGGGACTTTAACTGTACCCCTAAAGCTGACGAGTTGTATGACTACGTTCGCTTGGAGGAAATTGACCGTTTGAATCAGGAAGCCGGACTGACCCGAGTGAAAATCCTGTCTCCTGACGGACCGGCAAATTACATGCGTACAACTTTGAACAGTCTAACTGAAGAAGAATTCGAACTGTTTATCCAATATCATCTTGCAACCTGCGAGCGACCGGAATTACTGGGTGCCGGTGCCCACACAGTGGATATCTTGCAAGTATAAAAAAACCGTAGCAACTTTTTGCTACGGTTTTTATCTTATATATCATTTTCCTGTAATACATTCATCATCAGTGGAATCAACTGTTTCTTTCGGGAAACAATTCCCTGAAGCACACAGGCTCCTTTGGAAACATCAACACCAAAAGCTGCCTTAATCAACTGCTCTGAGTTTTCGCCATAACAAATCAACTCTGTATTTTCTTCCAGAATATTTGTCAGCATAAAGAATACCATCTGAATTCCATGCTTTCCGCATTCGTACTGCAAATGTGGTTCCAAACGTTCTTTCAACCGCTGTAATTCGTCTGCGGCCATAGAACTGATCTGTCCCACACCAAAAGTAACTCTGCCGGCAATAAACTTTTTGAAATCCTGATAGAAGATTTCTTCTGCCGTTTTGCTTCCCAGGTTACTTCCTGCTTTGAACATTTCTGTGGCGAACTGTTCAATCTCAACACCGGCAATTCCAGCCAGTTCCTCTGCTGCCTCCTTATCAATGGCGGTACAAGTTGGCGAACGGAACATTAACGTATCCGAAATAATTGCCGCGCAAAGCAATCCTGCAATATCCTTTGGAATTTCCACCCCTTTTTCCCGGAACATCTGGAAAATAATTGTTGCCGTGCAGCCCAGAGGCTGATTTCTGAAAATAATCGGATTGTTGGTTTCCAACGTACCGATACGGTGATGATCCACAATTTCAATAAGTTCTGCCTGCTCAATGTTATCTGCTGCCTGAGACATTTCATTGTGGTCAACCAAAATCACTTTCTTCTTTGCAATATTCAATAAATTTCTTCGGGATACTGTTCCCACATATTTATCATTCTTATCAAGGATTGGGAAGTTTCGAATTCTGTTTTTACCCATGATTACTTTAACCTTATCTGTAAAGTCATCCATGTGGAAGGTTACCAGCCCTTCCGAAACCATAATCGCTCGAGCAGGAATACTCTGTTCAATCATCTGGGCAATTGCATAGGAATCATGTGGTGTTCGAATAATAACGCATCCTTTTTCTTTTGCGTAGTTCTGAATTGCCGGAGAAATTTCCGCGCCAAAGGCAATCACCAGACAACCGGCACCTAATTCAATGGCATTCAAATGGTCTTCTGCACGGTTTCCGAGAATCACTAAATCTCCCGGTACCATATATTTTTTGACAACATCCGCATTTCCCGCACCGATAAATACTTTTCCTTTGGTGAAACAGGAATCCGCATCTCCTACAATAATCTCACCATCCAAAGTTTCCGCAATGTGCTTAAACGGTGTTTTTGCTTCCGACAAAGCCGTAGCATTTTGTACCATCAGGCTGTTGGAAATATCGGACATGGAAATAACACCTTCCAGTTCATTTTCCTCATTGGTAACTGCTACCGTCATAACCTGATTTTCCCGCATATATTCCCAGACCTTCCTTACGGAAATATCTTTGGACATTCCGATGGTTTTTCGGATTTCCATATCTTTTACCTGGCTTCCCACATCCGGCATATATCCCGGCGGATTCATTCCAAAGTAACTTAATACAAATTCTGTTTCTTCATTAATCTGTCCGGCACGCTTTGCGGAATAAGTTCCATCTTCTGTCTGATTCTTTAAATACGCTAACGCAATTGCGGAGCAAATCGAATCGGTATCCGGATTTTTATGTCCCACTACATAATATTTTCCCTGCATAAGCAATTTCCCTTTCCTTCGCTATAAGTCCGCTTCTAGTATACCATAATTTCTGTCTTTGGAGTAGACAAAAGAAAAAGCAATCAACTCCTTGCCGGAGCTGACTGCCTTCTCCCCTTTTATTTAGAACTGCACCAAAGTATTATCTAAATTATAATCAATTCTCTGATAAGCACTGTTTACAACCTTCAAAATACTGTCATATAAGTAATCGTGTCCGTAAATGGTGTTCATCAACTGGTTTTTGTAAAGATAATCTGCAACATTGTACATTACGTAACTGCGGATATTCGTATAAATGTACTGACCGTTCTTTAATTTTGCATAAGCACGAACTTTGATTGGTGTGGTATAGAATGCTGCGTTCTTAATGAACTTCATTGTCATTGCATAACTCTTTGCAGATGGTAAACTGCTGTACTGTGCATTTAATTTTCCGGTACCGTTCGCTTCATAGCTGTACACAGTTTTATTGCTGCTGTTTACAACCATCTCTGCATCGGTTGCATATCCTTCCAATCCGTAAACCAATCCTATGCTGTCTACTTCTGATTTCACATCACTTACAGAATAAATGATACGGAATCCTTCGTAAGTTGTGCTAATCTGACATCCGTTGATTTCCAGTTTTGCCTGTGTCTGCACACTTGTTGTCGGTTCTTCCGTAGGCTTTTCTGTTGGAGCTTCTGTAGTAGTCTCTGTTGGTTTTTCTGTTGGTTTTTCTGTTGTTGTTTCCTGAACCAGTTTTTCCAAAGAGAAAGAAGTAATCTT
Source organism: Eubacterium sp. (assembly GCA_016292095.1). Taxonomy (GTDB): domain Bacteria; phylum Bacillota; class Clostridia; order Lachnospirales; family Lachnospiraceae; genus Eubacterium_G. The sequence goes on along the minus strand of JAEFAB010000043.1, from coordinate 30,789 downwards.
CATTTCTGCTCCTGTTGGAAGTTTTGCCAAATCGAATACAAACTGTGCTGCTGCGGATGCTGTAAATGTTAATTCAAAACTGTTATTTCCTGCAGAAAGATTTTTGGATACTTCTGCTGTTGATTTATCTTCTTTAAAGATGATGCCGTTTGCTGCAACGTTTGACTGAACGCCTACTTTACAACGATACTGTGCACCTGCATCCATAGACATTTCCTTTGTCTTTAACTGGATTCCCCATGCACCGCCATCACCGGTCTTTGTGACTTTAACTGCAAAGTCACTGTAAGAATTTCCATTCTTGTAAGCTCCTGTAGGATTTCCGCCCCATCCGGATGCGAAATATGGAGACCAATAATTTAACTCGGTCCAGTTTGCTCCTGCAGTAGTATATCCGTCCTGTGGAGTTACTGTAGTTGTTTCCGGTGCCTTTGTAGTTGGTTCTGGTGCATCTTCAACTAAAACCCAAACACCGGATGAATCCGGTCTTTCTCCCTGAGTCCACCACTGTGCTCTGTAGGTCTTTCCGTTATATGTAACAATAGAACCTCCTGTATAAGAAGTTCCTGCATTCCATGTTCCGCTGGTTTGTTCTGATGCTTTTGTGGTTGTTTCCTGCTTCTTAGTCGTTGCAGGCGGTTGTGTTCCCTGTTCTCCCTGATTATTTGTTCCCATGACACTTTTAATTACCTGTAACAAAGAATAGCGGGAATCAAAGCTGTCCTGACCAATTTCCCAAATCATGGTTCCGCCGTAACTTTTGCTGTATTCAGCTTTCTGTCTGATGGTCTGCATACCATTGTAATGTACACCGTTGGCATAGTCTAAGTTTGCATTGGCTACATTCGCCTGCACCATCTCTGCATAGGTTTTTGAAGCACCACCTGCTGCATATCCATAGAAAGGCACACCGATTACCATGCGGTCGTTGCTAACACCACGACTTCCATAGTAAGATACCATGTCATAAATCTGTGACATTGGTGCAACATCGCCTGTTCCTGACTGATTGTAGTCATAGGACATTAAATTTAAGAAATCAAAATAACTGTATGTGGAGTTTGCAATCGGACCGGTAAACCAAGTTGCTACTGCCATTGTAAGCAACTTTCCTTTTTGTTTTAATCGACCTGATAATTCTGAAACAAATGGATCAAAATTGTTCCATACGTTTGCGTCATTTACTTCCAAATCCAAATCAACACCATCCAGGTTATAGGTATCTACATAATTCATGACCTGATTGATGAAGTTGGTTCTCTTCTGTGCTGTTCCAAAAGGATTGTCACTAGGATCAAATCCGTTCCATCCACCAATGGCAATCATTGCCTTGGTTCCATTGCTGTGACATTTGTTGACAATGGTCTGAACGTCTCCTCCGGAAAAGCCTGAAGTCAATGTACCGTTTGCATATGTCATAAAGGACAAAATACAATGGGTCATTGCAGAATAGTCAATCGAATTGATTGCATAAGTACGATAGGATGGAAAATAACCTACCACCCTTTTTCCTGTTGCAGCCTGCACTTCGGCTGTCTTGTGGTTGGCAGGAATCAGTGAAAAGACCATCACTACTGCCAGTAAGATAGAAACCACTTTCTTCTTATTCATTTTTTTACCCTCTCAATTTTCCACCGAGTTCCCAATTCGGTAAATATTGAATCGGTGATAACTACTTTCTCCCATATAACCATAAATTACCACCAACAACAATCCTACTCAAAAATGTGCAAATCGTCAAATAAAAAAAACGATTCTAAATATTTTTCGTGAAAAATAAATAAGATATCGTTTCCAATTTTGTAAAAAAATAAGAAGGTGGATTTCTCCACCTTCCGAATCTATTTTCTTTTGAAGTAATAGGTATCTCCCGTTGAGAAGTTATACCCCTGTGCTTCATGCTCATCTACAACAATCATTAATAATGTCATATCAAACTCACTGGTCAGAGTATCTGTTTTATCCACACCACCGGAAATCAAGTAAGTCGGATGGCATTTCACGGCATAGATATTTGAATAGGTAACTTTCCCTTCACTGTTAATGATTACATTCATTACCTGATCCATACCAATTCCCAGTTCTTCGGTAGCAGCATAACCTTTCAACACCTCAACGGTTCCATCATAGTAATTGTCACTGTGGTCCTCGCTATCCTGATACCATCCATATGAATTATCTGATTTAAAGGAGAACTCTGTTCCTGATTCTGTAATCCAGCTTCCCCAAATCTCATCATCTTCTTTAACGACTTCCTCATAAGACTCTTCCGTTGTTTCCTCGGTTGTTTCCTCAGTGGTTTCCTCTGTTGTCACTTCGGTTGTTTCTTCTTTTTTGCTATCGTCTGTCTTCGCTTTCGTATTGCCGCATCCACTCGCAGTCATAACAGCAACCGCCAAAAACATCAGTGCAATTCTCTTTTTAATCATCTTGTTTCTCCAGCAATCTTACTTTTTTATTTTAATTTTTTTCACGCTACTCCATGCACCAGAGATACGTTTGCTTCCTTTTTTCCTGAACGCACGGACTCTTACGTAATAAGTCTTTCCTTTTTTTGCTTTGATTTTATAAGAAGCACTTGAAAGAATTTTTTTATTAACATTCTTTTTGAATTTCTTATTTGTAGAATATTGAACTTCATATCCATTTACGGATTCTTTCGTTTTCCATGTTGCAACAATTCTCTTTTTCTTATACTTCAGTTTGTTCAGTTTTACTGCCTTTGGAGCAACTACATTGCTTCCCTTGGTTGGCTGAACCATCTTTGAAGTAGTCTGTTCTTGTTTTGTTTCAGGTGCTTTTGTAGATGCTTCTTCTGTTGAACTTTCCTCTTCCAGTTTACTTGTAGTAGCACTAAAGTACGAAAACATTTCGAAAGAATCTAACTCAGTCTCAGAAGTAAATGGAGACCCTTCCCTTTCAAATGTCCGTCCTTCATAACCATATTCCGCTTTGATCTTAGTTCCATCTTGTGGTTTAATAATAGTTTTTCCCGGAATTCCACCTGGCATACCACGACCTGGTCCAATAACACATACATTTAAAACATCTGTCGACCCTGACTGAGCAATCAGAGTTCCTCCGGTTATTGTGAGATTTCCACTATCACCACCGCAGGTATCACTCTCCATTGTAGTAGAACCCCCACCGATGGCAACCATTCCCCACTTCGTTTTAGCGGTTAAAGTACCACCATTCAGTGTCACGTCACTACCTGCACCGCCCTGAATACCGGAAAATCCGCCTCCAATAGCAGTTCCGCCTTCAGCCTGAATCGTAACATTCCCATCATTCATGGTAAATGTTCCGCCGTTTCCACCATTTCCTTCTTGAGACCAGCCACCGCCAATTCCGGTTGCTAAACTGTGTACCTCAACATTTAATGTTCCGCCATTTATAGTGACGTCGCCACCATTGCCACCATTTCCACCATTTTCGCCATCAGTCCAACCTCCGCCGATTCCGGTTCCATGGGTGCTGGTTGCTTTCACTGTTCCGTCATTCATTGTAAAGGTTCCTCCGGAACAACCATCTTCTTTATCCCCTGAAAATCCTCCGCCAATTGCGGAACCCATAAATGATGTTGCATTTAATGTTCCACCATCAACCGTAACTGTTCCACCATCACCAAGAGTACATCCGCCAATACCGGCGCCAAAAGAAGATTCAGCATTTACAGTTCCTTCTTTAATGACAATCTCTCCACATTCAGGAGACTCCAATGTAGAACCTATTCCTGCATTATTTCCATCCGCTTTTGCATTCAATGTTCCTTTTCCTGAAATCGTCAGTTTACTATCTTTTGAAACATTAATACCTGCTTTTTCCCCTGAAACAAAAGTACTTTCTGTTCCTTCCGGAAATACCAGTTCAGCGTCCGAATTAATGAGTGTAATCGGACACGCTCCATCTGCTTCAATATTTAGATTTTCCATCGTTATTTTTACAGCATTTCTGCCATCAATTACAATGGTCGAAGTGGTTTTGTCCACGCCATCTTTCATTCTGATTGTGATATCTGTTCCGGCACAGATTGTTAACTGATCAGGATTCTCGGAAATTCCTTCCGTATTTCCCGAAATAATAAAATCTCCATGTTCCAACGTTTTCGTCTCCTCCGCCTGAACCGGTGCGCAAGGAACCGATAATGTTAATGTGATTAATAATGCTTTAAGCTTTTTCAGTGATTCTTTTCTCATTTTTTCCCCTTTCTTTTTATGCCTTTTGGCGTATTTTCACTTATTATAGCACAAAATACGAAGAATGGTATAAAAAAACTCTCTTGATGTAATCAAGAGAGCGCCTTCACTGCCAGCATAACCGCCGTTGCAATAGCAACCCCGGGGACAATGTTATTAAATTCGCCCTTTGAAAACAATAGATGGGAGAAATCTCCCCCTTTACAACAACAAAAAGAACCAGTCTTCCGACTGATTCTTTTTCAGAGGTACTAATATTAATTTCTCTTACTATTTTTTATCCTTGTGATTCCTTCATCGATGGAAATGAGTCTGTCAATGATTTCACCAAATCCATAGAAAAAAGTAAATAAAACTGCTCCGCCCAACGCACTGGCTATCAAAACTGAAATGTCAAAACCATTATAGGTAAGGCAAATTACACCAATCACATCTAAAATAAGCATGATTACTGCAAAAGCTTGTATTTTACTTCCGGTAGAAAAATGTGTACTCTTGCCGGAATGATTGTAAGGCGATTTGAACATTTTACCTATTTCTGTATTATTTGACTCAGACGAATTGTTACCGCCGTTTAAACTGTTAACTTCACTCATAATGTCTCTCCCTTTCAACGCTAAAATTAATATGACTTGAATCAACGTGCAGCTTTGGAATAATCAGGACATGCCCTCCTTCTCCTTGACCCAAGCATCATATTATATAATAACATACTTTAGGGAAAACGAAAGCATCAATATTCAAATAATCCACCCGATTCCAACGAACTATCTTTAAGCATTTCAACATATACTTCCGGACTAATCATCAAAGTACTTTTCCTCCTTTTTACTTTCTTAATCTTTGCTTCTCTAATGCAGCAATTTCTTCATCACTCTTGTTTGTATAATACAACAATTCCCCTGTTTTTGCATTCAATCGGATCAACATCTTGTTACAACCAAAATACATATTCTCTCCCTGTTCAATCAGGCTCACACAAGCCGGCATATAGAAATCCAATTCTTTGTACACACAATAATCTCCGTTTTCATCAAACCGGAACAAAAATGTCACGTTTCGTTCTTCAGGCGCTTCCTCCTTTTTTTGCCCGCTAGCAATAAGAATATACCCATACTCTTCATTAAAGCGGCCCACATATTCCAGTCTTGTTCCTTGGTACTCATCACTTAATGCATGCCAATCATTATTGAACAGTTCTGTTGCTTCGTAATCTCTTCCGATTCGAGTAATTTTGAAAGTTCCCAAACCCATGTGCATAAAATTGGACACTGCATACACATACTCTCCGCAATCGAACATGTCACAATAGTTTCCTTCAATTTTGAGTTTCTTCCCCTCATTCTGTATTTCAATCCAGCTATCGAATTCGCCACAATCGTGATTTTCAACTGTTCCCAACTGCGTTTCAAAACTCTCAATTTCTTCGGCGAATTCCGTTTCAGCATTTTCCCGATAAAAGAGTTCCCCATTTTCTTCTTTCAACTCAAGTGGTTCATAAAAACACGCTGTCCCGTTGTTCATACTGCTCCACACTTTATATTTGTCCTTTGCCAGCTCATGTACATCTGCAAAATGCTTCTTGTATCCTAAATTTGATATATCTTTTTCAATCGGTCTCAACTCAGAAACTGGTCTCCACTTGTTTATCATCGTTTTTTTCATAGGTCATCCTTCCTTTCGTTTTAATCAACCTTAAACACTTTGAAGTGCTGCTAAACTTCTTCATATTGTCCGGTCTTATAATTCAACACGCGCCACACTTGATTTATCTTTTCTTCGGGCAATGGAATAATCTTGTTGCTTTTAATATAAAAAATCAAAAGTCCAATAAATCTCCCTTATACTTTTTTCTTTCCACATAAAAAAACGAGACGACCGAAGTCGTCTCGAAAAAAGTCTAACTTTGACAGGGTTCCTCATATCCCGTTTCCGTTTTTTATTTTTGTGAAATATCAATATAAGGTCCGTTATACTTTAAATCCACTGCCATCTTATCCAAGAAATCATCATCCACACAATAGATGCAATGTAATGTCAACTTACCCTTGGTAGCTTTTATTGCCCGCATTTCTTCTGGCTTTCCTTTCACATGCTCCAGCTCTTCGCAATACATACAACCGTCTCCACGTACAAGTTCATTTGTTGGAAGATACTTGCATCCTTCATATCCATCCTTCCTCTGATATTTCACTCCATCTTCGATGTCATATTTCGTCAAACCAAATGGGAAGAAATAAGTCCCATCAAACGTGAGTGCTTGTGAATTATCAACTTCATATGTTACCTTCACATATTTCGGATGAATTGTTTTGTTTTCGAGAATTTCAAAATTCATCGGATTAAAAGTCTCTCTGTTATAGCTCTTTACCTTTCCATTCTTGTCGGTAAATTTTTTATAATCCCGATAACGAAATCCTATGTTAAAATGTTCTTGATCCAGTCCGGTCACAGCATCAAGCACTTCAACATTTTTCACGCAAACTGTTGCTTCCCCAATTTTTGCTTGATTTCCGGAAATAAATGAATCTTCATGCATTACCCGTTCATGATAATAATCAAAATCATCAATTGCATTCGGATCAACGGTCTTATACTTACTCCTGCTGTAACGAGTATAGTCTGATGCCTCATATTTGTGGTTCACCGGTTCCATCTTGATTGTCTTTGCCAAACGAACCAGTTCTTTCTCCGATACATTTTTCGAAGCAAATAATGTAATAAAATATCCATACTCTTCATGGAAAAGATATAGTCGATGAGCAACAGGTTCTTCCTCATCCTGACTTCCATCTGTTGCGGAGTAATCCACGCATACGCCCTTCATTCCGTTTGATTCAAACTCCTTTGTTCCTCCTACAAAAGTCTCAAAGATTTCACCTTTCGCCACTTCATCGTCCAAATAAACTAATTCGTACCAAAGATCCCAATCATCCTTTTTATTCTCTTTCAAAACAAAGAATTGATTGGAACCATACAATCCATATTTTATATCATCTTCCGGAAGAACTGGCTCTTCCAACTCTTCATAGTAAGGTTTAAACTTTTTGTCAAAGTCTCCCGTCACTTTCACGTATTTTACGTTTTCATCTGCCCCTTCTTCTTTTGTTACTTGCACATCAGAAAGATCAAACTCAACCTTATGATTTCCTTTCGTCATTTTCATTTTATAATGCTTTATCATCTGCTGTGTCGCAAATACCCCTGTTGGCACAACAAGAGCTACAATTACCGCAGCAACTGCAAATGGTTTTCCAAAGTGGAAAACTTTCCTTGTTGTTTTATTTTCATTCATTATTTCCCCTTTTATACGGTTCTTTACATCACTTGAGATGTTTATTGTTTCGTATGCTTCTTTGAATTCATTGTTCATACACAACCTCTCCTTCGATCAATTTCCCTTTTAAAATGTTCCGAGCTTTCTGAAGATATGTACGTATTGTCGATTCCGGTTTATTTAAAAGTTTTGCAATCTCCCTACTGTTATACCCCTCGTAGTAATATAGGAATACAGCGGTTTTATACTTTTCCGGAAGATTCATGATGTCACTCATCAGTTCATTGATTTCCGTCCGCTCTTCGGAGTACATATTGACACATTCGTCTATATCACGTCGCTTTCGCCACCAATGCTTCAATACGTCCTTGCAATAATTTGACGCGGTCACAATAAGCCAAGACTTAATATGACTGTCCGAATCAAAGACTTTCTCACATCGGTAGTATTTACAAAACGTCTCCTGAACTGCATCTTCCGCATCCATACTATTTTTCATGAAGGAATAGCATAACCGGTAAATATCGTTCACATACATCTCATAAATTCTTTCAAAATCTTTTTCATGTCCGGTACCTTCCATATGTATATCAACCTCCTTTCACTATAACTACGATTCAGTCTGCCAATGTGTCGAAATAAATTCAAACTTTTTTATTTCATCTTCTTTTGTTAAAAAAGAACCAGTCTTTTGACTGATCCTTTTATCAGAAGCACTAAAGTCAATTCCTCTTGAGACACTTAAACTTTGCTTTCATCATAACATATTTGTTCTAAATTGACATTACCAACAATACCATGGATTCTGACCCCCGTTTACTAGCACTATTCCAATACGCCAATTCACTGGTGATTTTGCTTAATTCTCATTTTATCTAGTAATCTCTGCAAATTTGTCACTAGATGAAGTGCAGAAACCGGAAATCCTCTAGTAATCCCCAGCGAAGAACCTCATTTTCCCTTGCCACTACGTATGATTTGCCCATTTCTCCTCTTTCATCCGTAGCCAAATCCTCATTACTACGTATATAATTCACTTTTCTCCACTTTCATCCGTAGTAGTCGCGCTATCATTACGAATCCATCTCACGTTTCTCTATTTTCATTCGTAACAACTCCCCGACCATTACGAATCCATTTCCCAATTCTCAGATTTCATTCGTAAAAATCTTCTCGATCCTACGAATACATTCCACAATCTCATATTTTCATTCGTAATAGTCCCCAATCCACTACGAATAAATATCGCCTTCCCCTATTTTCATCTGTAAAAGCCCTCAACTCCCTACGGATGAATCTCGCACATTCCCAATTTCGTTCGTAATTCACTCCCCCGTGTCCCCAACTCCCCACGCTACCACCGCGTCGAAAGCACAAAAAAAGAACCAGTCTTACGACTGATTCTTTTCAGCAGGGGCACTAGGAATCGAACCCAGCTCTGGAGTTTTGGAGACTCTTATTCTACCGATGAACTATGCCCCTATGTAATTTGCACAAGGGTATTTATACCATAAATTCATCGGCTTTGTCAAGGTATTTTTCACTTCTGACACGCGAATAAGTAAAACTCTCTAATTCTTTCCGTTCTTTTTCCGTTGTTCTGTTTTTTTCGCTGCTTTATTCTTAATATTTTTAATTTTAGTCCAGCGTTCCTGTGAGACATTTTTAATCTCCGGAAGTGTCTCTAATCCCAGTTTTTTCTCTCGTTCCAAAATGATTTCTCTGGAGATCTGGTAAACGGTTGCCACGATTGGAACACCGATTAACATACCACCGATACCGGCAATTGTTCCGCCTACAGTAACTGCTGCGAGAACCCAAACGCCCGGAAGTCCAATAGAATTACTCATCAGCTTTGGATAGATTACATTCGCTTCAAACTGAATCATAATAATAATGAAAATCAAGAAGATTAAAGCTTTCATAGGAGATACAGTCAAAATAATGATTGCACCAGCAGCTATACCCAGATAGGTTCCGACGATTGGAATTAATGCTGTAAATCCTACAAATACTGAAATCATCAAAACATATGGCAGTCTCAAAACAGACATTCCGATTGCACAAAGAATTCCAACTACAATGGCATCCACAAGTTTTCCTACAATATAGTTATGGAAACAGAGATTACAAACGTTTAAGTAATGCAATGTTTTATCATAGTAATCCTTTTTAACAACCACACGCATTACACGCAAAGCCTGTGTCTGGAATTTTTCCTTGCTGCCTAAAAAATAAATTGCAAACACAATTGCAAACAGTGCAGAAACAAATTTAGAAAAGACAGACCCTGCAATATTCATGGCACTTCCAGCAAATCCGCCAATTCCGCCTTTAAAAAACTTCATGGCACTGTCAATATAATCTTTCCAGTGCATTTCTAAAAGTTTGTCCACAATATTGTCTGGTACAATTGCCTGGAACCAATCATATCTCGCTAATGCACGTACCCCGTTTGGAATACCTTCCACGAGAATTGTGGCACTTTCTACTAATTCCGGAATAACCAGATATACTAACACACCGATAATAACGGCAATGGTCACAATGGAGCCAATCAGACAAACCGGTCTTCTGATTTTATTAATTATCGGTTTTTCACTTTTTTTAAAGAAATAGTCTTCATACATGTCCATCAGGATATTAAGCATGTATGCAAGTACTGCTCCGAGAAGTACCGGAGCGACGGCGCCAAATCCTGTATAAAGAAAACCTGCAATTTTTTCCCAATAATAGATTGCTAGATATAAAAGAAAAATGCTGACACCGAGCATTCTCAAATGTTTTCCTTCAAAAATCATTTTTTCCTCCCTCTTATGTACTCTTTAACCCCTTAGATTTTATCTGCAGCTTCCTGAACATTCGCTACACCAATCAGTTCAATTCCATCTACATCGGATAATCCTTTCATTGAAACTGTCGGAAGAATACATCTCTTGAAACCTAATTTTTTCGCTTCCATCACACGCTGTTCAATTTGCGAAACAGCTCTGACTTCTCCTGACAATCCCACTTCACCGAAAACAATTGTTTCAGCATCAACAATTCTGTTCTTAAAGCTACTGAGCAATGCCATCACCAGGGCAAGGTCCAGTGCAGGTTCATTGATTTTTAATCCACCTGCAATATTCACATAGGCGTCATAATCTCCCATCTGAATTCCCAATCGTTTTTCCAGCACAGCCATTAATAAATTCACACGGTTATAATCCGTTCCTACGGCGGTTCTACGGGGCATTCCAAAGTTTGTATGCGTAATCAACGCCTGAATTTCCACTAAAATCGGGCGGGTTCCTTCCATAAGGCAGGCAACCACTGAACCGGATGCATCCGTCGGTCTTCCGTCCAACATAAATTCAGATGGATTCAGTACCTGTTGCAATCCGTTGTTTCTCATTTCAAAAACACCGATTTCATTGGTAGAACCAAAACGGTTTTTCACTCCGCGGATAATACGATAGGTTGCATGGCGATCCCCTTCAAAATAAAGAACGGTATCCACCATATGTTCCAAAACTCTCGGTCCTGCAACAACGCCTTCTTTTGTTACGTGACCGACAATAAAAATCGGAATTGTGTGTCCCTTTGCCAACTGCATCAAAGTATTCGTTGATTCACGCACCTGACTGACACTTCCCGGTGCTGAACTGATGTCTTCTCTGAAAATAGTCTGAATCGAATCGATTACAACGATTTCCGGCTTCATTTCCAGAATTTCGGACTCAATAACATCCAGATTGGTCTCAGCCAGCAAGCTGATATTATCAGAAAATTCGCCCATACGGTTTGCGCGAAATTTAATCTGCTTCAGAGATTCTTCACCGGAAATATAAAGCACTTTTTTTCCGTTCTGTGCCATATTTCTGCAAACCTGAAGAAGCAGTGTGGATTTTCCGATTCCGGGGTCACCACCTACTAAAATCAGACCACCCGGAACAACTCCTCCTCCAAGAACGCGGTCCAGTTCCGAAAATCCTGTGGTCGTACGTTCCTCGTCCTCTGCAGAAACCTCATTTAATAAAACCGGCTTATTTCCTAGCCGGTTCACACTTCTTTTTGCTTTTCCCATGCTAACCGGTTCTTCAACAAAAGTTCCTACTTCGTGACATCCCGGACATTGTCCCAACCATTTTGCCGATTCATATCCACATTCTTTACAAAAAAATACTGTCTTTGTGCTTTTTGCCATTGATTCTCCATTCTAGCTGTTTTTTTTATATATGAGAAACAATTCGCATGAATCTCATACGAATTGCCTCTCCTCTTTTGTTCTTATTTCAAAAAGCCGAACAGCCCTTTTTTCTCATAAGGTTCTGTTTCTACCTGAAGCATTTTATAGCCCGCTTCACGGATTACTTTTTCCAATTCCTCTTTTGAAATTTCTTTTTCAGCAATGATTACTGCTTTTTTGTCCGAACGTGATGCATGAACACTTTTTACTTTAAAAGAATTTCTGATTGCATCATTCATGTGTGCTTCGCACATTCCACACATCATTCCCTCGATGCCAACGGTCATTTTTACCATAACGCCTCCTTAACAATTAGGCAGCTGTGATTTTAACCTGAACTAAATTTCCTTCGCTCAATGCTACGTCAAATGTAAGTTTTCCACCAACGTCAGTTTTTGAAACACCTAAATCAGACTGTCCCACAACTACACGATACTCCTTGTTTGGTTCCAGTTCTAATGTAATCTGAGTTTGAGTTGTTCCATCAACAAAGAAACTGATTTCCTGGTCTGTTTCTCTGAATACGCTAACTGCTGTTCCCGGAATAGATTCATATACAAAAGACTCATTTCTTTCCAACTTTGTGATTTCTTTGAAAGTCTTAACTTTGTAAACATCGCCCGCTACTTCAAAGTCAGCTTTTTTTGTTTTCTGTGGTAATTCATAATTACCGAAACTGATTGAACCGTTACTCTCTTCTCTGATTAATTCTTTAACTACTGCCATCTTATCCTCCTGTTTTCAAGTCTCTTTGGACTTCCTCTTCCGCTCCGTTGAGCCTAAGTCTATTATACCTTTTTTTATACCTATTCGGCAACCGAAATATCAATTTGTTTTCCTTTATATGAAATTGTTACACAATCTCCTCGATTCACCTTACCGGCCAGAATTTCTTCCGCCAGAGCATCCTCAACTTTGCTCTGAATCATTCGTCTCAAAGGACGTGCTCCGTACTTTTTATCGTAACTTTCCGTTGCCAGATATTGTTTCAGGCTGTTTTGGAATTTTAATTCAATGTCCATCTGCTGTTTCACCTGTTTCTTTAAAACATTCAGCATAATGGTTACAATACTCTTCACTTCTTTCTGAGTCAGTGCATGGAATACAATGATGTCGTCAATTCGGTTAATAAATTCCGGTTTGAACATCTTCTTGACCTCTTCCATGACATTGGATTTCATTTTCTCATAATCCTGTTTTTCCACGTCACCATGGGTAAATCCCAAATGCTTTGGATCAACAATTCTTCCTGCCCCTGCGTTGGAAGTCATAATAATGATTGTATTCTTAAAGTTGATTTTTCTTCCTTTGGAATCCGTAATCTGTCCGTCATCCAGTACCTGAAGTAAAATGTTAAACACATCCGGATGAGCCTTTTCGATTTCATCAAACAGAATAACCGAATAAGGATTTTTACGTACCTTGTCGCTTAACTGTCCTCCATCATCAAACCCTACATATCCCGGAGGGGAACCAATCATCTTGGATACACTGTGTTTTTCCATATATTCGGACATATCGACACGGATAATGGAATCTTCCGAACCGAACACCGCTTCTGCCAGTGCCTTGGACAATTCCGTTTTTCCCACACCGGTAGGTCCCAGGAATAAGAAAGAACCGGTCGGGCGGTTTGGATTCTTAAGTCCAACTCTGCCTCGTCTCACGGCTTTTGCCACGGCCTCTACTGCTTCTTCCTGTCCAACCACTCTCTTGTGAAGGATGGATTCCAACTTCAGCAATCTCTGTTGCTCATTCTTACCCATCTTTGTAATCGGAATTCCTGTCCACATGGAAACAATTTCCTGAATGGATTCTTCCTGAATAACCGGTCTGTATGCAATATCACTGCCTTCCCATTTTGCAGTGGCTTTCTTCATTTTTTCCGTCGTCTTTTCCAACTCTTTTTTCAGCTGGGTTGCTGCTTTGAAGTCAGAATGTCTGACACACATTTCCAACTGAAGATTTAATTCTTCTACCTTCAGTTCCAAATCAATCAAGCTCTTTGGCTTTGGCACTTCGCGAATGTGCATTTTAGAACTTGCCTCATCAATCAAATCAATTGCCTTATCCGGCAGATTTCTGTCATTGATGTAACGAACGGACAATTGAACTGCTGCCTCCAGTGCTTCGTCGGAAATCGTTACGTTATGATAATCTTCATAAGCGGTACGAAGTCCTTTCAGAATTTCCACCGCCTGTTCTTCTGTCGGTTCTTCTACATTAACCGGCTGAAATCTTCTTTCCAGTGCCGCATCCTTTTCAAAATATTTGCGATATTCCGCTATGGTTGTCGCGCCGATAATTTTCAGATTTCCCTTGGTCAATGAAGGTTTCAAAATATTTGATGCATCCATGGAGCCTTCTGCTCCGCCTGCACCGATAATCGTATGAATTTCATCGACAAAAAGAATGATATTGCCTGCAGCCTCTACCTCATCAATAATCGCCTTCAGACGCTCCTCAAATTCTCCACGATACTTTGAACCGGCTACAGTTCCGGATAAGTCCAGACTAATGAGTCGTTTTCCAACCATACTCTTTGGGATGGTGCCTTCGCAAATACGCTGGGCAATTGCTTCCACAATAGCGGTCTTACCCACACCCGGTTCTCCTACCAGACAAGGATTGTTTTTGGTACGTCTGCTGAGAATTTGCAGAATTCTTTCGATTTCCGTTTCTCTTCCGATTACCGGGTCCAACTGCTTTCTTGCAGCTGCTGCCGTCATATCTCTTCCGTATTTATCCAAAGTCGGAGTAGCAGATGCCTGGGCATTCCGCTTTCCTTTCTTTGGATTTTTCACATATATTTTAATTTCAGCGGGATCCCGATTCATTACCTTCAATAAGTCTCCGCATACTTTTTTGAAGCTGATTCGATAGCTGTCAATAATTGCATGGGCTTCACAGTCCGGCTCCGCAATCATAGCCAGCAAAACATGTTCTGTACCGATTTTCGGCATTCCGCTCTTATGGGCTTCGGCTTCAGCACGGTTCATCAACGCCTGTGCTCTGCTGGATAAGGAGAGATTCCGTCCTTTACTGCGCTTTTTCTGCATATACTTGACATCCATGTCCTGCTCAATGGCTGATACAATGTCGTTATAAACCAATTCATAGTTGTATAACACGTTTGCAGCAACACTGTCTGCAACACTTGCCAATCCGGCCAGAATGTGTTCTGTACCGATATAGCGCATTCCCATTCCGCTAGCCAGTTCTCTTGCGCTTTCCATGGCTTTCTGCATCTGAACTGTATATTTTCCTGCCTGCATATCCTTTCCTCCATTTTCCGGTTATATTTTTAATGCTCCAGACTTTCGCCCAGAGCATTAAGTAATTATTGAGCACTTATCTTTAGTCTAAATCAATGAATTCAAAATCATCATCATCATCGTCGTCATCCTCTTCCTTTGGAGGCAACATTGATTTCAAAGTCTCTTTTAAGTCCTCTTCTTCATTTTTCATAATTTCTTCCGGTGTGATTTTCTTTTCATCAACCGCTTCTTCCGGTTTGGAAATTTCGAACTGGTTTTCCGGTTCTTCCGGTTCATCTGAAGTAATATCAATTAATACCTCATCCTCTTCCAGAATTTCTCCACCGTAAAATCCTTCTGAAGATTCCATGTCGGAACCAAATGTCGGAACATCACCGTAAACACCGCCGGCAATTTTTCTCTTTCCGAACAATCCACGCTTTGGCTGTTCTTCCGGTTCCTCTTCTTCAGTATCTTCTGTAAAATCTTCCACTTCTGCGTCTTCATTTTCTTCCGGTACTTCTCTTAAGTCTTCTTCAGAAACGGACTCTTCTTTTTTATTTTTCTTTTCTTCTTTTAACTTTTTCTTTTCAGCTTTCTTTCTCTGCTTTTCATTGTACTCTTCATCATCCAACTCATCATCGGCAACGCTTTCTTCCTTCTGAAGTTTCTTTGCCTTACGATCCAGCTTCATGTTAATTAAAATGAAGATTAACATCACAATGAAAATGATTAATCCTGCAATAACCTTCAACAATCTGTTGTACTTATTTGCAAGTGTTGTTCTGTTCTTCTGAAGCTTTCTGTATGCCACTTCCGCAGCTTCCTGCTGAGAAAATGCATCTTCATTAATCATGTATCTCTGGAATACACCTTCCTCTGAATCATATGCATACAGGTTTACTTCTTCGTCCCAGTTCATTGCATAAACAAGATAAACACCTTCTTCTGCATCAAGAACCCAAGCCTTTACTTTTTCATCCCCGATTTCGATGGATTCTCTGCTGTAGTTCTTTAATACATCTGCCGGCTGGCTGTTACTGATAATTGTATACATTCTGCTGGCAACATTGATGTTCTTTAACGGATAGAAATCATCCTGGTCCTTATCGTATACGTAAAAACCTTCCACCTTGGAATTGTACAGGTAAAGTGCAACCAAGTGATCAGCATCACCCTTTACGATACAATCATATTTCTTTCCCTGATATTCATAGGTGCTTTTGTCAAATCCCTTTGGAACTTCCTCAGTGATTTTCTTTTTAATCTTTAATGTTCTTTTTCCAACAGTGACTTTTGTTGCATTCTTTTCTGCTTTTTCAGCCTTTGTTTCTTTTTCTTCCGTAGCATCTTCAGTCTTTTCGTAACTGAAGTTTGCATCCTGATCTGCTGTAAGTCTTGTCGTGTTAATTGTATATGTTGCTGTCGCTCTGTTTGCTGCAGTAACCAATACCTGTGTCTTATTGTTTGCACCGATGTCCAATCTTGTGTTATACGGAGCATTTACAATCTGTGCTGTAGAAGTTGCATCTTCTGTTTTGAACACAATATCAATTGTTAACGCTGTCGATTTAACAGTGATATCATAACTGTATGTTGTAGAATTGAACTCAATTGGTACTTCTGTTTTGTTTCCTGCTGCATCAACAGCATAAATAGTCATTGATGACAAATCTGTCGGTGCTGCCGCTACGGTAGCTGTTCCCGCTAATCCCAGGACCATCATTATCATCACTAATAATAAACTTCTTAACTGTTTCATGACTTACCTTCCTTATCCCTTAAGCTTCATCGATTGCCTTACCGATATCATTTCTCATATATTTGTTTTCGAAATCAATCAGTTTTGTTGCTTCATATGCATTCGCTCTTGCTTCTTTTAAGTCTTTACCCTTTGCTGTTACGCCAAGAACTCTTCCTCCATTTGTAACAATCTTTCCGTCAGAAAGCTTTGTTCCTGCATGGAATACATAGTAGCCTTCCTTCTGTTCAAACTGTTCCAATCCTTTGATTTCAAATCCTTTTTCATAAGAAACAGGATAACCATCGCTGGCAAGAACAACACAAACTGCTGCGTTGTCTTCGAACTGTAAATCAATCTGATCCAGTGTTCCGTCAATACATGCTTCAAACACTTCCACAATATCGTTCTGCATGCGTGGCAGAACAACCTGCGCTTCCGGATCACCAAATCTTGCATTATATTCCAATACCTTTGGTCCTTCTTCTGTCAGCATTAATCCAAAGAAGATAATTCCCTTAAATTCTCTTCCTTCAGCTGCCATGGCATCTACCGTTGCCTGATAGATATATTTCTTACAGAATTCGTCTACTTCATCTGTATAGAAAGGACTTGGGGAGAATGTTCCCATACCACCGGTATTCAATCCCTGATCTCCGTCCTTTGCTCTCTTATGATCCTGTGCAGAAGTCATAATCTTAATCGTCTTTCCATCCACATAAGAAAGTACTGAAACTTCACGACCTGTCATAAATTCTTCAATAACAATTGTATTTCCTGCATCACCGAACTTCTTATCAAGCATCAGTTCGTTTACGCCATCCATTGCTTCTTCTTTTGTATTGCAGATTAATACGCCCTTACCGAGAGCAAGACCGTCTGCCTTTAAAACGATTGGATACTTTGAAGTTTCCAAATATGCTTTTGCTTCTTCCGGAGAATTGAAGTTTTCATAAGTTGCAGTCGGAATATTGTACTTCTTCATTAAATCCTTGGAAAATGCTTTAGAGCCTTCCAGGATTGCTGCATTCTTTCTTGGTCCGAATACACGAAGTCCTTCTTTTTCAAATTCATCTACAACACCGCCTACCAACGGGTCATCCATTCCGACAACAGTTAAATCAATTTCGTTTTCCTTTGCAAATGCAACCAGTTTATCGAATTCCATTGCACCAATATTAACGCATTCGGCAATCTGTCCGATTCCTGCATTTCCCGGTGCACAATAAATCTTATCTACTTTTGGACTCTTTGCTACAGCTGTAGCAATGGCATGTTCTCTTCCGCCGCTTCCAACGATTAAAACTTTCATCTCGTATCTCCTCTATCTTTGTACTTCATTAAAATTTCACGGAACCATTTGCAATGGCATTGATTGCTTCCGGAAGAATCTTCCATTCCGCCTGTTCCATTACACGTTTCTGTAAAACTTCCGGTGTATCATCCGGTAAAATTTCCACTGCCTTCTGATAGATGATCGGACCTGTATCGGTTCCTTCATCCACAAAATGAACGGTTGCTCCGGTTACCTTCACACCACGAGCCAATGCCGCTTCGTGAACATGTAATCCGTAAAATCCATCTCCGCAAAAAGATGGGATTAAGGAAGGATGAATGTTAATGATTCTTCCTTCATATTTCTGAACAAATTCTTTTGGAAGTACTACCAAAAATCCCGCCAATACAATTAAGTCAAGATTGTAAGAATCTGTTGTTTCAATTAACGCTTTGTTAAATTCTTCTCTTGTTTCATAGTCTTTTGGAGAAACTGCAACTGCGGCAATGTTATGCTTCTTTGCTCTTTCCAAAGCATATGCATCTTTCTTATTACTGATAACTACTTCAATAGAAGCATTTGTAATTTTTCCAGCATCCACTGCATCCAAAATTGCCTGAAGGTTTGTTCCTCCACCGGAAACCATTACACCAACACGTATCATGATTTTCTCCTTCTTTATTAAATCAGTTCTGCAACCTTTTCGCCTGCTTCAATCTGACCAACAACAAAACATTTATCTCCTGCTGCTTCCAAAGCTTTCATGGTAGTATCCACGTCTGCCGGATCTACAGCAAGAATCATACCGATACCCATGTTGTATGTGTTATACATCATTTCTTCGGAAATATCACCTTTTTCTGCTAAGAGTTTGAAGATTGCAGGTACTTCATAGCTGTCTTTCTTAACAACTGCCTTAACACCGTCCGGAAGCATTCTAGGAATGTTTTCATAGAATCCACCACCGGTAATATGGCTACAACCCTTGATTGTAACGCCTGCTTCTTTCACGTTCTTAAGAGCCTTAACGTAAATTCTTGTTGGCTCGATTAACGCTTCTCCTAAAGTCTTTCCTAATTCATCATAGTATGTATTTAAAGATTCTTCTGTCATATCGAATACTTTACGAACTAATGAAAATCCGTTGCTGTGAACACCACTGGATGCAATACCGATTAAAGCATCGCCGGGCTTGATGTTTTCTCCTGTAATTAAATCTTTCTTGTCAACAACACCTACAGCAAATCCAGCTAAATCATAATCATCTTCAGGCATTAATCCCGGATGTTCTGCTGTTTCACCACCAACTAATGCTGCACCGGACTGTTTACATCCTTCTGCCACACCGCTAACGATTGTTGCAATCTTTTCAGGATAGTTCTTGCCACATGCAATATAATCTAAGAAGAATAATGGTTCTCCACCGGAACATGCAATGTCGTTTACACACATTGCTACGGCATCAATACCGATTGTGTCATGCTTATCCATAACAAATGCTAATTTTACCTTTGTTCCACAGCCGTCTGTTCCTGACAGTAAAACCGGTTCTTCCATATTTTTGATTGATGATAAATCAAAAGCTCCGGCAAATCCACCGATTCCACCTAAAACTTCTGGTCTCATTGTTTCCTTAATGCTTGCTTTCATTAATTCCACTGACTTGTATCCTGCTTCAATATCTACTCCGGATGTCTTGTAATCCATATGATAATCTCCTTCTCTTTAAAAAAATAAATGTTTCCCTGTTACTTTTTTCTAGTAATTCTTATAGCCTACTTCATCAAGACGTTCTGCTTTTTCCACTACAGAATTTTTCATTTCTTCACTGAAGTCTTTTAATTTATTTAATAATTCGGCATCTGATGTTGCAAGGATCTTCGCTGCAAGAATTCCTGCATTCTGTCCGCCGTTAATGGCCACTGTTGCAACCGGAATTCCGGATGGCATCTGTACGATGGAGTAAAGAGAATCTACACCACCTAAATCAGAGGTCTTCATTGGAATACCAATAACAGGCATTGGGAACAATGCTGCACACATTCCCGGTAAATGAGCTGCCTTACCGGCACCTGCAATAATTACCTTAATTCCTCTTCCTTCTGCACCTTTTGCCCAGTCAAAGAAAATATCAGGTTCTCTGTGGGCTGAAATAATTGTCATTTCATAATCAATACCCACTTTGTCTAAAAATTCAGCTGCCTTGCTCATGATAGGCAAATCTGAATCACTCCCCATAACAATTCCTACTTTAGCCATTATTTTTCTCCTTTTTTAATTTATTATCATTATTGTTAGAAATTTAACGCTCTTTCTATTGTAACATATTCCCTTGAAAAAGGAAGATGTAATCCCTATTTTTCCTGAAAAGGTTCATTTAACAATTCTGTTCCCGCCAAAACAAATCTTCCGTCTTTAATAATCGTAATTTCTTCCCCGTCTTTAGTGACAGCGGTTATCTCTCCCAATTCATCATAAGGAATGGTAATATCCGTATGACATCCGAAGTATGCTTTCGACACGTCCGTCTTTCGCAAAACGGAAATTTCATTGTCTCTGGCAATAATTTCCTTTCCATCCGGATTGTACACCTTAATGTCCTCTTCCCAGCTGTAGCAGGTATCCCCCACTGCGAAGTGCGGTCCCATCTTCTCCACAATCAGAATCGGCAGCTTATATACCGCATCGTATTTATTTGCGATAACATATGCCGTAGTGTTGGTTCCAATGGCAAACTCGCCAATCGGTAAGGTTTCGTGGTTAAACAGAATATTTTCCCGAATATATTTTTGATTGTCTGCTTCTTCCTCAAAATTTCCACAGGTATAGTTCTTGATTTTTCCGTCTTCAAAATCAATTTCCAGTTCATTGAATTTCAGACCGTTCAGATAAACCTGACTCACATGAAGTTTTCCGTTGGTTCCCGTCAGTTTCGGCGAAGTGAACACTTCTCCCACCGGAATATTTACATCGGCAACACAATTTTCAAAGTTACTTTCTTTTTCCGGGTTGTTGAGTTTCTGCAACTGTACGTTCATATAGGTTTTGTTTTCCCCGGAACCTACAACACGTACATACTCTGCCCGGTCCAATGTATCAATCAACTGCTGCTGCACCTGTTCATAAAGATTTGCATCCAGCGTATTGATTTTGATGGTTTCTTCAAACATTGCCTCAAAATCCTCTCCAAACTCCGGAATCGGAAATGCAATGATTGTAAAACTACGTTCCTCTTCTTTGATAAACTGCTGTGTCAGCTGTGCCGCATCATTCATATACTGAACTTTCAGTTTCTGCTGTTCTTCGGAAAGTGCAATTGCCTCTTTCTTGCTTTCCGGTTCGAACGGGGTTTCTCCGAAAATTTCAATCACTGCAGGTCCTGCCATCAGTCCTGCCAGTTCCTTGCGGATTTCAAATGCCTGTCTTCGTACCTCCAGACTGCGCTTCACATAGGCTTTGTCAAAGTAGAGTCCCATATCATTTTTATGGTCAAAGCCATACTGTGGATTTGGTGGTGTTGAGGAAACACAATTCACACTGATAATCGGTTTCAGTCCCATGGCCGCAAAATTTTCAACTGCCTTTCGGACAATCCGTTCAAATCCCACATTGTATCTGATTTGCACGGAGCCTTTTTTCTCCAACGGCTTTCCGGCTTTCACAAAACCAACCCGGAAGCCTTCCGTATAAGTCGATGCAATCCGGTCAATCTTTTCCTGAGAAAGTCCGTTTAAAAACTGAGCCATTTGAACTTCATTGCTTCCTACGTGTTCACCGTAATAATACAGATAACGCAAATCCTCCAGATCACTGTCTAAGACAATTCTCGTATAGTAATCCCGTTCCGGATTAATCATGGCGTCAACCTGATCGTCTACAAAGATTTCCGTATTGTCTTTCTCGTAAGAATAAACGGTTTCAAAAATATCTTTTTCATCCGTTGTATCCAGTTCTTCAAAGTAATTGTAGATTTCAATGAACAGTTCCATCTGCAATGCCATTTTTTCTGTTTCCTGCTTTACCGCACTGCGAATCAACTTCCGATTTCCCACATGCAGATAGCAGAGAAGTTTTCCGTATTCTTCTCCTAACTGCTGCACTGCATAGGCAGGATTTGCATAGCTTTCCTGATAGTTTTCCCTGTAAATTTCGCAGAATAAACTTTCATTGATTTTTTCCAGTTCTTCCAACGAAAGAGTTCTGTATTCTCCGGACTGAACCATCTGATACAATCCGTCAATCTTCTCCATCAACTTTCCGCTTTTTTCGAAAAAATCTGCAAAAGGTGCCTTTACAGCACCTTCCGTTTGAATTTCCCTAATTCGTTCTATTGAAATTTCATATCTTTCTTTAATAATATCCATTACGCGCCCCCTTTAAACATAAGTCATATACAATCCAAGGATTCCAATCCAAATCGATGCATTGAGAATGGTTCCGATATAAGAGTATCGGAAAAACTTATCGCTTTCCTTGAAACTGTTAATTCCAATCACAAATCCTGCTGCTGCCGAAATCATGACCAGCAACATCATTACTCCTGCATAAATTCCTGCATGTCCTCTTTTGGAAAATGAGGCGAAAATTGTAAGGAAGATGAGAAAGATATGAATCAGTCCCATCAGCGTTGCAATTCTTCCGCCTTCTGTATATTTACTCAAAGGGATATGTCTGGCCTTTCTGGCCTCCCTTTCTTCTCGCGTTCGTTTTTTGCGTAAGATCATGAACTTACCTCTTCTTACCTTTTACTATTTTTCTGCCAATCACAAAAATAATGTACCCAATCAGACCTCCCAGCGTGTTTAACAGAATGTCATCCACATCAAAGGCCCCCACTTTTGCAATGACCTGGGCTGTTTCAATCAGAATACTGAAAACTGTCGCCAGCAATGTAACCGTCACGCCGTTTTTGTATCCCCGCTTATATGATAGCGTAGGCAACAGAAAACCAAAGGGAATGAAACAAATAATATTTCCCAGCAAATTGATTAATGTCACACCCCATCCGTAACTGTAATGCATCATCCAAAATCTTTTGATTTCGGAACCGACAACTAAATTGTACCGGTAATCCTCGCTGATAATCTTCCTTCCCAGCGATTCTGAAAAAAACATAAAGTAAAGCGCCAGCATCATATACAGAACAAATAATATTCTTCCTATGATATTCACACTTCTTGTTTTTTTAACCATTATTTTGCTCCATACTGTTCATAGTACGCATCAATTGCAGTCTTGATTTCATCATTGATTACAACTTTTCCGTTGCATTCCTTATTGTAAAGGCATTCTACAACATCGCTCATGGATACAATTGCATTGGCATCAAATCCGTATTTTTCCTTGATTTCATCCAAAGCACTCTTGTCACTGTCGCGACCTTTTTCCATACGGTTTAAGGAAACCATTAATCCAAGAATTTCCACATCACCCTGTGCCTTAATAATTGGGAATGTTTCTTCAATAGATTTTCCTGATGTGGTAACGTCTTCGATAATTACAACCTTATCACCGTCTTTAATAGAACTTCCAAGAAGAATTCCTGCATCACCGTGATCCTTTGCTTCTTTTCTGTTTGAGCAATATCTGATTTCTTTTCCGTATAATTCACTAAAAGCAATACATGTTGCCACACCCAAAGGAATTCCCTTGTATGCCGGTCCAAACAATACGTCAAAATCATCTCCGTAATGTTCGTGAATTGCTTTTGCGTAATACTGTCCTAATTTATGCAACTGAGAACCTGTTACGTAAGCTCCCGCGTTCATGAAAAACGGAGACTTTCTTCCACTCTTTAAAGTAAACTCTCCGAATTTTAATACATCACTTTCAACCATAAAATTTATAAATTCCTGCTTATATGCTTCCATTGTAATAATTCTCCTTCCAAAATATCATAATCCCCCTTATCTTATCACGAATAGAAAAGTTTCTCAATCCGTTTCCTTGCAAAAGAAAAATGCTTGCAGCATCCACCACAAGCATGTTCCGTTCTTTATTTTAACTTTTTCAAGGAATCCACCGACACCGGAAATTCAAAATAAGTGTCCGGAAATGGTTCGTCCTTCAAGGTGAAATGCCACCATTCACAATCAATAGGTTCAAATCCGTTTTGTACCATCAAATCCTGTAACAGCATTCTGTTGGCATACTGTTCTTTCGTCACACCCTGATAATCCGGATGGGATGCTTCTCCGAAATAATCAAAGGGACTTCCCATATCCAGTTCTTTTCCGGTCTTCATATCCAACAACGTCAAGTCAATGGTGCTGCCTCTGCTGTGTCCTGACTGGCTGGCAATATATCCTTTTTGAAACAACTCCTGTTTTTCCAGTTCAGGATAAAAGAAAGGCTTCATTCTCTGATCTAAATCTTCAATGCCCCAAAGAACAAAATGTTTTACAGCCTTTGCCGGTCGGTATGCATCAAAAACCTTCAGGCGAAATCCCAAAGCATTTGCCTGATTGCTTACGGTCTTTAACGCTCTTGCTGCTTCCTTTGTTATCAGCGCACAAGGTTCTTCATATCCGTCAATGCGTTCCCCGACAAAATTATAAGTCGAGTAATAACGGATTTCCTGAATAATTCCCGGTACAAAATCCGATAACAACACAAACTTTGAAGCATCCATTACCGCTTCTTTTTTATAATCTGTCGCCATGCAGGTCACCTCCCCGATTCTTTTATATTTCCTTTAATGTCTCGTTCATACTGCCGGTACGATATCCCATCAAATCCAAAGACACATAAGTAAAACCATAGGATTTGAATTTTTCCGTGATCAGTGTTCGTTCATCTAAAATCCGATACAGTTCCTCCGGTTCCACCTCAATTCTTGCAATGGTTCCGTGAATTCTCACTCGGACCTGATGAAAGCCCAAATCCAAAAGTAACTGCTCTGCCTTATCTACCATTGCCAACTTTTCTTCGGAAATGGTCTCTCCGTAAACAAATCGTGAGGAAAGGCAGGCAAAGGATGGCTTGTCCCAGGTCGGAAGATTCATTCCCTTGGACAACTCCCGGATTTCTTCCTTGTACAATCCCACTTCCCTTAAAGGACTTTTCACGCCCAGTTCTGCCACGGCCTGTAATCCCGGTCTGTAATCCCCGTTGTCATCCATGTTGGAACCTTCCACAACGTAATTCATATGATTGTCTTCTGCAATTTTCCGGATTTTCTCAAAGAGTTCCCGTTTACACAAATAGCAACGATTCACGGGATTTTGTCGGAACCCTTCAATCGCCAGTTCCTCTGATTCAACTAAAATATGCCGAATTCCTTCTTTCTCGCAAAAAGCTTTTGCCTCTTCCAATTCTCTTTTCGGAAACGAGCAGGACATTGCCGTTACGGCAATCACCTGATTTCCCAAAACATCCTTGGCTGTTTTCAGGAGAAATGTGGAATCCACTCCACTGGAGAACGCTACAACTACGCTACCCAATTCTTTTAAATATTGTTTCAGTTTTTGATATTTTAAATTAGTTTCCATTAATTCCAATAATCCAATTCTTTCTCATCCAATCCAATGTTGCTTCCTCTGAACGTTGGATTCTTTCCGTCTTTCTTTTGCCTTTCAAAATCTTTCAACGCATCAATTGCTACTTTTCCTAAAAGCATACACGCCGGAAGGTTAATCAATGTCATTCCTCCCATAGTAATATCTGCCACTGCCCAAGCTGCATCCATTGGAATGATTGCTCCCAGAAATACAATAATGATACAGATGATTTTGAAAACCACCTGAAATCTTTTGGACGGTTCTTTCTTATGATTCATAAAAATCAACGCATTGTCTACATAATAAAGATTTCCCAACAATGTCGTAAAGGCAAACAGCACCATTGCAAAAGTAATAAACGTCGGCCCGATTTTACCAAAAACCGTGGAGATTGCATTTTGAACATACATTGCTCCGGATACTTCTTTTGTATGAGGCACACCAGTTGCCAGACACATCAACGCTGTCGCCGTACAAAGCAATAATGTATCAATGTAAACAGACAAGGTCTGAACCAATCCCTGTTTTGCCGGATGTGACACATGCGCAGAAGCGGATGCATTTGGTGCAGAACCAACACCTGCTTCATTGGAATAAAGGCCTCTCTTAATTCCGTAAATCAAACAGGAACCTGCCACACCTCCTAAAATGGATTTAAAATCAAATGCGTCTTTGAAAATTTCCACAAACATTGCCGGCACATAGGTGATATGGAAAAGGATGACAATAATAGAAATCGCCACATAAGACACTCCCATAAACGGCACAATGACGCTGGTCAGTTTTACAATACGCTTTCCGCCGCCTAACAGGCAGTATCCAACCAGACAAGCCAGTACGCCACCCACAACCAATGGTGTCACGGATTTATTGTAGAAAGAATATACTTCAAAAGTCGACTGCAAATTGTAAGAACACAATAAATTAAATCCAACTGCATAGGTTGCAATCAGAAAGATGCAAAACAGTACCGCCAGCCAGCGTGCATGCAAAGCCTTCTCGATATAATATGCCGGTCCTCCGAAACAAGCACCATTCTTGTCCTTACGTTTGTAAATCTGCGCCAAAGTACTTTCCATAAAAGCGGAAGATGCTCCAACGATGCACATGACCCACATCCAAAAACATGCTCCGGGACCACCGAGACAAATTGCAGTGGAAACTCCGATAATATTTCCCGTACCTACACGAGATGCCGTAGAAACCATCAATGCCTGAAAAGATGATACCTTACCGTCTCCGGAAGGTTCCATAACCAACCTGCAAGACTCTTTGAACAGGCGTATCTGAACTCCCCTTGTCAAAAAAGTAAAGTACAATCCAGCGATTGCCATCACAATAATTAAAATCGGATAATACATTACTTCATCGATCTTATTAAGCGTTTCTAAAATCGCATTCCCCATAGGCACCTCTCCTTTTAATTTGCTTCTGCCACTTCAGCAGGCTTTTTATAATTTACAACAAAAATTCCCAAGCATACCAATAACAACGCAACCACGGTCTGCCAACCCAAAGTATTGCTTTCACTCAACAACAGGAATGACAAAATCACACCGAATACCGGATTCATAAACTTACAGGTAGATACCTTGGATACATCATTGTATTTCAAAAGAATTCCCCAAAGCGTATATGCCATCGCTGAAATAAATCCCATATATAAAAGCAGGCACATTCCACCAAAAGAAAATCCGTTCAAACGTCCTCCGACGCAAGTTCCGACAATTGCCATCACAAGGCCACCAAAGAAGAACTGATATCCGCTCAGCATTACCACATCGGAATCTGCCGAAAATTTCTTAATATATCCCGATGCCATGGCCGTACAAAAGGCTGCAATGAACACGAATCCTTCTCCCCGGACGGAAAAATCCAAATCAATACTTTCACCGTTCAGATTTACCAGAATAATTCCCGCAAAACCTAAAATACTTCCAAGGATTTTTTTCGTTGTCAATTTTTCCTGTTTAAATCCCCAGCAGCAAACCAACAAAGTCAGAAAAGTTCCCGAACCTGTAATAATGGAAGACTTCACTCCTGTGGTATGCGCCAGTCCAATATAAAAAAACACATACTGTGTAATCGTCTGGAATGCACTTAAGGTAGCAATTCGCTTCGGATGCTTCGGTTTTGTAAACTTCCGATTTGTTATACTTGAAAATAAAATTACCATCATCCCCGCTATGGTAAATCTGCATCCGGCAAACATAATTTGAGAGGCTGTATCTCCTCCTGCAATATGAAATAACTGATACCCAATCTTAATACAAGGGAAAGCCGAGCCCCAAAGGAAGCAACAAATCATCGCTCCAAAAATCATCATCGGCATATTTTCCCATTTACTTTTCTCCATTTTTTCTCACAACTCCACCTTAAAATTTGTATCCCGTTCTTTGGTAACAAATCATTCCAAACCCATTCTTTCATAAGTTTATCACACAACATTACTCTTTCCCACCCTATTTCTTTGATTCTTTTCATCAATTTCGATATACTGTTTAATTATGAGTGAAATTAAAATTATTCGATCTAAAAGAAAAACATTAGCCATAGAAATTACAAAAGATGCAGAAGTCCTTGTTTGCGCTCCCTATCGTCTTTCTACCGTGGAAATTCAGAAATTCATTATTGAGAAACAGGATTGGATTCTGAAGCATGTACGGAAACGAATGGAGGAACTTCAGGAAAAAGAAAACACACCGGCAATGACTTTGTCTACTGCCGATGTGCAAAAACTTGCTCAAGATGCCTGTTCCTATATTCCGGAACGGGTCCGTTATTATGCGCCTTTGGTTGGTGTAACTTACGGTCGCATCACCATTCGTAATCAGAAAACCCGTTGGGGTAGCTGTAGCTCCAAGGGAAATCTCAATTTTAATTGTCTGCTGATGCTGACTCCCAAAGAAGTCATTGATTATGTTGTAGTGCACGAGCTATGCCACCGTTTAGAGATGAACCACTCACCGAAATTCTGGGCTGAAGTGGAAAGAATTCTGCCCGATTATAAAATCCACAGAAAATGGTTAAAAGACAACGGCGGACAATACATCGATGCAATGCTGCGCAAATAAGTCAGCCCTCAAAGCTTCGATTAATTACCAATCGATTCTCTTCTACTTCACAGCCTAAAAACAGTACACGAACCCCGGCTGCTTTTGCTTCTGCCAAAGCTTCCCCAAAGGCCGGATGGGTTTCCACATTAGGCAGTACCTGATGAACCCCTTCCATCTGGATTACAAAGGCAGTAATACACTCAAACCCTTCCCCTCTTGCCCCGGTCAGTTCTTTCAAATGCTTTACGCCACGCTCTGTAGGTGCATCGGGAAAATATCCCACCCCGTCAATTTCCAACGTACAACCTTTCACTTCCATCAAGTATTTCTTATCACCCTTTTCCATATAGAAATCAATCCGGGAATTTCCATAAGTATACTCCGGTTTGATAAAGTCATAGTCCTGTTCTCTCAGCCACTCCAACGCCACCTTGTTGGGAGCCTGACTGTCCATGTTAATCAGCCCCAATCCTTCTTTATATACCGCGATTAAATCATACTTGGTCTTGCGGTTTGGATTATCACTGATTTCCAAAATCACTCTGCTGTCCGGCAATAACAGTTCTTTGCAACGGCCGGTATTTTTCACATGCACCGTCTCTAACACATCTTCCACCCACACCTTTGCAATAAAGCGATTGGGTCTGCTGTGAAATCTTCCTTCAATTGTGTTCTGATACTTCATCTTTTCTCTCCATAACAAATACAAAAAGCCACTATGAACTTCATAGTGACTTGATGATTCTTTTTATAAGTCCAATCCCTTTGCCGCATCGCAGCCAAGAACAATATTCATACACTGAATCGCCGCACCGGATGCACCTTTTCCAAGATTATCAAACTGTGAAGAAACAACAATTCGTTCGTCATTTCCGGTAACATAAATCTTCAATCCATCCCAACCGGACTTTTCATTTCCTGCTAAGAATCCACTGGCTGCAATCTCATCATCTGCAGCGCTCACTTCAATAAACTGCTGTCCCTTATAGTATTCTGCATAGTAGTTCAGTAACTCTTCTACTGTCACTTTCTTTTCCAGCATATCTGTAAACAATGGCACGGAAACAACCATTCCACTGTAATAATCATCAATAATCGGCGAGAACAACGGTGTACGTTCCAAACCTGTAATCGCCTTCATTTCTTTCAGGTGCTTATGCTGCTGTGTCAGCGCATACTCTCTACCTGCAGACAACTGCTTTGGTCTGTCTTCACTTTCGTAGGTTGCAATGGTTCTCTTGCCTGCTCCACTGTATCCTGAAAGAGCAAAACTGCTTACCGGATAATCTTTTGGAAGTATTCCGCCGGCAATCAACGGATACACTAGCGAAATAAATCCTGTGGCATAGCATCCCGGAACAGCAATACGCTTTCCGTTTGCAATGGCATCCTTATGTCCTTTAGACAATTCTGGAAAACCATAAGCCCATCCTTCTTCTGTTCTATGTGCAGTAGATGCATCAATAATAACAACATCCTCGTTTTCAACCAAAGAAACAGATTCTCTTGAAGCATCATCCGGCAAACACAGGAACGTAATATCTGAAGCATTAATCATCTTCTTTCGTTCTTCAGGATCCTTTCTTAATTCCGGATTGATTTTCAATAATTCAATATCGTCACGCTTCTGAAATCTCTCATTAATTCGAAGACCTGTTGTACCTTCGCTACCATCTATAAATATTTTAGTTTTCATGACTTTGCACTTCCTTTCTTTACACGCCTACGATTATACATCAAACGACTGCGGAAATCTATTCTTTTTTCCTCTGTGCACTTACTCCTAATCATTTTCCTTTATCTCTCTAATCAAACTTCATACCCCATTTAAAATAACTCATCCAACATAATATAGTAATCTAATTTTTCCCAATTTGGTTCCATTTCTAATTTTTCAAAGAGAATATCCGGATTAAATCCAGGATATCCTTTTCCACCAAAGCTTCCATCAAAGTTATGTTTCAGACTTCGATAGCACAGGGCAATATCTCTCCAGCGGTCACCAATTCCTGTATCTCCTAAATCAATATATCCTGTTACCTTTCCGTCCTTAAAAAATACATTTGGTAAGCAAAAATCTCCGTGGGATAATACAGGCTCATAATCCGGCTGATGTTCTTCCAGCCATTTTAAAAGTTCCTCTGGATTTCTAAATCGTCCGCCCTCCCCAAAGGTTGTCGCTTCCACATGATCCACATCCACCAAATCATTCTCAACTCTGTATTTCGCCTCTCTTAACTCCACCTCTAGACT